>SXUP01000028.1 GCA_005790505.1 Actinomycetota bacterium
AAGAACAACTAGCAATCCCACAGTTGCTCCCATCGCAAGAACTCCAATGGCTGGTCCCAAGTTTGTTCCTTGAGAAAATGCCATTCCACTGTTAAACGCAAGAGAAAATTGGAGAGTCCAAATGACATGCACAACATGTCCATCGTTCAATGAGGATGCGGCCCAATACTTTGTAAGTTGATCAACGATGACAATGAACGCGGAGACAAGCAGGAAAAAAGGAGTCCTTGGTTTTTTATGAGAATTGGCTCCTGTGGCCTTGTCCAGATCGGATGTCTCGTTACTTGCGTCCAAGTCCGCCTGCTCGTTCGGTTACGAGTTCAGTGGCCCACGGCAGAGCACGCAGCCGGTCCTTAGGGATCGGCAAGCCAGAAACTGCTGAATATCCGTATTCACCTTTTTTCATCCGAGCCAATGCCTCATCAATTTCAATCACGGTCTGCAGAGCTTGTGCCGACAATGTCAAGTCACGCTCGCGCTCTACCACCATCGTGTCACCTTCTCCGCCTTCGTCATCAAATTTCACATCTCCCATTTCACCATGTTCAATAATTGCATTGGCTTCAATTTCTAGACGCGCGCTCTGACGCACTAACTGGGCACGCATATTCTTTAGTTCTTCACGTTGGGCAAAAAGAAATTTCAGATCGTATTCTTTTGTCGAGCAAACACCATCTTGAGAAGGACCTTTAACAATGACAAAGCGTTTTGGAGGTGGCGGAAGTTTTTTAACGACAACTTTTGGCACGACAACTTTTTTGACTGGCGCCTTCTTGACTGGCGCCTTCTTGGTCACCTTTTTGACTGGCGCTTTCTTGGTCACCTTTTTGACTGGCGCCTTCTTTGCTGGCGCCTTCTTGGTCACTTTTTTGCTCATTAGATCTTCCTCTTTTTATCTCAAATACAGGCGCACGTGCGGTGGCAAGAGGTTAGAGGCTTTTCGACCCAAATCAGCGTGCAATCTCCACGAATACCCCAATCATGTGACCCTCAATCGAGACCTCTCTTGGTGCTTGCTGATCCCACAGGAGTTCTGTTGCCAAAGTTTCCTGCTTCACAAAGTCGATAAATGGGCCGAGTTGAGCAACCACATCCGCCTCTGCAGACACAGAAAGATTAATTCGGTCAGATACATCCAGTTTTTGGTCACGCCGCACCTGTTGCACCGCCCTAATGATGTCGCGCGCAAGACCCTCGGCTTCAAGTTCTGCAGTGACATTTATATCTAGCAACACGATTCCAGAACCATTGGACAGTGTTGCACTCGGCGTGTTTCCTTGGGTCACCAGCCTCAAAACATACTCACCGTCTGTCAGTATCTCTTGGGCAACTGAAATACCACCTTCTGTATGCGACCATTCCCCTCGCTTGACGGCTCCGATTACCTGCTGTGTCTTTTTACCCAGACGTGGACCTAATGCAGCGGGCACCACTTGCAGTTCGTAACTTGCCACCTGATCAACATCAGATCTGAAAAGTACTGATTTCACATTGACTTCATCAGCAATGATTGACCCATAAGGTGCAAGCGCGTCTGCATTGGCAACGGCCACGGTCAGGGAATTGAGAGGCAATCGCACTCGACGCCCATTGGACTTTCTTATTGAAAGGGTCGCCGAGCAAACGTCGCGAACAAGATCCATCGCATCTACAAGCTCATCGTCAACGGGCAATGAGTCTGCCTGAGGCCAGTCCCGCAAATGCACGCTGTCGGCGTTGGCAACAAGCCCTGAGTGAATATTGTCGGTTATTAATGGCAGCAAGGGAGCGGCAAGCCGAACTACAACTTCAAGAACGGTGTGAAGTGTATTGATAGCGTCTTGCTCACCTGACCAAAAACGATCACGACTACGCCGAATATACCAATTTGTCAAGACATCGAGAAATGTTCGCACCTGTTGACATGCGCCAAATAAATCATATTTGTCCATTGACAAAGTCACCTCAACCGTAGTCCGCTGCAACTTGGCCAAAATGTAACGATCTAATAGGTTGCTCGCTTCGGTCGTAACCGCTCCAATTTTATTTTCAGCATTGGCATATAGAGACAAGAAATACCAAGAATTCCAAAGTGGCAAGAGAACTTGTCGCACGGTGTCACGAATTCCCTGTTCAGTAACGGAGAAATCTGTTCCACGTAAAATCGCAGACGAGAGCAGATACCAACGCATCGCATCAGCGCCGTAGGTATCAAAGACTTTCATCGGATCTGGATAGTTCTGCAGACTCTTGGACATTTTTACACCATCGTCACCCAATACAATTCCGTGGCTCACGCAGGTCGAAAATGCAGGCCGATCAAAAAGGGCCGTCGCCAAAACATGCAACGTATAGAACCATCCACGCGTTTGTCCGATGTATTCAACAATGAAGTCACCCGGATAGTGGTCCTCAAACCATTCCCGATTTTCAAACGGATAATGAACCTGAGCAAAAGGCATTGAGCCACTCTCAAACCAGCAATCCAGGACTTCAGGGACACGCCGCATCATTGATTTACCAGTCGGATCATTCGGATTGGGACGCACGAGTTCATCAATTGCCGGCCGATGTAGATCTGTTACCTCAACGCCAAAGTCCCTTGAAAGATCGGCCAGACTTCCGTACGCATCAACTCGCGGATAATTGGGATCATCACTTTTCCAAACCGGAATTGGTGAACCCCAAAAACGATTTCGACTGATTGCCCAATCCCGAGCGTTGCCAATCCACTTGCCAAAACTCCCATCCTTTAGGTGCTCTGGCGCCCACCTGATGTCTTGATTCAGTTCAACCATTCGTTCTTTGATCGCCGTCACTTGCACGAACCATGATGACACTGCGCGATATACAAGTGGCTCGGCACAACGCCAACAATGGGGATACGGGTGATCGTAAGTTTCATGGCGCAATACGACTCCACGCTCTTTCAAACTGCGAATGACATCAGGATTTGCGTCAAAGACATGGACGCCTGTCCACGGAACAACATCTGCCGTGTAGCAACCGTGTTCATCCATCGGACACAGCGTCGGGATATCGGCCGCCAGACAAGCAATTTGGTCATCTTCACCAAATCCAGGCGCCAAATGAACCACGCCAGTACCCTCTTGGGTCGTTACAAAGTCGGCGGCAAGCACCCGGAATGCATTGGGGGTTTCAGAAAAAAAATTAAACATTGGTGTATATGAGCGACCAACAAGATCTGCACCAGTCACCGAGCCAACCACAGACATTTCTGCCAATTCTTTTTCATAAGCACTGCGCCGCTCGTCTGCGATGATAAATCGTTGACCCGTGGCATTCTGCAGAATCGCGTATTCAATTTCTGGACTCACTGCCAATGCCAAATTTGCGGGCAGTGTCCAAGGAGTAGTGGTCCAAGCCAGCAAACGCTCCCCTGTTTCAAGCAAAAAACCAACAGTCAACGCCGGGTCTTGGCGCGTGCGGTAAACATCATCCATTCGAGTTTCAGTATTTGATAACGGCGTTTCACAGCGCCAGCAATACGCCAATACGCGAAACCCTTCATAGACAAGGCCTTTGTCCCACAGCGTCCGAAAAGCCCACATCACGCTTTCCATATAAGTTAAGTCAAGCGTCTTGTATCCGTTGGCAAAGTCCACCCAACGCGCTTGGCGAGTTACATATCGTTGCCACTCATCTGTGTATCGCAACACACTTGTGCGACATGCATCATTAAATCGGTCAACTCCAAAGGTTGCTATCGCAGGATGTCCCGCGATGCCTAATTCTTTTTCTGCTTCAACTTCTGCGGGCAGTCCGTGGCAATCCCAGCCAAAACGGCGCTCCACTCGGCGCCCACGCATGGTTTGGTAGCGCGGAATCGCATCCTTGACGTAACCAGTCAGCAAATGTCCGTAATGTGGGAGACCGTTAGCAAATGGTGGACCGTCATAAAAGACAAACTCATTTGACCCTTTTTCTCCCGAAGCCCGCAATTCAACTGAGCGTTCAAAGGTACTATTAATTTCCCAGGACTTCAGCACATCCTCTTCGATTACCGAAAACCGTGGCTGTGGATCGACTGAGGGGTATGACACACCTGTAAGCGTAGAGGCGAACTACCTCAGCACCCCAAAACAGCACCCATGAAGACCTGCAATCCGATCAAGACGACGAGTGGCGAGAAGTCAAATTGACCCATTTTCGGCATCGCTCTTCGCACTGGGCCAAGAACGGGTTCAGTAATGCTAAAAACAACTCTTGCAACTTGCGAAACAGGACTGCTCGGATTAATTGGAAACCATGACAAAACAGTTCGAGCAATAATGGCGAACACGTAGAGATTACCAAGAGTACAAACAAGGCTCATTGCGACTCAGGATCGACTATTGGCTGCTGCTGCGGGAGGTTTGAGCAGATAAACACCACGTGCTACTTTTTCCATTGAGCCACTCATTGCATAACATAGACCACTAGCAAAATCAATAATGCGTCTCGACACAATGTCATCGGCATCTTCCAAGTTAATGATGACAGGAGTACCGGCTTTGAAATGATCAGCTATTTCTTGGGCTTGATTGAACTGCAAAGGACGCACGGTCATTGGTTCTCCCGCTGCAAGACCAATTGTTCGCACGTTTGATCGTGCCCCGCCTGTTGGCCGAACTTGCACACCAGAATCATCTCGACGAGCACTTCCCGTGTCGTCTACGCGACTTCTTGACATTGGTTGCGATACGCCGTCTTCATGCTCTAAAGAGATTGTTCCTCGGGGACGTTGCGTCGGCGCACTTGAGTCGCGCCCGCGAGCGGGGCGATCATATTCAGCGGACATGTCGTAGTCATCAAAAGAGTCTTCACTACTAAGACCCAGGTAATCCATCGCTCTGCGCCACATTGACATGGCTTTAGGCTATCCCAACAGTTGGCCCCAGTGTGGGACGCGCTCCAAAGATGCCACTGCCGATCCGAACCATTGTTGACCCACATCCAATCGCACACTCATAATCGTCTGACATGCCCATCGAACATTCTGCCAGACCCAGTTTGTCGGCCAGTCTCCGAACTTGCGTAAAGGCCTTTTGGCACTCCGTTACTGTGCCATTCGTAGGACCAATGGTCATTAGTCCAACCACCTCTAGACCTGCCTTTTGGGCTGATTCACATAAACCCTCGACGCTGTTTAGCGCACACCCTCCCTTGGTTGGCTCACCAGTTGAATTGACCTGCACAAAGACTTGACGGGCCTGTGCCGACATGGTTTTGGACAATTCCTTGATGAGAGATATTCGATCAATTGTCTGCCAAAAATTCACTACATCTAATACACCCGTGACTTTATTGGACTGCAGTTGGCCCACAAAATGAACGGGTAAACGCTCTACTTTTTGCCCCTTGAAAGTTCCGTCTTTCTCGTATTTCTGCAAAAGTTCTTGAGCGTAATTTTCGCCAATACCATCGCATTTTGCCAACGATGCCGCTGCAATCGCATCAATACCGAACCCTTTTGTCACGGCTATCAATTGAACCTTGCCGCTGCCGGCCGACAGAATTCGGTGGCGAATTTTGGAGACGTTGTCGGATACTTTTAGAAAGTCGACGGGAGTCGACGGCATAGATGTGCCCTGCTACTTCAGAAACGACGGAACATCAAAATCGTCATCATCGTCACCTAGCGGATCGGATTGATTATCACCAAACAAGTCCCGCACCGCTCCTGGACGTGGCTCGGTCGACCTTCCTGCCCTCGTCCCGATGCTGCTCGACGATGCGGGGTCCCATCTTTCAAAGCCTGCGGCGATAACCGTAATCTTGATCTCATCACCAAGTTCATCATCGATGACCGTTCCAAAGATGATGTTGGCATCTTGGTGCGCGACTCCGTGCACAACTTCTGCTGCCGCATTGACCTCAAACAAGCCCATACTTGACGGACCAGTAATATTAAGCAAGATCCCCCGCGCGCCATCAATGGCTGCTTCAAGCATCGGACTGGAAATGGCGGTCTTGGCAGCCACCACAGCGCGGTTATCACCACTTGCAATGCCGATTCCCATCAACGCCGAACCAGCGCTAGTCAGAATGTTTTTAACGTCAGCAAAGTCTGTGTTAATCAGACCAGGCGTGGTGATCAGGCTCGTGATTCCTGCCACACCCTGCAACAGAATTTCATCTGCCATTTTGAATGCGTTGATCAAACTAGTTTTGTCATTTGCCACCATCAAAAGACGATCATTTGGAATAACAATCAAGGTGTCTACTTTTTCTTTAAGTTTTTGAATTCCATTTTCTGCTTGAACTGCTCGACGTTTCCCCTCAAATGCAAAAGGCCGCGTCACAACTCCGATCGTGAGCGCGCCGACTCCTTTGGCGACCTCTGCTATAACGGGGGCCGCGCCTGTTCCGGTTCCACCACCTTCACCTGCAGTAATGAAAACCATGTCCGAACCTGTTAGCAGCTCTTCAATCTCATCACGATGGGAGTCAGCGGCAGCTCGACCAATTTCTGGATCCGAACCGGCCCCGAGCCCGCGCGTTAGTTCCCTTCCAATGTCTAGTTTGACGTCCGCATCACTCATCAGCAACGCCTGTGCATCGGTGTTGATTGCGACGAACTCCACTCCCCTTAGGCCAGCATCAATCATCCTATTGATGGCGTTTACTCCGCCACCACCGACTCCGATGACTTTAATTACTGCTAGATAATTTTGTGGTGCTCCGGCCATTGGCGCCTACCTCCGAGAGTGACGGTCACAATGACCGTGGTCTAACTATAGTTCCACATTAGAAGGCACGGTTGGTGTACTTGAGCACTTTGGCTGTATTTCCGAGACTCAACTGCCCTTGAAACCGCTACCTAGGCTGGACCGTCGGCTCCCCAGTAGAAACATCAATTACTGCGAGTGCGGCTGGATCTTGGCGACGCAAGAGGACCACAACGGCAACCAACTTGTTCTGAAGATTCGTCGGTGGACCAAATCGAACGAGCGTTCCCGACTTTAGGGTCAGTGAAATTTCTCCCGAGACAGACACTCCGAGTTCTTGGGCTTTGGAGCGAATCTCATCTGGCAGGGCTACATATAACTGGGCTGTGGCGCGATAAACATCATCGGCTACTGCACCAGCCAATAATGATGGACCCACTCCCGTTACTTGTAGGTACTTTGTCGGACGACCGACCGTAACCGAAATCACATGTCCACTGGCATCAATAATTCGTGCTCTGTTGTCCACACCTAAAAACCACACCACAGGTTGACGTTCAGAAATCTCAACCACCACCCGCCGCGGGAAGTGTGTTGTAACGCGTACATCATCTACCCACGGATCTTGACTCAATATCTGCCGAACCTTGCCGGACTCAACAGAAAAGATTGTCTGACTGCGCAAGATCTTGGTGACTTGATCTGCTTTGCTGTCGGACGTGTAAATCTTCCCCTCAAATTCCACATTTTGAATCTTCAAAATTGGAGATGCCAAAATAATAATTACGACAAAAGCGATGCCTACTCCTGAGCCTGCTGCCACTATCCACCGCTGTTTTTTTATTCGCTCTCGTCTCTTTTGACCTCTTATTCGTGCTTCAAATCGGGCATCTGGTTCGTCTTTGTCGACAATTGAAATACGACCCTGCTCTTCAGACTCAGCCACCGGAGCTGTTTCGTGTCTGGTGTCATCAATCACGATTATTGAAGATTCATCATCAACCAAATCATCTGCTGTTGGGGGCGGAATTATCTCTGCGCTCAAATCACGAGACTCATCAATAATTTTGGGCCGAGGCTCAATATCTCGCCGCAAAATTTCATTGAGTTCGCTTAACAGCGACATCGGGACGTCGGTTACCGCTGATTCCTCTGGGTTGACAGGCGGTTCATCCGGAGAAGTCATAGCAAGGATTTCAGTTTTGCTTCAGCATTGGCCACATTGGGGTCGTTGAGATGCCGACCTTGAAAACGCTCAGAAATTTCTGGAGTGAACCCAAGTAGTCGTATTTCGCTATACATCATGGTTCCCGTGCGAGCGAGAACCGTTTCTTGGGCGTCACACATCAAGGCGACAATGTCTGCAGCAGTTGTTTTTTCATCTGCTTGAATAAAATTTGCGTGCTTTTGAGAAATCTCTGCGGTGCCACGCCTCGTGCCACGGAGCCCCGCTTCGTCGATCAACGCGCCAGCACTTTTACTTGATTGAGCGGGGTTGACAAACACTGAACCTGCATTTTGACCGCCAGGTTGGTTTTCGCGGCGCCACCCAACAATCGCCGAGATCTCTTCTTGACATTTTTCCACGCTGCCCCGCGTCACTTGGCAACGAGCACTTACGACGCACATTTCATCTGTAATTGCAGAGCCGCGAAATCGCAAACCTAAGTCCTGTTTTGCGACCCGAACTAGACGTCCATTTCGAAGGTTTACTACATCTGCATCATGAAGCGTGCCCGCCATGTCTGACCCATGACCACCGGCATTCATCCGTACGGCCCCTCCCAATGTGCCGGGAACACCAACTGCCCATTCCAAGCCACTCCATCCAATAGCTGCACTACGGCGAGCCAATACTGGCAATCGAACACCGGCTGACGCGTCGATCATGGCTGTTCGTTCGGTTAATTCGATCATGTTTCCCAGCGTGTTATCGTCTGCAGGATTCAAAACGACAGCAACGCCATCAAATCCATCATCGCTAATTAAAATATTGCTTCCGTTGCCAATTACAACCACATTCATGTCATCCGTAAGACACGAACCCAAGGCGATGACCTGCTCTATCTTTGTAATGCTCACAACAAGAGCAACTGGCCCACCAAGACGATATGTGGTGAGCCTCGAGGCTGGAACTAAAAGTTCAGCATTGGCGCCGATTTGTGCGACCTTGTCGGCAACCTCAGCCCATAAATTAACGGACCTCACTCGGCATTCCTATCAACAGTGTGTGCCTTCAAGAGTTGGTTCGGAAATTCTTCAATATCTCCACATCCCATACTTAGACAGACATCGCCCGGCTTGAGTTGTTGAACTACGTGTTGGACAAGTTCGTCTCGCGTGCAGCACCAGTCAACAACTTTATTGGGGTTTGCTGCGCGAATTGCCTGTACAAGTAATTCACCTGTTACGCCTTCAATTCTGGTGGTTCCTGACGCGTAAACATCTGTGATCACCACGTTGTCGGCTTGGGCAAAACAATCCGCATAATCGTCTGCCATAGCCGCAATTCGATGAAAACGATTTGGTTGAAACACTGCAACTAATCTGCGCTCAGGAAATCTTTGTTTTGTTGCCGCAATCACTGCTGCGATTTCAGCTGGTAGGTGCGCATAATCGTCGATCAAGAGCACACCATCTAAATTTCCTCGATCTTGAAACCGCCTTTGGACTCCGCCATAAGAAAGCAATGCCTCAAGACCAATCTTGATCGTGACCCCATATTCGTGCGCCATCACTAATGCAGCCACCGCATTCAAAATGTTGTGTCGGCCAAACATCGTCACCGACAAGTGATGCGTGGTCTCCCCGAGAGCAAAATCGCACTCAGATGACTGCTCTGACAGCGATAAATTCGTGATCACGACGTTTGCCTGTGTCGAAAATCCATATGTGATGAAACTTCTTTCTGAGCCGGCGATCTTTGACTCTGAAATCATCTTTTGAATTTGTTCGTCGTCGACACATACGACAACTGGTCCGTCAACATTGCGTGCAAATGAGGCAAAGGACCGACGAATTTCGTCAAGAGAGCCGAAATAATCAAGATGATCTTTGTCAATATTGGTAATAATTGCCCCGCGAAGTTGCAACGCAACATGCGTTCCATCGCTTTCATCAGACTCAACAATCAAGACATTTTCACCTGTCCATGAAGCTCCGGAAGAAGTTCCTAGTACCTCTGCCCCAATGACATAGGACGGTTTTATATTGGCGGCAAGCATGATGTGCAACAACATTGCTGACGTTGTGGTCTTGCCGTGAGTGCCAGCAACTCCAATGCTATGCACCAGGGAACATATCGCTGCCAGCATTTTTGAACGATGCATCACTAATTTTCCGTTGCGGGAGGCGGAGACAATTTCTATATTGTCTAGCGGGACACCCGTGGAGTAAGTGACCACATCAACGTTTTCCACGAGATTCACTGAATGCCCGATTGTTACGGTAATTCCTTGCGACCGAAGTGATTGCACAGTCGCATTTTCACGGATATCTGAGCCAGTCACACTATGACCCATTTGATGCAGGACAATCGCAATTGCACTCATCCCTGGTCCACCGATCCCAACCACATGGACGCGCTGTGGACAACTCAAATCAATTTCTTGTTTCATACACATTCCATTGTCTCACGCTGTGATTGTATTGGAGGCGATTAGCGCTGGCTCGCCGCTTCAATCAAATCTCCAAGTGTTTTGCCCCGATGCAAATTCCCACAACTACGGGCTATTGTCGCCAAATTTCGGCGCATTGAGTCATTCTTGAGCAGTGAAATAACGACATCTGTAAGCACCCCACTCGCAATATCAGATTCGTTTACAATCAGGACACCCCCACGCTCTTCCAACCACAATGCATTGGCTTGTTGATGATTTTCCGCCGCATCTTTCCATGGAACCAATATTGCCGTGACGCCAACCGTCGTAATTTCTGCAATCGTGCCAGCTCCTGCGCGACACACCATGACATCAGTAGCTGCTAAAAGATCTGCCATACGACTTTCATATGCGACTCTTCGGTAAATGACTCCAGGCGGTGCTTTAACTGCGGGTTCCGCAAAGTGGCGAGTCCCACAAACATGGTAAAGCGCAATTGAATCAACCTGCATTTTGCTCATTGCTTGCAATAACTGATCAATATTTTCGTTGAGCACGGCAGAACCCAAGGATCCACCGACAACCGTAACCATGATCCGATCTACAGGAATATCTAAAGCCTGCCGGGCACTTACCCGTCTGTTGGCGACTTCTAATTCGCGGAGTTCGCGACGCACTGGCGCACCCGTCATCGTTGCCCGAGGCAGCCGCGACCCCTCAAACGCTACGGCGACCGAAGTTGCATGTTTTGCTTGGCGACGAGTAGCTAATCCGGGCGTTCTGTCGTAACTCACGCAAACAAGTGAAACTCGCCCCAAACGAGCAGCAAATGCCATCGGAGAACTCGCATAGCCACCAACGGAGATAACAACAGCAGGCTTCCATCGACGGATCAGCAAATACGCCTGTGTGTAAGACCGCAGAATTGCCTGAGGGAGCAAAAAATTCCGGAGCAAACTTTTAATGCTTCGACCCCGTTGTAAACCAGAAATTGGCAAATACTCAGATTCGAATTGCTGACCCTGCATTAATACTTTCTCGACCCCCCGACGGCTCCCTACATAGCGAAGTGACTCTGACGCGTGTCCACGGTCTTGGAGTATTTCAAGTATTGCCAACGCAGGTATGACATGACCACTGGTGCCTCCACCCGTTACGACAGCAAAAACGGCATCAGATGACATGTTCTATTTCATATTACGCGCAACGTTGAGCAACACTCCAGCAGCCGCCATTGAAATCATTAGAGATGATCCTCCCGCTGAGATGAAAGGCAGCGTCAGACCTGTCAATGGAAGACTGCCAGTAGCTCCCCCAATGTTGATAATTGATTGAAATGCAAACCAGCCACTGATACCAGCCGCCAACAATGAGCCAAACATTTCTCGTGCACCAAGTGCGACACGCATTCCAAGAAATACAAGGCACAGGAATGATCCGATCACGGCAAATGAGCCAATTGCCCCAAGTTCTTCGGCAACGACTGCAAAAATAAAGTCACTGTGCGCAAGTGGAAGATAACCCCATTTACTGCTTCCCTCTCCAATGCCGACTCCCGTGGGCCCACCATTAGCAATACTAAGAAGTGACTGGTGCACCTGATAACCGAGTCTACCTTTTGTCTCTGATGGGTTCAGAAATGAAGTCATTCGATTGCGTGCCACTCCAACGAATAAAAAGACAAAAGAAGAAGCTACTACTGAAAATCCAGTAAGTGCACCAATCCACTTCCATGGTGTTCCAGCAAAAAAACAGATCATAAAAACGATTCCTGCAAAGACGAGTGCCGAACCGTAATCGCTCTGAAACACGCTCAAGATAGCCCCGACGGACATCACAAATAAGCATGGCATCAGGGTCTTGTTAAAAACATTGAGGTAGCGATGGCGTCTAGAAATTAGGTCTGCACAAAACAAAACAACAACAAGTTTGGAGAGCTCTGACGGCTGAAAACTCAAGTCCCCAAGGTTTACCCACGCCTTGGCACCATGTACCTCTTTGCCAATTCCTGGAATGAACGGTAAAAAGTTCAAGATCAATGTGCCTGCCATCAGCGGCATAACCAATCGCCGATAACTGTTGTACGGGGTTCGATAAGTCCAAGCCATCGCTATCGAACCAATTGCCGCCCAAAGTACCTGTCGACGGAAAAGTGACCATGAAGAATTTCCGTTATGAAAAGCCGTAACTGCAGACGAGGACAGAACCATGACAATTCCAAGCAGCGTGAGGAAAGTAACGATAACCAAGATGCCGTAATACGTAGAAGAAGGGGCCTTTAGGGACAGTTTGCGCTTAGCTGCTGTCCCCGATTTCTGCAGTGTCTGTATTCGTCTCTCGGAAATGCTTCGGGGTCTGGGTATCGCTTGCGTGGCTGTCATTTTTTACTCCCCTGATTGTTGAATTGATCCTTGTAAAACTCCTGAACACACCGTTGAAAATCATCACCACGCTCGTTGTAATTGGAATACCAGTCGTAACTAGTGCACCCAGGTGACAGGAGTACCGAGTCTCCACTCTTTGCGATACCTGCTGCTTGCTCAACTGCTTGTTTCATCGTCGTCGCAGAACGTATTTCACAGATGCCACTAAATGCAGCCTTAACGAGCGCTGCATCTTCTCCGATAGCAACCACACCACGCATGCGTTCAGGTTCTGAAGCCAAAAGTGTCAAATCCAGATCTTTATTGCGACCCCCCGCTATCAAGACGACACTCCCGAAGCTTTTTATTGCTGTCAAAGCTGCATGGGGACTCGTTGCCTTCGAATCGTCATACCAGTAGACACCATCTTCAACCATCACCAACTCAATTCGATGATGTGCAGGAATAAAATTATGCAGGCTTGAGGCTATCGACCTACGTTCAACCAAACCTGCTTCCAAGACGAGAGCGCAGGCAGCCAGTGCGTTTGTAATGTCGTGAGGTAGAGAGCGCCAAAGATCAGTGACGTCACATAAATGGCCATGGGGGCCAACAAGAGCGCCGTCAGAAATTCGATAGTCTGCGTCGCTTAGTCCAAAAGTAACCACACGCATTCCAGACGCCCGTGCCGTCTGACAAATCATCTCGTCTCCGACTGGGACGATTGCGACATCCCCCTCAATCCCGTTCGCCCAGATTTTTTGTTTGGCAGCCACATAACTTTGTAGATCTTCATGCCAATCCAGATGATCCGGTGCCAAATTTAACCACACGCTTGCGTTTGCCCGGAACATCTTGGTGAATTCAAGTCGAAAACTAGAACACTCAACAACAAAAATATCGATGTCCTGATCCAAAGCGCCAATAAAGGGAAGATCAGTATTGCCAACTTCTGCCACACTTTTGCCGTCGCCACGAAGCAGTGCCGCAGTCAACATCGTGGTGGTGGTCTTGCCGTCAGTTCCAGTGACAGCCAATATTGGTCTTGCGCCACCGAGTCTGCTTTGTTCCCATTCATAAGCAATATCAATTTCTGAACGAATTGCAATTTTCTGTGTATTGGCAGCGACGATGACTGGATGGGCAGGAGGTATTCCCGGGGCTGGCACCAACACATCCACATCACGAAGAAACGCCTTAAATGTATGGGGGTCATGAACACGTGTAAAAGGAGCGTCAATGCTGTCAGCGAAGTTCATCATCTCCTGTGATTCGACATCATCGCCGACCCGCACTCCTATACCTTTGGCATACATTGCGCTGGCCGTTGCCTGACCCGCGATTCCCAACCCATAAACCGCCGCCCGCTTCATTATTTGAGTCCTTGTGCGAGATCGGCAAGACGCGTGAAGTCGGCGATAAATATTGCAAGTGACGCCGCAACACAGATACCTGAAATAATCCAGAAACGAATAATCACAGTTGTTTCAGGCCAACCCAAAAGCTCAAAGTGATGGTGAATCGGCGACATCCTAAATAATCTCTTCTTGCGACCAGAAGCCTTAAAGACCGTCATCTGCACTGCGACCGAACCAGCCTCCATCACATTGAGAGCACAAATCAACGGAAGAAGCAGTTGTGTATTTGTCGCGACTGCCAGCATTCCAAGTGCGGCGCCGATCCCAAGTGCACCGACATCACCCATAAAAATTCGAGCTGGCGCAGCATTCCACCATAAAAAGCCCCCGCATGCGCCCGCTAGGGCTGCTGACATGACGGCGAGATCAAGCGGGTTGACTAATTGATAAATTTCGGGATTACGAAAAGCCCAGTACGCAATTATCGTGAACGCCAAGAAACCAAATAAGGCCGACCCTGCGGCAAGTCCGTCAAGGCCGTCCGTGACATTGACGGCATTAGTGGTGGCCCAGACCATCAAAGAAGTCCATACAACCCAGATGATGGGTTGCAATTGCCATCCTGGAAGATTCCAGCGTGTCAGCGACAATGTCTCACTGACGCCAGTTTGCGTCAGCAACAGTGTCATCACACCACCAACAACTGCCAACGTGATGTAACCCTTTTTCTTCCAAAATATCCCACGATTGTGCGAATATCGAACCTTGAGATAGTCATCGAGAAACCCCATTAGGGCCAATAGGAGAATCCCTAACCAAATGATCAGCGCTTGATCAGAAAACGCCAGACCACGACGCAAATGTGCAACAACCCATCCGATAAATGCAGAACCAATAATGGCAGTTCCGCCCATAGTGGGCGTACCCTGCTTTGACATGTGGTGCACGGGGCCACGATCTTCCTTGCCCAAAATTGGCTGACCTTTGCCAAGGTTGTTGAAAAAACGCATCAGCAAGCGAGTGGTTGCCAGCGACAACACCATCGCCACTGTTCCGGACAGCAGAACAGCAATCATGTGGGGTTTCCCGTCTTGAGCAGAAGCAATTCACGCACAACAGTGACGTCATCAAAATCTTCATGATGATCGGCGAATTCTTGTGTTTTCTCATGACCTTTACCGGCGATAATAACCATGTCTCCAGTTGCTGCATTCTGTAGCGCCTGCCTGATTGCATCTCGGCGGTCAGCAACACTACTCACAACACACTTCGCATCACTTGTAACTCCTGCAAGTATCTGATTCATAATCTCAAGAGCATCTTCACGACGCGGATTGTCTGAAGTAACGACCACAATGTCAGCATGTTGTGTTGCCGCAGCCCCCATGAGAGGCCGTTTCCCGGCATCACGGTTACCCCCGCACCCGAACACAACATGAACACGACCGCGACATACTGCCCGAGCAGCCTGTAAAACTTCTATCAAGCCGTCAGGCGTGTGCGCAAAGTCAACAACAACTACAAAGTCCTGCCCCATATCAACTATTTCAAATCTCCCTGGCACAGGTCGCACTTTGGTGACTGCTTTGGAAATCTCTGGCACCGTAATTCCGAGTTCGCGCGCCACGGTGCAAGCGGCGATTAAATTCATCACGTTGAAACGTCCCCCGATTGGCGCAGCAATGGTCACACCTGCCCAATCAAACCTGATGGAAGTAGCGGTGACGATCAAATTGGAAACATCACCAACCCCAAATGACAGAGTAGGAATTGTTGCCGCGTCAAACAGCAGGCGACCTTTAATGTCATCAATATTGACTACTGCACGATTGGATTGTCCCTGGCGAAACAGTGCGGCTTTTGCCGCAAAATATGCTTCCTGCGTTGCGTGATAGTCCAAATGATCACGACTGATGTTTGTGAAAACTGCCATCTCAAACAGGACCCCATGGATGCGGCTTTGGTCTATTGCATGTGAGGTCACTTCCATGACAACTGTTTTCATTCCATCAACAACCGCCTGCGCAAGTTGTTTTTGAATGATTGGGGCCTCAGGAGTTGTTCGCTCGCCAGTGAGAGTGCCGAAAACTCTTGTTGGTAGCCCGCAATCATTGAGAATTGATGACAACAACGAGGCAGTTGTGGTCTTGCCATTCGTTCCGGTGATGCCAATAACTTGCAATTTTGTCGAGGGATCGCCGTACAAGGTTTGGGCGTACTTGCCGATTGTTTTACGAACATTCTCAACAATAATCTGAGTGATATTTTCAGCTTCTGAAATGTAATGATCTACAAGTAGGGCCGAAGCTCCTTTTTTAATCGCCTCTTTTATAAACAGATGGCCATCAGTACTGGCCCCATTTACGCAGCAGAAAAGATCTCCCTTGCTTACTAAGCGTGAGTCCATCGAGATGCCACTCACCAGCTGATCTGCACTGCCCAATATCTGACATGTCAATAGGTCGGTCCGACGACACAACTCACCGACAGTTAATTTTTGGCACTCTGATTGAATCGTCATTAGCCGAGCCCTGTAAACATCAGTGCGAACTCGCCGCTATTGGTCGTTTCGGGCAGCCGCTGCCAACGCCTGTTGGAGCGATCTGCAATTCATGAATTGCGACCTCAGCAAGGCGTGAGAAAACAGTCGCCGCTGCAGTTCCTCCGAATCTCTCACGTGTATTCCCGTTTGGCTCATCAATACTCACGAGCATTGTTACTTGGGGATCATCAGCCGGAAAGTATCCAACAAACGAAGCAAAATATTTTCGCCCACCAGTATTGGTGGTGTAGGTTCCGTTTCTCTGGGCCTTGTAACCCGTACCCGTCTTACCTGCGACTTTCATTCCCTTTACCTGAGCAAGTTTACCTGTGCCAGCACAGACAACTTCTTTGAGCAGACTCGTCATTGTAGTTGCTGTCGATTCTTTGAGCACCCGATGAGTCGCTGATGCAGGCGTTTCATGCATTATTCCATCTTTGTCAATAGTCGCTTTTACAAGTTGTGGTGCAACATAAGTTCCATCATTAGCGACAACATTTACGCCGGCCAACATTTGCAAAGGTGTCGTCGCATAGCCATAACCGTAATCAACCGTAATCTTTTGTGTTCCGTACCAATCCTTGGTTGGACGAAGAATTCCACGGCTTTCACCTGGATACTGCAAGCTAGTCTTTTCACCGAACCCAAAGGCCCTGAGGTAATTATGTTTCTCCTCAAGCGTTACTTTCTCGCTGATCTTTACTGCTCCGAGATTTGAACTATCACGCATAATATCTCGGGTTGTCATTGAAATGAGGCCATGCGGGTAAGCATCACGAATAGTAAATTTATCCACGCGCAAGCTTCCTGGAACTTTGTATGAAGATGCTTCAGTGGTTCTTCCCAGATCAATTGCAGCACCAATACTGAAAACCTTTGCGACAGAACCAGGTTCATGAGCCTCAACTGCAGCAAAGTTTCCAGTTCCTAATTCGACCAAACCGTCGAGATTACGTCGCACATTTGACATCGCATATATCTCGCCGGTTCGAGAATTCATCATGATGACAGTTCCGGCTATGGCGCTCAGTTGCGTTACGCGCTGAATCAATGCTTGATCGGTCTGAAACTGAAGAGACTTGTCGATCGTGAGGACTAA
>SXUP01000029.1 GCA_005790505.1 Actinomycetota bacterium
GATTTTGCACCACAGATATCGAGCGCAAGTTCCATTGATTCTTGATGCATTTCTGACCAGAACATTTTATTTGTTAGGCCAAGTGCAACAACCGATAGATCCTTGGTTTTGTTCAGGGTAGATGTGAGCGAGCGCAAACCATTGATGCGCAGAATCTGAATCTTGGAGTAGTACTCCATCAATCTTTGGCGCGTCGGCAGATCGCAAATTTTGCCATTCTCAACCGCTTCTTGCACCATCAATAGATACTCTGCTTCAAACCTGCGGAATCCAGTTGTGGCGCTCATTCCCCGCTCAAAGGCAAGCGTACTATTGGCGACAGCCCAGCCATTGTTGAGACCGCCAACAATGTTTTCTTTGGGGCAGCGAGCATTGTCAAAAAAGACTTCATTGAACTCTGCAGTTCCATCTGGCTGGGTGATGCCTCTTACTTCTACTCCCGCTTGGCGCATTGGAACGAGCATGTAGGAGATTCCAGCGTGCTTGGATGTGGCCTGATCTGTACGAGTAAGCAAGAAGCAATAGTCGGCATTGTGTCCTTGCGTTGTCCAAACTTTTTGTCCGTTGATGACCCACTCTTCGCCATCTAACACTGCTGTCGCTTTAAGCGATGCAAGGTCGCTGCCACTGTTTGGCTCACTAAAGCCTTGACACCAGTGCGTCTGTCCTTTGAGAATGCCTGGCAAGAATTCCTTCTTTTGCTCTTCGGTTCCCCACTGCAAAATCGTCGGACCAACAAGAGTGTCGCCAAAAAAATCACCGCGCATCGGAGCTTTGGCGCGCGCAAATTCTTCGGCCAATACAACACCTTCCATTATTGAGAGCCCTTTACCCCCGTATTCGACGGGCCAAGTTGCACAAATCCATCCACCAGAGAAAAGTTTTTCGGGCCAATCTTCATTGAACTTTTTGCGAGCATCCCCAGTTAATTGAAAGTCATCATCAAACCAACCATTCGGTAAATTGTTGCTGAGCCATGCTCGTATTTCAGTGCGAAAGACTTCTGCTTCAGGGGAATATGCAAGATCCATTTGATTAGTCTTACGCAAAATCCCGTGTTATGGGCAACTTTTGCGTGTGTCTATTTGCACAACCTTCAAATGTCACCCCCAAATGCCGAGCTTTTGTGGGCTGTGATGCGGCAAAGTCAGGTTGATTCTGAGATTTCTTTTTTTGCAACTCGACCGGCAACAACTCCCAAAACTACGGCAATGGCAGTAGCACCAATAATTCCTAAACCGATGACTTCTTCATATTTGGAGTCTGCGAGCGTCGCGTCGACACCAATTAATGCAACCGTCAATGCAGCCGATGCAGCAAACCCAACTGCGAGGGCTTCGGAGATGGAAATACCGACCGATTTACGCATCACGGTCAGCACAACACCGATACCTGAAATTTTACCAACCAAAATCGCCCCCATCGTGATAACGATTAGGTCTGAGGAGGTGCCATCAGGAACACGGAGCGGAATGAGTGTGTGCAAAAATACAAATACTGGCAACAGGATTGCAGCAACGTAGGGATGAATTTTTTCCTCAACTCGCTCGGCCACGGATGGATTGTCTGGATCAAAATGGGGCACAACAAAGCCGACTGCAAAAGCCCCAAGCGAGGGATGCAACGATGCTCCCAGCATCAGCCAAACAACTAGGGCCGTTGTCGCAAGTGTAAATAACACGCCAAGATTGAATCTACGAATTGCCCAGGCAAACACCCCAATTGTCGTCACCGCCAAAAATATATAGAAAAACTCTGGATTCTGGCCGGTCGTCGCCAAGGCGAGAACTCCACCTAAATCATCAAGCACAGCAATGGCTAGCAACAAGACGCGCACTTTATTTCGAAAGCCACCAAGCACCGCGATTGCTGACGCGAGCGCAATGTCCGTGGCAACGACGGCGACCCAACCGTTTCGCGCATCATCAGGTGCAAATAAAATGAAAAAAGTCGCAGGTAACACTATGCCGGCGAGTGTTGCGGCAATTGCAACTCTGAGTGTTGCGCCAGAAAGTGCACCACTTGCAAATTCCCGCCTTAACTCGAGGCCAACGAGCAGAAAAAAACCACCGATTGCAATTTCACTGATCAACTCAGTGAAGTTATTTTGTACGTAGTAGTCCCCGATTGTTGCCAAAAATACACCTAGCCCAGCCGCCCCGAAAACCAAACCTGCGGCGCGTAACTGAACTGCGACAAATCTCTCCAAAAAACCAATGGGACTGTAGGAGTTGTACGACATTTCGGTGCCCCTAGTTTAGGCAAAATTTCTCGATATTTGTATTTACATGTAGCGAGGGGGTTTTGTTGCCCGTCTAAAAACAGTCACACAGTCGAAACATTCCAGCAACAAAGAACCTCTATCTTGTGAAAGGTAAAGCAGCTCAAACGAAAGTAGATGAAAATGACAATTTTGCTCGCAGATATTGATTCGGGGGCGACTGCCTGGGTGTTGACCTCGACGGCACTCGTCGCGTTTATGACACCAGGTTTGGCCTTTTTTTACGGCGGGATGGTTCGCTCAAAGAACATGCTTGGAATGTTGATCCAAAACTTTTTTGCGATGGGATTGATCAGCATCATCTGGGCAGCAGTCGGATTTAGTTTGGCCTTTGGAGGCACCGGTCAATTCATTGGGAATCTGGACTTTGCCTTCATGAAAGATCTTGCCAAAGTTGCCGAACTACCTGGATACACCGGAGATTTTGGACTAATCATCCCGATTCTGGCATTTTTTGCATACCAGATGATGTTCGCCGTGATTACCCCAGCACTCATCACGGGTGCGACTGCTGACCGCATGAAGTTCAAGGCTTACGCAGTGCTGATTGGAGTGTGGGGCATTATTGTCTATCCAGTCGTTGCCCGCTGGGTGTTTAGCCCGAACGGCTGGCTGTTTAAGCGCGGGGCTTTGGACTTTGCTGGAGGCGCCGTTGTGCACATCAATGCCGGTGCGGCTGCCCTCGCAGTCGTGCTTGTTTTGGGCAAAAGACGGGGCTGGCCAAGTGAATCCATGCCACCACACAATTTGCCCTTCACAATGCTTGGTACAGGCATTCTGTGGTTTGGCTGGTTTGGATTCAACGCCGGATCTGCATTGGGTGCAAATGGTCTTGCCGCCCAAGCATTGGTCAACACTCACTTGGCTGCGGCTGCTGCGATGCTGATGTGGCTGGTCGCAGAAAAACTTCGCACTGGCCATGCAACTTCTCTCGGAGCAGCATCGGGTGCAGTCGCTGGACTGGTTGCCATCACTCCATGCGCTGGTTTTGTCGGTGGGGCTTCGCCTCTGATTATCGGGGCGGTCGCAGGAGTGGTGTGCTACTTGAGCTTGTCGCTCAAGACCAAGTTTGGCTTCGATGACAGCCTTGATGTCATTGCGGTGCATCTCGTAGGCGGGATAGTTGGAGCAATGATGCTTGGGCTCTTTGCAGACACCACTGTGAACTCTCTTGGTTTTGATGGGCTCTTCTCGGGTGGAGGTTCCGCGCTTCTTAGTGACCAGTTCGTTGCGGTCGTAGCGACAATGCTGTTTTCATTTGTTGTAACTGGATTGGCAGCCCTGGCAATAGACCGCACAATCGGTCTACGTGTGAGTACCGAGGATGAACTCATCGGACTGGACCAAAGCCAGCACGCCGAGACGGCATACCACTCGTGACCAACTACCATTTCAAACCACAGGAGATCAAACTATGAAACTCATCACCGCAGTAATCAAGCCTTTCAAGGTGGACGACGTAAAAGACGCACTTAAGACCGCAAGCGTGCAAGGAATGACCGTAACGGAAGTTAAAGGCTTCGGACGACAAGGTGGCCACACGGAGACCTATCGTGGCGCCGAATACCAGATCGACCTTGTTCCAAAGGTGCGTATTGAACTCGTCGTCGATGATTCTGATGCCAACAAAATTGTTGATCTGATTCGGCAGGCCGCCTCAACAGGAAAGATTGGCGACGGCAAAATTTGGGTCACTTCAGTTGAGCAGATCGTGCGCATTCGTACAGGCGAGCAAGGTTCTGACGCCATTTAGAAACGGCAAACGGGCAACAGGTGGTGCGATGGAGAGGTCTTGACCCTGAGCGCCTAATCTCTTGTTATGTCAATGACGAGTGAAGCCCCAGCCAAAGCGGAGCGTTGGACAGCGCAGTGGAAAGAACTTTACGAAGAAGTCATCAATACGGGGCTTTGCACCGGGTGTGCGGGATGCGTAGTGACGTGCCCTCACGACGTCATTGGTTACGAACATGAAGAAGGCAAGTACAAGCCCTTTCACATAGAAGAAGAACTTGGACTTGACAATTGCATTCACGGAGAAAAAGGTTGCACCACCTGCACTCGTGCATGCCCGCGTTTTAGACATTGGGAATCAGCCGCTGACATGCATCTCTTTGGTCGCACTCGTGAGCCAGACGAGATGGCCGGCATTTGGAAAGAACTTCTGCTCACTCGAGCCACCGACAAAGTGCAACACGAAAAAGGGCAAGATGGCGGTTTTGTCTCGGCGATGTTGATTTGGTTGCTGAAGAACGACTACATCGACGGAGCTCTCGTGAGTGGGGTTGAAACAGATGATGCATGGAAGGCCAAGCCAGCCGTCGTGCGCACTCCTGACGAAGTTTTGGCGACTGCTGGAAGCCGATATACATATTGCGCCAATCCACTTGCACTCGTTGAGGCCAAAGAACTTGGACTCAGTCGTCTTGCCCTCGTCGGGATGGGTTGTCAGACATCGTCACCTCCTGTGATGTGGGATCGCAAAGCGGGCAAGGTCTCTCGTCCTTTCCTATTTACGGTTGGTTTGCTGTGCTCAAAGACATTTGACGATGCAATTTTCCCCGAACTCTTCGAAGCCAAATATGGTTTAAAAAAACAAGACATGTTGAAGATGAACATCAAAGGTGTTTTTCAGATCTGGATGAAAGATGGCTCGTATCACGAGATAAATCTCAAAGAATGTCATCAATGGACGAGAGAGGGATGTAAGACATGCCCTGACTTTGCTGCAGAGCACTCTGACATCGCAACGGGTGGCATTGGGGCGGACAACGACTGGACCTTGACAATCGTGCGCACCGAACTTGGTCAAGAAGTTATAAAGCGCATGGTTGCTGATGGGGTGATTACCGCGCGCCCAGCCCAAGAAGACGAAGTCGCGATGAAACTGCTGCGCCAGCTCTCCATCGTGAGTCGTCGTCGTTGGCCAGAGTGGGCTAACAAAGAACCAAGCGTTGGGGTACCGCCTCCAAAGAAAAAAGTTGTTGTTCCGGCAGAAATTGAACCTGAAGTCCCTAAAGAAATGATCTGACATGCCTTTACATACTCAAGCCCAGACGATAGTTGACATGCTCTCAGCAATGGGTGGTCCACAACTCAACGAATTAAGCGCCACGGAGGGTCGTGAGTGGTATGAGAGCGGTCGAGTTCCCGCCACCGAGCACGTCCATCACATGCGCGACCTTGATGTTGAAGGAGTGAAATGTCGCCTGTACCGTCCTAATGACGACAGCAATCTGGGACTGCTGGTCTTTTTCCACGGGGGTGGTTGGGTGGTCGGGGACCTTGAATCACATGATTCGGTCTGTCGCAGTTTGTGCAACAAATCTGGCATTGCAATCCTTGCAGTTGATTATCGACTCGCTCCCGAACATAAATTTCCTGCAGCGGTAGAGGACGCAGTGATGGTCACCAGATGGGCACATGCCAATGCGGCTTCGCTTGGTTGCAACCCCAACCGAATTGCGGTGGGCGGAGACAGTGCTGGCGGAAATCTTGCAGCTGTTGTTGCCCAACTTCAAATCGCACCATTGGTGTTCCAGTTGCTTATTTATCCGGTGACAGATGCACGTATGGCAACGCCCTCTTATGAGGAAAACAAGAACGGTCCAGTTCTCACGCGCGATATTATGAAGTGGTTCTTTGATCACTACATCGGCGGTGCAACCGACAGTAAAGACCCGCGTGTTTCACCAATCATGGCGACTGATGCTGTAATAGCAAGCACTCCCCCCGCATTAGTAATTACGGCAGAGTTTGATCCACTTCGTGACGAGGGTGAACAATATGCCGCACGATTATCTGCCAACGGCGTTCCAACAAGCCTTGTTCGTTACTACGGGATGTTCCACGGATTTCTCTCGATGGCTGATCTCCTGGATGACGGTCGTGCCGCCCACGCCCACGCAGCGTCAATGATGTCGTCAGTGCTGAATCGCTGACTTTTGTGGATCCCGGAATACTGCGAGATGCTCTAACCATCGTTGCAGGTGTCGGAACCGGCATCATGTCTGGAACTTTTGGTGTTGGAGGTGCCGTCGTAAGCACTCCGGCGATTCGGGCACTTGGTTGTAGCGCCGCAATAGCCATCGGCACTACCTTGCCATCACTATTACCTGGCGCTATCACAGGATCACTCAAATATGCTCCGCAGAAACTTGTGTACTGGCGAATCGTCAAGATTACTGCTCCTGTTGGAATCATCGCTTCCGTTGTCGGCGCACGAACTGCGGACCTACTTCCTGGAGATGGCCACCCATTGATGATTCTGACTGCACTTGTTTTGATGTGGAGCGCCACCGACCTGATTCGTGGAAAAAATCAAGACTCTCACACCACTGACCATCAAAAGCAAAAGACCAAAGACTTAAAACAGGCGATGATAATCGGTGCGATTGCAGGAGGAATGTCTGGATTGCTGGGGGTTGGCGGCGGCATCGTCATGGTTCCACTTTTTCGAAAATGGCTGACTTTTCCAATGAAAAATGCAATTGCAACGAGCCTGATTTGTGTTGGCCTTTTTGCAATTCCCGGCACTATCACTCACACGCTGCAAGGCGGCGTCGACTGGCGCTATGCCCTGTTGCTGACAATCGGAGTGATTCCAGGTGCTCCAATCGGAG
The DNA here is from genome assembly GCA_005790505.1 of Actinomycetota bacterium. Classification (GTDB taxonomy): domain Bacteria; phylum Actinomycetota; class Acidimicrobiia; order Acidimicrobiales; family Ilumatobacteraceae; genus UBA2093. The sequence goes on from SXUP01000029.1 coordinate 6,901, forward strand.
CAAGGCTCGCACTAGGCATGGATGATCAAAAGTTGCGCCGAGTATTTGGGGTCTTTTTAACTTGCATTGCCGTCGTATACGGGGGCGGAGAAATAATTTTGCTACTTAACTAGCAACCAAAACTTTTGCCCGCCAAAAAATAGCGTCAAGCATTGGCTCGGTCAATGTCCTGGTAAATGTGTTTTGTTGGCTTGGGTGATAGGAACACAAAAGTGTGATTCCTGATTGTGTTGTTGCCTCTATGCCGTGCCCGAACTTTGGTCGTGGCTTGAGTCCAAAATGAGCGCTAGCCGCGATATAGGCAAACGAACCCAAGCACACAACGACGTCAAGGTTAGGAAGCAGTGCAATCTCGCGATCCAGAAATGCCGAGCATTGATCTCGTTCGTCTGGAGACGGTTTATTGTCTGGGGGTGCGCAACGGACTGCCGAAGTGACCCACGCATCATTCAGCACCAGACCGTCATTCCGATCAATAGAAGTGTCTTGATTTGCAAAGTCAGCGCGGTGCATCGCTCGGTATAACCAATCACCCGAGCGATCACCCGTAAACATTCGACCTGTGCGATTTGCACCATGCGCAGCAGGCGCTAGTCCCATCACCAATAAATGCGCTAACGGATCTCCAAATCCGGAAACTGGCTTCCCCCAGTATTGCTCGTCTCTAAAAGACGCCCTCTTCTCAACGGCAACTTGTTCACGCCATTGCACCAATCTTGGACACTTGCGACACGACTCAATTTCAATTTTGAGTTTTTTCATCGTGTCCACCATCACACGATAGGTGCCCTGCCCACTAGATTGATAAATCAATGGCTACACGTAAAAAGGCTCCTTCTCCGCGATCAACTCTGATTATTTTGGTGCGCCATGGACAAACCCCAACCACTGGAAAAATTCTTCCTGGTCGAGCACCTGGGCTGCACCTTGCCGAATCAGGAATTGCCCAGGCCCATGGTGCCGCCGACCGCATTGTTAAGTTGCCACGTGTAGACGCCATCTATTCCTCGCCGCTAGAGCGTGCCAGAGAAACTGCGGCCCCAATCGGCAAGGCCCTCAAACAAAAAGTACTGATTGATAAGGGGCTCTTGGAGTGTGATTTTGGTGACTGGACGGGGGCTGAACTATCTGCCTTGATGAAAAAACCAGAGTGGTCCACAGTGCAGCGCGCACCAAGCACATTTACATTTCCAAATGGTGAAAGTTTCACGGATATGCAAGCAAGGATCGTGTCTTCTCTCGACAAGATTCGGACGAAGCATGCAGGTGGTGTCGTGGTCTGCGTTTCACATGCTGATCCCATAAAAGCTGCTGTGGCTCACGCAATGGGGACTCATCTAGACCTATTTCAGCGCATTGTTGTGAGCACGTGCTCAATAAGTGCCGTCTCATACTCGAGCTTTGGCCCCATTGTGCTGACCGTAAACTCAATGGGCGGTTCCTTGACGGATCTGCGTCCGAGCTGATGAACCTGGAACAGCAATGAGTTTTTATTACGAGTTTGATGAAGTTGATATCTTTGCAACTGGAACTGTAGGTGCGCCTGGAAACAGGACGTTTTTCATGCAGATTGGTGGCACCGATCAACTGCTGACCGTTAAATGTGAAAAATTGCAGGTCACTGCGATCGCTCGTTACTTACGGAATATTCTTTCTGACCTTCCAGAAATTGTTGTTGCTACCGGCACGGGGAATTTGATTAATGCCCCGATTGAACATGATTTTGTACTTGGCACCGTGGGCCTCGGCATGGATCGTCCTGCGAACAGACTGATACTGCAACTAGAAGAAATGCCACAACCTGCGCTGAGTGATGAACTAGAAGATGAGTTATTTGATGAAATCTTTGGTGACCTTGATCTTGAAGACGAAGGCGAAGATAAAGACGGCGATGAATCTGAAATTGTGGAAGACCCTGACCTTGGGAGGCTTCGTGTATACATTACGCCTGCTCAGGCGGTTGCTTTTTGCAATCAAGTAGACAATCTTGTTGTCGCAGGACGAGAGCCATGTCAGTGGTGCGGAGCTCCCAAAGATATAAGCGGCCACGCCTGTCCCCGATTGAACTAAACTATGCAGTGCCCCGATGATGTCATCACTGAGGCTCTAACACACGGCGACATTGACATTGTTGGCCGCATGCCCGACAGCAGTAACGCCACTTTTCTTGTCACGATTACGCATGGTGACATAAATATGCGAGGCATCTATAAACCTCTGCGAGGAGAACGTCCGTTATGGGACTTTGAGCCAGGATTGCATCGGCGTGAAGTAGCCGCATTTCTGCTGAGCGAAGTACTCGGTTTAGGTCTAGTTCCAGTGACGATTTTGCGAGATGGACCTTTCGGAGAGGGCTCTCTGCAGTTTTTTGTTGAGTCTGACACCCGTCAGCATTATTTTTCATTGTTTGAGCAACGCCCCGATCTTCATGATCGTTTGCGTGAGTTTGCAATCTTCGATTTTGTAGCAAATAATACCGATCGCAAAAGCGGCCACTGCCTGCTTGGGCATGATGAAAATGTTTGGGGTATTGACCACGGGGTTTGTTTTTCTGCAGACTTTAAGTTGCGCACCGTGATTTGGGAGTTTGGGGGTGAGACAATCCCCGATTATCTGATGGAGGCGATTACACCTCTAGCGACCAAAGTTCCATTAAATATTGCGGCCTTACTAAGTGATGAAGAAGTCCTTGCCCTACAAGAACGGGTTCGGTGGCTCATCGCACAAAAGACTTTCCCGACTGATGATTCTGGTCGCCGATATCCTTGGCCAATCGTCTAGAGAACATTATGCGTCAATAGACCCTTGGAACGGCAAGAATGTCGTTGTGGGCACAAACAATCTTGAACAACTCGTGCAGCGGGCCGACCTTGATGGTTTAGTGCGCCATGTTGACGTCACAGTTGCCGAAAAGGATTGGGATCATCTGGTGCTTATTCGCAACGCATCACGATCGGCTGTTGACACCGGGAGACAATTGTGGCCAATTGCCACACTGGCAAATGTGCGACTTGCGTTGTGGGCACCTGCTGAGTACGCCGTTCAATCTCTTGATGATCATGTTCGGACATTCATGCCAGGTCCGGTGAGTGAAATCCTGGCAGTGCATCACACCTGGGATGAACTTGCGCCATTGCTGGCACGTGGGCACGACCGCTCGCTCTACGCCTATGAACGGGCACTACGCGGTGACTCAATAGATGAGGACGAGTTGGGCACTCTTGATATTCCAATCATGCCGTGTGATTGGGAACCCCGATATGCAGTTGCAACATACACCGACATGGGTGGTGAGTTCCCCGCTCCACCAATGCCAGATCGCGGTGATGCACTGAATCCAGCAAATGACTTTGTTGTGCTTGATGACGTTGATGTGCAATCGGCATTTCGACAACTCATGGAGCCTTGGACTGCACAATCAAACGGGCGGGCATCATGCGTGATGACCCAAGGTGATGCGTCTCATGCCTTGAGCGCACTAGGCATTATCGATGCAGATGCAGAACCATTGACTACTTCTTCTGCATTAGCATGGCTGGCGTGGGCCGGCGCGAGTGGTGGAGCACACGGCAAACGACGGGGGGCTGCAAGCGGTCGATTCGGAGCATGGTGGACACTTGCAGCGATCTCAGGAATGTCCGAGGAATGGCCACTCGACCAAGACGAGTTTGGCGAAATTTTGCAGCAAATGAACTTTTGGTGGTGGGACAGTGGCGAAGCTCGAACGGGTTGGGAGCTGCGCCTAGTGATTCATGATCCCGAAGAACAGACCTCTTGCGCATTGTACGCAGCCGATAACGAAATCGAATAGAAAAAACTCAATTGCGTGCTTTGAGTGCCTCAATTAGTTTTGGCAAAACTTTGTGCACATCACCAACAATTCCTAAATCAGCGATACCGAAAATCGGGGCTTCCTTGTCTTTGTTGATGGCAATGATGTTTTTTGATCCTTTCATTCCAACCATGTGCTGTGTTGCCCCCGAAATTCCTGCTGCGATATAAACACTCGGCTTCACGACTTTTCCGGTTTGGCCGACCTGATAAGAATAGGGAACCCAACCGGCATCAACAATTGCTCGGGATGCACCTGGAGCAGCCTGAAGTAATTTGGCAAGTTCCTCGACCATTGCATACTTGTCCGCCTCGCCCAAGCCACGACCCCCCGAGACGACAACATTTGCTTCATCGAGTTTTGGACCAGTTGTTTCTTCGACATGGACAGCATTGACTTGAGCACCACCCGCAACACCGAGATCTGGCACGACAACAGCAGTCACCGCAGCGGCCGCACCTCCACTGGCTTCTGGAGTAAAGCTCTTGGGACGAAACGCCGCAAGGTGTGGCCCTGAACCAGTGAACGTAGATGTGACCAGGGTGTTACCACCAAAGATTGGCGTTGTAACAGTTACTCCGTCGGTTGCATCTTCAACATCAACGTTGTTTGTAATCACGGTTTTGTCCAGTTTCACAGAAAGGCGCGCCATCGTGTCGCGACCCTCGTAACTCTGAGGAAACATGATCAGTTCAGGACTTTCACCAGCGTCAATTACCGATTTCATTGCTGATGCCATCGCTACTCCTGGAAGATTCGCACCACAGTTTGCCGCATAAACCTTGGTGGCTCCGAAATCACCGACTGCTGCTGCGATAGCCGCCCCGTCTCCACTGACAAAGACACTGACATTTTCAGATAACGAACGAGCCTTGGTGACGAGTTCAAGAGTAGCGGTGGTTGCTACACCATCAGAGGTTTGGGCAAAGACCCATACATTTTTGATTGCCATTTTGTGTTTTCCTCCTAGGACCGAGTTAGATGACTTTGAGGTTCTCGAGGAACCCGACAATTTTATTGAACGCTTCGCCATCGTCTTCAATTATTTCCCCTGCTTGACGAGCTTCGGCTTGAGTGACACTGCTGATTTTTTGACCGGCGCCAGCCCAACCAACGGGCAAGACTCCAAGATCAGACGCAGTCACTTGTTCGACGGGCTTGTTTTTCGCTGCCATGATTCCTTTAAACGACGGATATCTAGGCTCTACAACACCAGCAGTAACACTGATGACAGCGGGGAGTGGACATGTAACTTCGTCATAGCCGGCTTCTGTCTGACGAGACGCTTGAATCGCTGTTCCGTTGATTGTGATTTTTTTTGTAAACGTGACACTTGGCAGTCCAAGGACTTCAGCCATTTGTTCAGGAACCGTGCCGGTGTAACCGTCACTTGATTCTGTTGCTGCAATTATTAAGTCTGCCCCACCGAGCCGTTGGATTGCAGCAGCCAGAATTTTTGCCGTTGTGAGTGCATCGCTCCCTTGCAGCGCCGGGTCAGACACAAGCACACCTTTAGCAGCGCCCATCGCCAGAGCGGTGCGCATGCCTGATGTCTCGCCGTTTGGGGCCATTGACACAAGACTGACCTCGCCCCCGCCAGCGGCATCAACAAGTTGCAAGGCCATTTCAACTCCATACATATCGGCATCATCAATAACTAATTTGCCATCACGCTTCAAAGTGTGGGTGTCACTATTGAGCGCTCCGGGGGCGGCTGGATCGGGTATTTGCTTTACACATACGATGATGTTCATAAGACCTCTATTGTTACCGACAAGTAGCCCTTTCCCCCAACTGGTGGACCAATAGAAGTCTCTTTCAGGGTGACCCTCGTCGCAGGGCGCTGATACCGTCTACATCTTGCGCATCTTGTTAGTCGTCAACTCTTTTGCCTCGGCAGTTACTGCCCGCAATACGGTGGTGGTCCACCAGCGACTTGCTCGCCATCACGACGTGCAAGTCGTTGAAACCAACCGCCGTGGGCACGCCACGCGCTTTGCTCAAGACGCCGCCAGACGTGGTCTTGATGCGGTAATTGCATTTGGTGGAGATGGCACACTAAATGAAGTGGCCACTGGTGTTGCTGGCACCGAGACGGCATTGGGGGTTTTGCCGGGTGGTTCAACCAATGTTTTTGCGCGCACACTTGGAATGCCAAATGACGCGATTGCCGGTGTTGATCTGATCGTTGACGCCCTCAACCAAAACGATGTCATCTCAGTCGGTCTTGGTCGAGTCAATGGCCGATATTTTTGCTTTCACACTGGGGTTGGATATGACGCGATGGTCGTCAAGCGAGTCGAGGAGCGCGCTTCACTCAAACGATTTGCCGGTCATCCACTGTTTGTCGCCGCTGCACTTCGTACTTGGGCTCGTGACTACGACCGTCGCAACCCACATTTTTCTATAGCTGTCGGCGACGACCACGTTCGAAATGCGTTTTTTACAATTGTTCTCAACACGAATCCGTATACATATCTAGGCAACCGTCCATTTGATCTCGTTCCGACCGCAGGCCTTGAGCATGGTCTCGCCGTCATTACATTCACATCGCTTCAGGCATCACATGTAATAAGAACGCTTGGTTCGGCATTGCGTGGCGGGGGTATTTCTCCCGCCCCATGGCTAGACATACGCCCTGATGTGCAACAGCTTGTAATAACTAATGACAGACCGTTTCCATTTCAGGTAGACGGCGATTACTTGGGTGAAACCAAATCTCTTGATTTTCAGCACGTCCCAGGGGCAATGCGACTTGTTCGTTCATTTCCAACGACATAAAGAGGAGTGTTGCAGGACTCTAAAACGATGACAAATATTATGCGACTAAGTATTTTATATTTTTATTGTTTAAAAGCCCGCACTGGACGCACGTAGCCCGTGGAGCCCTTATAGTCGGCTACCTGTTCCTGTTGCATGAAGTTGAAACGCTGACCCCACGCGCCGGGCGCGGAGTCCTCAGAAGAACTCCAATACTTCATCCCGGCAAAACCCTCCCGCAGTGTCTCCTTCGAGTCACAGGGGACCGAAGTGTCGCCAGTCTCTTGATTTCGCGCGTATTTACACAACTCGTTCAACTCAAGCTTGGAAGGCAAAAACCAATCTGATTTACCGCCAGCGATGTAATTGCGAGCAAGAACAGCAGCCGATGTTGCATCCACATTGTCTTTCTGGGCAACAATTTTGAGCGAATTCTTATAACCGCCACCGATACCTGTCTCGTTTGCGCCAGAAAGTTTTGATTGATTAGAGC
>SXUP01000001.1 GCA_005790505.1 Actinomycetota bacterium
AAGGTCGCTTGAATTTTTCAGGAGTGGTTCCCCATTCAAAAAACCCGCGCATCGGTACAATGCAACGATTCTTAGCAACTAGATCACGGAACGATGGCTTTTCATGAACTGTCTCAGCGCGAGCATTGATCATTGGCGTGTTGGAAGCATTTTTAGATGCCCATGAACGAGATAAGCCCCACTGTAAGAGTTGGACGTCAAGACATCCGTTTCGTGCAATCACAACAGGCAGCATCTGAGAGGGTGCGGCATTGAACAGTGTTTGTTGGTCTGCAACGTTGAATACGACCTTTTGTTGAGTTGAATCCTGAAGAAACGCAACCAACTCTGAAGTTGAAAAATTACTTACAAAACGCCCACACATCTGCCGAGTCTATTATTGCAATGTGAGGTACGCCATTCTGAGCAGTGCATAAAACAGCAGTCGGGCTGGCGGGATTTGAACCCACGACCTCTTGTCCCCCAGACAAGCGCGCTAACCAAGCTGCGCTACAGCCCGCTGAACCCACACTACCGTCAACCGCTCAAACGCCCCCACGGGAAATACAACTACACAAATATCTGTACAAATCTCCATGAGAGATAGATGACGAGCATTGTTACCAATAATTTAAAATGCCAAGGTGCTTTTTCATCATCGCCAGATTCATCAGAAGTACCGCGCGTAGCAAGAATTCGCAAATTCAAATTACTTGAGTCAACACGCCCATGTATGTCGGCAACTGTTGGGGAGACACCGCACTGAGGACATTGACCTGTATTGGTAAGAGCCGACGGGGCAAAATATTTGGCACAGGGCTCGCACCACGGCATGTCAGCGCTCCGAGCGATTTCGTATTCTGAGTTTCAGCGGAACCGATCCGAAGTTGAAGCCTTCCCTGATACTGCGCTCTAGATATCGCAAATAAGTTGCGGGAAGTTCACGATTAACAAAAAGAGTGAAGGTTGGAGGATCTGTCGCACCCTGAATTGCGTACAGCACTTTTGCGCCTCCGCCTGCGGGTGCTTTTTGCTGTGCCTCGGCGATGATTCTATTTACGTCTCGTGTCGGCACCCTTCGGTGATATTGCTCGATTGTTTCCTGCAAAACCGGTCGCAACTTGTGAACGCCTTTTCCGGTTAGTGCACTTATTTTGATCACGGGTGAATCACCGAGAAAATATAGCTTTCGAGAGACTTCGGATTCAATATATTTTTTCGCTTCTGCGTCTAAAAGTTCCCATTTGTTCAGCACCACTAAGATCGGACACCCTGCCGCGTCAATGCGTTCGGCGAGGCGCTGGTCTTGGCTCGTGACATTTTCTTGGGCATCAATTATGAGCATGGCGATATCGGCGCCATCGATTGCCTGCAAGGCGCGAACCAGGGAATAATACTCCGCTGAGTTATCGATCCTGCTCCGACGGCGCATTCCAGCAGTATCAATAAAAATAAGTGGACCATCTGGCGTCTCCACCAAAGTGTCAATCGCATCGCGCGTGGTGCCGGGCATGTCATGCACAACTGCGCGATCTTCACCCACTAGCCGATTAAAGAGCGTACTCTTGCCAACATTTGGTCGCCCCACCAATGCCACCCGCGGAACACCATCTGTGGCTAGAACTTCTTTTGGAGTTCCTGGTTCAATTACCGGCGCAGGAAGTCTCGCCACAATCTCATCTAGAAAATCTCCTGATCTCCTACCGTGAAGTGCCGAAACAGGAAATGGTTCTCCGAGTCCTAGCGACAAAAAACTCCACCTATCAAGTTCTCGTCTTTCATTGTCTGCCTTGTTGGCTGCCAAAACCACCGTCACTCCGGATCGGCGCAGCCATGATGCGATGCGCTCATCGGCATCTGTGACCCCAACCGACGCATCAACCATGAATATCACCAAATTCGCTTGGCGCACAGCGACTTCGACCTGACGGCTGACTTTTTCCTCTAGTTCTGATCCACTCGGTAGCCAGCCACCCGTATCAACAAGTTCAAACTCAATACCCAGCCAGGATGCTGGACGCGTAAAACGATCACGAGTGATTCCGGGCTTATCTTCAACGATCGCTGCTTGTTCCCCTACCACTCTGTTGAACCAAGTGCTCTTGCCAACATTTGGGCGACCAACGATGACCACAATAGGAAGACTCATTGGACACAACCTTGCGAAAAACTCTCGATGGCCTCTCGCAATGCCGATCCGTTTGTCGGAATTGCTTCGACATAATGAGTTTTATTGATTTCGTCCAATGTAATCCCGTCCAAAAACCTGTCGCCGTTCAGACAAACATCGGGGATGAGATACAAACGGTCTGTTGGCAAATCTGCGAGGGTCTCGGCAATGTCGACACCTGTCATCAGGCCCGACACCGCGGTATTGCCACCGAAGAAGGAATTCTTAACTTCATGCACAAATGCCCTTGGCTCGTGGAGTGAAGTGATGAGGGGCGAGATGATCTTGAAGCCGTAGGTTCCAGTAAGAATTCCTATTGAGGAAGTCGCTCGTTTTGGGCGAGGCTTGCCAAGTGCAACCGGCACTGCACGTAGCGAAGTGTCAACAGCGGGATTAGCCGAGGTGTAAGAGGTTGGATTTGCAACATCCACTGATGAAAAAAAGCCAAGAGAAGCTTCTTGCAAATTGGACGCAGCGGCAGTTTCGTCAGCGACACGGAAAAAATCATCAATGAATCGCCGCCCGATACCTATGCCGTCCTCAAGCATCCCAAATTCTCCGTATGAGTCAGCCGACGGCAGATCATGCCCAGCCAGTACATAGAATTCATCCGCCGCAAAGACTGTCGGCCTTCCAACCACACGGAGAAATACTTCCTGCCAGCGCTCAACAACATTGATGACATCACGGCTCTCTGCGGCCGTATGCACCCGCATGCGTGACTCGGTATTGTGCTTGCTGAGGCCCAAGGGAACAATTGCAATTGCCGATAGTTTCTCAAACTTCTCGATCGTGTCTAAGAGCGTATTTTCCAGGACTTCGCCATCATTGACTCCTGGACACAACACGATCTGTCCTCTGATTTCAATGCCAACTTTCATCAACTCGGTCATCCATCTCAAACTCATTCCACCCCGCTGATTTCTCAACATCTCTGCACGCTTTGGGGCATCCGTTGCATGGATACTGACATACAGGGGCGAGAGTCTTTGATCTGCAACTCTTTCAAAATCTGCTTCAGTAAAGCGAGTGAGTGTCGTAAAATTTCCGTACAGGAAACTGAGCCGATAATCATCATCCTTGAGATAGAGGCTCTTGCGCATTCCCTTTGGTAATTGATATATGAAACAAAATTCACAGTGGTTATCACAGGTATGAATACGGTCAAACAGTGCACTCGACACCGAGGCACCAAACTGCTCCCCTGGGGCAATATCAACCACAAGTCGCGTCTCAAGACGGCCCCGCAAGATTTCTAACTCCACAACATCCTGCGCCGTTAGAGACTGCCATTCCAACACATCTCGCGGCGCAACACCATTCACAGCACAAACAAGGTCCCCAACTTGTACTCCAGCACGTGCGCATGCGCTGCCAGGTACGACCGAATAAATTTCGGGCAGGGACTCAATAGTTGCTGACACGCTTGGCAAGGCTACCGCCGTGTGATGTCTGTATCCTGAAGGCTGTCGTATGGATGTTCAAAAGGTTCTTCTTGCGTCGCCTCGCGGTTTCTGTGCCGGTGTTGAGATGGCTATCAAGGCGCTCGCATGGATGGTTCGATCATTTGACGCGCCCGTCTATTGCTACCACGAGATTGTTCACAACAAAATAGTCGTTGACCGTTTTAAAGAACAGGGTGTTATTTTTGTTGATGACATAAGCGAGGTACCACTGGGTCGACCCATCATGCTCTCTGCTCATGGATCTGCTCCTGAGGTCGTGGCAACAGCCCGTCAGAGGGGTAGTTATGTCGTTGATGCAGTATGTCCACTTGTTACTAAGGTGCACCACGAAGTAAGGACACGCGCTGATCGTGGATATCACATCGTGTACATCGGACACGAAGGTCACGAAGAAGCCGTTGGCACGATGGCTGTTGCCCCGGATTCAATTTCTCGTGTTGACTCTGTCTCTCAGGTCAAAGCCTTGCCAGTTTTTAGTAAGCCCGTTGCATTATTGGCACAGACAACTCTGTCTCATCGTGAATGGCATGAAGTGGCTGTCAGTGTTCGACAAAAATTTCCAGATGTTTGGACCCCTGGTCGCAGTGATTTGTGCTTTGCAACGACAAACCGCCAGTCAGCGTTGATGGAGATTGCACAACGTTGTAATGCCCTGATTGTCATCGGTTCAGCGAACAGTTCAAATACAGTTGCGCTTCAGCAATTGGCAATTGAGGCTGGATGCAACAGGGTTCTTCGAATCAATGATGACCATGAACTTCCCGATGATTTGACTGGCGTCGTCGGCGTCACCGCCGGAGCATCTGCCCCAGAGGAATTAGTAGACCGCGTATTGTCCAAACTCAACCCCCATGACGGTGTTGAAGAAGTTCGAGTGACCGACGAGGACGAATACTTTCCTCCGCCCCGAAATATTCGGGAATTGCAGTCCGTCTTTGAAACCGCTTCCACTATCTTGCTCGGCGGAAATCTCCTGTCGACTCCAGACATGGAAGATCGTTCGCTTGCTGCGAGCACCGTTCTTGAATCTTTGGCCCCGCGGTGATCAACTCGGGGGCGATGCTCAGTATGAGCTATTGAATCAATTGCGCGGAACTTTACTCCAGGCAATATCTCTGTCAACTCTTACATCGCCTGGCAAGCCAAGAACGCGCTCTCCAAGAATATTTTTCATGACCTCAGTCGTACCACCCTCAATACTGTTGGCACGTGCCCGCAAAAAGGCTTTCTGCCATGAATCAAAGCCCATTGCAGATTCCGGCCGAACCATGGCGTAGCTGCCGTACAACATTCCCTCTGCACCCATCAGATCGATAACAAATTCAAAAACATCCTTATTGATATCAGCGCTTGCCATCTTGCCAATGGAACCTTCTGGTCCTGGTACGCCCATTTTGCGACTTTGAGATGCCCGAATGTTTGTAAGCCTCAAGACTTCGGCTCTCGACCAAAGTTTCATGAGGTGGTCTCTCGTGGCACCATCCCGTTGGGTTTCTTCCAACGACTTCCAGACTTTGACCGCCTGACCAATCGGGCCTGAGCCTCGTGCCGGAATACTTCCCCCAATGGACACTCTCTCGTTCATCAATGTGGTGAGCGACACACGCCACCCCTCCCCCGGTTTCCCGAGCATCTCACTTTCTGCAATTCTCGTATCTGTGAAATAGACCTCGTTGAACTCAGCTTCACCAGTCATCTGGCGCAGCGGCCTGACCTCCACTCCTGGCGCTTGCATGTCAACGATGAAAGCGGTCAAGCCTGCGTGTTTCACTGCCTCTGTATCGGTTCTCACAACCAGCAATCCAAAACGTGAAAGATGGGCAAGAGTCGTCCACACTTTTTGACCGTTGACGATCCACTCATCCCCGTCCCTGACGCCTTTTGACGACAAGCCAGCGAAATCAGAGCCTGAACCTGGCTCGGAAAAAAGTTGGCACCAGATCTCTTCTCCCGTGAACAAAGGGCGCAAGTATCTTTTTTTCTGAGCTTCAGTTCCCCACTCCACGACGGTTGGCCCACACATTCCTTGACCTATCGGATTTCGAGCCTGAGCACTTGGGGCGCCCTGTGCAAACACACGCTCGTTTACAAGCTTTTGATACTTGGGTGAAACACCCAACCCACCACAACCGAGTGGGAAATGAACCCAAGCCAGACCTTTGTCATATTGGGCACCCAAAAAGACTGCAGGAGCGGTCGTTTTGGGCGGAAACTGCAATAGGAGTTCTTCGGTAAGGTCAACGACTTGTTGCTCTTCGACGCTCAATTGAGATACGAGTACGGACATGGAACCTCTTTCTTGATGACAAATACAAACTCAAATTTAGCGATTCGATTGACGATGCGCCTACACCTCCCCATCAATTTAGTTCACGCACCAAGGCCAATGTTGCATTCAGATCTGTTTTACGCAATTCAGGGACGGCTAGTCGAAGACTAACTACGGCCCGCAGACCGACCCAGTCTGAACGTCTGCGGTATGACTGCGTCAGGTTGTTGAGGATTCTGATCACTATGGAGCGTGTGCTTATTGGCCGGAAAAGACCCTCAGAGTCAGTTATCACTCCTGTTATTGACGCAATCGCGATGCACTGATCGCGGGATAACCTGATTCCGCCGTTGAATGGGTCAAAAAACTCAGTCCCGTTTTCAGTTTTTGCTCCAACTACAAAGTGTCCCGGCAAACCGACTCCCCATAGTTCGATGTTGCAACGACGACTGACAAGCAGAGCCAAAATGCACAAGGTAATCGGAAGACCACGGCCCGAAGACAGTGCTTTATGCGGCAAAGAATTATGCGGATGGTCATATTGGACTCTGTCGCCGGCAAGCAATCCAGACCGAAAGAGAACGGCTATCAAGCCCTCGGGCGTTCTGTCGACAACAGTATTTGCCAATAAATCAAGTTCTTCGCGAAACAGGCTCTCCTGGCACTCGATATCCAAGACTTGGCACAAAACTAATGCAATTTCCTCTAAATCCGGATCAATTTGTTCATTCGCAAGAAGCGTAATGAAGGCCTTTAGATGTTTGTCCTGAGGCGCTGAGTTCACTCCGCAACCGTACCTTCACTATGTTCTTAGGCATGTATCCACATGTTTTTGCCGTTGCGACTCCTGACAAGCCAGCCATCATCATGGGCACAACGGGTGAAATAATCACATACCGTCAGCTAGACGAAGCGGCAATTCGGCTCAGCAATGTCCTGCGAAATGCAGGGTTAAAACCCGGAGACCATGTCGCGTTGTGTCTAGAAAATCACCCGCGGTACCTAGAAATTCTGTGGGGGTGTCACTACGCCGGACTCGTCTACACCGCATGTTCAAGCAGACTTACAAGTAAAGAATTGACCTACATCCTCAATGACTGCGCAGCTCGAGCCTTTATTACTTCTCACCACAAGGCTGACCAAGCACTTGACATCCATGATTTGATCCCTGACGTTCACCTCCGACTAATGCTTGATGGAACGATTGACGGCTACGACTCATTTGAACACACGATGGCGGCTGCTTCCACGACGATGCTCCAAGACATGGTGGATGGCACGGACATGTTGTATTCCAGTGGAACCACAGGAATGCCAAAAGGCGTCGAGAAACCTTTACCGATGACGCCAATAGGCAACTCGGTTGGTCTAGGGATGTTGACGAATTTATTGTTTGGGTTCACTGAAAACACCATGTATTTGTCCCCAGCACCCCTTTATCACGCCGCACCATTGCGCTTCAATATGACAATTCACACCATCGGCGCAACGACCATCGTTATGGAAAATTTTGATGCAGAAGATTTCTTGCGTCTTACGGCTAAATATAGGGTGACTCAAACACAAGTTGTACCCACGATGTTTATTCGAATGCTCAAATTAGATCCGCTGATTCGCTCCAAGTATGACTGCACGTCAATCACGCACGCAGTTCACGCCGCTGCACCTTGTCCTATCGAAGTCAAACGTCAAATGATCGCCTGGTGGGGGCCCGTAATCCATGAGTATTACGCCGGGACGGAAGGAAACGGTTTTGTCTATTGCAATAGTGAACAGTGGTTGGCCCACCCTGGGACAGTTGGTCTAGCCCTGCAAGGAATCGTTCACATCTGTGATGACGAAGGGAACGAAGTTGCCAATGGCGAGTCAGGTACCATCTTTTTTGAAGGTGGTGGAACTTTTGAATATCACAATGATTCTGAAAAAACAGCAAGTTCTAGGGATTCACTTGGTCGCGGATGGTCGACTCTTGGAGACGTCGGTTACCAAGATGCCGATAATTTTTTATACTTGACAGACCGCAAGTCATTCATGATTATTTCTGGTGGAGTGAACATCTACCCACAAGAATCAGAAAATATTATAATAAATCATCCGAAAGTTATCGATGTGGCAGTTTTTGGTGTGCCTAATGAGGACTTTGGCGAGGAAGTAAAAGGGGTGGTTCAACCTGTGACCATGCCGACGACAGACGAAGAGGCACGACTTCTTGCTCAAGAATTAATCAATTTTTGTCGAGGTCAACTTGCCGACATCAAATGTCCACGAACGATTGATTTCAGGGAAGAACTCCCGCGCCATCCGACTGGAAAACTTTATAAACGTCTCTTGAAAGACGAGTACTGGAAAGCGGCTGGTCGCTCCATTTAGCGATTCGCTATAACAGTGCATCCTTTCCTCGACGCAAAATTTCCGATTGCTTTTGCTCATCGCGGTGGCGCCTCGGCGGCCCCAGAGAATACTTTGGCCGCCTTTGCTGATGCGGTTGCCCTTGGATACTCCCATGTTGAGACTGACGTGCATGCGACTTCCGATGGTGTTCTCGTTGCTTTTCATGACAACGATCTTTCGCGCACCTGTGCCACTGTCGGGAAAATCGCAGAATTACCGTGGTCGACCGTTTCCAAGGCACGTGTGTCTGGCAGCGAGCCAATACCCCTTTTAGAAGACATTTTGGGGAACTGGCCATCGTTGCGCGTCAATATTGATTGCAAGACGGACTCTGCGCTTGAACCACTGATTGCAGCGATTCGCCGAACTAACTCCCTAGATCGCGTGTGCCTGGGATCCTTCAGTGATTCAAGGCTAAAAAAATTGCGTCATGCTTTTGGCGCTAATCTGTGCTCGTCACTTGGACCTCTTGGGGTTGCAAGAATGTTGACCGCCTCTGTTCTACATCGCAGTTTTGCGCGCCCCAAAGGAGCACTCGCAGCCCAGGTACCTGTCGCCCAGTTAGGTTTGCCAATTGTGACGAGTCGCTTCATCCAAACTTGTCACAGTCTTGGAATTAAGGTCCATGTTTGGACGATTGACGATCCCCTTGAAATAACAAGACTTCTAGATCTGGGTGTAGACGGAATAATGACGGATGATACGAGAGTCCTGCGGGACATTTTGTCGCAGCGCGGAGAATGGTTAGCAACATGACAACTGATCCATCAATAGTCTTGGATTTTAATCGTGTGTCAAAGGCTTTCACTGATGGGCCGCCGATCATTAGCGATATCAGCCTCACCGTTGCGCGGGGTCAATTTCTTTCAATTGTCGGTCCTTCCGGCTGCGGGAAGTCAACACTTTTGAGAATCGCCGCTGGACTAGAGAAGCCAACTGAAGGAATCTGTGGCGTCGACAACAACAGCATTGGTTATGTCTTTCAAGACCCGACACTGTTGCCATGGCGAAATGCTCGGAGCAATATCAATCTTTTTGCAGAACTGCAACTGATTGACAAGCTTGTTGTCAAAGACCGTGTCGATGATGTGGTTGAGTTGGTTGGCCTGCGGGAACATCAAGAGAAATATCCTCGCCAACTCTCGGGCGGAATGCGAATGCGTGTCTCATTGGCTCGTTCGCTGGTTTTGCGGCCACAACTTTTCCTCCTTGATGAACCCTTCAGCGCTCTTGATGAAATAAATCGCCAGCGGCTAAATGACGAGATTTTGCAAATCTTTGTTCAAGAGCAATTTGGTGTCCTTTTTGTTACTCACTCAGTCGCCGAGGCCGTCTATCTATCTTCTGAGATAATTGTGATGTCGGCCCCTCCGGGCGAAATCAAAAAACGAATCAAAGTACCTTTTGCTTATCCGCGTGACCCAGATTTGCGATACGACCCGTTATTTGCCTCGGTCGCCTTGGAGGTCTCTCAATCGTTGCGAGAAACTCAAATATGAAAGTAAGTCGAAGTCATGTCATCCGTGTTGTCAGCCCCATCATTACGTTCGGTATGGCGCTGTCGGTTTGGTATTTCATTTCATACTTTGTGATGAATGCAAATCGTCGAAGTGTCGCCTTACCCGCCCCCCATGATGTGCTCCAGCACGGGTTTCTCACTTGGGAGCAAAATAGGGGTCTACAGCCAATCTTGCGGGCAATGCTCATCACTGGAAGGGTTGCTCTGATCGGGCTCATTGTTGCCGCAGTTTTGGGCTTTGCAATTGCGGTAGTGATGAATATCGCCAAACCACTTGAATGGTCCTTGTATCCATATGCGGTGATTGTTCAAACTCTTCCAATCTTGGCTTTGGTGCCAATTATTAAAATATGGTTCGGTTCCAATCTGACATCACGCACAGTCGCTTGCGTTCTTGTCGCTATTTTCCCAATAATCACAAACGCACTATTTGGTCTCCAATCAACGGACAAATCACTTCACGAGTTATTTTCTTTGCATAAAGTCAGTAGGTTCACACGCTTACGGAAGCTTGAAATTCCCTCGGCGATGCCTTCGATCTTCACAGGTCTTCGGATCGCTGCAGGAGGAAGCGTTATCGGAGCGATTGTCGGGGATTTTTTCTTTCGACAGGGCGCGATTGGTATTGGTCGCCTGATAGATAATTATCAAAAAGAAGGACGAACAACGGAACTTTTTGCGGCAGCGATTGTGTCCTCACTTTTCGGCGTCATGATCTTTGTTGGCTTTAGTTTTTTATCAAAAGTTGTGCTCAAACATTGGCACGAGACCACTGAGCGAGTACTTTGACGGAATGCTTAAAGTCAAACACCCCCTGCGTAATACATTTTTTGTATGTTCACTAGTTGGTATTTTGTTACCAGCCTGTGGCAACGGTTCTGACTCGTCTTTACCCTATCCTGATACGAGCGAGGCAATTTGTCCTAAGAACATTGTCGTGCAGACGGATTGGTGGCCAGAACTTGAGCATGGTGGCACCTACCAGCTCGTCGGGACAAAGGGCACAATCAACAAAGCAACATTTCGTTATGAGGGTGCCATTCAACCTCAATATGCAATCGGCGGGGTAGAAACAGTCGAAATTCGTGCAGGAGGCGATGCAATTGGCACGTCCGTAACCAATGTAATAAAAACAGACGAGAGCATTACCTTTGCTTATGTAACGCTCAGTGGCGCCATGAGGGTCTCGGCTTCTTCTCCTGTCGTGGGAGTTGCTAAAACACTTGAAATTGATCCGCAAGTTTTATATTGGGATCCCACTCAGACGAAAATTTCGGGTCCAGAAGACTTGAAGAAAAGTTCAAAGACTGTAAACCATTTTGATGGGATGACCTATATTGATTGGTTTATATCGCAAGGCTATATGACCGACGCGCAAAGCAATCCAAGTTATACGGGCGCACCAAGCGACTGGATCAGCCAGGAAGGTGACATCATCCAACAGGGATTCGCTACGAATGAGATTTACAAATATGAAAATGTGTATAAATGGAAGAATGGTGCACCCGCACCAGTTGAGTATGCATTGCTTAGTGATTGGGGATTCCGTAATTATCCTGCAATGCTTTCTGTCCGCGCCGATAAATTAGAAACATTGAGGCCCTGCCTGAAACTACTGATTCCTAAAATGCAGCAGGCATGGATCGATTACCTCGAAGAGCCGACCCCGATTACCGATCTGATAACAACAATTAATGATCAATATGACACTTTTTGGAAGACTTCACCTGAACTAAATGCCGCAGGAATAAAGATTTTAGAATTGAATAAAATGGCGGCTAATAGCAGCGATGGAACTTATTGTTCCTTCGACAATGCACGGGTCACTTCGATGGCAGCAATCCTCCGAGAACTTTTCATCAAACGAGGAATCGAAGTTGCCGAGGATCTAACGAGTGTCGTCAACAACGAATTCTGTGTTGACGCACCTAGTCGTGCTGATTAGGCATCCCTCACTATTCCGGCTCGTTCTACGACGGGATCTTTGTCAGACCAAGGAAAATTTATCCACTGGTCGGTGTGCTTCCAGACGTAATCGCACCGCACAACTGAATGACTCTTTTCGTAGAGAACTGCTGATCGCACTTCCTTAACACGACCCTGAAAAAACTCCTGAACAATTTTGAGCGTGTGTCCAGTGTCTGCCACATCATCAACAATTAGGATTCGCGCGAATCTCAGTTCAACTAGGTCAGGAACGGGTGGCAAAATCATTGGCACAGGCAGGCGGGCATCGACGCCAGTGTAAAACTCAACATTCATCGTGTAAACGTTCTTAACGGCAAGGGCGTATCCCAATGCTCCGGCGGCGAGTAATCCTCCCCTTGCTATAGCCAAAATTAGGTCTGGTTCGTAATGATCTTTGGCAACCAATACCGCAAGTTCCCTGCTCGCTAAACCAAAACTGTCCCATGTCATTATTTCTCGATTTTCCACAGTGATAAACTAGTCTCCCAACGACAATCAGAACTTATTTTCATCAAATTTATCTCCTCAGCGAATGCGGTGTATGATTTGGAGAGTTGGGTCAAGAGTCCCTAGAAAAAGGAAAGTAGTGGCATGGCAGGGAGCGGCAAGGCACATTTAAGGGACACCGAAGAAGTCCTCCTAAGTGTTGAAGACTTGGTAGTTGAATTTCCTGTTGGTCGCACCGGCCTCAAGGTCAATGCCGTCTCGGGGATAAGTTTTGATATTAAAACTGGTGAGACTCTTGGAATTGTCGGTGAAAGTGGTTGCGGCAAAAGTACTACTGGACGAGCCATAATGCAGTTGCCCCGCCCGATCTCTGGAAAAGTCTCGTTTGCGGGAGAAGAGTTAACGACACTCAAGGGCAATGAGATGCGGGAGGCTCGAACCAGTATTCAGATGATTTTTCAAGACCCAATCTCAAGTTTGAACCCGCGCCGCAAGGTTCGAGATATCGTTTTGGAGCCCCTCGCTATTTGGAAACGTGGAACGAAAGAAGAGCGCCTTGCTCGGGTGGACAAGGTTCTAGAGGACGTGGGTATTGATCCCCAGCGCGCCGCTGAGAGTCAACCTCATCAATTTTCAGGTGGACAATGTCAACGCATCTCAATTGCTCGTGCCTTGGTGCTTAGTCCAAAACTCATCATTTGCGACGAACCTGTCTCGGCGTTGGATGTATCTGTTCAAGCGCAGGTTCTGAATTTACTTGAGGACCTAAAAAAAGATTACGGGCTAACTTTAATTTTCATTGCGCATGATCTTGCGGTGGTAAAAAATATTAGCGATCGTGTGGCCGTCATGTATCTCGGTAAAATGTGTGAAATCGCCAAATCCGACGACCTCTATGCACATCCCTCGCATCCGTACACTCAGATCCTCCTCAACAGCATCCCAGTGCCAGATCCAACAGTTGCTGTAAAAAATTTAGGCACCGTTGGCGAGCCTCCATCTCCGGTGCTTCCACCCCCTGGTTGCCGATTCAATCCGCGTTGCCCTTCTGCAACCGACCGCTGTCGCACCGAGGAACCTTTACTAAGAGAAATTGATGACGGCCATTTTGTTGCCTGTCATCATCCTGGCTGGGAAGCAAGCATGCCAGTCGCGGTCAGCGTCGCAACAGGTTAATACCGATAATCAACTTGTGATTTCACCTATTCTTGGGACTGCATGTCCTCAAGTTTAAAAAGTCGCCCCATGACGGTCTTAAATAGTGCGCTGAGATTCCCTCGCCAGATAACCCGCGACCCTGATACACGTTCCTTTGACTGGAAAAGAGCAAGACTTTACGCCCTTGTCGCTTATTTGGTTTCTCGACTCTTTGTCTTCGCTGGTGGTGGAGTTGCCGTCACCACATGGGCACTGCAAGATAAAGAAAAAGGTAAGCCCGTCAAAAATGGTTTTAATATGTTGCTGGAATATCTTGACATGTGGGATGGTCACTGGTATCTGGAGGTTGTGCGCAATGGTTACCCCCGTTTTATCCAGCCTGATGTGACCTACTTTGTTTCCGACGCGCGTGCCGCATTCTTCCCTCTCTATCCCCAACTGGTCAATTTCGTTGATTTTCTAATTCCGGGTGGTCCCGTCTCAGTTTCACTTTTGGTCAACTTTGCACTTGGAGCAGTTTTTATTTATCTGGCAGGACGTATCGCCCTCAGATTATTTGATGCCAAGGTTGCCGAACGAACCATGGTTTTGCTGTGTTTGTTTCCAGGAAGCTTTGTTTTGTCTTTTGCATATTCAGAAGCACTCATGCTTTGCCTTGCTGCTCTATGTTTGCTCGCCCTTTCAAGTCAAGCTTGGATATATGCAGGCTCGTTTGCTCTGTTAGGTGGCTTGGCTCGCCCGAACGGCATCGCTTTGGGTCTGGCCTGCGCCATTGCTTGCTTCGCAGCACTCAGGGATAGTCGCGACTACAAGTCCCTATTGGCTCCTTTTCTAGCCCCATGGGGTTATATCGGTTTCATGCTGTTCCTGCGTCATCACACGAATGAACCGTGGGCATGGTTCCGAGTTCAAAACGAAGCATGGAATGAAAGCACTAGTTTTGGAGGAACCGCAGTCGTCAGGACTTTTGATTTTTTCAGGTCACCCTTTTCTTCTCCGACAAGCCTTGTTACAGCCGCATCAATAATTTGTGCCTTGTTTCTTTTGTACGCGGCCCGTAAACGAAAATTGCCAAGTTTGTATTTTTGGTATTCCGTGGGAATACTGGCACTAATGGTGATACCTGCGACAGTTACTGCGCGTCCACGATTTATTTATACTGCGTTTCCACTTTTCATATCAGTTGCGATTGTGTTGAGAGATGAAAAAGATAGATATTGGACGTTACTCGTGGCGTCACTGAGCGCGGGGCTTGTGTTTATTTCTGCCCTCTATGGGGTTTACGGCGCAATTCCGTGAAGTCAACTTTTCTTGTATTGATATTGCGTCGTGTTGAGTATGTCCTGCTCGCCTTAGTCGCCTTTATCCCAACGATCTTTTTGTCAATGGGTACGACCAACGCGGACACTAAGTTATATCTCACAAGCAGTCCTTGGAAGTTGCTCAAACAGGCGCAATACGCATGGGACCCATCACAGTTTGGTGGATACGTTCCGCATCAGGCCGTTGGTTATCTCTGGCCAAGCGGACCCTTTTACCTACTTCTTCATCATTTACAAATTCCACCATGGCTGATTCAACGACTCTGGGTTGGAGGTCTTTTCTTTCTTGCAGGAATTGGGGTCTACAAATGTGCCAAGCATTTGGGACTGCAGCGATCTGGATCCTTTGTTGCGGCGCTCGCATATCAAGTAACTCCCTTTGTGCTGGCGTATCAATCCCGCACCTCAGTGCTGCTATTGCCATGGGCGGGACTCGGGTGGATCTGCTTTATTACTTTACTAGGAATTGACAAACGTGGATGGAGATATCCGGCTCTCATTGCTCTCATTGTTTTCTCTGTTGGTGGAATCAATGCAACTGCTCTGATCATGATTGCACCTGCACCCGCATTGTTTATTGTGAACGCAGTTTTTGAGCATCGGCATCGCTTCAAAAGTGCCTGTGCTCTGGTTGGGCAAATAGGTGTTTTGTGCATTGGTGTTTCCCTTTGGTGGATCGCAATGATTGCAATTCAAGGTCGCTACGGATCACGAGTCCTTTCTTATTCAGAAACCCTTGAATCGGTTTCTTCAACAAGTACCTCCGTTGAAGTTTTGCGAGGACTTGGATACTGGCTGAATTATGTTGTGTCGCCAAGTGGTTCAACAACTACGACTGCAGTTCGTTACATGACCTCACCGCTTACAATTTTTTTAAGCCTTTTGATTCCCGCCCTCGGGATTCTCGGCATTGCCCTGACCCGTCTTACGGTGCGTCGAGTCGCTTCTTGGCTTGTTTTAGTTGGCGGGGTCATGGCTATTGGGGTCTACCCGCTGTCATCTGCCTCACCGCTAATGTCTCCACTCGCTAATAACCCCACGTCATTCCTTGCTCTAGCGCTGCGCAGCAGTACACGTGCCTACCCTGTCCTCTTACTGGGGATTGCAATTGGTGTTGGGGCTTTAATTCAAAAGATATGTCTCTCGTCAGTATTTCTCAATCAGCCAATTTTTCAATTTGGCATCGTGTCGGCTGTTTCTTTGCTTGTTCTTGGATCGATGCCATCATTATGGACAACAGGAACGACAGACTCAAGCCTTGCTCGGCGACAATCAGCACCAGCCGCATGGCAAAAGGCAGGTTCTATTATCGACAAGACTTCCGGCTCGTCCTCGCGGGTACTGCAGTTACCTGGTCAGGAGTTTGGTGCATATAAGTGGGGAAATACAGTTGATCCGGCTCTACCGACGGTGACCGAAACCCCTTTAATTACGCGAGACTTGCTGCCCCTCGGTGAACCTCAAGTGATGGATCTTGCATTCGGTCTCGACGATGCGGCGCAGAACGCAACACTCAACGCTCGGGCACTTTCGACAGCAGCAAAAAAACTTGGAGTAAGTTCGCTATTTGTTCCATTGGATATTGATACTTCCCGATATCTGACGGCTGAACCAACTTCTTTTCTTGACCGACTCGAGATTTCAGGTATGACAACAATTTCTGATGGGAACTCAAGCACATCAGTTGGCAAAATTGCTGAATCATCAGTTGCCCGCACAACAGACCAGATGGTAATTTTGTCAGGCTCAGGATCTGGTCTTATTAATGCAGCTCGATATGGCCTGGTAAATGATTCATTGTTGCGTTACAGCGCGGACATGACCGCTCAAGGTTTGTCTCGTGTCCTTGAAACGAGTCCACTCATTTTGACCGATTCAAATCGGATTCAAACAAGACACTGGAGATCCTCAATTGACACTCTCGGTCGCGCCCAAGATGGCTCCGAGACGAACGACGAATTTATCGCCGTCGGATCAGACCAGCGCCTCCCCATCTTTGAGACTCAAGACTCACAAACCAACTCTCTGGCTATCCAAATCGGAGGGGTGACTGCCACCGCAACTTCCTACGGCACCCCCTTGTCATATTGGCCAGAAGCCAGAGCATTTTTTGCCGTCGATGGTGACCCGCTTACAGCTTGGACTGCGGGTGCCTACGCAGACCCCTACGGCGCAACTTTGCACCTCAAGGCCAAAGAACCCCTAACACAACTTCGTTTGTTGCAGCCTCAAGGGAATCTAAATCGTTGGCTTAATTTGGTGGTCATCTCTTTGGATGGGAAAACCTGGTCCGATCTAAAATTGACTTCTGAATCCAGAACAGTAGGTCAAGTTGTTACTTTGGCGTATCCCTCCCGTGAAGTGCGCATCTCGCTCATTGGTCTGGAGTGGGTCAAAGGCACCGATCAGCAAAGCCTGGATGGTGTCGGGTTTTCTGAAGTGCTGGCTAACCAGCCTTTCACTACTGAAGTAGTTCGCCTACCAACGGATGCAGTCAATGCTGCCAGCGTGACGACACCAATCTCGGTTGTCCTGTCTAGAGAACAAGCCTCCCCCCAAAGATGGTGGCGAAGCGATCCAGAATTATCTATCAATCGCTCTTTTCAGTTGTCTTCTCGGCAGAATTACAATCTTGAAGTAACGGCATCCTTGCACGCAGACGCGCCAGAACAACTCACTGCAGAAATTCTTGGAGTGACCACGACTGCCTCCCAGCACACCCACGGATCCCTACAAAATGCCGGATGGTTTGCCACCGATGACGACTTAGGCACGTCTTGGCGCAGTCGAGTCGGCTACACGACATCATCGTCAATATCTTTTGATGTCAGGGCCGCAACACCCAGACTGACCCTGACTCAATGTTCTCTTCCGGAATGCAACACAATTACGGGCGTTGCAATTTCAGACGGAACGAACACAGTAAATGCCGCGCTTGCAGATTCGGGAAATTCCCAAGAAATTGATACAAGTGTCCTAGGCCTTGGTCGCTGGACAATCACCGCAACCAAGGCCACGGGAAGAGTTTTTCGTGATTCTCGCTTCGACAAGTTGATGCTCTACCCGTTGGAAATTTTTGAAATCACTGGTGCAGGCATCACGCCACTTGTTCCCCGAGTCCCCGACAAGCCAATTCCTGTTCAAATTACAATTGACAATTCAGCAGTCCAAGTTATTGCCACTCTTGCCGGAACAGCATCAAAGCCAGTCGTATCAGTGCGGCCTGAAGACGAACTTTCACTCCAGGCCGGCGGTCATACCGTTACGACAGACTCATACAACACCTCACCCATCTCAATCAACAACATTGCTTTCATCAACAAACAAAAAGCACCAGTTGCCACGGTCACAAAACTGGCACTAAAGGGCTCTCCGACGCAACGCACAACTGTCTTGCCTGCAAGTTCCACACCACAGTGGTTTGTTTTTGGTGAGGGATTTTCTTCGGGGTGGAATGCATCAATTGACAATGGGCAGAGCCTTGATCACATCCGAGCAGATGGCGGATTCAACGCCTGGTTCATTGCGCCCCACGAGACACCAGCAAAAGTAACGCTTACATTTGCACCCCAACGCACTGCTCGGCTGGCACAATTAATAACCCTGCTGACAGTCTTATTCTGTCTGTTCCTCGTTTGGCGCAAAAAAGTCCCATTCGTCAATGATGCTCAGATCGATAGCCCATTGCAGGAGCAACAAACGATGTCACTTCGCGCCCGCATTGTTGCGCTGATTCTCTGTGCACTAGTGGCAGAATTGGTCTCCACGAGACCATCCTGGAGCAGTCTATTAGTCTTGGGAATCGTCCTTCTGATTGTTCCCTGGCGTCCCCTCGTAATTGCGATTGCCGCAGCATTACCGATCTATCGCATATGGGGCGCCTACACCAAGATAACGGAGTCCGACTTTGCTCCCCGATTTGATTGGCCGAGCGTCACGGCATCAAGCCATTATCTTCTTTTAAATTCACTCATAATTTTTGCTGTTCTTGTGACACTCACTACCCATCGACACCCGAGCAATTAGTCTTAACACCGTGCGAGGAGGTTCTGGGGTGAAAAAACAGATCCCCACAGCGAATTCTGTATTTGCCAACCACAACCTGCCACTTGATGGTGTCAGGGCGATAGCTGCTTATCTGATTGTTCTTCATCACATCACGTTTGCCGCAGGAATCACCTCCAACAACTCCTATCAAGCATGGGGTCGATTTACTGGTCGTTTTGATATTGGAGTCCCGATATTTTTCATCCTCAGCGGGTTTTTGCTGTTTCGTCCCTATGCCCGAGCAATCTTAACCCAACAAACACTTCCATCGGCCTATGCCTTCTGGCGCAAACGGTTAACAAGAATCCTGCCCGCCTATTGGTTGGCTCTAGTTGTCATGCTGGCGATAGGCGCAGTAGAAGTGAATGGTACTGAGGGATTTTTTTTCTCGGCTTTACTGATCAACATCTATTCTCCAACGCACTTGATCTCTGGCATCACTCAATCCTGGAGTCTTGCTACAGAATTGAGTTTTTATCTCCTACTACCAGTACTCGCATATCTGCTGCTTCGTCTTACCAAAATCATTCCACTGCCAAATCGAGGCGTGATTGCACTCTGTTTTACTGCAGGGCTTTATGCGACAAGCATTTTTTTTCGATTGACTGCCCACCTACTTGATCCATCGTTCTTAAAAGTAATTCCTTTTTGGTTGCCATCTTTAATAGACATCTTTGCATTGGGGATGGCTTTGGCAATCCTTGCTGAGCTCTCTCCGATATATGGGTGGGCAGAAACTTTTTGTTCATTTGTAAGTAGATGGGCTGCAGTTTGCGTGCTTTTGGCCGTAACTCTTTTTTGGACTGTGTCGACACAGTTTTCACTCGCCCTTGGACTAGAGACATCTGGGTTTGCACGAGAGACAATTCGTCAATTTTTTTATGGTCTGATTGGATTATTTCTTGTTGCTCCATTTGCTCTGCCTGGGCCACATACCCGTTCTCATCGTTTTTTTGGTCAAAAATGGCTTGCTTGGGCCGGCATCGTCTCATACGGCGTTTACCTGTGGCACCAACTTTTCATCAGTGGTGATTGGTCGCAACGATGGATGCCCTATCAATTCTTTGACACCGAGGTTTTATCCCGTGTACTAATAACAACGAGTGCCACCTTTGTCATCGCTGCACTTAGTTATTATCTATTCGAAGAACCGGTTTCACGATTCATAAATAAGCGTAGGGAAAAACAAACGGGATGATGCAGCATCGCCGTAGTCATCTTTTTTTATACGCAATCTGCGCTTTTCTGCCGGCTTTTTATACTCGTGTCGGGGAAGTAAGCGCTGATACAAAGTCTTACCTTTATCTCAATCCAGCAAAGCTCTTGAGTGAATCAATCAATCTTTGGAATCCAAAGATTGGTGCTGGAACGGTCACACATCAGATGCTTGGTTACCTCTGGCCGATGGGTCCTTATTACTACATCATGGATGCACTGCAAATCCCAGATTGGGTCGCACAAAGAGTTTGGTGGGGTTTGTTGATTTTTGTTGCCGCAATCGGGGCACGACTCTTGGCGACTTCACTTGGTGCGTCGCTTTCTGGCTCGATGCTGGCTGGCTTGGCCTACGGTTTCAGCCCGTATTTTTTACAATATTTTGCCCGACTTTCAGGTCTCTTGTTGCCATGGGCAGGATTGCCATTTCTAATCTGGTGTGCTGTACGTGCTCGTGCGGATTCTTCGTGGCGATGGCCCGCTCTCTTTGCCCTTATCGTTGGAACCGTCGGAACGGTGAATGCGACAGCTCTCATCATGTCTGGACTGGGTGTCGTGGTGTGGTTGTGTGTTGATGCATTATCCCGAGTCACAGCGTGGCGGGATACGCTCCGTTTTTCGTGGCGAGCTGGATTACTGTGCTTTGGCGTTTGCGTATGGTGGATCAACGGACTCCTCATTCAGGGCAAATTTGGACTTCCAATTTTGCGTTACACAGAGACTTATGAGACCGTCGCCAAGGCATCATCTGTTCAAGAAATCGTGCGTGGCCTTGGTTATTGGTTTTTTTATGGTGGCGACAAACTTGGTCGATGGGTTGGTCCAAGCGCCTCATATCTAACCAATCCAATAGTGTTAATTGTTAGTTGGTCGGTCGTCGGATTTGGTCTGTGCGCCATATTGTTGATCCGTCACCACTGCAGGATTCACCTTGGGTTGATGCTCCTGATCGGACTTGGGGTTGCCGTTGGTGCGGCACCGATTGGTGGCCCTAGTACATACGGTCATTTTTTCCTTCGCCTCGTACGAAACGAATCAGGATTCGCCCTGCGCTCAACCCCGCGAGCAGCGCCAATGGTCATTCTGGCGATCTCCCTTGGATTGGCGTTTGGATATGACCAATTACGTGCCGCGTACCAACAACGGTTTGTGCGTCAGTTCGCATTTGCGCCCTATGTTGTGGCGATACTTTGTCTCGTCAACTTTTTTCCATGGTTCACAGGCCAAGCGATGACGAACTCTATTGCTCGTTCCGAACAGCTTCCCAATTATTGGACTCAACTTGCCGACACTCTTAACAACACCACGACACCCCGCTCATCAAATGAGATCAATCGTGTTTATGAATTTCCTGGCATTGACTTTGCGAACTATACCTGGGGTGGCACTATCGACCCTATTACACCTGGTCTCATTAATGACGGCTACCTCGCCCGCGAATTGATCCCGTACGGCAGTGACGCGACAGCTGATCTATTGAATTCGTTTGAGTCGCGCCTTCAGGACGGTTGGTATGAGCCTCAAACACTTCAGCAGTTTGCCAAACTGATATCTGCCTCGCGAGTAATTCA
>SXUP01000030.1 GCA_005790505.1 Actinomycetota bacterium
CTTGGCAAGGTGATGCTCTACCACTGAGCCACATCCGCGTGGAGCCTTTAGGCTAGCAAAGAAAAGTCAACGCGAGACTTTTTAGTTGAGTTTTACCCATTGTGCTCATTGGGTTTTCCCTGACATTGTCACAAGACAAGCAATAAACACAGCCTAATAACTGTGCCTGCAGTTCAGTTCTGGAGATGATTTATTACGAAAGCAGCGGATCAACTGATGGCGTGATGACGTCATGTCCAGAGTCGACAGAACCCCGATAGCTGTGCAATAAAGCACCTAGTGCTCCGAGAACGATGCCCGCTCCTAGGATCTGCATTGGACGCAATATTTGATCGAAGATCATCCAAGCACCAATTGTTGATATCACGGGACTTGCCAGTCCAAGTAGCGAAGCAAGGGTCACGTCAATGTGTTTCTGCGCCCATGTCATCAATCCATGTCCGAGAATTCCAGGAATTAGGGCCATCAATGAAACCAACAGCCAATCTTTTGAATTCATCGCCCCCAAGTCGCTGCGTGACAAGAAAGTCCACGGCACAACCACCACTGATGACCAAGAAAAAACACACGCCAAGAATGTCCAGGAATGAATACCTGAGTTGCGCAAATGCTTAGCCATCAAAAAATAAATTGTCCAAATAACGACATTGGCACCTGCTAAGAGGTCACCTTTGGCGCTGGCTCCACTCGTCGAGGCTGCAGCCAAGACCACGATTAATACTCCCCCGAACGCAACCGTGGCATGAAATAATCTGACAGCACGCCACTGCTCGCCAAATAATCGCGGAGCAACGAGTAACACTAATGCTGGCTGAAGGGTCGTAATGAGGGTTGCATTGGCGATGCTTGTCAATTTGATCGAGGCGAAACCGGTCAGCATTGACAAGCCAAATAAAACACCTGGAATTGCTGTTTTCTTGATTAAGTCAAGAGAAAATTTTCCACCTGTCCAGAACGCAATCAGGATCATCAGCGGCACACCGAGGGCAAGCCGATAAAAAACTAACGTCGACGTCGGCACAGACATCCCGCGAGTCATCAAAGGACCAATTCCCCATGCGAGAACCGCGACTATGGCTCCAAGAACAGGAAGGTCATTTCGTGTCGACCCAGCGGCGCGGGCACGCACGAACATTGAGGTCA
The DNA here is from genome assembly GCA_005790505.1 of Actinomycetota bacterium. Taxonomy (GTDB): domain Bacteria; phylum Actinomycetota; class Acidimicrobiia; order Acidimicrobiales; family Ilumatobacteraceae; genus UBA2093. Next base: position 1,144 of record SXUP01000030.1, read on the forward strand.
TGTGTTTGGTGGACGCATGTCAATTCGCAAGACAAGCACACCATCTTCAATCGTCGCAACCGAATCGCCGATTATTGCAAAGTCCCTGAAATCAGTCTCGGCTTGAGCGATGAAGTGTTGTCGTTCGTCGCCCGCTACCGGCGGTAAAGGTCTCTTACGCACTGCTGCTGCCCGATCTTTGTATCGAGCAATCATTTCTTCAGGATTAAATGTGGACATTTTAATCCGCCCCTTTTCTGTGTTGTCGTTGAATTAGTGGGTCAATTAAGTCTGGGACTGATTGAGCAACATTTACAATTTCAAACGCATCGTCATCGTGTGAGAAAGAATCGACAACTTCTTTTTCGGGCTCCGACGCGGGCTCACGACTCAGGATTAGTGGAGCCACAATGTTGTCAATTATCTCAGCACTCGGAGGGCGAAATTTATTGAGTAATGCAATTCTCGTTTGTGAGTCAGCCCGACTGAACTTTCGATCTTGCATAATTTCAAGAGGGGCGAGCGCCTCTGGATCAACGAGAGATGCTCGCCAAAACGACAAGGTGGCAAAAATAAGGACCACCCCAAACAAAATGAGTCCAAAGCCCAGAATGTTGACAACAAACTGAGATCCCAGCAGAGCAAAAGACATGCCCTATTCTCTCACGGCAATGCTTTAAATCATGGACACGGCGTGAGAGACTTACCGCCTGTGGAAAACTTCCTGACGGCTACCGCATTCTTGGGCGCACTCAGCATGCTGGCTTGGTATCTGCAAACACACGAGGCCCACTGGAGTTCGCGAGACGGAACTCGTTTTACTTGTCGCGTTCATGCCGTTGACGAACGCGGAACGACACTCGGTAGATGGAGAGATGCACGAGCCAACATAACATCCGATGGCGTGGTCAACCTCCGATTGCGAGGTCTCAGGAAACGCGAGATTCAGGGTGTCTGGACCCTCACTGGTGCAGTTCCAGACCCTCCGAAGGGAAAAAACTTGTATCTCCTGCGTCAGTCAAATCTCTTGGTACTGCGGGTGCCAAGCACAAGCAGGTGTATCGCACCACTTAATGCTTTATTGGCGCAATCTAATTGAATGCCTCCTGCAGATCAAGCAAAAATCTTGAGATCTCGACGCTGATTTTCGTTGTTTCAATCAAGAATCCATCGTGACCCTCAGGACTTGATATTTGAGTGTATTTTGTCAGTGAATGACGCCCTCTCACGCTTTCATGCAGTAACTCCTGTTGGTACGCAGGATACAAAATGTCACTGTCAATACCAAGTGTCAGCGTTGGTACTGTAATGCGACTCATTGCCCTACCAACGCCCCCACGTCCCCTTCCAACATCGTGAAGGTCCATTGCTTTGCCAATATACAAATAACTATTCGCATCAAAGCGGCGGATTAGTTTGTCGCCGTGGTACTCAAGATAATTTTCAACTTCAAAGCGATCAAAGAGGTCAACTCCATCACTGTGGAAGTTTGTGTCGCATTGTTCCCGACCAAATTTTTCGTTGAAACGGTTGTCGGTTCGAAAAGTCACTTGTGCAATCATTCGTGCGATTGCCAGACCATGCCAGGGCCCCTGATCCGGTGCAGCCCCGTAATAATCACCATTGTTCCAAAGTGGATCCATCAACAGCGCACGACGCCCAATGGCACCCCACGCAATTTGTTGGGCACTTGACTCAATGCATGTAGCAATCGGCACGATTGACTTCACTCTTTGCGGATATGTGATTGCCCATTCCAGCACTTGCATCCCGCCCATTGATCCACCAATGACACTGTGCCAAGCCTTGATCCCCAGTGAGTCAGTCAACCATGCTTGAGCGCGGACCATATCGCGGACTGTGACCGCGGGAAAACGCAATGCATACGGAGCACCGTCGTCGGGATGGGGTGATGCGGGGCCAGTCGAGCCTTGACAGCCACCCAAAACATTGCTGCACACCACAAAATATTTATTTGTATCAACGGCTTGCCCTGGCCCGACGACGCCCTCCCACCAACCAGGAGTGGGATGCCCATGCTCTGCTTCTCCTGCTACGTGGCTATCGCCAGTCCATGCATGACAAATAAGAATTGCATTCGACTGATCTGCATTCAGCGTTCCCCATGTTTCATAAGCGAGTGTCACATCACGAAGTGATGCGCCACTGTCCAAAGTAAAAGGCCTTTGAGTTGCGAATGTAAAAAAAGATCGATGCCCGACAGCGTCACCTTGCAGCCACGCTCCCGTCGCTGCATAAGGGGTGCCCGTGTGCTGATTGGTATTGCGCATGAAAACTCCCTAGGACTGTTACTAATTCTCTCATCAGGAAAGTTTTACAGCCCGTTGTTCCGCCGAGGCGGAACCACATCCCCATCGTGAAATGGGCTGGCACCGTACGGCTCGCACCCCGGTTGCCGGACCTGTCGGTCTCTCTTAATGCGACAGAACTACCTTAGCGGTAGTCGGCTTCGTTGGAGAGATGTTTATCAAGACCAACAACCGCCGTGAACTCGTCAAAGGGCAATAATCGGTCAAGATGGCCTCGCAAAGTACCCTCCGTGGCAAGAATTTGAAGGCTTTGCGAGATTGCCCGTGCCATTGAGAAGAGACTCGTCAAGGGAGACACGATGAGATTAAATCCGAGAGCCGATAGTTCTGCGGGGGTAAGCAATGGGGTTTTACCAGTCTCGACCATGTTGGCAACCAAAGAGATATCGGTTAGCGCTGCCGCAATCGCCTCTAGTTCTGCAACCGATTGAGGTGCCTCAATGAAGAGTGCATCTACCCCCGTGTCGCGTGCCATCTTTGCCCGCTCAATCGCTTCGTCAAGACCCTCAACGCCGCGCGCGTCAGTGCGCGCCGTGATGTGTAATGACTCACCATGATCCACCGCCGCACGTAACTTAGCGAGCCACTCTTGACGGGGCACAACTTGCTTGCCGTCCATATGACCACATTTTTTTGGCCACATCTGATCTTCAAGGAATATTCCAGCCGCACCTGCAAGTTGGCAAAGTTCAACGGTTCGAATGACATTGCTGGGGTTGCCGTAGCCAGTGTCCGCGTCAACAACTACATTCACGTCTGGCACTGCAGCACAAACTCTTCGTGCAACGTCGGCCATCTCTATTTGAGTCACTAGTCCGATATCTGGCTCTCCGAGCAATGTTGCCGAGACACAGAACCCAGACATGAAAACCGTGTTGAAGCCGGCATCACGACTGAGTAATGCCGACAATGGATCCCAGACGCCAGGCATCAACACTGATTCGCCGTTGCCCAAACGGTGACGCAAGTTATTTGCGTGATTAGAACTCATGGTGCACCAATCGATGATTCTGCCAGTTCCCTCAGACGCTTGTAATCAACCTTGCCATTTGCTGCACGACCAATCGTGCTAACCACCACCATGTTTCGTGGCGCTTTGTAGGCGGCAAGTGATTTCTTGACATGAGCATTTAGCTCGTCAAAAGAAACCGACTGTTGGGTCTCGAATTCAACAACTCCACAAATAGTTTCACCAAAGCGCTTATCAGCCAGACCAACGGCGACTGCATCGCGGACTGCAGGGTGAGTCTTCATTGCTTCTTCAACTTCTTCGGGGAAAACCTTTTCACCGCCTGTGTTGATACAAACAGAACCACGACCGAGTAGGTGCACCGATCCATCAGCGTTGACCTCGGCCCAATCCCCCGGGACACTCCAGCGACGCCCCTCAAAAATTCTGAAAGTCTGCGTGGTCTTTACTTCGTCTTTGTAATACCCCAGCGGGATTGCGCCGCCAACTGCAACGACACCACTTTTTCCACTGCCCGGCTGCACGCGATCGCCATCTTCAGTAAACACAGCACAATTAGGGCCAAGCACAAACTGGGCGGTCTTTTGGGCTGCGCCCTTTACACTCATTGATCCGCCGAGACCAACAGCTTCGGACGAACCGAGGCTGTCGAACAAGATTGTTGTTGGCATGTGCACAAGTAAGCCTTGTTTATTTTCGTGTTGCCACATCACCCCAGACGAAGCAATCATGACAACACTGCTGAGATCATATTTTTCCGGGTGAGCGTCAAGTTCTTCTAGCATCGGGCCAGCAAAAGCCTGTCCGACGATAACGACGATGTTTGCGGCGCTATCTTGAACTGTCTGCCACAAGGCAGGCACATCAAAACTGCGATTTGAAAGCGTCACAAGACATCCACCACCAGCAAGAGTGTTTAGTGCCATAAATTGCCCCGTCCCATGCATAAGTGGGCATGCGACCAACGTTCGCAATCCAGCAATTTGGGGGTCGAGTCTCTCCAGAAGTTCTTCAATATTGTCGACGGGAGCAATACCGGCTGGGGCATTGCCGCCAGACCCCAAAACGTTATATAAATCGTTTTGACGCCACATCACACCCTTTGGCATTCCTGTGGTGCCCCCGGTGTAGAGCAACAAGAGATCGTCCCCTGAAAGCGGAACTTCGGGCTCTAAATCAGGGACGACTCGCGACGCAACATCTTCATATTTAATTGCCCATGCTGGAACAGTCGTCACCGAGTCACTCACCATGTACCAGCGCTTAACTTTTGGCAACCGAGCACGAATACCATCAATCAACTCGGCGAAAACACCATGAAACACGACCGCTTCAGCATCTGCATTGTCAAATAGATATACAATTTCTTCAGCGCCGTAGCGATAGTTGGTATTGATAGGTGCACACCCAGCCAAAAAGGCTGCGAACATTGTCTCAAGATATTCAGGTGAGTTGTACAAATAACAAGAAACCTTGGATTGGTGACCAAGTCCAGACTCCAGCAAGTCTGTGGCAAGAGCGTTGGCACGTTGATGCAAAGTACCCCATGTTTGGGTGACTCCAGAATGAATCTGTGCCGGCCGATTAGGTGCTTTTTTGGCGTTAGCCCTAAAGATAAGCCCGAAGTTCCAGTCCGTCATGATGTCCCCTTTTTTAATCTTGCCACCTCCAACCGTAGCAAGGGGCACCACTATTTCTTCCTTGGTTCATCGGTGGGATGGCGTATTTGCGCTGATACCGTATTGCATCTCTCAGCGGGCGGAGTTGAGGTTGGCGCGTTTTGCGTGCTCAAATGTGGCTTTCCCATCGCCCGATAGATTATTGCGATGCGTGACTTACCCGCTCCAAGTCAACGCCCTCGACAACTCAATAAAAATGATGTCGAGACGCTTCTTCGTAATTACGATACAAATCCTGTTTTGGCACTCACCACCGCATTGCAAATTGTGCTGGGTCTGCCTTTTGGTTCGTGGTCTGACCTAATACTTGCAATGCCTATCGCCGATAGTCGCCAGCACCACCTCATCGCTCATGATCCTCATCATCTTGACCAACTAGCCAAAGAACTCAACGAACTTCGCGGATTGAATTTCATATTGCAATAATGTCACTCTGGTATCGGGTCTCCGCGAAAACGCCGCCTGTTTTCTGCCACCCAACGGTAGGCGCGTTGCAGGATCGGGCGTATTCCGGGCAAAAACATAAGTCGCCCAACAATGTTCCACGGCAAACCCGCGACAATCAAAACACGCGCAGCCGCATCTGACCCTGATGCAATCGCACCCGTGGGCCCAACCCACTGTACGGCGGCCATACATTGTTCCGCAGTCAGACCTAATGCTGCCAGGTCTGTTTGCTGCCAAGCGACTGATTCAGGATGACGTTTGAAATGATTCATATACCGAATCCACCTTCGACAAAAGCCACATTGTCCATCAAATACGATCAGGCCTCTTGAATCAGGATTCATTGTGTAAAGCGTAGAGTCCGAATCTCAAACGGACGCATTGTGAGTACAATTGATTCATCGCGGATGGGTATTGCGGACAAAATATCTTCCAAAATATTTGATTCGTGTGCGGATGACAGATTCGTGTTGCCACCCGAAGTTCCGAGCACCTGTATCTTGCCTGTAATTCGGTCACCAGTCGTTTCCCAAAGTCTGACGACGATATCGCCAGAATCATCATGGGCATATTTGACGGCCTCCACGACAACTCCGACTAAGTCGTGCTTGATATACGCATCAATGCGAGATTCACCCTGTATTGCGTAAACAGGATCGGTGACTAGGTGTGCCTGCGCCTCAAGTCCGGCGGCAAAGGCTTCTCCTGCATTGATCCAGTAGGTCCATTGCAGAGTCTGTTCACCCCGATCCGCCACAGGGTCAGGAAAACGAGGCGACCTCAATAACGACATGCAAAGCGAGTCGCCTCGAACATCAAAGCCGTGCGCACCTGCGCTCATGAGTGCGACGCCAAAATGTGGTTCACCAACATGAACGTACCGATGGGCACATACTTCGAATTTTGCGGTGTCCCATGATGTATTGGCGTGTCGTGGACGCTCGATGTGGCCAAACTGGGTGCCACATGTTGCAACTAGTGCATGTATGTCGAGCGGTGTTTGCACCTGCAATCGAGTCTCATCGTGGTTCCAGAGAACATGCAGTTCGTTGCTCACCGTTGCCCGATCGGCATAAAACATGATGTCGTGGGAAAAGTGTGATGGACCGACCTCGCAGAATCGGCGCAACACTGCCATCAATGGACCTGACTCAATGAGTTCAACAGACCAACCCTCGATCGCAGTACCGTCACCCCGCGTATCTGGCTCGTCAATGTCCCACGCGTCATATTCGGCTGGTTGATCAGTTCGTAATACCAAGCAATTGATAGCAGCGTTAGCGGGCACGATGTCTCGGCGCGACGTCATCTCCACCAAAGAATCGATTTCTCCAGTCGGAGAGAGATGCATTGTGACAAGGCCATTTGACATCGTCGTACCCGCCGCATCATGCACCACATCCACGGCGTGTTCAGGCGCCACAGCAACACCAATGGAAACACGAATAGGGACCGCGCTCAGCGCAGGCACACTGCAGATAAAAGCGATTTGGCCAGAAGACAAACGCTGAACCATTGATGTTTGGTCGTCTTGATGAACGATGAGACTCTCTGATCTGCTGAGTCCGATCAGTCCAGTGGGCAGATCTGAAATGACGACCCCACAGTGGTCGAATGACGATGCATTAATTACTGTCAGACAATATTGTTCGTCAGTGGCATTGATGGCCCCTACCGAAATCGCGCGGGCTTCCAAAATTACATCACTCAATATTCGCTCTGCATCCTGATGCACCCATGTAATCGACGATCCCGGCAGGATGTCGTGGAACTGTTGAGTTAAGAGGTTTTGCCACTGCTGCGTCAAATTTGGATTACTCGTGTTGGTTGAGACACTCCAGAGTTCTGCCTCACGAAGTGCTCTTTCGGCACCTTGACAGGCTTGCTTTGTCTTGACTTGTGAAGTCAAAGTCCCCCGATGCTTTTCAAGATACATTTCGCCGACCCAAACCGGCGCTACTTCTCCCGATGCAGCGTTTACTTCTGCAAAGAAATCAGAGGGGGAACCAGTGCGAACCCTTGGGACTCCGCTCACATCTGCGAGCAAGCGTGTTCGCTCTACCATCTCATCAGTTGGACCGCCGCCCCCATCCCCATGTCCAAAACAAGACAATGATGTCTCAGAAATTGCGTGATCAAGATAGTTCCTGGCAGCGAATCGCAACTGTGATGGGGTATTTATCGCGTTATAGGTTTCAACTGGGCTGAAATGAGTCAGTACGCGTGAGCCATCAAGACCTTGCCACCAAAATAAATGATGCGGAAAAACATTTGTTTCGTTCCAGGAAAGCTTTTGAGTGAAGAAATATGAACATCCTGACTGTGACACGATTTGTGGCAACGCTGCTGGGTACCCAAAGTCATCGGGCAAAAAAGCAACATCGGTTCTAAAACCAAACCACTCTTCAAAAAAACTCTGTCCGTATAAAAACTGACGACACAAGCTCTCCCCACCGCTTAAGTTGAGGTCTGCTTCTACCCACATTCCTCCCACTGGTGACCATTGAGCGTCAGCGACAAGACGTTGTATCTGGGCAAACAACTCAGGATGATCTAATCGAACCCATTCATAGTGCTGCGCTTGAGAGGCGCTAAAAACATGCTGCGGATGCCGACGCGCCATTCCAGTCGCATTGACAAATGTTCGGGCTGCTTTGCGGCGAGTTTCTCGCAACGGCCACAACCACGCAGTATCAAGATGCGCATGTCCAGTAGCCACGATTTGATGACTCACATCACCATTTTGCAGTGCCAGCACATCGGCAAGAATCTCTGTTGCTCGTTGCGCACCCAGCGACATGTGAGCGATGTCCATGCTTGCGATTGAATCCTCAAGCGCACGAATTGTTGCCCCCCACATTGGATCGTTGCTAGACAAATCAGTTGCAAGATCAAGAACGGTGTCAAATATCAGGGCCAATTGCTCCATTGAGATGAGACGACGTTCTAGTTGTGCAATGCCGAGGCGGTACAAAGGCGTCAGCGGAGATGTCGCAGGATCGGCGTATGGTGTAATCACGGGACCGTTCAACTCTTTGCCAACGCCAAGATTTGACACCATTGGTGTTGTGGCGACTTCAAGATAAAACTCAAGATCTTCTCCAGGCGTTGCGACCTCAAGCACGAATCGACGGCGGTCAGGTTGAATTGCCTGCACTGGCTGACCATGCTGATAGAGCATCGCCTCAACTTGAAACCCGTCATAATTGCCGATGAAGCCGAGATCCAGATGCACGGCAACCTTGGCTATCGCCGTGTTGATGTCCCAATTTTTTGGAATATGGCCACGCAGAATAAACCACCGTGTGTGCCACGCTGGAGCAATTGAGGAGCCAAGCAAAAAGGGTTGATAGACAAAATTTTTGGCTTCTTCAAAGCTCACGGGCTCAAAATTTGCAGCCGCAGCCCAGACTTCAAGATCAGCGATATTGGACGTCACTTGGGGGCGAATCCGTTCGTTGAGGATTCTTCGACACCTAGTCAGGGTTGGACTGAGTTTGGGACTCATCAGATCAGTGACAATGTTTCGCTATCTAGGGCGTGCTGAATATGACGCGTGGCCATCGCCGTGAACATCTGATCACCGCGCTCAGTGCGCTGCACGATTTGAGATGCCACCACGCTCATCAAAACTCCGGCCGCTGCTTCTCGGCGATAAAGCCGATGAACCCAGGCTGGATCAACATCGACTCCCCGGGACTGAAGCCCAGAAATATAACGATCTACGAGTTGTCGCTCATATGCGCGGCGATCCTGCAGCACAAGACCCGCCCCGATGAAGTAAGCCAGATCGGCAATTCCGTTCCCGTGCCCCGGGGTCTGCCAATCAACGACGACACAGCGTGCACCACCGCGAGCAGAAGCGAACAGCATATTGTCCAAACGAAAGTCCCCATGGATAAGCGTGAAAGGTTCTTCTCGCTCGCAGACATAAGGAGTCAATATTTTTTCGAGCTGATCCACAAAATCTATTCCAGCATCACCACAGGTGGCCGAAATCGCATCACCAAAGGTGGCCAAAAATGCAGTCTTTACCCCGCTGTACATCATTTGCAACGTCATCGCGTCCTCTGCCGTTGCGCGGCGCTGCAGAAAATCAACATCCCATAGCGTTGGATCATTCCACCGAGGACCATGCAATGCCACCAATTCATCAATGGCAGCCTCTGCGTGATTGAGTCCACATCCAATGATCTGATTTCCTTGTTCTGCGGGGGACATATCCTCAAGAACGATTACAAAATCACCGGCGGTCTCGTGCCAATCAGCAAAAAAACAGCGTGGTGCTTTGATATCAACTGTTGCTGCAAGATGATTATAAAATTTAACCTCACGCTCGTAATTGCGCAAGGTGATTCCTGTGAATCTACTTGTGGGATCATTTGATGCCAACTTCACAACAACTGATGAGGGCACTCCTGGGGAATCTGAAAATAGCGGTACACGCAGATTCATTCCCACAAGGCCGTCACCAATGGCAGATGAAATTCCAGCAGTCACGGATTGGCCAAAGATGCTCGACCACCACTCGTCCGTCAAATTCTCTCGGGTATATTCCAAAGTTGTCACACTATGACGGTAGTCCGATGCTTTCTCCGCACTACCTTTGGATTGACCATGTATCGCTTTCTTCTTCGCCCGCGCTGGATTCTGTTGCACCTCTTGGCGGGCATCATGGTTGTTTTACTGGTGAATCTAGGTTTTTGGCAACTTCATCGACTTGACCAGCGGCAAACCTTTAATTCCCTTGTGCGCTCAAATAGTTCGGCATCAGTCACCCCCCTTGAATCGATCTTGACGGCCAAAACAACCCCAGAGGCAGTTGAATGGCGACCTGTCACGGTTACCGGTTCATATCTCGTTGATGATGCCTTTACCGTTGTAAATAAATCACAAAATGGCGCAGCAGGTGTCAACTCTGTCGTGCCGTTGCGAACAACAACGGGGCTCACCGTCCTAATCAACAGAGGTTTCATTCCGCTGGCGCAATCCGTGCCTCCTCCTCCTGGGTCGATTGTCAGTGTCACTGGATTTCTCCGAAGGTCTCAGACCCGATCCTTTGGCGGTGCGATTGACGCTTCCATCGGTGTTGTTTTGGAATGGCAGCGCATTGATATCCCGCGTATTGATGCACAGTTTGATGGTGACCTTGCGCCAATGTACATCCAGCGACTTGATTCAAATCCGCGCGAGGGAGAATGGCCAGCGCGAGTAATCAATCCAACCCTGGATAACGGAACACATCTCTCGTACGCAGTTCAATGGTTCTTTTTTTCAGCCTGCATTGTTGGCGGCTGGGCGTTTGTCGTTCACCGAAGAATTAAGAGCGACAAAAGTCCAAAATAAAACCGGCAATTCGCGAGGCGAGCATTGTGACGGGCAGATTTGTATTTGCTCTCGGAATCTTTGGAAATACCGAAGCATCCGCTACCCACAAACCAGACGTACCATGGACTTGCCCGCGATGGGATACCACTGCAAGAGCATCTTCGAACTCCCCCATGCGACACGTTCCAACAGGATGAGACTGATGCCCCAAATTTGACATCAGCCATGAGTCAAGTTCATTATCTTGCATTTCAAGCAACACGCCACAAGGTGTCGCCTTGTCATCGCAGGTCCAGTCCAACCCAAGTTTACTCAAACCACCCGTAGCCACCAGTTTGGCTGCCTGGCGGACGAGTGACCGAAAAGCCTGCCTGTCGCGCTGATCACTCAGCATGTTGAATTGTATCTTCACGTCAGACCCGTCGGTACTGATTTTGCCTCGGGACCATACATGAGTCAACGCCACGCCGAGTCCGCCCAACGTGCGTGATGTATCGCCGACATAGTTATAGGCCATGATTTGTCCAGCATCAGCAACACCATCAATTTCAATAAATGCGTGCGCTGTCACGACAAAACCGTCTGCAGCAGGTGCGTTGAGCACTGTACCAAGCATCACTGCGGGATGATCCTGAAGACCAGAACCAATTGCTGGTCTTGCAATGTCACTCGCCCATAAAATCTGAGGTGTCACTAATGCACCTCCACAAAGCACCACGAGATCAGCAGGTATTATGTTTCCCTCGCTGAGTTCTACTCCGACTGCTTTCCCATCTTTTATGACAACTCGCGAGACCGTTGCGTTGAGGCGGACTTCTAAAGCACCCTTCCGTGAATCTTGGTCTAAAAACATTGCCGCAGATTGACGTCCGTTGTGCCACGCAAGTGGAGACCGTTGCGCTTGCGGAATGCACTCGAGCAACGCGGCACCCATTATTCCCAGTTCATCATCGTTTGGCCGATGTAATGCCAAGGGCAAGCCGTCGAACGCTTGCGCAACACTCGCCCACGCCCACTCTGTGCACCCAAATTCTCGTGCCCATTCGTTGTAGCCGTCTGCATGACCCGGGAGCGACACCATGGCATTGATCGCACTACCACCACCCAACCCTTTTGCCTGAAGATAATTTGCTGTTGAGGAGGTCTCTGTCAGTGATACCTGCAGATGACTTATTGAGTCGTCTTTATTTTTTAACACCTGAAAAAAGTCTCGATCCTGACCATTGCCCAAATCAGCGCCTGCTTCCAGCAAAACCACGGAGATGTTTTCATCCATTGCCAATGAACCTGCCACCGTGCAACCAGCAGTGCCTCCACCCACCACAACGACCGTGCGCAGGGAAGACATGTTTGTTATTTCCCGGAGGACTCGCTATGAATCAATGTTGACGCTGGTAGTCCAGCGAGATGCGAGGAGTCGTTATAACGATGCAACTGCCATTTATTCGGACCCACATGAACGATTTCCGTTATGGCTGTGTTGAGCGTATAAATGTCAAACCCCCCGACCGGGGGCACATTCAAGGCGCGTCGCAAACTTGCGTCTATGACTCCGCCGTGACAAAACACGACCACTGTTTTGCCTTCGTATTGGCTTGTTGCCTTGAAAACAGCTCCGCGCACGCGATGGCTGAATTCAGCGACTGTTTCTCCGCCACGAAAAGTGACTCCATCGGGATCACCGCTCCAGTCCACATGTCCAAATCGAGCCACGAAATCGGCATACTTCATTCCGTCACATTCGGGACCAGGATCGTGCTCTCCCCATGCGGCATCAACCTGCACTGGTAAACTTCCAAGCCCTGGCGCCACGATGTTGGCCGTTTCAAGTGCTCGCGGATACCTACTAGAAATAATGACGTCTGGTTGAATTTCGCCGCTCGACAAAAACCTGTCTCTCAATCTCTCAGCCTGCTGGCGACCAAGTGGCGATAGTCCAGTACAGGATCGGGGACCTCCGAGTATTCGTTTGACGGTCACTTGTGACTCACCGTGACGAATTAGGACTAGACGTGTGTTACTCATGCCAGTTTCTCCACAAAAGATTCAAGTTGTCGCATATTTCGACACTCATAAACACCATCGGTAAAGGTTCCGTATTCACCAACTATTGAGTCACCAGTATTCCAGTAGGACTTGGGTTCAGGATTTAGCCAGTAGACATGTCGGGCTTTCTGACGCATTTCTTTTACTACCCACGAACCAGAGGCATGATAATTATTGCGCGCATCACCCAACAAAAGAACGGTCGTCTTGGGTCCTATTTCCTTGCCGAACTTGTTCCAAAAAACCTCAAAAGCATGACCGTAATCGCTGTGTCCGTCGACCCAGATGACATCTGCCTCCGTGTTGACTCGCTGAATCGCCACGCTGATGTCTTCCGTGTTCCGAAAATACTCAGTCACCTCATCAAGGCCGTCAATAAAAACAAATGAACGCACTTTTGAGAATTGTCCCTGAATCGCATACACCAACATCAGGGTAAATCGGGCAAACGCCGCAACACTGCCGGAAATATCAGCCACCACCATCAACTCTGGCTTTGCTGGCCGCGGATACTTGAATTGTGGATCTGCAGGCACTCCGCCGTAGCTCAAACTGTGTCGCACCGTGCTGCGAAAGTCCAATGGTCCTTTGCGTCCGTGGCGACGTTTGCGAGCAAGCCGTGCCGCTAATTTTCGGGTGAGGGGTTGCAGAGCCTTTTTTAAATTCTGCATCTCGTCTCGACTGGCATGCATGAACTCGACATCTTCTGGCAGGGGCTTGCGCAACGTTTTGGCCATCGCCTCGACTCCTCGATCGGCAACTAAACGGCGGCGAATTTCAGATTCAATTTCTTGCTTGAATTTTTCAATCTGATCTTCGTGTTCATCTCTCTCGAGGCGTTCTTCAAGCGCAGTCAATTCCCCGCCCACTTCTTGACGACTTATTTCCATCAACTTCTCAAGCATCGCCTCCAAATCCAAATTGCGCAATGTTCTGTAGAGGTAATAGGTCCCACCAACAGGCCGTCCAGGCTCCATGCCAGCGAACCGCTGCACCGCTTGCCGAGCAAGGGCACGCATCATTGCTTGATCTCCCGCCATCAGGGCTTTCATCAAAATACTCATCAATTCTTCTGCGGATAGTCCTTCCATGCCGCCAGAACTACCGTTGGCCTCTCCTTGACGCTGTTGTTCTTGCATCTCACGCCAGAATTCGTCGGCATCCTTGTCCCCGTCAATTGCGTATTCTGCCCCACGCAAACTGAAATAGACCTCAAACACCGTCTCGAAAGAACGCCAATGAGAATTATTTTTGACCAGTGTTGCTCCGAGTGCATACTTAAATGCATCTCGATCTTCCATCGGAATGTGCTTGATTGCCTCCATGGCATCAAGATTTTCGGTGAGGCTCACTGGCAGACCTGCATTGCGCAATTCTGTGATGAAGCCCGATAAAAGATCGAGCATTGGTCTCCTTGTTTACTTGTCGATCGAAAGTTCTTTGGCAGCCTTGGCGATATCGGATTGATATTTCAACAAAATATGAAGAGTCTCTTTTGCCTGTTCTGCTTCAATGTATTCGATTCCAAGCAATACAAGAGTCCGAGCCCAGTCGATTGTCTCGCTTACTGAAGGAGCTTTTTTAAGATCTAACTGGCGGATACTGCGCACGATGCGCGCGATTTGATCTGCAAGGTTCTCAGAAATACCTTCAACACGCGTGAGCACAATCTCTTTTTCGCGTTCCATGTCCGGGTAGTCCACGTGCAAGAAAAGACAACGTCGCTTCAAAGCCTCTGACAATTCACGAGTGTTGTTTGAAGTCAAAAACACCAACGGGATTTGCTTCGCCTGGATAGTGCCTAATTCAGGAATCGATACTTGATACTCGGATAAAATTTCAAGCAGCAAAGCCTCAGTCTCAACCTCGACACGATCAACTTCGTCAATCAACAAAACAACAGGATCATTGCTAGTGATGGCTTCAAGAAGTGGTCTTGTCAGCAAAAAGTCTTCGCCAAAAATGTCATCGTGTACATCTTCCCACGAGTCGGATTTTCGATCAGCCTGAATTCGCAACAACTGCTTTTTGTAGTTCCACTCATAAAGCGCTTTAGATTCATCAAGACCTTCATAACATTGCAGGCGGATGAGTCTGGCACCCGTGAAGTCAGCAACGCTTTTGGCGAGTTGAGTCTTGCCCGTGCCTGCTGGACCCTCCACAAGGACTGGTTTCCCCAGCCGCTCGGCTAAAAAAACCACACCAGCAATACCATCATCGGCCAAATAATTAACGTCCTTGAGGCCTTGGCGGACGGTCTGTACTGATTCAAGGCGGTGGTTCATAAGAACTCAACCGTACTAGGAGCAACAGAACTGGTATCAGTCAGGCGAACCTATTGTGCCTCTACGCTCGTACTATGTTTCGAGACACGGTGGTCGTTGCCATCGGCACGGCCATCTCGCGCCTCACAGGACTTTTGCGCATCATCGTATTCGGAGTGATAATCGGTCAAACTGCTCTGGCTGACGCATTTGACGGAGCCAATAATTCACCAAACTCAATCTATGAGTTACTCGTGGGTGGTGTACTGGCTGCGGGGCTGGTCCCACTTTTTACACAACTCGCCTCTCAACAAAAAGATGCAGACGACGACGAGGGAACCCAGGCAGTAGTAACTGTTTCACTCATTGCCCTTATCGCGGCCACCGTAGTGGCAATCGCGGCAGCACCTCTTATTTTCAGAATGTTTTCCCTGAATCCAAGTAGCTCTGTAAGTGCGTCTCAGTTTCGAAATGTCGGAACCGTGATGACAAGAATCTTTTTGATTCAAATATTTTTCTATGGATTGACCGCAATCGCAACTGCCTTGCTCAATGCTCGACGGCGCTTCGTGGCGGCTGCTTGGGCACCAGTGCTGTCCAACCTTGTTATTATTTCATCATTGCTTGTTATTCCGTTCACTCGGGACGGAACACCAACTCTTGATGACGCCCTCAACGATAAAACATTTTTTTTACTCCTGACACTCGGATCTACCGCAGGCATCGCCGCCATGGCGATAGTGCTTATACCTGCCTTGAGAGTTGCGGGATTTAAATGGCGTTTCACGCCACAGTTCAAACACCCAGCAGTTCGTTCACTCGCACGCCTGTCGGCATGGACATTTGGCTACGTCATAACAAACCAGATTGCGTTAATCGCGATTAAAAACCTCGCAAGGCCTGGAAGCGGTGACCAAGATGCCTATAGCAAAGCATTTACTTTCTTCATGCTCCCTCATGGCCTGCTGGCTATTTCGATTGCCACGACTTTTGTACCTGAACTAGCTCGACGCGTCCAAGAATCTGACAGGGATGGATTTGCAACATGGATGACAAGTGGATTGCGCTGGATCGGCCTATTGACTCTGCCAGCGTCGGCAGGAATGCTGATTTTATCGCACCCCATCGTGAGTGCTCTGCTGGAACACGGTCACTTTGACTCTGCTGCAGCCACCAATACTGCTCGCGCCCTTTCTGGTTTTGCCATCGGACTTGTTGGATTTTCAATTTACATTTTCACTCTGCGTGGTTTTTACTCTCATCAAGACACCCGTACGCCATTTTTTATAAATCTGTTCGAAAATACAATCAATATTATTCTTGCCATTCTGCTCGTTGACCGTCACGGGGTATTCGGGCTTGGACTTGCTTTTGGTATTGCATATTCGATCTCTGCTGTGTTGGCAATCGCAATTTTACATACTCGTTATGCGGCAATAAAGTGGGCTTCCCTGGGTCTGCTTTTCTGGCGAGCAGTAGTTGCAACGTGCGCCATGGCTGCTGTACTGCAACTCATGCAAGTCAGACTTGAGTCGATCTCATCGCTTGCCCGCTTTGGTGAGGTCTTTTTATGTATCACTGCAGGATTGATTATTTATATCGGCGGTCTATACGCGTTGCGAATTCCAGAAATACGCAAACTTAAGGCTCATTTGGTGGCAAGTGCAACGACGGCGCAATCACCCTATGTTGCTGATGATCAAAATCTATAGAATTACAAAATAACCAAATCATCTCGATGCACGACTTCTATCGTGCCGGAATTGTCGATATCGGAACTGCGCTTGCCCTGACTTTGTTCTACTTGTGTCATTGACATCGCCGTCATTCCGCGGGCGAAGGCAACGCCTTCTTGGTCGCAGATCTCAATCGTAGCTCCAGCAGCAAAATCGCCCGACACACCGACCACGCCAGCTGGCAACAACGACGTGCCGCGCTCAATCATTGCCGCTCGGGCACCCGCGTCGACAACAACCTTTCCTTCTACTTCAGAGGCAAAGGCAATCCATAACTTGCGTGCCGACAACTGACGGTCGTGAGGTAGGAATCGGGTACCGATCTCATCGTCGCCGGCGATAACACGCGCAATCACGTCAGGTGCTTCTGCAGAGGCAATGACCGCAACTACGCCCGACCACGACGCAATTCGTGCCGCAGCAATTTTTGAGGCCATTCCACCGCTTCCGCGATCTGTACCGGATTCTTGGGCATCAACCTGCAAAAGACGGTCATCAGCACTGACAACCCGAATTATTTCAGCCGTTGGATCAGTGTGGGGGTTGGCGGTGTATAAACCATTGGTATCGGTGAGCAGGAGCAAAACATCTGCCGAAACCAGATGAGAAACTAATGCTGACAAATGATCATTGTCGCCGTATCTGATTTCGTTGTTGGCAATCGCATCATTTTCATTGGTAATTGGTATGCAGCCAAGTTCAAGAAGTTTCAGCATGGTACTACGTGCGTGTAGATATTGGGTGCGGTCGACGAAATCATGGGGCACCAGCAACACTTGGGCGACCTGATGGCCATATTGACCAAATTCGGCCGCATACGCCGCCATCAATTGTGGTTGTCCAACTGCAGACAGAGCCTGCAACGAGAGGACGTCAGTTGGTCGGCGACTAAGACTCAAGCCAGCGATGCCGAGCGCAACAGCACCAGATGTCACGAGAATTACTTCGTGCCCCGCAGTCTTGACTTGGGAAATCTGTCTTGCGATTACTTCAACTACATCGTGTCGCAACACGCCAGCATCATTGGTCAGCGAGGAAGTTCCAATTTTGACAACAATTTTCATCTCTACAGACTCACATATCCGGGATGTATTCGAAACTGAATTCTGCAATCCACACCACATCGCCTGCTTTGGCACCTGCACGGGCCAGAAGTTTGGGTACGCCGAGCTTGGTGAGGCGGTCGTCAATATAATTGAGAGACTCAGGACTAGATACGTCATTGAGGGCAACGGCACGCAAAGCTGTGCGGCCAAAAACGCGGAACTCGTCGTCACTGATTCTTTCAACCCAACTGCCATCAGGCTCTGGACGCATGATGACGGTAGCTTCAAAAACCGGTTCTTGACCCCTGGCTTGTTGCACGAGGTTTGCGAGTTTGCCCACAATCGTTTGGACGTTGGCACGAGTGATGGCTGACATGTGTTCATGGGTCCACTCGGCAATAACTTGATCACTCGCGCTGTCATCTTTGGTGCCGACCACCAAAGATGGCCTATCAAGTAGTTCTGGGCGATATTGCCCGATCTCGTGGCGCAAGGTATCGAGTTGTTCTTGCGGAGAAATTGCCTCCATCGGATCCAGGTCGATTAGATAGCACAGCACGCGAGCACGCTCCACATGGCGTAAAAATTGGTGTCCTAATCCACGACCTTCGCTTGCTCCCTCGATTAGTCCAGGGATATCTGCCATCACGAATTCAGTTGCACTGTCTAGACGCACGACACCAAGATGAGGTTCAAGAGTTGTGAACGGATAATTGGCAATCTTTGGTTTCGCAGCAGATACGACACTTATGAAAGTGCTCTTGCCGGCGTTTGGAAAACCGACCAATGCCACATCAGCCATCAACTTGAGTTCAAGCCGCATCCACCGCTCGGCGCCATGTTCACCTTGTTCGGCAAAACTTGGAGCACGTCGGCGGTTGGTCATAAATCGTGCATTGCCTCGTCCGCCTCTTCCACCCGCTGCTGCAAGCCATTTATCTCCGTGGTTAACTAGGTCAGCAAGAATTTCACCGCTGTAGAGGTCACGGGCGATGGTTCCTTCAGGAACGGCGACGATTAAATCTGCTCCACGTTTGCCGTGCAAATCTTTGCCCTTACCGTGCACACCATTGGCACCACTGCGGTGCGGATGATCTCGAAAGGCCAACAGCGATGCTGCATTTCGATCTGCGACAAGCCACACGTCTCCGCCTTTGCCACCATCTCCACCATTTGGCCCCCCAAAAGCCTCGGGGCCCTCACGTCGAAAACTTACGCAGCCAGCACCACCATCTCCGCCCTTGGCATTTAATTGCGCCTCGTCAACGAATGCACTCACACCTGTCAGGCTATCGGTGACACAGTCTCCACATCCCTGGTCCAAGCGTGACCTATCGTGTTTACATGGCAAATCAAGAGATTGTTCCAACCGAGCAGACCAAGCGATCTCGTGATTGGGCTGCCACGATGATTGGCCATACGACTCCCGACATTCGCTTGGCACATGCTGATTCGTGGGCGGGCCCAGGCAGTACGGACATCGCCGATCGATTTGCCCGCGAACAAGCCGAAACCGCGACGCTTGCCCCGCATGCAACTGCGGCCACTTCCTCGGGAACTCGGGCGATTGCAGAAGAGCCCGATCAATACCGAACTTGTTTTGAGCGCGATCGTGATCGCATTTTGCATGCCTCTGCGTTTCGCCGCCTCTCGGGCAAAACTCAGGTTTTTGTTTTCCCTCACGACCATCAACGCACGCGCCTCACACATGCCCTTGAGGTGGCCCAAGTAGCAGTATCGGTGGCCAAAGCATTGCGGTTAAATGTTGCCCTCACGGAAGCGATTGCCCTTGGCCATGACTGCGGACATGGCCCTGGGGGTCATGCCAGTGAAGACGCGCTTTCGCCTTATATCGAGGGTGGTTACGACCACGCCGTCTGGGGATCAGACGTTGTTTTGCTCCCACTCAATCTTTGTTCTCAGACACTTGACGGTATTCGCAATCACAGTTGGTCGCGTCCTGCACCGAGCACACCCGAGGGAGAGGTCGTCAGTTGGGCCGACCGAATTGCTTATGTGTGCCACGACTTCGAAGACTCTGTCGCTGCCGGACTCGTCACCCCCGCACAACTTCCCGACATCGTTCGCACCCGCTGCGGTGAAAGACGTGGTCGACAACTGCACACTTTCATCAACTCCATGATTCAGGCAACTGCGACCACGGGCCTCATCGGTATGGTCCCAGACACAGCAGACGCACTCGCTGCCTTTCGACAATTCAACTACGACCAAGTTTATTTGCGTCCTGACTCCCAAGTTCAAGCGCAGGCAGTTATCGACCTACTGCGCTCTCTCGTAGACCATTTTGCATCCAACCCGCGCGACCTACCAGAGGCTGCCGATTTTTTACCCGCCGACCCCAACAGCATGATGGCTGTGCGCAATGCGGTTACTTATGTTGGCGGAATGACGGATCGTTTTGCGTGTCGACAAGCAGTGACATTGCTCGATTACAACGTTTCCAAATTGCCACAAGGCATCGACACCATCATGTGAGCCCCGCGGTTCGAGTTAAATAAATGGCAGTACGTCGACTACTTTGCGGCCGCGGCGCTCGCCCCATTTGACATTGCCGGCGACAAGTGCAAACAGGGTGTCGTCTTTGCCTTTGCCCACATTTTTACCGGGATGAACAGTGGTGCCACGCTGACGCACGAGAATGGTCCCGGCATTGATGCTGGTTCCATCAAAAACTTTTACCCCCAAACGCTGAGCGTTTGAGTCACGACCATTTCGCGTCGAGCCGCCGCCTTTTGTCTTGGACATTTGGTGTCAGCCTTTCAAGATTGAAGTAATTTCAACAACAGAATATTGCTGACGATGCCCATAACGACGATGGTGATTCGTGCGTCGCTTGTATGTGAAGCCGTCAATTTTGGGTCCCTTGGCGGTTCCAACAACTCGACCTGTAACGGAAGCACCTTTGAGTTGTTCTGGTGTTGCCAGAATGGCGTCACCGTCAACGAGCATGATTGGACGAAGCGACACTTCCGTGCCGTCCTCGACATGCAAGAGTTCAACCTGAACCTGTTGACCCTGGGCTACTTTTTCTTGCTTGCCACCTGATGCGATTACTGCGTACATAACGATTGAAAACTCTATCTCTGTAATTGATGAAATGACAATGTCCCGTTCACCAGATTCTGCTTATTTTGGAAAATACCCGTGATTTTGGCTTCAGTTCAGAAGCTCATAATCCACTTTGACACCACGCCCTTCACAGTCGGGGCACGGTTCGGTAAAAGAGTTCAGCAAACCCTCACCGATTCGCTTGCGGGTCATCTCGACGAGGCCAAGGTCTGAGATATCAAACACCTGAGTGCGGGTCTTATCCCTGCTGAGGGCGATCTTGAATGATTCCAGCACCTTCTTGCGATTGTCCTTGATCTCCATATCAATGAAGTCAATGACAATGATCCCACCAATATCTCGAAGACGCAACTGATGCGCGACCTCTTCGGCTGCTTCTAAGTTGTTGCGAAATACGGTTTCTTCAAGACTGGTAGAACCGACATTTTTGCCGGTGTTTACATCGATCACCGTCAAAGCTTCTGTGTGCTCGATAATCAATGAGCCGCCCGATGGTAACCACACTTTCTTATCAAGGGCCTTGTGAAGTTGCTCATGCACATGGTGCGTCTCGAATAAAGACAAAGTTTGGGCGGCGACGTCGTAGTACTCAATTCGGTCGACTAGTTCTGGATTAAATGCTCCGACATAGTCTCTGACATCTTCATACAGACGAAGATCATCAATGATTACCCCGCGATGTTCCCCGGTGAACTCCTCACGTATCACCCTCACTGCAAGTTCGGGCTCACGATATAGAAGTGTCGGGACTTTGGCGTTTTTGGCTTTTTCTTCAATAATCTTCCACTGCTCAACGAGACGCGTCATGTCCGCAGTCAACTCTTGCTCTGTTGCGTGTTCAGCCGCAGTGCGCAAAATAACACCATGTTCTTCGGGCTTGACACGATCAAGAATTGACCGCAATCTACGGCGCTCGGAGTCTGACAGCCTCTTGGAAATGCCATAGGCCTTGCTGTTGGGAATCAAGACAACGAACCGACCCGGCAGAGACACTTCTTGAGTCAGTCGAGCACCTTTTGCCGCAATTGGATTTTTTGTGACCTGACACAAAATCATTTGGCTTGATCGCAGAATTTGTTCAATTCGCGCTTCTGGGGCTCCTTCGACATCTTCTTGATCAAATTGCACATCCCCGCGATACAACACCGCATTTTTAGGAGTAGCAATGTCAACAAACGCCGCTTCCATTCCTGGCAAAACATTTTGCACTCGCCCTAGATAAATATTTCCGTGAATCTGGGCTACGTCGTCGGCTGGTCTGCTGACATAATGCTCAATCAGGCTTCGTCCTTCAAGAACTGCGACTTGAGTAATGCCGCCGCGCACTTGGACACACATGAAGTATCGGCCCACAGGACGACCATTTCGCTCACGACCACGACGTCGCTCGATGATGCTGGCATCAGTCTCGATAGGTGTTTTCTTGGACCCCGAGCCAGATCCCGCCCGATTGCGATTGCGATTGCGTCCGCCCCGGCGATTGCGCTTTCGTGAGGTGCTTGTAGGCGATTCCTCAGCGACTGACGGCTGGTTACTTTGGGCGTTGCTTGGAGAACTGGATCCGCGAGGCTGCTCAACCGGCGGGCGAGGCGCTGGTCGAGTGTCGCCTATTTGAGGTCGCCGCACAAGCGACTGTTGGGCAACTTCTGGGTCTTGGACGCGACCTTCATGAGGAGGGTCGGGCAGTTCACTTGGATCAATCGTGGCGCGCGCCGACTCGTCTTGGACTTCTCCAGACTCATCTGAATCCAAAGCAGAGCCATCAATTGCTGGTCGCTTGGAACGATTTTTGCCACCACGAGAACCGCGACGACGCTTTTGTGCAGGTGTAGCACCGCTTGGGGTGTCCATTTAAAATCCCTTCCCACGTCGCACCAAAAGGCGCGCCATGCTGGGCCGATGGCTGCCAAAATGGCGCCATTTACCCAAACGATCGTTAGGACCTTGTTGTCCTCTGCCCTTCAGGTTACCTGAGGCGACTAGCGAAAACGGCGCATATGGACGTTCTGGACAATCCCGACCATGATCGCAAAAGCCACCGTATGGGAACCCCCGTAACTGACAAAAGGTAATGGAACCCCCGTAACTGGCATTAATCCCATCGTCATTCCAATATTTTGGAATGCCTGCCACAAAATCATCGTAAATACGCCGGCGCAGAGAAAGCGACCAAAACGGTCCTTGGCCATTTGGGCGATGCGCATGATTCGCCACAAAATAACCCCCAAAATCGACAGGACAACAAGGCACCCGATCAGCCCGAATTGCTCTCCGACAGCCGAAAAAACGAAATCTGTTGACTGCACTGGAATAAAGGCGCCGTTGGTCAAAGGACCTTTGAGATATCCCTTGCCAAAAACTCCTCCGTTGGCAACTGCGCGTTTGGCAAAGCGAACTTGATAGACGATCGTTTGCAAACGTCCCTCATCTGAGTTCTGATTAAAGAAAGCCGTTATTCGACGGAGTTGATAGTTGCTCACCACTCCAGCCGCGACAGCTCCTGTTATTGACACAATCGCCAGACTCGAAACAAAAATAATATTTCGCATTCGCGCTCCGGCCACCAACATCACGCCCATTGCACACGCAACTAGCACTGACGCTGAACCCAAGTCGGGCTCGACCGTGATCAGTGCGGCAGGAATTCCAACCAACATTAAACCTTGGATAAAACGCTCATATGAAACAGTGTCTGAATCATCATCTGCCAAAAAACTTGCCAACATCACCAGCATCGCCACTTTGGCAAATTCTGATGGCTGCAGTGAAACTGGACCCAAATTGAATGAAAGTCGTGCACCGCCCGTGGCGGCCCCAGCAACAAGAACGAGCACCAGCAAAATATTTGTTCCAACATAGAACAATGTTGCATTCCCTCGGATTTGACCCCCGTAATCAAGCGCCATGACAAAAGCCAACATCACCGCCGCAAAGATGACGAAAATGACTTGACGCTGAAGAAAGTAAAATGGATCTAAGCCCCTGTTCAAAAGCCGAGGGCGAGTGGCTGAATAGACGATGACGGCGCCAATGCTCGTTTGAGCAATGACCGCCGCCATCAGGATCCAGTCAATATTTCGACTTGGTTCGCCATAACTTCGGCGCACGTTGCCAAGACCTGAGTCTGCGGCGCGTTCAAAAAGTGCAAAAGCCATTAATCACGCACCGTTGATCCGCTACCAACAAGGCAAAGTGGATTTCTCAGTGATTGCGCAGTCGCCGGAGCGACACTGCTGCGATCGAGTGGATCCGCAGGGACCACTGTGTCGGGGCGGATGCGTCCTGCAAGCGCTGTGAAAATACATTTCACCACTGGTGCTGCAGCCCGCGATCCGTAACCACTTTTTTCTAAATACGCGTAAATTGAATACGGTTTATCGGGATTTTTGCTGAATGCCCCAAAGGCAGACGAGTCATTCCAAGGAAGATTTCCAAATCCTTGCGCCGTACCCGTCTTTCCAGCCAAAGGAATAACAGCCTTGGGGTAACTTTTGAACAGTCTTTCCCCTGTTGTTGAGTGATAGATATCTGATCTCACTCCAGGCCCATTTATTACGCGAGTTAAACCTTCCACGATTGGATCTCGAATCTCTGCAGGCATATTCATGTCACGATTTACAACAGGATCCAACAAGTCAATGATGACTACTCCAGTACCAAAATTAAGTCGTCCAGATTTTGCAACCTGAGTTCCCGAAGCCCAAACAGAACGAACCACCTTTGGTCGCAAAACCAATCCGCCGTTAGCGAGCGCACCATAAGCAACAGCCATCTGCAGAGGGGTTGCCGACATCAAGCCTTGGCCGATGGAAAATTGAACATTGTCGCCAACGTAATAACTGCGACCTTCATCCTCTGTGATCGCCCCTACCGCGGCCAACCGTTTTTTCAAATCTTTACTTGGCACTGTTCCAACGAATTCATATGGAAGGTCAATCTCAGTTGGTGAACCAAACCCAAATTGACGCACTTCTTCTTCAAGCACTGGACGGTTTCCACGCTCCGAAAAAATTTCTTCTCCAATTTTATAAAAAAAGACATCTGATGACACCGCAAGCGCATCGACCACATTGACTCGGCCATAGCGACAGGGAGCACCATTTCCGCAGGTTGCATTTTTGAAAACGCATTTGACATTAAGTTGGCACCGCTCTTCGGGGATACTCGTCAACTGATAATAACCATCGTCTTTTAGGTAGTAATCCGTGCCACCAACCAATTGTCCTGAGTGCAAGGCTGCGTAGGCAACGAAAGGTTTGAATGACGAGCCCAAGTTATAGCGACCTGAAATGGCGCGATTGACCAATATTGATTGATCTGGATCATTGTTCAAAGGAAAAATCTGTCCAAATTTTTCTCCACTGATTCCCGAATTAAACCAGCGATTATCAAAATTTGGATAACTCGCCATCGCCAATACCTCTCCAGTGTCATGATTTAGCACGACTGCAGACCCGGCAGGGGCCTTGTAATAAGTCACTGGCGGATACTTGGGATCGGGCACTCCGTCCAACATCACGGTTGCTGCTTCAGTGCGACGCCGAACCAACAATTCTGTTTGTAGTGCTTGCTCGGTGAATTGTTGAATTTCAAGATCTATTGAGAGTTGCACATCATTTCCCGGCACTGGCTCTTTGCGATCTAGTTCTCGCAAAACATTGCCGAGTGAATCGACTTCGTACTTCACGAAGCCTGGAACACCGCGCAACTGGTACTCGTAGGTCTGTTCAACCCCAAATTGACCTACTCGTGCATTCGGGTCGTACCCCAAATTTTTGTACATCGAAATGTCATTTGGTTTGATCGCGCCTAAAAAGCCGACGACATGGCTCGCCATCGGGGCATAGGGATATTCTCGACGCCAATCTTCGCGCACATCAACCCCGGGATAATCTTCCGAGCGTTCCCGCAAAAAAATTCCGATATCTTCGGCTACACCTTCTTTCAACGTGACAGGCTGAAGTGGGTCATACTTTTTGCTCTGAAATTGTTTCTCAAGATCCTGAGCGGTCATGTTTAAGACGCCAGACAATCTGTCCCACATCTGCTGTCGCGGCAGGTCTCTAGCAATCACCAACCGATCAATGGTGATCGTCAAAATTCGTTGATTGTCTGCCAAGATGCGTCCCTTCAAATCGGCAATTCGTCCTCGCTCGGGGACCAGCTTCACCGTACGCGTGCGAACTTCTCTCACTCGCTCTTGCAGTCCCTGAGCATCAACTGTTTGTAAAAACCACAAACGCACCGTAAGTAAGCCAATTAAAATTAGCGACACGGATCCGAGGACTGCCAGTCTTGAGCGTGCAGGCCTGTCGGTCACAGTCCAGCCTTGCTTGGCTCAGTCAACACAAAGCGGCACAGACTCGTCGCGGGAACGGTAACCGCGGCGTTTGTGAGCCCCACGACTAGCGCGACGACAATAATCTGTCGACTCATCACGCCCTCGCGACCCACGATGGTGAGCGCGACAGGCATCAGCAACATGCCAAGTCCTGACGACATTCCCCCTAATAACATTCGCGTCCACCAAGTGGGTTCATGGACGAATGCGTTCGCGGTGCCAGCAATGTAACCAACAATCGCAAAGACCACCGCTCCAAGCCCGAGTGGTGAACTAAGCACGAGGTCGTACATCATTCCAATGGCAAAGCCAGCAATTGCCCCCACTTCTGAACCACGTGCCAAACCACTGCTCGTCGCAAGCAGCAACATGACTTGTAAACAAACGCCGAACGGACGCATCGTATTAAAAATAGTTGTCTGAAACGAGAGCACAACAAGCGCCAACAAAAACAATCGGGTGGCAGGCTTCTGGGCGATTATGAGGATCATGTTCATGGTGCTCCCGGCCGTTCCGTTGATGGCTGATAAAGCAAAACACGAACAAAGTTTAGCGAATCAAGATTCGCCGCTACTTTGACCTCAAGTAGTGGACCAAGCGTTCCCGTGCGCGAGATTATTCGCGACACAGTTCCCACGACAATGTCTGGAGGAGCAAGAGATGTAGCTCCTCCCGAAGACACAATGGGAGATCCAACATAAACAGATCCAAAACGCGGCTGATTTTCGATAAAACGCACGATTGGGGTCCGCAATATCCCCCGACCTTCGAGAGCTCCTGTCTCGCGTAGTGGCAGGTTTGCTCCTGGCGGAACGGTGATCTGTGAATCATTGCCCTGTCCGGGACGGATGTCTCCTACAGACGCGTCATCTGGAGATGGATTTATCTGCGAGGTGCTAGGAATCGTTGCGACAGTAACGCCCGGCGTGAACCCTGAAATAGTATTTTTGGGGGCAATGGTCGTCGTGGTTGTAGAAGTTGTAGAAGTTGTTGTTGTGGTTTGTGCTGACTCAGGCCCCAAGACAGGAACCGTGACTACGGGAGGCGGTTGATTGACGATTTTAACCGAAAGTGAATAGGCGGGATCAGTAATGAGCATGACAACAGCCCGATCATCAAGAGATTCAGTGACCTTGCCAATCAAACCTGCCGCATTTAGCACCGGCATTCCAACCCTGATCCCACATCGTCTACCCTGATTAATCTCGACTGTCTGAGAAAAGTTTGATGGAGATTGGCCGACAACCTGACCTGTGCAGGAATCAATACCGGCAAGAGTTGGTAGCCCATTAAGTGCAAGTAATTCTTGTGCTTCGCGCACACCAGCAATGTTGGCGATAGTTGCTCCCTCTTGGCGCGCAATCAAATCTTTTAGGCGCTTATTTTCTTTTGATACATCGCCATAGTCTGTCATTCCATGCCAAATGTTGTTGATCGGCGTCGTGATGACGCGGGTCGCTCCTTCAACAGGTTGAAAAATTACTCCGAACAATCGTCTTAAACCTGATACTGGAAAACTGTCGCGCAAATCCATCGTGATCAGCAGTATTGAAGTCAATGCAAGTATTGCAATGACGCGTTGGCGCGACAATCCTCCCATGAGAATGCTCGTCCCTAATACTCAAGGCTTGGCGAGGCTGTAGTGCTACTCATCGCCTCGATGTTTTCCAGTGCTCGCCCTGAACCAATCACGACAGCATAAAGAGGATTAGATGAGATGTAGCACGGCATTCCCGTCTCTCGTGTAACACGATCCGTGAGTCCCGCTAGTAACGCCCCTCCCCCAGACAAGTAGATTCCCCGATCCATGATGTCGGCAGATAGTTCTGGTGGAGTGCGGTCAAGGGTTGCTTTTATGACATCAACGATTGATGTCAACTGTTCGGCAATCGCCTCGCGCACATTTTCTGAACTGATTTCAATCGTCTGTGGCAATCCAGACACCGTGTTCCTGCCACCGATATCGGCATTTAGTTCTTGCGTCAGTCGGGTTGCAGAACCCATTTGAATTTTGATTTCTTCTGCCGTGTTTTCACCAATGTCGAGGGAAAATTCCCGACGCACATAAGCAATAATCGCTGCATCAATTTCATCACCGGCAACGCGGATACTTTGAGACACCACGATTCCGCCTAAGGAGACCACGGCAACCTCTGTCGTTCCCCCTCCGATGTCGACGATCATATTGCCACTCGGCTCGTGTACTGGTAAATCGGCTCCAATGGCTGCGGCCATCGGCTCTTCGATGATATGCACAGGTTTACGGGCACCTGCATACTCAGCCGCGTCCTGGACTGCTCTTTGCTCGACACCCGTGATACCCGACGGAACACAAATAATCATGCGCGGCTTACTCCAGCGACTATTGGACACTTGCTGGATGAAATATCTCAACATTTTCTCACAGGTGTCAAAATCTGAAATCACTCCATCTTTTAGAGGTCTCACCACCTTGATATTGGCTGGAGTTCGCCCCAGCATCCGTTTTGCCTCTGCCCCGACTGCAACTGGTCTGCCATCGCGAATATCAATGGCTACGACCGAAGGTTCATTCAGCACAATTCCCTGTCCCCGAACGTAAACCAAGGTATTGGCGGTTCCAAGATCAATGGCGATATCTCGCCCGATGGATAAGGGATTTTTACGGCTCATAAGGTGTGGTCTTGGGCCAGCATTGTCCTGCTCGCCTAGGTTCTCCCAAGTGTAGTGACGAACCCGCTATAGGCGAGGGAAAAAGATACCCAACTCGCGCGCCGCCGAATCGGCAGAATCACTTCCGTGTACAAGATTTTCGGTGAATTCTGTGCCTAAATCCCCGCGGATTGTGCCTGGAGAAGCCGTGCGGGGATTCGTGGCACCCATCATTGACCTGACGATTTCCCACGTGTCGGCGGGACCCTCTACCGCCATCGCAACAACAGGACCCCTCGACATGAATGCCACGAGGTCGGCATAAAAACCTTTTTCTCGATGCTCTTCGTAATGACGCGCCAGGATCTCGGCATCGAGTGAGCGCAATTCCATCGCAACGATGAGTAGCCCTTTTTTTTCGAAGCGAGACACGATGTTTCCGATCAAGCCACGCTCAACAGCGTCTGGTTTCAATAAAACAAGGGTGCGAGACGTCATGGGAACAGGATAATTGGAAAATATCGCATTTTGACAGCCTCAGGGCAGGATAAGTCGCAAATGCGGTCGTGCTGCGCCGACTACATAGAGCGAACCAGCAATCAAAATCGCATCATCGGATGACGCATCTTGCACGGCACGATCACAGGCCTCTTGCACCGAACGCTCCACCACCACGTCCGAGCAGCCAAGCCCCTGAGCAGCCAGTGCAATTTCTTCCCCACTGCGTGCTCTAGGTGACGGGGCTGTGCAGCAAATAACCAAGTCAAATTCGTCAGTGCGAAGAGCTGACAGCGTGTCATTAATATCTCTGCCCTGCAGTGCGCCGACAATCAGGATTCGCCTTCCGGGTGGATCAAAATCCTCAAAAAATACCTGAGCGCAAACATCAGCTCCTGCTGGATTATGAGCACCATCCAAAATAACGAGTGGTTGATACCCGACAATCTCAAACCGTCCGGGCATACTCACGTTGGCGAACGCCTCTTCAACAGTTTCAAAATGCAATGGAGCCCGAAAGAACTCCTCCACTGCCATCAACGCAACTGCTGCATTTTCACCTTGATGGGCACCGTGCAGGGGTAAATACAATTCAGCAAAATCACCGCGTTGAGTCCGAATATGTAAAAGTCTCCCACCCAATGCGAGTTGATTATCAAGGACACTAAAATCCTCGTCCATTATGAGAATTTGATCACTTGTCTCTTTACGAAAAATATCAACAAGGCTTGATCGTGTCTCGCCACTCACAACAGACGAATCATGCTTGATGATGCCGGCTTTCTCGCGTGCGATGTCAGAAAGTTCAGGACCGGCGAACTCCGTATGGTCAAGGGCAATGTTGGTAATCACTGCAACATCAGCATTGACGACGTTGGTGGCGTCCCACCTTCCGAGCATGCCGACTTCAATCACCCCAACATCAACGGCATTATCGGCAAACCATCGAAAAGCTGCCACAGTGACAATCTCAAAATAACTTGGTCTCACACCAGCCAGTACCTCTGCATCGGCTACCGATGCAACAGCATCTCCAAATTCCTCATCAGAAATTGCTTCACCGTCAATCGCCAATCGTTCGTTTATTTTCTCTAAATGGGGGCTGGAGTAGGTGCCTACACGCAGGCCATGGGCCATCAGTAACTTAGTAATGATTTGACTTGTTGATCCCTTGCCATTTGTCCCGGTGACATGGACAATCTTGAAGAGCTTGTGTGGATCATCCAAGACAGCCAATAGCCGAAGAGTTTTATCAAGTGATGGTGATTCAATTCGCCCCGTCTTTTCGTATGACGCGTGCTCTTCGAGATAACGCAGAGCGTCGGCAAACAGCACGATTACGAGGCGGCACGCCGCGGACGGGCAACACGGCTTGGGCCACGCAACACCAACTCTGGCTTGGTTTTTTCGATCACGTTTTCGATGTCCATTATTACTTTGGCGATATCTGTGCGACTTGGTAATTCATACATGGTGTCCAGCAGTATCTCCTCCAAAATGGAACGCAGACCGCGCGCGCCCGTTCCACGCTTCAGTGCCAAATCTGCAATAGCCCCGAGCGCTGCAGCCGTAAATTCAAGTTCGACATCTTCAAACTCGAATAGTTTTTGATACTGCTTCACAAGAGAATTCTTGGGAACAGTAAGAATTTCCATTAAGGCAGCGCGATCAAGTGAATTGACTGCCCCGACCATTGGTAATCGACCAACGAATTCAGGGATCATTCCAAACTTCAGCAGATCTTCGGGCAACACCTGTGCAAACAAGTCGCCCGGATCTTTTTCTGCTTTGGATTTGACTGTGCCGTGGAATCCGACACCTTTGTGGCCAATTCGCTGTTCAATAATTTGTTCGAGACCAGCAAATGCCCCACCACAAATAAACAAAACATTGGTGGTGTCAATTTGAATGAACTCTTGATGTGGATGCTTCCGTCCACCCTGAGGTGGCACCGACGCAACCGTTCCTTCCAAGATCTTGAGTAGTGCTTGTTGCACGCCCTCACCCGAAACATCTCGGGTGATACTTGGATTCTCCGATTTGCGGGCAACTTTATCGATTTCGTCGATGTACACGATCCCAGCTTCAGCTTTTTTTACATCAAAGTCTGCGGCCTGCAACAATTTCAATAAAATATTTTCAACGTCTTCTCCGACATAACCAGCTTCCGTGAGTGCCGTTGCATCTGCGATTGCAAACGGCACATTCAACAGACGTGCCAAAGTTTGTGCCATATGGGTTTTACCGCAACCAGTTGGACCCAGAAGTAAGATATTGCTTTTCGCTAATTCAACTTCGTCGCGACGACTACTGCTTTGCTGCTGGTATTGCAAGCGACGATAGTGATGGAAAACAGCAACAGCCAAGACTTTTTTTGCATGGTCTTGCCCAACGACGTACTGATCCAGGAAGGCTCTTGTCTCTTGTGGGGTCGGGAGTACTTCAAATCGAACGTCTCCTTTTTCGGCCAATTCTTCTTCGATGATTTCGTTGCACAGATCAACGCACTCATCACATATGTAGACACCCGGTCCGGCGATGAGTTTTTTGACATGTTTCTGCGACTTTCCGCAGAACGAGCACTTCAGAATCTCTCCTGAGTCTCCAAATTTGGCCACGAGGCACCTCTCGGTTGTGGTCAGCGAATAGGGCCAGAGCGGTCCGTTAACTGACGCGATGTAATCACATCATCGATAATGCCATACGCGAGGGCCTCATTTGCTTCCATTACGAAATCTCGGTCCGTATCAACATGAACCCGTTCAGGGGTTTGGCCTGTGTGGAACGACAAAACCTCCTCCAGAAGGTCTCTCATCCGCATTATCTCACGGGCGGCAATTTCGAGGTCAGTCACCTGGCCGTACCCGACCTGTCCATAGGGCTGGTGCAACATCACACGGCTGTGCGGCAAGGCCAACCGCTTTCCCTTGGTTCCGGCCGCCAGCAGAACCGCTGCAGCTGAAGCCGCTTGTCCGAGGCAGATAGTGGCAATATCATTTTTGATAAATTGCATCGTGTCGTAAATGGCAAATAGTGCCGTGATGTCTCCACCCGGGCTATTGATGTAGATGTTGATATCGCGATCAGGGTTTTCACTCTCAAGATGGATCAATTGCGCGCACATCAAGTTGGCAATCGTGTCATCAATGGGTGTGCCTAGAAAAATAATATTTTCTTTGAGCAACTTGCTATAGAGGTCATAGACACGCTCGCCACGACTCGTCTGTTCGGTCACGCTTGGTACGTAGTAGTTCTGGATATTCATTCTGTCGCCTCAATGTCTTCGTGTTCATGTTCGTGTTCGTGCTGCCCTAAGACTAGGTCACGATCCATAGTTTTGCCGTCGGCATCTACATACTCCACATTGTGGAGCAACCAATCCAAAGTCTTGGACTTGCGCATTTGAGAAACGAGGTCCAAAACTGCATCGTTTTGTTCATACGCCTGGCGCACTTTGTCTGGTGACTGCTTCACCTGTTCAGCGATAATCCGATATTCAGATTCAATTTCATCATCGGTTACCTCAATCTGTTGGGCTACGCCAACCGCCCTTAGTGCAAGATCGACCTTGACGGCTTTTTGCGACTGGACCCTGAGACCCTCAAGGAACGACTCTGGATTCTGACCAGTCGCCGAAAGCCACTGGTCGAGGGCTATTCCTTGCTTTTGAAATTGCGCAATAGTGTTTTTTACTCGACTTTGAAAATCATTATTGACCATCGACTCAGGAGCCTCAATGTCTACAAGTTCGGCAAGAGCATCGGTTACTTTTTCCATCACCGAATTTCGCATCTGATTTAGTCGACCCGTCGTGAGTCGCTCAAGGGTGAAATCTTTCCACGCAGCGACGGAATCAAATTCAGGAATTGTATTTTGCACCCACTCATCGGTTAACTCGGGTAAATCAAGGGTCTGCACCTTTTGTACCTTCACCACGAAATCTGCTGGTATCTCAGTTCCGTTTGGTGTCGCAGTGAAAAGAAGTTCTGCGCCGGCAACGGCGCCGATTAGTTCATCATCAAACCCCGGGGCAACCCAACCACGACCAATTTCATAGGTCCAGTCCTCGGTGTTGAGACCAGCTACTGGCTCACCATCTCTCTGGCCTGCTAGATCGACAATCACATAATCACCAGATTGTGCCGCACGATCAACGTCTGTCAACACGCCATGCCGACGACGCTCACCAAGAATCACTTCTTCTAAATCTTCATCCGTGACTTTGGGTGACGACAGTTCAACGCGCAGCCCCGTGTAGCCAGGGACAGTGATCTCCGGGCGGATCTCACAAGTTGCATCAAATTTTACAATGCCTTGTTCTTGACCTTCTTTTAATTCGACGTCTGGCGTGGCGACAATGTCCACATCATGCTCACGCACAGCACGACTGAGGAACTCAGGAATCGCATCCTGAATCGCTTGAGTGCGAGCGGCACCTATACCGATGCGAGCCTCCACCACCTGGCGGGGAGCCTTGCCGGGTCGAAATCCAGGCAGACGAAGTTCCTTGCCAATCTTGCGAAAAGCAGCATCAATCTCGCGATCTACTTCGGCTTCTTCGATCTCAATACTTAGCCTTACTTTGTTGCCCTCTAGGGCTTCGAGAGTACTTTTCACAGGATTCAGAGTGTATCGGCGGCGCACTCAGGGTGCTTACTTGTTCGATTGCCTCGCTAGTTGAGTGGGTAATCAGCAAGACTGTGGTCATGCCACTTTGGAAACCACATGCGCTTGCCCATCCTCACGAGGGACAAATTGACCTCAAACTTGGAGACTCCGTCATATCCACGGTTGAACTTGACGGCGTTGCGATTGGCACTGAGGGAAAAGTTGTGTTGGCGAACGGCTTTAATTGGCAGCGTTATCGCGTTTTATTCGTGACAGGTCACGAGCACGGCGACCTTGATCAACGTCATCTTGCCCCAATCGGAAAAACAGCACGCCGCATAACACGCGCGGCGAAGCGGGCTCTTTAAGCGGTAGATTCTTTTTTTACCGGGGAGTGGCGCAGCTTGGTAGCGCGCCTGGTTTGGGACCAGGAGGCCGGGGGTTCGAGTCCCCCCTCCCCGACATGGTTAATCAGATTGATGGGGCAAAATACATAGCGTTTTCTTCGTTGAAAACAGACGGAACGCCGGTTTCGACGGCCGTTTGGGTGGTCCCTTTTGATGATGGATACGGCTTCACCACAGGGGCATCCGCCTACAAAGTTGGCCGAATAAAGCGCAACCCCGCCATCACTGTCGCTGTTTGCGACCGCAGCGGCAAAGTCATGGATGGTGCGACCATTTATTGCGGCATGGCCCATGTTTTAGATAGCAACTCCTCTGAACAGGTTGCTCGCGCCATCCGCTCTAAATACTTTGTTTTGGGGCGCCTACTTCAGTTCTATAGCGTTGTGATCGGGGTGATTAAGCCATCCCGCCGAATCGGCGAAACCGCAATAAAATTCGTAATCGATAATTAATTTCATCATTCATGGGTTTTTTGGAAAATCAAGCGTTATTGTGCTAGGGCACTTCGGTGCGCCCATTGGTACACACCGGTATCTGTGGCTTTATCCCCCAAATGGAGATTTTATGGCGGACGCTCGTCCCCTTTCATTTGCAGACCTCGGTCTGCCTGCGCCCCTTCTCGCCGTTCTCGTCGAACAGGGCATCGCTACACCCTTCCCGATTCAGGTGGCAGCAATTCCTGATGCGCTTGCTGGGCGCGACACCCTGGGTCGCGGTCGAACAGGATCAGGCAAGACACTCTCTTTTGTATTGCCGTTGCTCGCCCGTCTCGATGAGTCAAATTTTGAGCGTCGCCCCAACTCACCGCGTGCGGTGATTCTGGTTCCTACGCGCGAATTGGCCAACCAAGTTCGCGACGTACTTGCGCCATTTGCGCGCGCACTGCACATGCGGTTCACGACCGTTTACGGAGGTGTCGCCTATAACGGACAAATACAAGCGATGCGAGATGGCGTAGACGTCGTCGTTGCTTGCCCTGGCCGACTAGTTGACCTCATGGAATCAGGTCATGTTCGCATGGATGACGCCGAGGTAACTGTGCTTGACGAGGCAGACCACATGGCTGATCTTGGATTCTTGCAACATGTCAAGCAAATTCTTGATGACACGCCAAAAGATTGCCAGCGGCTTTTGTTTTCGGCAACTCTTGACCGCGGAATTGCCGGACTTGTCAGGTCTTATCTCAATAATCCTGTCACTCACGAAGTTGACTCAGACCATCACCAGATAGACGAGATGGAACATCATGTGTTGCACGTAAATACAGATACCCGCGTTGCTGTCATCGCCGATTTGTGCGCAGCCCCCGGTAAATCACTTGTCTTCACTCGTACCAAGCACGGGGCTAAGCGCCTTACAGAACAACTCATCAAAGCAGGTGTTCCGACCCTTGAATTGCACGGCAACTTGTCTCAAGCGGTGCGCGCCAAAAACCTCGCCGCTTATTCATCGGGAAAAATTGAGACCCTCGTTGCCACAGATATCGCCGCTCGCGGAATCCACGTTGATGACATCGCCATTGTTATTCATGCCGATCCTCCAGAAGAGCACAAGGCATTTTTGCATCGTTCCGGTCGCACTGCTCGCGCCGGGGCATCAGGTACCGTCATCACGATGATGACCGATCAGCAGCGTCGCTCTGTCAAAAGACTCACTCAAGAAGCAGGCATCAACGCAACCACCACCAAAGTGGCTCCAGAAGATACGTTCTTGCAGACACTTGCTCCCGGTGAGCGAGTATTCCGTGAAATGCCAATCGTTGAAGACCCACGGGGCCCCCGTCGTGAAGGTGGTCGTCGTTCAGGTGGCAGTCGTTCAGGTGGCAATCGTTCAGGTGGCAATCGTTCAGGTGGCGGTGGCTACGGTGCCAATCGTGGCGGACCACGTCGTTCAGGTGGCAGAGAACGTTCTTCATCTTCGCGCCCTGCTCGCACTCAATAAGTAAATCCATGCGCGTCATCGCGGGCATGAGTGATCGAATCGCTCTATGCGACACAGCAAAATATGCGCAACGAGTCGAGGCTCTTGGCTACGACATTTTGCATGTCCCTGAAACTATTCACGACTCAATGGCCGTGGCGTTGCTGGCACTTGAACACACAACGACCTTGCGCGTCCAAACAAGCCTGACCCTCGCATTTCCGCGCAGTCCAATGTTGTTAGCCCTGCAAGCGTGGGATCTGTCGCAGATGAGTGGCGGAAGATTCGACCTTGGCCTTGGCACCCAAATCAAACAAAACATCGAGGGTCGCTTTGGCGTGCCTTGGACATCTCCCATCGAACGCATGTCCGACTATGTCGCAGTTATTCGGGCTTGTTGGAATTCATTCACCACGGGCGAAGCGCTCAATGTGCAAACTGATAACTACAAACTCAATCGCCTCCAACCTTTTTTCAATCCAGGTCCGCTCCCCCACGATTCACCGAAAATTTGGTTGGGGGGTGTCAATGAAAAAGCCTGTGTACTTGGTGGCGCAATTGCGGACGGCTTTGTAACGCATCCAACAAACTCACACCCCCGATTTCTGCGCGAGCGCTGCCTCCCTGCGTTGCGAAAAGGTCAGCAATCTGCTGGTCGCCTCGCAAGCGAGATCCCAATAGTTGGCGCAATTCCTATCGCGTTGGGTCGAACACGGGACGAACTTGATGCGAGTCGTCAGCATCAACGTGCCGTGCTTGCTTTTTTATATTCAACACCCGCCTACCGCCGAACACTTGAATTATTCGGCTGGCAGGAATTGGGCGAAAAACTTCAACAGATGACTCGTGCGAACGACTGGTCACAACTCGGCACTCTCCTGACCGAAGATATTTTTGACGCATTGGTTCCCCAAGCAACATGGTCAGAGCTTCCTGAAGTTCTTTCATCATGGTTTTCAGGCTTGCTTGACGGTGTGCTGGTACAACCACCTGCAAATCCCGACCGAGATACAGAGTTCGCCTCAGTTATAACGGCTATTGGTGGCATCTAAAGGATTAAAAGCAACTTGCGGTAGTTTCTTGTCGTGGGCATTTTCCGTAATTTACAGAGCGTGATTCGCTTCAGGAAACCCCAATTTTCTCGTAGGCGACGGAGGTTTGAACGAGCGGCAAATATCGACGACCTCAGGGCGATTGCCAAGCGGCGATTGCCAGGGGGAATATTTGACTACATCGATGGTGCCGCCGAAGACGAATGGAGCGCGCGCAACAATGTGCAGGCCTACTCCCAAATAGAACTCTGCCCTCGCATCTTGCGTGACGTGAGTGCTGTCGATACAAGCACGACACTTTTGGGTCGCAAAATATCACTTCCATTTATGCTTGGTCCAACAGGATTCTCCCGCATTGCTCAGTCTCAGGGAGAACTTGCTGTCGCAAGAGTCGCGGACAAATTTGAGCTGGTGTATTGCCATTCAACTCTGGCCACTCGTTCAATCGAGGAAGTCTCTGCCGTCTCGAATGGTCAACAATGGTTTCAGGTCTATATGTGGAAAGACCGAGCAATGCTGCGCGATATCTTGCAACGGCTTCGGGCTTGCGGATATACGGCATTAGCTCTCACTGTGGACACCGCAGTTTTCGGGCGACGTGAACGCGATGTTCGCCGAGGATTCACATTGCCTCCCAAGATCGGTCTTGACACCATCCTTGACGGAATTCGTCACCCTTCTTGGACATGGGATTTTATTCGCAATGAACCGATTACATTTGCCAACGTTGCAACTGATTCTCGGGGGGCAGGCGGATCTGCCGTCTCCTTGTCGGCATATGTAAACGAGCAATTTGACCCTTCAATTACATGGGATGCAGTTGAGTGGCTCCAAGCGGAGTGGAATGGTCCTCTTTTCATAAAGGGCATTCAGTCCACCGATGACGCCGTCATCGCTTCCAAGATTGGTGTCACTGGAATCATGATTTCCAATCATGGTGGTCGACAATTAGATGGATCACCTGCACCAATCGACCTCATTGAGCCGACTGCTCAACTCGTGCAGGGTCAACTAATAATTATCTGTGAGGGCGGTATTCGTCGTGGCTCTGATATTTTCAAAGCGATTGCATTGGGCGCCGATATTTGTTCGATTGGTCGCGCGCACTTCTATGGGCTTGGTGCTGCGGGCGAACAAGGAGTGGAGCGTGCTATTGAAATGCTCAAGGATGAATTGTCCCGAACGATGGCACTAACGGGGGTCACGACAATTTCTGAGATCACTCGTGATTTGGTGCGAATCAGGCAATAGATCAGATTTGTTTCTGCCAATGTTGGATAAGAACATCAGCCGCTCCAACTGGGTCTGCAATCATCCACCAGTGACCAAGACCTTCTAGCATCACGGATCGTGCGCCACAACTAGCGGCCATATCAACTGCCATTTGCGGAGTACCTGCGTATGGGTCGTCTGTTGGAATAATCACAAGGCCGTTTGATTGCTGCGTAAGCGCGAGTCTGGTTCCAAGTTTGCTCATTGCAGGCTGAATAGCAGAGCGATAAAGCGACAAGATACAGCGACCCATTTCTTTGGTCAACGCTGGCGCAACATCTCGGGCAATTCCATCTGTCATTCCCAAGCTAGTCAGCACAGCAACCTTGTCTGTTTCTGACATATCAATAAAACCACCTAATAGTTCCTCACCTACAACTGGGGTTTGCCACACCTGGGCACCGTCATGCCATTCATAACTGGCATGCAAAAGTCCCCCGCAATCTGTAGCCCATGAGCGCACCAGTTCACTTCGAGACGCAACGACGCCAAATACGTGTCCCGCACCCCAATCATGGCCGACAAGATCAATCGTCCCCCCAAGTTTTTCAAGTTCTTCAGTCAGCCACGCACAATAATCATCTTGCGTTGCATGCCAGTCACTCGAAGTTGTGGTCCCAAAGCCTGGCGGAGAAAGCAAAATTACGTCGTTGATGCCACGCTTTTTCAATTCAACCACCACGAGACTCCAGATTGCACTGGTCTCAGGAACACCGTGAACAAAAACCTTGGTCATGACCTTAGAACAACCTCAGGGGCGGTAAAAAGCATGACGCCATCTTCGATTGGGGCCTTACGAAACATCTTCTTGTCGGCACCATAGTTTTGGGGATTAATCCACGGGGCATGATCACCCTGCCTTGGCATCAGGTGCATCGTTCGCTCCATATAGCCAGATGAGAATCCGTCGATCCATGATCTGGGGGTCATTGCATGATCCTCTTGACGCAGTTGCGGAGTGCACTGCAACGTCCGAGTTTTTTTCATGTGATTTAACAGCCGACAGACATACTCACATGTCAGATCAGAACGCAGTGTCCAAGAAGCATTTATATAACCAAATGACGATGCCATATTTGGAACTCCTGAGTACGAGCATCCCTTGTATGTCCACGTCTTGGCAAAATCTACCAACTGACCGTCAACGACGAATTCCATTTCTCCGAGTGTCACCATCTGGAGACCAGTTGCCGTCACAATAATGTCGGCCTCAAGGTGCTGACCGGATGCAAGTTGGATTCCGGTCGGAGTGAAATTTTGTATTTGATCAGTCACCACCGACGCTCTGCCTTTGCGGATGGCCCTAAATAAATCACTATTTGGAACCAAGCAAAGACGCTGATCCCAAGGGTTATAACTAGGGGTGAAATGGGTGTCCACGTCATAGTCGGGTCCCAATTCTGCTCTAACCAATCCTAAAAGTTGTGCCTTAACTTTTTCGGGCTCAGTACGAGTTTTTTTGTAGACAATCTGTTGCATCGTGGTGTTTTTCAAACGAGTCAACCGATACGCCAGTTTTGCAGGCAAAAATTTACGGAGCTTGTCGGCAACGGGGTCATGGTCAGGGCGTGAGACGACGTATGTTGGCGAGCGCTGCAGCATCGTGACATGACGAGCAGTAGATGTCATCGCCGGCACTAGTGTCATGGCCGTAGCCCCAGAACCAATCACCACAACATTTTTGTCTTCATAGGCCAAATCGGCTGGCCACTTCTGCGGATGCACGATTGTTCCTTCAAAACTTTCTACACCGACAAATTCTGGCGTGAAGCCTTTTTTATAACTGTAATAACCCGAGCACATAAAAAGGTAATTGCAAGTAAATACAGAATCTTGTTCGGTGTTTTTGTCTACTGTGTGCACCGACCACCGTGCATCAACACTTGACCACTCGGCCCGTGATGCAAGACATCCAAATCTAATATGACCATCAATGCCGTTCTCTTTTGCCGTCTCTCTGAGGTAAGCCAGTATTGCTGGACCATCAGCGATTGACTTCGCTTCCGTCCACGGCTTGAATCTGTAGCCCAGGGTGTGCATATCGCTGTCAGATCTGACTCCCGGATAACGAAACAGATCCCATGTTCCGCCGAGATTTTGGCGCCCCTCCAGAATCACATACGTGCGATCGGGGCACATCGTCTGCAAGTGATAGGCAGCACCGATGCCAGAAAGACCCGCTCCGATTACTACAACATCAAAATGTTCGCTCATCTATGGGCTTTCTGGGAAATAAATAAATCTCTTCGACAATACTTGGCAAAATCAAAATTGAACCAGTCGTCCGACCTGTCTCGTATCTACTTCTGACCGTGCCGAACAAGTTCGCCAGGCGTGGCTCCCGTGCATTGACCATCCACAAACGTGATCTCGCCATTGACGATTGTCCAACGCCAACCAATCGCTTTTTGTATACGCCGCCATGCTCCTGCAGGCCAGTCAAAGGCGCGTTCGGTCGGCAGAAGAGCAAGTTCTTCAAGGTCGTAGACAACAATGTCGGCAGGTTTGCCGATTTCAATCGTCCCGCGATCATTGAGTCCCGCTACTTGAGCCGTGTAAGCCGATAGTCGCCAATGAGCCTCTTCTAATTGCATCACTTTGTGATCGCGCACCCATGTTGCCAAAAACTCCGTGGGATAAGAGCCAGTTGTCAAGAACTTCGTGTGGGCCCCCCCATCTGATAAACCCGGAACTGCATAAGGCGCGGTTGCAATCTCTTTCATCACAGTCGGATCAATGTCTCTGGGTTTACTTTGCCATCCCGCACTGAGATTTGAGGCCAGAGAAATATCCAAAAATGCATCGATCGGATGACAACTCAGGCCTTGTGCAATCTCGGCCACCGTATGTCCTTCCCATCTGCGTATCTCTGGATCATCCACGGTGACGTAAGCAAGCAAAAGATCAAGAAGCGATACACCAAGTCGTTCCTCGCGCTCTTGGGTCCCTCCGCCTGCAAGTGGGGCCTTACCACTCGCCCATTCTTCATGAAGTGCTAACCGTCGAATCGGGTCGCGCATTTTTTCAGCACGCTCAGCAATCGTTCCCATCGTCAGATCTCGCCACAGGGCCGATGAGTCAAAAAGATTCCAGTCTTCAAGTGTAAATTCATAGTTGATTGAACAAGTCACTGCTTGTGCGACGATGCGATTTCCACGAGCGTTTGTGTTGGCCAACCACTCGATGACTTTTTTATACGACTGTGCCGGCGCGCCATGCTGATCCGTTGTCGGTGCTAAAACATTGTAGATAACAGGACGTCCACTGTGAGAAGCCAATAGATCTGCCGACTGGATATCACCAATCATTTGAATGCCCCCTGTGCCGATGCGACCAAGTGCTTCCGCCAAGAAAACTAAATCTGTTTCTGCCATCAGGTCGGTTATCATCGGCGTCCCGTCATGGTCACGCTGAATAGAACCCCTTCCGAGTAGTTGAGCAGACCACCCGCACGCACCAGCAGTCATCGCCTCTTTCAAGAGTCGCTCCACTTCATGACGCTCTGGCACTGTCATGGGACGTGATTTAGCTTCTTCAACTGAACCCATTACCCAAACCAGCAGTGGGTTGATTCCAACAAAAGCCATCACGTTTACACCCTTTGGTGTGCGCGCAATCGAATCAAGAAATTCGGGATATGTCTCCCAATCCCAAGGCATTCCTTCTTCCATGCACTCAAGGGGAACCGCTTCATTGCGCGCCATTGTCTGCATCGCTCGCACGCGTTGCTCTTGTCGCACTGGAGCAAATCCAAACCCACAGTTGCCCACGACGACGCTCGTCACGCCATGCCAGCCTGAGATCGTGCACCACGGATCCCAAAAAACTTGGGAGTCATAATGGGTGTGGAGGTCCACAACGCCGGGGGCAACTATGAGCCCATCAGCCTGTATTTCTTGATCTCCCTCGCCGACGGCGATTCGCCCGACGGACGCCACAACACCATCACGAATACCAATATCAGCGCAATATCTAGGAGTCCGCCGTCCGTCAATGACTGTTCCACCTCGAATGACTATGTCGTATTTCATCTTTGTACCTTAGTCATTGCCTGAATTTGCCCCGTTGAGACACAGGCGGCTCTCGCTAGAATTATCGGTCTCGCGGGTGTAGCTCAATGGCTAGAGTCCGAGTTTTCCAAACTCGTTATGAGGGTTCGATCCCCTTCACCCGCTCTCATTTCCTTTTTTCCGCTCGCCCTTGGATTTTGACCGCCATTGTCTCGTGATAGCGATGAATCTTGCATTCGCGCTCAGACAAGATGTTCTGTGTATAGCCACTTGAATTCTTTGTACGGGCAAGTTGTTCATAAATGGCAATGTCTTCGGCAACAACCCCCTTTAGTGCTTGCCAATGTGCCTGCATTTTGGCAAAGTATGTTGCGTACTCGGGATCGTTCATATCGCCCGGATAAATCAATTGCCAGCACAGAAATTTTGTCCTATCAACACCAATAGGCACTGGATTAAAAACTTGAATGTGCTCAGGGTTGCAATTAAATACGGTATTTGGAAAAACTACATAGTGGCAAATAGCGTTTTTGTGGTGGTCGTAGTCCTCGTCCCACTGATTCATCTTGTCTGGTCGTGGCACGAAGCACATGTAATTGTCCCCGACAAAATGAAACGATGCACTCCTGCATGCCTTCACAAATTCCGGGGGTGAGTGATGCAATTGGCTGACGTGATAGATCTCGTTGAAACCATCAACAATTGCCTTGTAGTTGACTGGCACATCAAATTCAAGAACCTCGTGCAGAACCATGTCCTGCATCTTAAAAGCACCCAAGTCAGAGGTGATCTCAGGACCGATTGATTGCAACAATGGATCTGCTTCTTCTGGACCCAGCAAGTTGATCCATACCCAGCCACCCCATTCACCAACGGCGACTTGCTTGGCACGCACATCTTGCAGATGTTGATCTGAAAAATCTTCCCGCTCAGGAACACCGACTAGTTTTCCGGTCGTGTCGTACACCCAGCCGTGATATGGACATGTAAACCGTCGCGCCCCACAACCTTTTTGTTCGGTGACAATTGCAACCCCACGGTGCTGACAAACATTATGAAATGCATTGAGCGATCCATCAGGTTGACGAGAAACAACAACTGTTTCTCCGTGACCTTCAAAACTCAACCAGTCACCCGCAGTCACTACATGCTCGGAGCGACCTGCAATGATCCAATGAGCCCCTAAAACATGTTCGCGCTCAAGTTCGTATTGAATGGAATCGGAATATGGGGTTCGACTCATCACGCTCGGTCCGTAGTCGGGCACATTTTTAATCTGTGGTCCCACTCGCGCTGGAAGGTCTCCTCTTGTTGGCGTGTGAACCACTTAGTTTCCCCATTCAATGAAATGACGATGTTCCCTGCGGAACTTCAATACTGCTTTAGTTTGTCACGACTTGCGCTGCGTCGCTCTACGCAAGGCCGTCAGTTCGTTAGGTCGTGCGGTATCGCAAGATGTCGTCAGTCGTGATACTTGAGCCGGCAGCAAGGCTGGCCGCCTGC
Source organism: Actinomycetota bacterium (assembly GCA_005790505.1). Taxonomy (GTDB): domain Bacteria; phylum Actinomycetota; class Acidimicrobiia; order Acidimicrobiales; family Ilumatobacteraceae; genus UBA2093. Next base: position 45,301 of record SXUP01000030.1, read on the forward strand.
ACTGCTGGGTCCGACAGTGGTGCCGTATCTAGATAGTCGGCTGCGTATACCACCCACCCATCAACAGATCGACGCACGCTCGTGCCACGCGTGATTGGAACACGAGCACCATCTGGCTGTATCGCCATCTGCACCCACTCCTGCACCATTACCGAACCATTATCTAAGCGAGGTCCGATTGGGGCAAACTCAACATCACCAACTCGGGGCATGATGTCGCATAACCAATCGCGGATTGCCTCACGCCCGTGGAATTCACCAAAAATAGGATCGTGATAAACAGAATCTGTGATGTGAAAGGTACGTGCATCGGCTTCAAAATCAGTCTCACGAACCAAGGTGCTGGCGGTTTGCATGTTGATTGGCCACTCCACGGTTGGGAAGGGCGGCAGTGGCGCAGGTTCAAGTCCTGACTCAACTGGAGGTGGCTGACGAAACGATCCAGTGTCGTATACATCACAGGCCCATGTGATCCATCCATCTCGATAGCGACGGACACTGACGCCTCGCGACAGAGGAATTTTTTCATCGCCCAGATTGGCAAACATTTGCCATTCATCAACAGTGGAAACCCCATCCTCTTCATCAAAGATCACCGGCTTCTCTGTGGGAACGAAATCTATGAATTCAATCTCGGCCATCGTGGGCACAAGCCATTGTCGAATCTCTCGCTGGCCATAAAACGCACCATAAATCGCATCGAAATACAGCGAGCCAGTCGGCGCCATAAAGTCTGCCATCAATTGAATCCCGAGTCGCCCGAGATCGGGGTGACTAAGTGCTGCCAGCATGCCCTCGGGGTCAAGTCCACTTGCCTCTGCAACAAAGCGGTTCAAGTCTGCTGTCTTGCCCGTCATCAGCGCGACATACTCTTTGACGAATTCATCTACTTTGATGTTTGATTTCGTATTCACTGCACAACCCCCATTTTGTGACTACCAGACAAACACTAGCCGCAATAATGCGTCACAATACTTAGGTGGACAACCCCAATGACTTGCGAACCCCTGGGAATCTGGTCGTACCAGAGTCAGCCCTCATTTGGTCTTTTGCCCGTTCTCGGGGGACTGGTGGTCAACATGTCAATAAAACTTCTTCAAAAGCAATTCTCACGGTCGTCGTCAATGAAGTCATCGGCACCGATGAAAAACTTAAACGACTGCGCGCCACGTTAGATGATGAAATCCGAATCACTCGCCAGACAAGTCGTAGTCAATGGCGCAATCGCCAACTGTGCCTTGCTGAACTAGCAAAAATTCTCGATACCGCTGCTAGCCCTCCTGCACCGCGTCGCCGAAAATCTCTCCCCACTCGTGGTTCTGTCGAGCGCAGGCTGACAACTAAGCGTAAAGACAGTGAAAAAAAGACGTTGCGACGAACCAAAGATTGGTGATTCCTAGTATTGTTCTAACTGTGCCAAGTGATGCATTACTCAAGACAATGAACATTCTTCACAGATCAATTCTCAAGATGTCAGCAGGTAAAAAAGGTTGGAACGCCGGCAATATGCCCGTGCTTAAACTAACGACAACTGGCCGCAAGTCCGGTGCGCCTCGGATGGTGATGCTGACATCACCAATTCAGCATGGCGATTGCATCGTCATCGTGGCGTCGCGGGGCGGAGACGACCAACATCCCGCGTGGCTCCTCAATCTTCGGGAAAATCCGATCGTAGAAGTACAAACCAAAGAACTTGCCAAGCACAAGCGCCAGGCACGAATTGCCAACGCAACAGAACGTGCCGTCATGTGGCCCATAATTATCCAAAAGTACAAGGGCTACGCGGCTTACCAGGGAAAGACCGAGCGAGAAATACCACTCGTTCTTCTTGATCCGATTGTCTGAGTCCATGTTTGATGAATTAGGTTTTTATACCCTCGCTGGCGCACCTCAAACTTCACGCGCCATGCTTGACGAGATTCGCGACGCCGAGAAGCTCGGAATCGGAACAGCGTTCATCTCTGAACGCTTCAATATCAAAGAAGCAGCAACTCTTTCAGGTGCCGCTGCTGCAATTTCATCTTCCATTAAAATTGCCACTGCCGCAACCAATCACACCACGCGCCACCCAATCGTTACGGCGGCATGGGCTTCAACCATGCACAACATTTCGGGTGGACGTTTCAGTCTCGGAATTGGTCGCGGCATTGATCTGATGTTCAACGCATTTGGAATTCCACTCGCGACGACTTCGTCAATGGAGTCTTTTGCTGGCTTGATGCGTCAACTGTGGCGAGGAGAAACTGTCTTTAATTATTCAGACATCACAGGTTCGTATCCGGTTTTGCGCCTTGATCCTTCATTTGATCTAGATATTCCACTCACACTCACGGCCTTTGGTCCAAAAACTCTTGAGTTGGGGGGTCGTTGTTTTGACCACATCGTGCTGCACACTTTTTTCACAGATGAAACAACACATCGTGCCGTAAAGACGGTGAAGCGCGCGGCTGAACAAGCGGGCCGCGATCCGTCAACAGTCAAAGTATGGTCATGCTTTGCAACCATTGGAGATCACATTGATCCAGCACTTCGTCTCAAGAAAACCGTTGGTCGGCTCGCAACTTATTTGCAGGCCTACGGCGATCTAATGGTGCGAACGAACGACTGGGATCCGGGAGTCCTTGCTCGTTTCAGAGCCGATCAACTCGTATCAACATTTCCTGGTGCGATCGACTCCACCGCAACGACCGCTCAACTTGAGCATGTGGCGTCTCTTATTCCAACCCAATGGTTAGAGTCGTCTGCCACAGGTACGCCAACGCAATGCGCGATGGCGGTTCGTCGGCAGATGGACCTTGGATGTGATGGTGTAATCCTGCACGGTGCCACTCCGACAGAGTTGCGACCCATCATTGACGCCTACGCTTTGACGGCATAATAAAAAACTGATTGAAAGGCTCCCATGACACAAGAAGCATGGATTATTGATGCTGTGCGCTCTCCACGAGGCAAAGGAAAAGAGACCGGCTCACTGCATCCCATTCACCCGCAACGCATCTTGGCTCAGGTACTCAATGCGCTTCGTGACCGCAATCACCTTGAAACTGCCGATGTAGATGACGTTGTCATGGGATGTGGTGCCGGAAGCGGCGACCACTCAATGGACATTGCGCGAATGGCCGCCCTCGACGCAGGCTGGTCTCTCGATGCTCCCGGTGTAACACTCAATCGCTTTTGTGGATCGGGCCAGCAAGCAGTCAATTTTGCAGCAATGGGAGTTCTCTCGGGTTTTCAAGATGTTGTCGTTGGCGGCGGCGTGGAATCAATGTCGCGTCCAGCACCAATGCATGTTGACGGCTTCACGGCAAACAACAATCACTTACGGGATATCTACGCAATGGTCGCCCAGGGAATCAGCGCCGACTTAATCGCAACAATTGAAGGCTTCACCCGCCAACAATGTGATCAACTTGCCATCGATAGTCAAAATCGAGCACAGGTCGCAATCGCCGAGGGTCGTTTTGAAAAATCACTCGTACCGATTCATACTGATGAAGGTGTTCTTGCCCTTGATCACGATGAGTTTCCTCGTCCCGGCACGACAATGGCCGATTTAGCCAAATTGACACCCAGTTTCGAGGCCATGGGCGCCAGAGTTCGCACCGGAGAAACTCTTAGTGTCGACCAAACCGCCATGCTGGCGTATCCTCATATCAAAGAAATCCATCACATGCATCATGCAGGTAATTCTTCTGGAGTTGTTGATGGTGCATCTGCGGTATTGGTCACTTCTCCCCAGTACGCGCGCGCCCACGGGCTTACACCTCGAGCACGAATCATTATGACTGCAGTCGCGGGAACCGAGCCCGTCATCATGCTCACCGCACCTGGCCCCGCAGCCGAGCGTGCGATAAAAAAAGCTGGAATGACCTTTGATGACATCGATCTTTTCGAGGTGAACGAAGCATTCGCTTCCGTGGTGCTGAAATTTCTCAAAGATACTGGAGTCAACTGGGACAAGGTCAATGTCAATGGGGGCGCAATGGCACTAGGCCATCCAATCGGTGCAACCGGCGGAATGTTGATCGGCACATTGTTGGATGAACTCGAGCGGCGCAATTTGTCAACCGGTCTTGTAACCATGTGCACTGGCGGCGGTATGGGCACTGCCACCATTATCGAACGTATCTAGTCGCACGATGAGCGACGCCAGTATCGAGGCCATCGACACCCGCGTCCTGCAGTCATGGATGGATGCTCGCAACCTCGGGCACGGGGACATATCGGATATTTCATTCATTGCTGGTGGCACTCAAAACATGTTGATGCGCTTTCGACGCGAAGCAGATGTGTACGTTTTTCGTCGCCCCCCAATGCACAAACGAGCAAACAGCGATGAAACCATGCGCCGTGAGGCACGGGTTCTTGGCGCACTAAGAAACACAGATGTCCCACATCCCCGTCTCATTGCCGCCGAATCGGACGAAAATATTCTTGGAGCGGCGTTTTATCTCATGGAGTGTGTTGATGGATTCAACGCAAATCTTGAGATGCCAGAGCCGCATCGCAGTGATACTTCGATGCAATATGCCATGGGATTATCCATGGTTGAATCAATTGCATCTTTGTCGAAGGTCGATCCAGCAAATGTGGGAATTTTAAATCTTGGCAAAGCAGAAGGATGGATAGAAAGACAGGCTCCTAGATGGAAATCCCACCTAGACGGATACACGGCATTTGACAATTACTCCAAATCAGACATCGGAGACGTTGAGATGGTCGCGGGGTGGCTTTCCAAGCATTCACCACCCACAATGCAAGTCGGCATAATCCATGGTGATTTTCATTTTTCAAATGTCCTGATCCGGCGCGATGCTGGTGCGCTTGCTGCCATCGTCGACTGGGAACTAGCCACTATTGGTGATCCTTTGCTTGATCTGGCTCACCTCCTCGTGACTTGGCCAGGCAACTCCACGATGAGATCGCCGTCCTTGGAAGAAGTAAACTTGCCGAGTCCAGATGAAATCATTGCCCATTACGCTCGGCAAACAAACAGGGACTTGACGCATCTTGCTTGGTTTCAAGTTCTTGGGGCTTATCGTCTTGGAATTATTTTGGAAGGCACAAACGCGCGCGCTGGTGCAGGACTCGCCCCACGACAGACTGGCGATTTACTTCATGAGACTGCCGTCAGCCTGCTTGCCCACGCTTCTGCGTTGATTCAAGAAAACAGCATCTAAATTCTTTGCTTCGGTTGCGCGTTTAAATAATTTTAGCGTCTTAGTCGCCTGATTATTTCTCTGGCTCCATACCTTGCTCCTTGGCGTTCCCTGGCGACAAGCCATTGCTCGTGAACTTGTTGCTCAAGTTCACTTACTTTTGTCTGCAACTCCGTGGCAACAACACCGAGCCGGGTAGAAACTTCTCGGATATATCGAACCATCTTTGTTTCGCGAGAAGTCAAAACAACCGAATCCAGATTTTCAGGAAATTTTTGAATTGGATACGTTGAATCTGCAAAATCACTCTGCCACCATTGTTCAATCAGCATTGCTGCACGGGCTGAAACAACATCCGTATAATGCACTCTTAATCCTTCATTGAGCCTTTTGAGTTGCAGTGGTTTGTTTGCGCGCTTCCCAAGGGCGCCAGCAAAATCGGCCAACTCTCCATCTTTTTCAACTTGCAAGACATGAGTCAGTCCAATGACGCCGGGTCGAAGCGCATCAGCCTGTGACCTGAAATGATCGTCTTGATTCACCAAAAAAGGCTCTTCTGATATTTTGTCCATGAACAAAGCAAATGTCGCCCCAAGATCAATGCAATCGTCGACAAGAACATCCTCAAAAGATTCATAGGTCCCAATTTCTGAACTTGGGGCTCGCATCAAAACTCGATTTTCCCAACTCGAATACATTCGCGCATATGGATTCCGAATCGCGCCAACTCGCCACCAGTCATCCGCCTGCAAAATATGTTGCTGTTCATCTGGCTCTAGTTCCCGAAACAACTTCAGCCCGCTGACGATTGGGTTATGGATTGTATGTGCCCGAGTTACGGCGGCTGTCGTAAGAGTTTCAATCGCCTTAGTGTTGAGGCTTCCTTCGGCCTCAGCCAGCAAAAATTTGAGGGCGGTGCAAGCGGCTTTGGTGGTTGGAAGGTACAAAATTTTGAGTTTTGGTGCCACGAGTGCCGCTGGTATGAGCATTCCTTCAGGGCTCAAGGGCGGCACGGTAGGTGGCGCCGGAATCGGAGGCGTTGCTTCTCTGGAAATAGGTCTCTTGCTCATCAGCCTCATATTTTGCCCTCATCTCCCCAAGTCCACAACGAAATGAGAAAAGATTGCACTCTGCAAGGATAAGCGACAGGAGAGATCCTTGCTCTGGCAATTTGTTTTGGGTGCCGTCCCTTGGTGTAGTGTTCGCTTACTGTTCAAGTGAACTATCAAATAAAGGAGGCTTTGATGAAAACTCAAGTCCGAAAAAAGTATATTTCCAAAATAGGAATCGGAATTGCCCTTGCTCTTGGGGCATCGATTGTCCAGGTTGGAAGCGTCCAAGCCGCTCCGACTCCAACACGAGGGGGAACTCTCTCTGTTGCAATCACCGACTATATGGTTGGTTTTTGTCCTAACGACACAAACTCAAACTCGGCGTTGATGCCGGTAAAACAAATAGGTGAAACACTTTTTGAACAAAGAGCAGATGGCCTTGTCGTGCCGTTCTTGGCAGAGTCGGCATCATCTAACGCTGACTTCACTTCCTGGCGGATCAAGACTCGCACAGGAATCAAGTTTTCCAATGGTGAAAAGTGGGATGCAGATGCGCTCATGATTAATATGAAAGCCGCTCGCGGACAATTGAGTGGTGGTGGTAGCGCAGCATCAGACTCCGCGACGTCCAAAGTAAATCCCGCGGCAAGTTTGTTTCATGGCGCAAAATACGGCGGACTAGCGCCGGTTGCATGGGCGAACGCGAAAGCGGTAACGAAGGTGGACGATGTTACTGTGCAGTTTGATCTCAAGAGGCCAAATGCTGGCTTCAAGGAATTGTTGTACGGATCTGGAAGAACCTTTATGCGTGCTCCTGCGATGTTCTTGCCCGAAAATAATCCAGGAACAAAATTGGCTGACATCAATTATCTTTGCTCCAAGCAGATGATTGGCACCGGACCATTCAAGATGGCAATTGACGGAATGTCTGCCGACAAGGGGACAGTTACCGTGACGAAGAACGAAACATATTGGAGAAAAGATGCTGCCTCAGCAAAACTCCCCTACTTGGACAAAATCGTCTTCACGACTACCAAAGATGCAGGAACTCGTGTCAACGGGCTCAAGGCCAAAACAACCGATATGGCCTGGTTCACTGGAAACTCAGAATCACAGGCAATTCTTCGGGCTCAGAAGATTAAAAGTGTCAAAGTCAACCTCAGCAGCGCTGATTTTTATCCGCAACTCTGGTTCGTCGAGAACAAGGCACCGTTCAGCACTTTGAGTTGCCGTCAAGCCGTCTCTGCAGGATTAGACAGGGCAACATTTGCGGCCAAGCGGACGGGTGGCTTACTCAAGCCGTTGACTTCTATAATGGGCGACGGAAGTCCTGGTTACTCATCCAAAAACTTCATAACTTATGATGCAACCAAGGCCAAGGCCTACCTCGCAGAGTGCATAAAGGCCCTGGGGACAACGGAGCTTGCTTTCTCTGCACCGTTTGACACCGCCCCAGAAGCACAAAAAAATGGCCAGGAAATGGCTGCACAATTGGCAAAAATTGGGATCAAAATGACTGTTTTGGCTGTTGAAACTTCATCCATCATCACCAATGTCTTTGCCAGTTCAGCAACAACTGGTTATCAAGCAGTTTGGTTTCAGGTGCTGGAAGGTCCAGGGATGCAGTTCAATTCGCTCTTTATGGCATCTACCAGCAACGGCTACTACGACTTGAGTGCAGACCTTTACGGATCACTGAACACCTTGAACATCTCGAGGCACACAGACAAGGATTTCGATACGTTATGGTTTGCAGCGAGAGCACAGAAGCCTGGTAAGGCCCAAAACGATGCGTACAAGTTGGCGATTGAACGGTGGCAATCACAGTCTCACTCGACATCCATACTAGGAGTTGCTTTTGCAGTCGCTACAACTGACAAGATTGCAGGAGCCTGCGGACTCAAGCTCCTCAGTGGTGGAACGGCTCGTTGTGTGAGTAACGGAGGAATATCTCTCGCCGGAGTGTCCAAGTCTAAGTAATCATCACCGACTAAAGGGCGCCTAAGACCAAAGTCATAGGCGCCCTTTGTCAGGTCATTAGTGTTCTTGAATTGCTCAATTCCCCGATGGAATATTTCCCTTAATGAAAAAATTGATCAATATTTTGACTCGACTCAGTCGGGTTGCGCTCATTTTGATGGGGGCAACTTTTCTTGTTTCCATTTTGGTCCGCCAATTGCCTGGAGACGTCGCTTTACTGATTAATCCCGTAGCATCCGCGGCTGAACGTGATGCAATACGCCATGAACTTGGTCTAGATCGGAATTATTTCTCGGCGTATCTGATGTGGCTATCTCAAATACTGAGGGGCGATTTCGGGATATTCATTTTTGGTGGAAAAGTTTTCCCAGTTATCAAGTCCGCGATACCCGCCACTTTGCAACTGATTTTCTACACGCAGATACTTGCCCTCGTCATCGCGATTCCACTCGGAGTCTTGAGTGCCTTCAAGCAGGGCACACGTTTTGACAAATTAACAAGCACAAGTTTATTTTCTTTGGCATCATTTCCAAACTTTGGTATTGGTTTAATACTCGCTGTAGTTGTGGGAGCCAATTTAGGAATTGTCCCGCCATCTGGATACATCAGAATCACCGAGGATTTGAGTCAACATTTCAAACTCATGTTGCTACCCGTTTTGACTCTGGCGGTTGGTCCAATTGCAACCTATACCCGGCTTCTCCGAGCTGAGGTGATTGCGACATTGCGCGAGGATTATGTCCTTCTAGCTAAATCAAAGGGAATTTCTGACAAGAGAATTCTCTTTCGTCACGTCTTAAGACCTTCGTCCACCACGCTCATGACATCGGCAGCATTAAGCATGGGAAATCTAATCGGTGGAGCACTCATAATTGAGATTATTTTCGTAATTCCTGGGCTTGGAACACAACTTGCCAAAGCAATTGGAACACGGGAATTCTTCGCTATCCAGTCCTATGTTGCCATAATCGCAGTCTTCTTTCTTATTTTTAATTCGGTCGTCGACTCCTTGATCAATGCAGTTGACCCAAGAACGAGAAACCGTCGTGCTTAAAAATTCCCTTGGTGGCAAAATCGCATTATCTTGGCTCGGAACAATTATTTTTTGCGCAATCTTTGGTCCTCTATTGCCCATTGCCGGCATCGGACAAACTTTTAACGATGGAGTGCAATTAAAACCTTTCACCAATTGCGGGTTCATGGGTCCACTCGCACAAAGCGTCTCGGGCACTTCCGATTCAGAAACATCAACCCAGCCCCAGGCCGACACTTCAGTTGTTGATGAATCAGCAACACAAGACACAGCCCCGATTGATACTGAGTCACTTCCTGGGTCAACAGTTGCACCTGCATTTGATGATGATGGTTTTACAGAGGAAACACTCCCCCCAGATCTGAGTGGCGAAAACTCAGTAGATGCTGAACAACAGGAACGTGATCGGCAAGAGTTGATACGGTCCCTCCAGATGAGCAATCGATGTTTTATCTTTGGAACGACCACGGAGGGAACTGATATTTTTGCGGCCCTCATTCACGGCACGCGAACTTCTCTTTCAATTTCGTTTCTTTCGGTATTCTTCGGGGGACTAATTGGATGTCTTCTTGGAATTACTGCTGCTTACACACGCGGTTGGTTTGATCGCATCGTGTTTCTTGTCTTCAATATCATCCTCTCTATTCCGACCCTTGTTTTGGCGTTTGCGCTGATCGCAATTTTTGCAACTCCGCTGAGACCAGACGATACTGTGCCGGACAGCACAAAGATTAGAGTGCTGATTGGATCGCTAGTTATTATTCTTATCCCTCAACTGGGCCGTATTGCCAGATCTGCAGCCCTGCAGTGGATCAATCGTGACTTTGTAATAGCCTCACGCTCAATCGGATCAAGCCATATATCAATTTTGTTCAAACGAATTATACCCAATGTCTTGCCCTCGATCTTTGCCGTTGGTTTTTTGGCGCTCGGGGCGATCATCGTAATTGAGGGCTCACTCTCCCTTTTGGGAGTTGGCTTAAATAGCGGCAATAGTTGGGGGTCTCTTATTGCACGAAACTCTGGAGACTTCATCGACTACCCACATGTGGTTTATATTCCCGTCATCGTCATTGCCTTTACAGTTATCTCGGTAAACAAGATTGGTGATTTGATTCGTCAATCACTCGACAATCGAGAAGCCAAGATATGACCGATTTACTTAAACTTGAAGATTTCAGAGTGTCATTCAGCACACCTCGGGGTGATCTACATGCCGTTCGGAGCGTTGACCTGACGATTTTGAAGGGGGAGAGCGTCGGCATTGTTGGGGAATCAGGATCTGGCAAAACAGTTTTATCAAGGGCAACAATGGGTTTGATGCCTTCAACAGCCACCCAGACTGGTTCAGCCTTTTTCAATGGCACCGACTTGTCCACTTTAAGCCGAGACGACCTGCGGAGTCATTGGGGCACAGGAATGGCCATGATCTTTCAAGATCCATTGACGTCATTAAACCCAGTGCGCCGCATCGGCTCCCAACTCACGGAAGGTCTCACGGTTCGACTTGGGATGGGACGCGAGCAGGCAAGGTCACGGGCGGTGGAACTTTTAGACCGAGTAAGAATTCCTGATCCTCTTGTCACAATGAAAAAGTACCCCGGGGAACTCTCCGGTGGAATGCGTCAACGCATAGTGATTGCGATCGCAATTGCCTGTACACCTGAACTTTTATTTGCAGATGAGCCGACGACTGCCCTTGATGTCACGGTGCAAGCACAAGTGCTTGAACTCCTAACGGAACTGCGTGCCGAGCGCAACATGACAATGGTTCTCGTAACGCACGATTTGGGTGTCGTGGCTGGTCATACAGATCGGGTCGTCGTAATGTATGCGGGACAAATAGTGGAAACAGCACCGACCAAAGACCTGTTTAGAAATATGAAAATGCCCTACACAGAAGCCCTTTTGAAATCAATTCCAAGGCTGGATCAACCGAGCGGACAACGACTGCAAGTTATTTCAGGTCGTCTCCCCGACCCCACAAAAACAGAACCTGGTTGCGCATTTGCGCCTCGTTGCACCTACGCAACCGATAAATGCAGGGCTGAGGCACCACCCCTGACAACAGCACCAAACGGGCACCAATACCGATGCTTTTTCCCAATCACAGGAGCGAACTGATGGCCGGAACAGGAAAGATACATCTTCGACCCCAAAGTAGCCCGATACTAAGCGTTCAAGACCTTGTCGTTAACTTCAAGGTTGACAGAAAGTCGTTTGTGAGCGCGGTAGCGGGAATTAGTTTTGACGTTTTACGCGGTGAGACACTGGCAATTGTTGGTGAATCCGGTTGTGGTAAAACCACTCTGGGCAAAGCAATCATGCAATTGCCACGTCCGAAGGGTGGAACCATTGTTCTAGATGGTGAAGATATCTCAAAGATGGACGGCAAAGACCTTCGTCTTGTTCGACCAAAAGTACAAATGATTTTCCAAGACGCGATTTCCTCTCTAGACCCCCGACTTCAGGTCAAAAATCTTATTGACGAACCATTGAAAGTATGGAAAAGGGGCAGCGCTGAAGAGAGGTCTGGACGCGTTGACAACTTGCTGGACGCGGTGGGTCTTGACCCAGCAATTGTGCGGGATCGCCGTTCATATGAATTTTCTGGTGGCCAATGTCAACGCATCAGCATTGCCCGAGCCATCGCCCTTGACCCAATGCTGCTGATCTGTGATGAGCCAGTCTCGGCCCTTGACGTAAGCGTTCAGGCGCAAATACTCAATCTCTTGCAGGACATGAAAAATAAACTAGGGCTCACCCTGATTTTTATTTCCCATGACCTCGCAGTTGTCAAGGCAGTCAGTACCCGAGTTTTAGTGATGTATTTGGGCAAGATCTGCGAGATAGCAGATCCCGATGATCTTTACTTGAAGCCCGCTCATCATTACTCGCGAGCCCTCATCGCAGCCGTGCCAATCCCCAACCCTGAGGTCCAAGTTAATTTTGCACGACTTGGCGGCGAACCTCCATCTTCAATCAACCCTCCCTCAGGGTGTCGGTTTCGCCCTCGGTGTTCGTCGGCAAGTGACAGATGCGCTGCAGAAGAACCAAAACTTCAAGAAATTGCGCCAGGCCATTTCGTTGCCTGCCATCATCCGATCGTTGACTAGTTTGCTTTCAACCCGAGCACATCTCGTACGATTTGGGCAACATCATTTGCCATTGCAGGGTCACTTGTTGCCGGGACAACAATAAATTCGTCAATACCGGCATCGCGCATTTCTATTAAGACATCTGCCAAGGCTTCAGGCGTAGAGAGATTCATTGACTCAGATAACTGAGTCGCAAACTCGGGTGAAAAAACCTGGAGATATTCATAGGCAAAAGCGCGAAGAGTTTCTTTTGCATCCTTACCAAGTGCCACAAAGCTGCCCGTTATGTGTCGGGGTACTTGGGTTCGCCCTGCAGATTGCCACGCCATATTTGTTGCACGCACTTGACGCTTGGCATCGGCACCGTCACCCAGCAATGAAAATCCACTGACTCCTGTTGCCCACTGTGAGACCCGTGCCATTGACTTGGGTCCCATTGCGGATCCGTAGAGCGGTGGACCACCAGTCTGAAGTGGTTCAGGGCCGACTGCTTCTCCATCATCGGCAACACCTTGGGCCCACAGTCGCTTCACTTCACACACGGCGTCGTCAAGACGCTGGTGTCGATTCGTAAATGGTGAACCCACGGCAGAGTAATCCTGCCACCGTCCACCGACGCCAACGGCGACATCAAGTCGACCCCCGCTAAGAACATCAATTGTGGCAAGTTGTTTGGCGATGAGCGCTGGCGAATGCCATGGCAACACAGCGACATTGATCATCACCCGAACCCGCTCTGTAGCGACTGCCGCCGCGGCACAAAGCGTGAGTCCCTCTAAGTTTCTAAATGTGATTCTCTCCCCTGCTGAGATGCTGGAAAACGGTCCATCGTCTGCCGCACTGCACCATTTCAAAACCGACGCACGATCAAGACCGCGAGCCATTTGAGGTAGTGCAAGTCCTACATCCATCGCTATCACTCTATTCTTGAATGCCACATAAGTACTGCCTACGCCCCGACAACCCTTAGAGTGGGTTGACAAAGGAAAACATGCCCGGAAAATTCCTCCATCCATTCGCCAAGCCTGCTCGCGAAACTTTCATCACCATCGCTCGCGGTGATGGTGCACTGCTGTGGGACACAGACGGTCGTCAACTAATCGATGGAATGGCGAGTCTTTGGTACTGCGCCATCGGTCATGGGCGCGCCCAGATGGCCCAAGCAATCTCCAATCAAATCACAACACTTGAGTCATATTCCGCATTTGATCCGTTTACAAACGCACCAGCAGATCAACTCGCAACGCGAATCTCCGACCTTTCGCCCTTACCTGATGCCCGAGTGTTCTTGTGTTCAAGTGGATCAGAGGCAATTGATAGCGCAATGAAAATGGCACGCCTTGCACATGTGCAGGCCGGACACCCCGAACGCACAATTATCATTTCGCGGACGCGCGCTTATCACGGCACAAACTACGGTGGCACCAGCGCCCAGGGAATCGTGCCCAATAAAGTTGGCTATGGCACTCTCTTGGACGATGTCATACAGGTCGATGCCGACGACATCGAAGCCTTGTCTCTTGTGATGTCCGAGTATGGCCCGAGATTGGCTGCTGTACTGGCTGAGCCAATACAAGGTGCGGGTGGTGTTTTCCCGCCTGATGCGGGCTATTTGACATCACTGCGCAAACTCTGCAACCAGCACGGAGCATATTTGATCTTTGATGAAGTAATCACTGCGTTTGGTCGTCTTGGCACTTGGTTTGGTGCGACCTACTACGACGTCAAACCCGACATGATCACATTTGCCAAAGCAGTGACATCTGGATACATTCCGCTTGGCGGCGTGATCGTTGGTGAACATGTTTGCGCCGCGCTCGAATCTGATTCAAATTTTTTCATGCGCCACGGCTACACCTACTCTGGACATGCAACTGCATGTGTTGCAGCAATCACCAATTTGGATATTCTTGAAAACGAGGGTCTACTCCAGAGATCCGTACATATTGGCCATCGCCTTAAGTTGGGTCTTGAATCACTTGCAGATGACGGAATTATCAGTCACGCCAGGGGTGAAGGTGCTGTTTGGGCGGCAGCGCTTAATCCAGATCAAGATGCCGTAAAAATCCGTGACCGCATGCTTGAATTGGGGGCGATTACAAGGGCAATCAATGATGCCAATACATTTTGTCCACCACTCGTGATTACTGATTCTCAACTTGATTCCCTGATCGACATTTTTGCCGCAGCGGCGAGTGGCAAGTAATCAACACTTGCTCAGGTGGTGAGGCGTTTAACCAAACTGCTTGTGTCAAGACGGGTGTCACCCCGAGCCAAGAGATCTTCAAAATATGTTTGAACCAATTTGGTCACTGGAAGATCCGCCCCTATTCGAGCCGCTTCAGCGATGCAGTAATTGACATCCTTGACCATCCATTCAACAGCAAAACCGAAGTCAAATTTTTGATCAACCATGGTGTGACCACGGTTCTCCATCTGCCAACTCGCCGCAGCACCTTTGGAGATAACGTCAATCACCTGATGAGCGTCAAGCCCGGCCTTCTGGGCAAACGAGACACCTTCTGCCAGGGCCTGCACAAGGCCTGTAATACAAATTTGATTGACCATTTTGGTGAGTTGTCCAGTGCCGACATCGCCCATTCGCATACATCGCGAAGAATACGCCTCGGCAATAACGGCAAACCGTGCAAAATCCTCGTCGGTTCTTGCGCCACACATCACTGTGAGTACGCCGTTCACCGCACCCGCTTGACCACCAGACACGGGTGCATCAATGAAAATACCACCAGCATTTTCGATCAGTTGAGCCATTTCTCTGGCAAGTTCTGCACTTGTCGTGGTGTGATCAACTACAAGTGTTGAAGGTCGCAAGCCAGCAAGGATGCCTGTTGGAGATGTCACCACTTGGCGAACGTCATCATCATTGCCGACACACATCATGATGACATCGCATTGTGACGCCAAATCGGCGGGGGTCTCACAAATTGTGCCGACATGGCTTTCAAGCCAAGTAGCGCTTCGCTGTCGGGTGCGGTTGTAGATGAAGACTTCGTGTCCAGCACCAACGAGATGTCCAGCCATCGGCGAGCCCATGACTCCGATGCCACAGAATCCAATTTTTAACACGTCGGCACAACTATAAAGACGACTGCAATGGCGACTTAGAAGTCGTCGTCGTCGTCATCTTCCTCTACTTTTTTTGGCGTTTCAGCTTTTTTCTTGGCAACTTTGGCTGGTCGGAGAACCCCACGCTCAAGAGCGGCATTTAAAAAGGCCTCTGCCTCTTCAGTTGAGACTTTCAGTGCCGGAGCAATTTCTGAAATCAGGTTAATTCGGGCGCGCTCATACATGGTGCGCTCTGCTGCTGACAATGAAGCATCGCGATTTCGGGCCGCCAGGTTGCGTACGACTTCGGCTACTTGGTAGACATCACCACTCTTTAGTTTTTCTTGGTGGTTTTTGAAACGGCGCGACCAGTTGGCCGGCACCCGAGGGTCAGCCTTGGACAACACGCTAACAAGATCTTCAAGTTCGTC
>SXUP01000031.1 GCA_005790505.1 Actinomycetota bacterium
CATTAGACAAATCAGGCTATCTAGCCCCGCTAGGGGATAACTGTCAGTGCAGCATTCAAAAGGTTTTCAGCCACAGGACCAGCCAATTTTCCTCCAGTCCCAGCGCTGATGGTGTCGTTTACGCCTTTGAGCATCACAGCAACTGCGACGCGGGGTGCTTGGGCTGGGGCAAAGGCAATAATCCAGGCGTGGGAGCGCTGTTTTTTCCCCTCCGCATTGAGCTGAGCCGTCCCCGTCTTGGCTGCGGCTTGTACGCCATTTTTCAGATTTAGACAACATGATGCAGTTCCGTTATCGACCACTCCGATCATGAGTTGCGTCATTGTTTTCGCTGTTGCCTGAGTCATTGGAGTTGTCCATGCCGTGGGTTGGGTCCGTTCAAGCACAACGTCGTCATGAGTGCGAGTGTCAGCAACGACATGTGGCGTCATCATCACGCCACCATTGGCAACGGCTCCGGCGATTGCTGCCATGTGTAACGGAACCATTTGAACACTTCCTTGTCCAAAGCCATGAATTGCCAATAGTGCCAGAGAATCTTCAAAACTCTGCGCCGTTCCGCCAAATGTGCTGGCAGTTGCACCAGGCAGGTCAAATGGAATTGTTTTCTCCAACCCAAACTTGGCAAGTCCATCAGTTATCACCTGTGGCCCGAGAACGACTGCAGCTTGAGCAAATGGAATGTTGCAGGATCGTCGAAACACTTCGGCCAAATCACCACCGCAGATTTTCTTGCCGTAGTTTTGAATCGGGTTGTCGGTATTTGGCGGGACCCATTTGTCTGCTTGTTCGAATGTACTCAACATATTGAGAGTGCCTGTTTCAATTCCGATTGCGGTTGTGAGCACCTTGAAGGCCGAGCCTGGCATGTATCTCTCCTGATATGCATTAGCCAAAAGTGGTTGCCGCGGATCGTCCTGTAGTGCGTTCAACACTTTGCTTGCGGCTGTTCCATTGTGTTGTGCCACTTCGTTGGGGTCAAACGTGGGGTTCGAATACATCGCCAACACAGCACCTGTGCGTGGGTCAAGCACCACCGCACTTCCTTCCCGATCAGCGAGCGCTTGCTCTGCAACTTTTTGCAAATCGTGGCGCAGCGTTAAATGCACACTGCCACTGAGGTCTGCATTGGTGAATAAATCACCGACACTATTTATTTGTTGCCGAGGATCGCGACCAGACAAAATGTCAGTGTATGTACGCTCAAGTTGCGTCGCTCCAAAGCCAAGCGTGTAGTAACCGCTGATGTTGGCAAACAAGTCACCCGTTGGATATTGACGCTGAAACTGAAATCGGTCATTGGGGTTAAGTGTCGTATCAACTTTGACGGTATCGGCAATGACTACACCGTCAGCAGTGATGATGGGGCCACGCGTTGCGTTAAATGACTTGATGGTGACACGATTGTTGCGCGGGTCACTAACTAGTGCATCGCGACCAAATATCTGCCAGCGATTGAGTTGCATAAACAAGACCGCGTAAAGCACGATGAAAGCCAGCGCAAGGTGTCTGATCCGAATGTTCATCGCTTAAAAATTTGGCAGTAATCCGTTTTCGCGCCGTTGAGCGGTGAAAGGCATTTTTTGATCTCGGTCAGACAGGCTGAACGGAACATCTGTATTCCAGGGAATAGCAAGATCTGGACAAGATGGATGCACCCCATGCTCTTGTTCGGGGTTGTATTCACTTGAAAGTAAATAACACACCACAGCAGTGGGGCTGATCACATGAAATGCATGCGCAAGGGCAGGCCCCACAATCACGGAAGCGCCAGTCTCGGTGTTGAGGCGAATGCGCTCGTGTTGACCAAATGTTGGTGATCCGACGCGAATATCGATCACGTAGTCATCAATCTCGCCAGCCATCACGGTGACCATCTTGGCTTGACCAACGGGCGCAAGGCTGTAATGAATTCCCCGTATAACCCCACAATCAGAGTAAGAAATGTTGGATTGAGCAGGTACGAAGTCGAAACTCAGGTGGGGTTGAATTTGGCTGGCCTTGAACCATTCTTGAAACCATCCCCGTGGATCACCGAATCGGTCATGGGAAACGACATATGAATCAGAGATAGATAGTGGGCTGACGCGCATCATTGTTGTGCTCCGATTGCTGCTAGTCGCACATCATCAATAATCGCCCCTAGTGCTTCTCGCCAGTGTCGCATCGGTTCAACAGTAGTGCTTGCCCATTGTTGATGCCCGAGCACCGAATAGTTGGGGCGCACTGCGCGGCGCGGGAATTTATCTGCAGTTGTGGGTTCGACACGGGCAACATCAGCCCCAATTAGTTCGAAGATTTCCTGCGTAAAGTCAAACCAAGTGGCGGTTCCGCCATTTGTTCCATGGAAAATACCACTGCGTATTCCGGCTGTTGCCATTTTTATCAGTTGTTCTGCAAGGTCATGTGCCGACGTTGGCTGACCCAATTGATCTGTGACGACAGAGACATTGCGATCTTCTCGGGATAAGCGAATCATTGTTTTGGCAAAGTTGTTTCCGTATGCGCTGTAGAGCCATGCCGTTCTCACAATGACACCACCAAGCGGATGAGCATCAAGCACTGCGAGTTCGCCATCTAATTTAGTTTGACCATATACAGAACGCGGATCGCCGGAAGTTTCTTCCGTGTATGGAGATGTTGCGATTCCATTGAAGATGTAATCAGTTGAAATATGAAACAGAGTGGCCCCCACTTGTTGTGCAGCGATTGCCACATTGCGGGCACCAGCGCAGTTCACGGCATGAGCAGTCTCAAGGTTGTCTTCGGCCCCATCTACGTTGGTATATGCGGCTGCATTAACGATTGTTCGCGGATGTAATTCTTGGATTACTTTGTTGACGGCAACTGCGTCTGTGATGTCAAGTGCCCCACGGTTGAGAGCAACAAAACTGAGATCGTGCGAAGCCAAAGCGTCGCGCAAACACAATCCCAATTGACCATCGGCGCCGACGATGCACCACTCAGCCACGTGCACGGACCATTACTTCTTTGCTTTTAGTGGCTGCCACCACTGAGCATTATTGCGATACCAGTCAATGACATCAGGCATCGACGAAGCGATGCTGTGCTGTGGCGTGTAACCCAGTTCGTCGTGAATCTTGGTCCAGTTCACGGAATAGCGGCGGTCATGCCCGAGGCGGTCTTCAACCCAATCAATCATGTCGTCACCGTGTCCCATCCCAGACAAAATCATCGCCGTGAGTTCACGATTGTTGAGTTCGGTGCCGCCACCAATGTTGTATGTCTCTCCGGCACGACCTTTTTGTACGACCAAATCGATTGCGTGGCAGTGGTCGTCAACATGCAACCAGTCACGAATGTTTAGTCCATCGCCGTACAGCGGAACTTTTTTCCCTTCAATCAGGTTTGTAATGAACAATGGAATCGCTTTTTCAGGAAACTGGTATGAACCAAAATTATTCGAACAACGCGTAATGCGCACATCTAAACCATATGTGCGGAAGTACGACCGAGCCACCAGATCACTGCCAGCTTTGCTTGCCGCGTATGGACTATTGGGCAACAGTGGTTCTTGTTCGTCCCAACTACCTTGAGCAATTGATCCGTACACTTCGTCAGTAGAAACATGTATAAATTGAGGCACGGACGACACGAGGCACGCCTGCAACATTGACTGAGTGCCAAGTACATTGGTGCGGATAAATCCGCCACTGTCGGTGATGCTGCGATCAACATGAGACTCTGCAGCAAAATGCACGACGACGTCATGACCACGAATAATGTCGGTAATTTTTTCTGTTTCGTTGATATCAATGGTGTGCAACGAGAGCCGTTTGTCATCTTTAACAGGGTCTAGGTTGGCGATATTTCCGGCATAGGTGAGCACATCAATCACTGTGACCTGTTGTGGCAGGGTTCCCCATCGACTTTCAAGAAGACCTCTGACATAGTTGGAGCCGATAAACCCGCATCCACCTGTGACAACAACCTTCATTGGACCATTCTACAGGGCGGCCGTTTCCCTCATTTCGGATAGGTGTGCCAAACTAGCAAGGTGAAGGGAATAATTTTGTCGGGCGGCACGGGCAGTCGTCTGTTCCCCATTACTCGGGTGGTGAGCAAGCAGTTGTTGTCTGTTTATGACAAGCCGATGATTTATTATCCGTTGGCCACTTTGATGGCGGCTGGCATTCGCGAAGTGTTACTGATAGTCACTCCCCGTGACAAAGAACTTTTTGCGACGTTATTCGGCGACGGCTCGCAACTCGGTATGTCAATTAGTTATGTTGTCCAAGAAAAAGCCGATGGCCTGGCGCAGGCCTTCATTTTGGGAGCTGACTTTATTGGTGCTGACAAAGTTGCCCTTGTATTGGGCGACAATCTTTTTTATGGCAGCGGACTCGGTCGGCAGTTGTTGTCGCTGACTGATCCTGACGGCGGTGTTGTGTTTGCATATCAAGTCGCCAATCCGAGTGAATACGGTGTCGTGGAGTTTGATGCCTCTGGCGCAGCGATTTCAATCGAGGAAAAACCGGTCAATCCAAAGTCCGACTATGCGGTACCTGGATTGTATTTTTACGACAACGACGTGATTGAAATCGCCAGACAACTTAAACCAAGTGCGCGCGGAGAACTAGAAATTACGGGCGTCAACAACGAGTATTTGCGCCGAGGAAAACTCACGGTTGAAGTTCTCCCTCGGGGCACAGCCTGGCTCGATACTGGGACGTTTTCTTCACTTCACGAGGCAGGCACGTATGTGCGAATTATTGAGGAACGCCAAGGAACCCGTGTCGGTTGCATCGAAGAAGTTGCATGGCGCAACGGCTGGATCACCAGTGAACAACTAAATGAATTGGCCGAACCGATGCTGGGCAGTGGCTACGGAACATACCTACAAAAACTCACCCAGAAATCTGGGCGCTGAGCGCTTCTTTGCGAGCCCGCCTGATGGCGAAATGTTCGGCCAAAGTTGGTGAGTCAGGAACTTCATTCAGGCGGCGCGATGTTGAGTCGCTAATGCGTAGTAGTAGCGCCAGCAATACATAGTTAGCAACCAAACTAGAGCCGCCGTAACTCATAAATGGCAGTGTCACACCAGTGAGTGGAACCACTCGAATCACGCCGCCAATGATGATGAAGGCTTGCACACCCAAAATTGTGGTGAGACCTGTTGCCAATAACTTGTCAAAGGTGCGATCCGCGCGCAATGCTGAGCGCAACCCGGCCCCGACCAACAGAACAAATGCGGTCAGCACCGCAACTCCGCCAAGAAGTCCGAGTTCTTCACCAATCGCTGCAAAAATAAAATCGTTATGTGCCGCTGGGATTGCACCAGGATCACCAAGCCCAAGGCCGGTGCCGCTCACCCCACCAGTAGCCAAAGCAAAGACGGCTTGAATGGGCTGGTATCCCTTGGTGGTGTAACTGTTCCAGGGGTTGAACCAAATTTCCACCCGAGATTGAACATGATCAAACATTTGATACGCGACAACTGCACCCGCCGCAAAAAGTGCAGTCCCAATAACTAGGTAACTTGTTTTTTCAGTTGCAATCCATAACATCACGACAAATAGCGTAAAAAACAACAATGACGAACCCAAGTCACGTTGACCGACCATCACCACAACTGATGCTCCCCACGCCACGACAACAGGTAGTAGATGTCTGAGTGCCGGCAATGTAAAGGGACCGATTGTGCGTTCGCCTTGCACGATTAGTTCGCTTCGTTCGCTTAAGTATCCGGCAAAGAAAACAGCGAGTGCAATTTTTGCAAACTCCCCTGGTTGAAAATTCATCGGCCCAATGTTCACCCAAATACGGGCACCACCACTTGTAAAACCCAACCCTGGCACCATCGGCATCAGCAATAAACCAACACCAATCGCCAATGCGGTGAACTGATATCGCTGCAGGTCGTTCACCCTTTCAACTGCCAACAATGTCACAACAAAGGCGCCAATCGCCACGAGCGTCCATGTTGCCTGCAGCCCCGCCAATCTGTCACTGAGGCGAGCAATCATCACAAAACCAATCCCGTGTAGCAATGCAGCAACGGGGAGCAGCAACGGGTCTGCTCCGCGAGCAATAAGACGAACCACGATGTGAGCCAGAATCAACAACACCACTACAAAAGCCATAAACGGTCCGATGCGCGCAGGGATTGAGGCGTTCTTGCCCAATGACGCCAAAACATATGCTCCACTCGTGATGGCTGCTGCCAACACCACGAGACCTAGTTCTGTATTACGCCGAGCGTTGGCAATAGTGGGTTGAATCTGCATGTTTTAGCGCGAGATTGTCGTGCTCGTTGTACTTGTACTTGTCGTTGTCGTCGTGCTGTTGGTCAAATTGATAATTGCTTGGTTGACCAACTGCAAGTACTGCTGGGCAGCAACTGAACTCGAGAATGTGCGCTCGCGCGCAACATCAAGAGCCACAGCAGAGGGCAATTCATCCATTCGCAACACACTGCGTTCGTCAATAGTGGGCCCAAACCACAGCACGCCACCAGGTCTTCCGCGATAGACCACCACCGTGCGGGTGTCAGGATCTTCGCCAATGAAATATCCACTGCGCGCGTAAACGCCGATCGTGGTTACTGCAGACAACACAATGGCAGCCAGTGCCGTCCAGAACAAAAGCACCCCGACACGAATCTTGAGTTTTTTCTCAGTTTCCTGCACCGATGGTGCTTCAGGCTCACTGTCGGTCGTCGCGGAAGGAGTTTGATCACCGGGCAGTGCCGAGCCATCAGCGACGACATCAATCACGACAACAGTTGTGTTGTCGCGTCCACCGTTGGTGTTGGCAGTCATCACGAGAGCCTCGGCAGCTTCTTGCGAGTTGGTGTGTGCCTCCAAGACTTGAGCAATCTCGGCGTCAGCAACTTCGTCTACAAGACCATCGCTACACAACACCACTCGGTCTCCTGGAGACAGTCGCAGACTGATGACGTCCACGACAACGAATCGATCAATACCAAGGGCGCGTGTCACGATATTGCGGCGCGGATGAGTGCGTGCGTCCTCGATACTTATCACGCCTTCATTTACAAGTTCTTGCACATAACTGTGATCAGTCGTGATGCGCTCAAGGCGACCATCCCGCCACAAATATGTGCGCGAGTCACCGACGTTGGCGACCAATACGTTGCCGTCCGTATCGGGCACCACTGCAAGTGCCGTCAAAGTTGTTCCCATGCCACGTTGCGTACTGTCATCTAATGAGGCTGTGTAAATAGATGTATTGGCACCCTGTACTATTTCGCGCAACTGTTCACTCGTGTTGATGCCACTTCGCAATGCTGCTCGCAATGTCGTCACTGCGAGAGCACTTGCAATTTCACCAGCGTTATGGCCGCCCATGCCATCGGCAACGGCGAATAATCCATCTTGAGCCAAAAACGCATCTTCGTTCTGAACGCGGATGTTGCCGACATCGGTGCTCGCACCCCACGCCATCTGCATCAGTGCATCTCCAGCACGGTCGAACCAACCTGAAGACGATCACTCTTGCGCATGCTTTTGTCTTTTGTCACTCGTTGTCCGTTCACAAATGTCCCGTTCGTACTTGCCAAGTCAACCACCCATACGGTGTCATCGCGTTTTTCAATGCGGGCATGGTGTTGCGAGGCAAAGGTGTCATCCGTGACGCAAATCTCGTTTTCCTCTGCGCGGCCAATAGTGAGGATGCCTGACAATATAAAGCGTTTCCCCCGTAGGTCGCGCGGCTCCATCACCACAAAACTTGCTGTGCCACGTGGTGTTCTGGCGCGTTTGAATGTGCTCCTGTTTCGTTGGCGACGCACGCGAGATCCATCAGCAACAACAGGAGTGCGCACCTCGCTCCAGACCGCCCACAAAACACGGGCAAAAAACAAGTAAACAAGAGCCAGCAATGCGACCTTGAAAACATTCAGCACTTGATCTGTCATGGGCGCACCCGATTGTTGGTTTAGGACTTTTCAAACCGCACTTGGGCGGTTCCAAAATTTATTACATCACCATGTAGCAATAATTGATCACCATGAATAGTCACCCCGTTCACCTTGGTGCCGTTGGTGCTGGCTCGATCACGAACAACAACATCGCCTGCTGCGCACACCAGTTCGGCATGTTGACGACTCACATTGCCATCGCTGATGACAATGTCACATTCCAGATTCCTGCCAACTATGTAATGACCCTCATAGATTGACACTCGTTGCCCCGTTGGTAATGTCAGCACCGCAGGAGGAAGATCAAAGGTGCTTGGTGCTGGTTTTGGTTCGGGGCTTGACGCAACTTCAACTGGCTCAGACGCTGGCGTCGGAGCAACTTCTGTCTGTTGAACGGTGATCTCAACGCGCCCTTTGCGCACATTGGGATTCGTGTGTAATCCCACCCGTACTTTGCCCTCTGCGTGGTAGCCCTCTTGACGGATATATTCACGCACGGCTTGGGTGAGTTCTTGCAAGAGCGATGGCTCAAGATCAGCAAAGCCTTCGCGGTCGTATGCGCTCATTTGCACAACATATGTGTTGGGCACGACACGACGCCCTTGGGCATCAGACGTGCGTTCGGCGTCTACTTTTTGCAGCAGTTTGCGACCAATCTGAAGCGGCTTGAGTTTGCTAGTGAAGGCACGCGAGAATAGCCCATCAAAGAGGTTTTCGAACTTGCGCTCAATCGTGCTGTCAGGCATATGGTTCAGGCTACTTGCACATCACGTTGGTGGCTCGCTATGGCGTTGCTAGCGTAGTTCTTCCTACTCGCGCGAGTGGCGAAATGGCAGACGCGCTGGCTTC
>SXUP01000032.1 GCA_005790505.1 Actinomycetota bacterium
AATTAGGAACAATGTTTGTAGACCATAGAATGCACTAATGGAAATAGTTCTTCTTCGTCACGCCGAGCCCGAGTGGGTAAAGGACGGTGTTAACATCAGCAACCCTCCTCTTACGAAGCGTGGATTGCAACAAGCAGAACTGCTTGGTGATTTTTTGATGAACGAGCAATTCGACGAGATTTTGGTGTCGCCATTGCAGAGAACGAGGCAAACTAGTCAGCCAATCCTGCAGAGACTGTCTCGTGAATTGGTAATCGAAGATTGGCTGGAGGAGATACGCGATCCGATTTGGCACGGCACGCCACAAGAAAAAGCCGCCGAGGCCTACAAGGCTCAACGCAGCAAAGAATCTCATTTGCGCTGGCAAGGCTTGGATGGCGGGGAAGCGGTGAGCGATTTTGTTGAGCGGATTCATCTTGGTTGCACTGATTTCTTGAATCGTCATGGCGTGACACGACGACGAAACGATCTGCCAGTTTGGACGATGGAAAACCCGGATCAAAAAATTGCTCTCGTCGCACATGGTGGCACAAATAGTGTGGTTCTGTGTCATCTACTGGGATTGACTGCGACGCCCTGGGAATGGGAGCGCTTTGTTATTGGACACGCGACGATAAGCAGAATTCAATCCTTTGAGTTGGGCGATGGGCACACGTTTGGTCTGACGCGTCTGTCGGGTGATGAGCATCTGCCTGTGACTATGCGGACTATTTGACTTGACGCTAAATTTGCTAAATGACCACTTCTGAGAAAAGAAATGCACAAGAAGATGCAATGAAAATGTTCTCGTTTGCAGTTTTTAGCAAACTTGAGGGGGCGGTGACGGCTGGAATGATCCATCTTGGGGACCGTCTCGGGTTGTATTCCTTTCTTGCTGAAAACTCAAACATCACGTCGCAGGAACTTGCCGATGGTTGTGGTCTGCACGAGCGATGGGTTCGAGAATGGGCCTATAACCAAGCAGCAGCCCATTTAATTACGTCTCAAACATCGGAGGGCGGCGTAGTCAGATTTGGACTGACAGACGAGGCAGTGGCGGTGCTGGCATCGCCAGATCATCCTGCGTATGGAATGGGCATGTTTCATAGATTG
Organism: Actinomycetota bacterium; assembly: GCA_005790505.1. Lineage (GTDB taxonomy): Bacteria > Actinomycetota > Acidimicrobiia > Acidimicrobiales > Ilumatobacteraceae > UBA2093. Next base: position 1,093 of record SXUP01000032.1, read on the forward strand.
CCTCAGACAATGCAAGCACTTCAAGAGATGCCCGAGTGTTTTCGCACAGGGCTTGGTCTTGACTATGACTCCCACGGTCCTGAGGGCGCGGTCGGGATTGAGCGAAGTTTTGAGCCGTGGAACCAGGCATTTCTTCTGCCAATTGTCATACCGGCAATTCATGGCTTAACAAAGTTGCTCAGCGAGGGAGCTTCAGTTATTGATATCGGCTGTGGTGCAGGTGGGGCAGCAATGTTACTGGCGCAGGCCTTTCCAAAAAGCAACTTCACGGGCTATGACATTTCGCAATTTGCTCTTGAGCGAGCAAAGGACCGACAGTCTGAAAAACAAATCACAAATGTAAAATTTATCGACCCGCGAGTCGACCCTATTGTGCAGGACGGCTCGGTTGATTTTGTCATGACGTTTGACTGTATTCACGACATGACGCATCCTCAGGAAATGATGCAAACGATCCGAGGTGCATTAAAAGATGATGGCGTGTGGCTGCTTGTAGACATCAAAGCGCTCGATGGTCTTGAGCAGAATATGATGCATAACCCGATGGCGTCATTGATGTACGGCATTAGTATTTTGAGCTGTATGTCCTCTGCGATGTCAAGCCCCGATGGTGCCGGGCTTGGAACACTGGGTTTTAGTTCGTCTCGGGCCAAGTCAATGGCGGTTGCAGCTGGTTTTTCCCACTTTGAGCAACTTGCGATAGAGCACTCTGTCAACGCTTTTTACGAAATACGTCCCTAACCCAACTGTCATGCAACAGCAGCGACTCGTGGAGCAGTCACGCTACATGCATCGATGGCTTTTACGACTGGATATGGGTTGACGGCTTCGCCACCGCCAGGATGAACTTCAAAGTGTAAATGAGGTGTTCCGGTGCCGGTTTTTCCGAGTAGTCCGATTACTTGACCGGCCTTGACTGTCGTTCCCTCAGTAATGCCCTCAGCGAAGGATTTCAAGTGGGCGTAAAAAAAGTATGTACCGTCGGCACGAACGAGACGAAGCGCGTTCCCTGAGAGTTTGCCTGGGGCGTCATTTGTCACTTTGCCGATGGTGCCGTCGGCTACTGCGTAGAGCAGCTGACCCTCAGTAGCAATGATGTCAACTCCCAAATGAAGGCGCGCATTGCCCCGAGCTGCGTGCCACGAGTCCACGAAAGAACAATGTCCCTGCACTGGAAATACATCGATGGTGACAATGGGGGGAGAGACGATATTGAGCTTTAGAGCCGTTGCGTAGTCCAAAAGACCATTGACTGACAGACCCTGCTTTGTCTGATATTTCGTGAGGGCCACCTTCGTAGCGATTCCAAATACTCCATCAATACCGCCCTTTAGTTCTATGCCAGCGGCAACGATGGCTTTTTGTGCGATCCGCGTGGCCTCGTTTTTATCGCCCCTTTTTGGCAACATCTCAATCGTCAACAGGGTGGAAATGTCCACAGGTGTAGTCGCGACTGTTGAACTTGTTGAATCTGGGACAATAGCAACTGTTGTCGAAGTAGTAGTGGCGGGCTGGACAGTCGTTGTTGTCGTGACGCTGAGTCCCAATGCTGAAACCGTGTCTGGAGTCAATGTGGAAGTGACGGCTAGACCTTTCATTTTTTGAAACACTGAAATTGCTTCAGCAGTACTTGATCCAAAGAATCCGTCAGTACCACCCCGAACAGTGATTCCTGCCTTAACCAGCGCACCTTGTACTTTGAGCACAGAAGTTCCGCGCCCACCACGTTTTGGAATCACACTCAATGCATCAACAACTGGTGCAACTGTTGTAGCAACTGGTGCAACTGTTGTAGCAACTGGTG
>SXUP01000033.1 GCA_005790505.1 Actinomycetota bacterium
AAGCAATGCTGCCATGTATTGCACCGGATAGTTGGCCTTTAGGAAGGCTGTTTGATAGGACAATAATCCGTAACCGTATGCATGGCTTTTGTTAAACGCATAATCAGCAAACCCTTCGATTATTTTGAAGAGTTGTTCGCCAAGAACTTTGCCGTATCCCGTACTCTCGCATCCCTCGACAAACCTGACCCGTTCTTCGAGCATTTTCTCACGAACTTTTTTGGAGCATGCGGCGCGCAGGTTGTCGGCTTGAGCCAAGGTATAGCCAGCAAATTTTTGTGCGACTCGCATCATGCTCTCTTGGTACACCATCAATCCGAATGTGTCGTTCAACAGCGCCTTGGCATCAGGATGAAAGTATTCAACCGGCTTACGCCCATTTTTATAGTCGGCATAGTCGTTGTGCATATTGGCCTTCATCGGACCAGGTCGATAGAGTGCAATAACTGCTGAGACATCACCAAAACTGGTGGGCTTCAGGCTACGTAGCAGCGCTCGCATTGGCGGAGATTCCAACTGGAAAACCCCAACGGTATCTCCGCGTCCTAAGAGGTTGAACGTCGCAGGATCATTGAGCGAAACGTTATCAATATCAAAATCAGGGTCACTCTGTTCGCGCACCATCTCAACGGTGTCTGTTATTACATCGAGATTTCTTAAACCCAAAAAATCCATCTTGAGCAAACCCAATTCACCGACAGCGTTCATTTCATATTGCGTCACGACTGGTCCAGCATTGATGTCCCCATCAATAGGCTTTCGCTGAACCGGCAAACTCTCGATCAGGGGATCCCGCGTAATGACCACGGCTGCCGCGTGTATTCCGTCTGAGCGCTTTAGACCCTCAATGCCCTTTGCTACTTCGATCACTTTATGTACAACTTCATCATTGTCATACATCGCACGTAAATCAGCCGCAGCGGCGTAACCCTCTTCAAACTTGGGAGTTTTTTCAAGACAATGCATCAAACTCGTGTCGCGACCCTGCATCAGTGGCGGCATGGCCTTGGCAATTTTATCCCCCACTCCGTACTCGTAGCCCAAGATGCGTGCCGCATCGCGAACGGCATTTCGAGATTTTATAGTTGCAAAAGTGATTATCTGAGCCACATGGTCACGACCATATTTGTGGGCTGCATATTGGATCATTTCTTCGCGGTATCGGGAGTCGAAGTCCATGTCAATATCAGGCATACTTTGGCGACTTGGATTAAGAAAACGCTCAAAGAGCAGGTCGTATTTGAGTGGATCTAAATCTGTGATGCGCAAGCAATACGCAACGGCACAACCAGCGGCAGAACCACGACCCGGACCAACACGGATTCCTCTAGTGTGTGCATAATTTATTAAATCCCAGACAATCAAGAAGTACGAGGCAAAATTCATGGCCTTGATAGTTGCTAATTCATAAGACAAACGCTCCACAACCTCGGGGGACAGGTCTGCTCCCCATCGCTTTTTTGCACCCTCCCAGGTGAGTTTGTCGAGGTATTCAGCCTCATTTGTGTTTGGATCAGGAACTGGAAAGATCGGCAACTTAGTCACCCCAAATTCAATCTCAACATTGGAGCGTTCTGCGATCCATAAAGTGTTATCACACGCTGTTGGAGTCTCTCGCCAGATGTAGCGCATCTCTTCGGCGGTTTTTAGGTAGTGCTCTGTTCCGGTGAAGCGAAAACGATTGGCATCAGACTGCAAAGCACCAGTCTGGATACACAGCAAGGCATCGTGAGAGGCATGATCATGTTGATGCACATAATGAGAATCATTTGTGGCGAGCAATGGTGCACCAATTGCGTTGGCAATTTTGATCAATTGTGGATTTGTTTGAATTTGTTCGGGGAGTCCATGATCCTGTAGCTCAACGAACAAATTATCTTTGCCAAAAATATCCTGCAGTCGAGATGCTTTTTCAAGAGCACCCCGTTCGTCACCATTGAGAAGGGATTGCAACACATGGCCGCCAAGGCATCCAGTCGACGCAATCAGTCCATCACTGTATTTTTCAAGCAGCTCCCAATCAATCCGCGGTTTGTAGTGGAAACCCTCAAGAAAAGCCAAACTCGATAACCGAATTAGATTTTGATAACCGTTATTGTTCTCGGCCAGAAGCGTGAGATGGTAATACTGCTTTTTGCCTTGATCTCCGGTTCCGCCGTTGTCGTCATGTCGACCGCGTCGTGCGATGCGTTCAGACCGATGCTCGTGGGCCATGTAGGCCTCGATGCCCAGAATAGGTTTAACTCCTTGTTCTCGGCACTCTTTGTAGAACTCAATGACGCCGTACATATTGCCGTGGTCGGTGATTCCCAAAGCCTTCTGACCGTCTGCTGCGGCTTTTGCTACAAGCTCAGTTAGTTTGGCGGCGCCATCCAACATTGAATACTCGGTATGCACATGCAAATGGGTGAATGAGTCGCCCAAAAAATTTCCTCCGCCGTTGTCTCGCATCAGCGCCACAGCACAAAAACCATCAAGTTCTTGTCCCTCACGTGACGCCATGCGGTGCTACGAAATTAGCAGTCGGGTGCGCCCTAGTAGATGACCAACGCCACGATGGGTCCCTGGATTACAAGTAGGTGCCCCCAGGCCCCGCTGCTTCTCCCCCGCCAGCAGGAATCTGGCGCAATTGCTCAAATTGTTGACGAGCAGCAAGTTGCTGAGCAAATAATGTGGCCTGAATACCGTGAAAGAGACCTTCAAGCCATCCCACCAGTTGGGCTTTGACAACGCTCAGTTCAGCCGTTGATGGCACTTCTCCATCGCGGAATGGCAACACAAGCGCATGTAGTTCGTCTGCTAGGTCTGGCGACAACGCCGAAGCGACCTCGGCGACCGAACGCTCATAGATCTCAGCTAGACGTTCTCGCGAGGCTTCATCAAGTGGTGTCACTTTTAGTTCGTCGAGTAATTGCTTCACCATCGAACCTATTCGCATCACTTTTGCGGGAGCAATAACTGACTCTGTTTGATTCTCTAGATCTGCATCAATTGCTCCTGCGGTAGTGGACTGCACTACCTCTGGACTTTCAAGATGTTCTGGAATCTTTTGCTCAGTCATTGTTCTAGTTTGCCTTAAAAATTACTTATTCGTTGATTTTGTTTCCCAAGTGGCACAATAACGGCACTCTCATCTCGGCTTCAGTAAGCGATCCATGGCGGCAGATCAACTGAAATGCCCCACCGTCGGCAGGGTCTTCAAAACTGACATCAGCAAAGGGGATGAGGGCTACGTCGCCAAGGCGCCGCTGTATCTCAGCAGACATCGTTGGACCAAACCAGCCTTCATCAAGCACTTCCTGACGCGAGACCACCCAAGCAACCTCGTCGAAAGCCTCGTGACACAGGCTCAAGAGATTGCTTGCCGACAAGCGCCTAGCGTGGAGCCAACGAAAACGCCCCTCTCCAGATTGGTGATCAACATGTTTCATAATTTCTGGTGATAAACGGATTGTATTGGTGCCTACTTGCACCTGCCCGTGATCAGCCGTAACGAGTAAGGCAACCTCTGACGGCAATCCAGCCAAAATATCTGTCACCAAAGTATCAGCAGCTCGTAGTTCGGCGTTGTAGAAATCTCCAAAACCTCGTTCGTGGGCGATCTTGTCAATGCCGTCGTAGTAGGCATAGACAAACGTTTCTCCATCATTTATAAGTTGTGCAATCGTGACTGCAATGCTTGATGCTGCACGCCAGTCATGGTGGCGAACGTTGTTGAGATGTGCTTGTGTAAATCCACTTCCAGCAAGTTCAGCCTTGCTTAAGACCGGCACACTTGCTCCCAAGAACGGTGGGCATGATTGCACTTGCTGAGGTGGATAACGACGGCGAAGATCATTTGACTCATCACCCCAACGCAACACATTCATCACGGTGTCACCCATATCAATGCGGTATCCGATTAGTCCGTGTTCTGCAGGTGCTAGCCCTGTTGCTAGTGACGTCAAAGCCGTTGCGGTAGTACTGGGCGCGACAGTTGTAATCGCTCCACCCTGAAACGAATTCAGCGTTGGCATGCATGCACGATGCGCATCAAACTGAAGCCATCCCAGCCCATCCAGCACGAGTAGCACGACTGCTCGCGCTCCCTCAAGGTCGGAAGGCATCCAGTCTGGTACTTCACGGGTTCCGTGCGGTCCAAAAAGTGCGGGCACGATGTTGCATAGGTTGGCGAGTCGATAATCGGGTAAGACCGCAATGGGCTTGACTGCCCCACTTTTGCTGAAGTCCGTCACTCTCATAGTCCAGCACCTACGATGAAGGTGTGCGTGTTTCTACTAGGGGTGACTATGCCTGCCGAGCTTTGCTTTCTCTTGCCATCCACGCCCAGTCCCAATGCCCAACGTCGGTGCGAGATATTGCCGAGAGAACTGCGCTTCCGCAGCCATATTTGGAGCAGATTTTGTTGGCGCTCAAGGGTGCAGGATTGGTGAAGTCCAAACGCGGAGTTGGCGGAGGTTACATTTTGGCCCGTCCGACGTCTGAGATCCGTTTGTCTGACATCATTTCGGCAGTTGATGGCCCAATTACGCTCGGAGACTTTGGTCCGCCACACCAAAACGGTGCTTGTGATCACGATGGACAATGTGTCTTGCTTGCTATTTGGGATCTTGCTGGTCGACACATGCGCGAGCATCTCGGGGCCTACACACTCGCCGACATCGCAAGCATCGCCGATGGCAATCGAGCCTGGCCTGATGCAGAGCTGCCCCACTCGCACTAACACGATTTAGTCAACAACTTCATTGCTGCATTGACCCACGATTATCTGCATATCCTCTGGCATTTCAGTTAAAAACTCCATCGGGTTGCCAGAAATCGGATGTTCGAATTTCAGTCGTGCTGCATGCAGCATGGGGCGTGGTGCAATTAACACGGACTTTGCACCTCCATATGTCGCATCTCCCACCACCGAATGACCAACAGCCATTAAATGCACTCGAATCTGATGGGTCCTGCCAGTTTCAAGAGTGCACCGCAAGAGCGAAAGTGGTGCTGGCACATTGAAAGTCTGTTGTACGGCAAAATGAGTACGTGCCCACTTCCCATCTCGCACTACTGCCATGCGCAATGGATCGCGATGATCGCGTCCGATAGATGCCTCAATTACGCCGGTAGGTGAATCAAACGCACCCCAGGCAAGCACGATGTACTCGCGCTCAACCTCATGACCAGATAACGCCTCAGTGAGAACGGTGTAGGCAGCAATGGAGCGGGCCACGACCAGCAGACCACTTGTTCCGACATCAAGGCGGTGAACTATTCCAGGTCGAATAATTTCGCCGATATCTGCTATTTCGGGATATCGCGCAAGAAGTGCGTTCACCAATGTTCCCTCATTATTTCCAGCGCCTGGATGTACAACCATGCCAGCGCGCTTGTTGACTACAACGATGTCTTCATCGAAGTACACGACTTCAAGTGGGAGATTTGCATCTGGTACGGGACGTGGTGCAATAGGTAGAAAACTTGTATCTACGACTACGACTTGTCCGAGTGTCAGGCGTGTTTTCCCCAAGACTCCGTCTTGACCGTCGATACTGGCCCCTCCAGCGCTAACCAAGATTGCCGCATCGGCACGAGAAACATCCAAGATGAGTGCCACAATGCGATCTAGACGCTCATTTGCCAGAGCCTGAGGAATCACCTCTTCAATAATCACAAGAAAGCCTTTTTTTGAGTTATCGCACCAAGTACCAAAAGAAATCCCCCAATAGTGACTCCCATGTCAGCAACATTGAAGATAGGAAACCACTGCAAATCGATAAAGTCAACGACGCTTCCGCGTAACCATCCCTCGTCTCTGAACAATCGGTCCAAAATATTTCCGATTGCTCCACCCAGAACCAGTCCGATACTTATGCCCGACAACATTGTGGCGGACTTCTTAAGAACAACTAGCAATCCCACAGTTGCTCCCATCGCAAGAACTCCAATGGCTGGTCCCAAGTTTGTTCCTTGAGAAAATGCCATTCCACTGTTAAACGCAAGAGAAAATTGGAGAGTCCAAATGACATGCACAACATGTCC
>SXUP01000034.1 GCA_005790505.1 Actinomycetota bacterium
CGCACCTTTGCTGAATGAGAACCAGTGGTGCGAATCGGCTTGACAACAATTTTTTTGCGATCCACGGTGAGGTTGATCTGGGTTGCAAGAGCCGACGCAATGTCTGCCGTGGTAACCGAACCAAACAAACGGCCCTCCGCACCAGATTTTGCCTTGATCACGATTGTCTTGCTTGCCAGTTCTGCGGCAATAGTTTGGGCAGCACCGCGATCTGCTGCTTCGCGCAGGTCACGAGCTTTGCGCATGGCTGCAGCCTGACTAATTGCACCATCTGTAGCAACTATTCCCTTGCCAAGGGGCAACAAGAAATTTCGGGCATATCCATCGGCAACCGTAAGGATGTCACCGCGACGCCCAACTCCGGCAATATCTTGACGCAAAATAACCTTCATGACGAGACCTCTTGATCTTGAGTATCCGCGGGCTCCGCGTCAGGGGTGCTTGGGGGAGTTGACATGAAATCATCGGCAAACACCGTGGTTGAAGCAATTGATGCATCATCGAGTTCCAGCAATGCTTCTTCGACGCCACGACGGTCACCATCGCGTCCACGACCTTCACCAGAGCGAGGCGCTTTTACGCTGGAAACACGCTTTGTATAGGGCAAAAGAGCCATTTCACGGGCATTTTTGATGGCATTTGCGATGTCTCGTTGCTCTTGCACGTTGGTTCCACTCATGTGTCGCCCGCGGATCTTGGAGCGGTCCGACATGAACTTTTGCAACAAGGTGATGTCTTTGTAGTCAATGTAGGGAACCTTGTCAACCTTGAAAGGGTTGGCCTTTTTTTTGAACTTGCGAATTTTCATCTTCGCATTACGAATTTTATTTGTCTTACTTACCATTGTTTTACTTGCCTTTGTGTGAAGGAAAAATTAGGAATATTTAGAACGGTTCTTCTTCGCCGCCGAAGGGGTTGTCGTCTCCGCTTGGGGTCTGACCACCTTGAGAGCGACTATTGCCGCCACCCTGACCGCCACCCTGACCACCTGCATCACGAGGGTTGCGCTCTACCTGGGCAGTTGCCCACTTGAGGCTTGGTCCGATTTCATCGGCAACAATTTCGATTGCAGTGCGCTTCTCGCCCTCGCGGTTAGTGAACTCGCGTTGTTCAAGGCGGCCGCTCACCACACAGCGCATGCCTTTGCTGAGAGTTGCTGAAGCATTTTCGCCCAACTGCCCCCACGCGGTGATGTTGAAATATGAGGTTTGCTCCTGCCATTCGCCATTGACTTGAAAGCGACGCCCAACCGCGAGACCAAAAGATGCAACTCCCTTGCCTGTGGTGGTGAAACGAAGTTCGGGATCTCTGGTGAGATTTCCTACGAGAGTGATGTTGTTATCTGCCATTTTTTGTCCTTTGTTGATGAGTCAAAACAGTGTGACGACTAGGTGTACCAGAGTTAAAAGATCGGTCAGCCTAGGCGGCTGCAAGCATTCCGCGCCGTTGTGCTTCGTGATCAGGGAGACGAATCAGTTTGTGTCGGATGATGTCTTCAGAGATGCGAAGACCACGCTCGACTTCGTCAAGGGCCCCGGCCGAAGCCAGGACATTGAATACGGCATAAAAACCATCAGACTTCTTGTTGATCAGATAAGCAAGACGCCGTTTGCCCCACCAATCAGGACTGCCGTGTACCTTTCCACCAACTGAGGTGATGGAAGAAGAAATAGTTTTAAGCCAACCATGAGCGGCGTTCTCATCGAGATCGCCGCTAATAATGACCATGAGTTCGTATGCACGCATAACGTGTGAGCTCCCTTCGGTTCCAAGTCGCCGAGGCACTTGGAGCCCCCGAGGGGGCAGGGTGAATATGACCCCTGAAGCGTATCGGGCAAACCCTGGCTCGCCACACGGATGAGATGTTCGGGTCATTTCCATCTGCGTCAATGTGGAAATTATCTGTGCCCCTTGGAAGTGCTGACTCGCGGCGCACTGAGGCCGCCGTTATCTACTGAACCGCAGACCGCCGTCGCCGACCAACAATTGGCAACACTCGCAACAAATGGTGCCATGAACAACCTGGGCAGGCTTCCACCACATAGGCCGCATAGTCGTGCTCGGTGCGTTGTAAACGCTCTACTTCTTTGCGCTCCGTCACACAGCGCCCGTGTTTGGGAAGACCGTGTCCAAACACATACGTCAACAAGACAACATTGACTTCTTCACAGATCGGACACAAGACTGAAGATGGTTCCCCGAGATTTCTTGCGGCACGAATCAATTCAGCATTGGCATCACAAACTGAATCCCGAGAGATGCGCCCACGTTTGAATTCGTTGATTACGGCACGACGTTCGAGACGATGATCAACGACTCCTGATGTTCCGTTCAGCATGTCGGCAGAAAAACTCATGATTGCAAATAATAGTCATAGACTTGGCTCATGTCTGACGCAAGAGGAACAAATTCATCGTTCAGCGAAATTTCATATGGCACCGATGTCAGCACCGACAGTCAGTTGCGTCTTTGCGGAGACATCCGCGGCAAACGCACAATTGAACTTGGCCTCTACGGGGCGGTTCCTAATTGCATTGCCCTGGCGCAACTCGGGGCCCGCTCGATTGCGGTTGATCCTTCTGCTGAATCAATTATTTTTGCCCGTCGTGCTGCAGAACGAGCAGGGGTTGCAGTTGAATTTCATGAGGGTGACATTGCTGATCTCGGATTCGCGATGAGTTCCTCACTTGATTTGGCTCTATGCGTGCACGCCTTGGGGCGAGATGATGATTACTCTCGCCTATTTCGCCAGGTTCATCGCATCTTGAAACCCGAGGCTGGTTTTGTTTTTTGTTCCGAGCATCCAGCAGCCTCAATCTTTGACGGTGAAGATCCGACCGCGCGCCGACAATACGGATCAACCTCTCCCGCAATTGGTGAACTAGTGATGGCACTACAAAGAGCAAACTTTGCCATCGACACAATGTACGAATTGACATCTGCAAGCCGTCCGCGCGCGATCGCCCCTGCCGTATTACTGCTGCGGGCGCGCAAACTGGGGTCTTAGCGACGTTGGCGCGATGATCCTTTCAGCGACGCAACATTATTTTTATTTTTCTCCCACCAGTCGATAAGCCTTTTTCGAATTTCTTTTTCGCCAAGCAATCCCTCTTCAAGTCGAATCTCCATCAAGTGCTCCAGTGCCGCCCCTACAACCCTTCCAGCAGGGACATTTAGGATTTCAATAACTTGCAAACCGTCTAGTTCTGGGCGCAGAGAAGCCAGTTCTTCTTGGGCTGACAAAACTGCAATGCGGGCTTCAAGTTCGTCCATGCGTTCGGACAACATCCGCGCCTTGCGTTCGTTGCGGGTGGTGCAGTCACAACGAGTCAAGATATTAAGTTCCGCCAACAGATTTCCTGCGTCGCGCACATAGCGTCGCACTGCACTGTCCGTCCAGCCCATTTGATATGTATGAAAGCGGAGATGCAAGGCGACTAACTCTGTGATTGCAACGACATCTTCGTTGGAATACTTCAAGGCTCGCAGGCGATCCCGTGACATTCGTGCACCGACAACTTCATGATGATGGAACGTCACACCTTTGCCGTCTTTTACTGCACGTGTTCGTGGTTTGCCAATGTCATGAAACAAAGCAGCAATCCGTGTCAATCGAAAATCAAATGTTGGTGATGCGTCGGGTCGCACATTTTCTACGACGGCAAATGTATGGGTAAGAACATCTTTGTGGCGATGAATCGGATCTTGCTCTAGGCGCATCGCTGGAAGCTCTGGAAAAAATATTTCTGCCAAGCCAGTATCAACCAAAAACCACAACCCGGCAGTTGGAGAATCTGTAACCAACAATTTGTCAAGTTCATCATGAATGCGCTCCATTGACACGATCCCTAAACGCGATGACATCTCCCGAACTGCATTCACCAGTGCATCATCAGGGGTCGCTTTGAGTTGGGAAATAAATCGCGCCGCACGCATCATGCGCAATGGGTCGTCACTGAAACTTTCTTCAGGTGAAAGCGGTGTGCGCAAGACCCGCCCAACAAGGTCTGACATGCCACCAAATGGATCGACAAGTTCTGGTGCGTCGCTAGTGAGTTCAAGAGCCATTGCATTAATTGTGAAATCACGCCTCGACAGATCTGTTTGTATATCATCGCCAAAAGCCACATCGGGCTTACGTGAATCAGGTGCATATGCCTCGGCACGATGTGTGGTGATTTCATAGGCACGCTCACCAATTCGCATGCCAATGGTGCCGAATCGCTCGCCTTGGGTCCAGACATCATCAGCCAGCCCCGAAATGAGGGCTTTTATTTCTGCGGGTCTTGCCGTTGTCGTGGCGTCAAAATCCATCTTGGTCGGATCTGTTAGCGAATCTGCCGACATCAGCAAATCACGCACTGTGCCACCTACTAAATAAAGCCGATGACCTGCATCTCGAAAGCGCTGGGCGACGGGCGCCATTTCTTCAAAAACTGGTGCAAAACGAGGAGGGATGATGGACATAACAGCCCTAACGCTACGGTCATTGCGTGGCAGAAACGGTGAACCCTCTCGCAGTATCCCAAAAGGCTGGTCATGTGCTGTGGGATGACTCCATCACTGTGCGCCTGCGCAGTTGGCCCCACGATCCCAGTACTGCATTTTTAGTCATGACTGGAGCCCACGATGACAGGCGATCACTTCCCTCTGCTGAAGTTGTATCCGCCTGGCTACCAACGGTCGCAGGATTTGGCTACAGCCATGTGCGTACAAGTGCCGTGGCGCCATCAATGCAACACGAGTTGAGTGAGGCTGGTTTTGAGGTGTGTCAGGAGCTTTCTCTGCTGCGCGCCGAAGCCCCATTGCAGATCAAGCAAGCGCGGGTCTTGGACCTTCGCCCGCGCAAGATGCATCACTACGGCGGAAGAGTTACAAAAAGCACTCGCCAGAAAATACTGGGCGTTGATGCCCAAGCCTTTGGCCTCTTGTGGGCACTGGATGCAGCGTCACTTCGAGATGCACTGCTTGCCACTCAGTGCTCCCGTATTTTTTCAGTGACCAATAATGACCAGTGTGAGGGATTCATTGTGGTGGCCCGCACTGGGGTTGCTGGATTTGTTCAGAGGCTTGCAATTCAGCCACATCTTTGGCACAAGGGACTTGGGAGTTTATTACTGGCTCATGGATTGCAGTGGCTTGAACGACAAGACTGTGAACATGTAGTGGTTAACACCGAGACAAGAAACGTAGCGGCCTTGGCTTTATATCAAAAGTTTGGATTTCAAGTGATGCCATATCAACTCAGTGTGCTGGAACGCACCACCTCAGAGCAAACCGCATGAAACGTATTTATTTGCCCTTTATTTTTGCCGTCTGTGCCGTGGTTGGGTCTTTTGGCAATGCAAAATCTCTGGCTCAGACTGAATTCACAAACACGATTATCATCGTCAAACAACCTTTTGCAGTGACAAGATTTCTCTCAACTGAATTTGTTGTTACATTGCCCAAAGATGCCGTCCGGGCGACCACGATTGAGATCAATCTTCATCGGCGTGTGGCATCACGGGACTCGCTGCAAACAATTTCGCAGGGCAATCTGGCACTCACTGCAGTTGATACCGTCACATTTCCTGCTGCCAGCCTCATCACTCGCGGGGATGATGTTGTTTTGCCATTGATGCTGTCCCCTGGTCAAGCAGAAACAACAGGCCTTGACCTAAAAGCGTATGGTGTCTTTCCCGTCACAATTATCGCCCGAGATACGGCGGGAATTCTTGCGTCATCGCTCACATTTATCGCCAGGGTTAATCCAGCCGACACATCACAGAGTCTCGCCACATCACTCGTGATTGCCCATCGTGGGCCACCCTCTTTGCAATCTGACGGGACTATTTTGATATCAGAGCAAACACGCTCCTCTCTGCGCCGCCTGCTCAACGCTATGACCGCGTTTCCGTTTCCTCTCGCCATTGAACTCCAGCCCGAAATGCTCGCATCTTTGGCATCGTCTGCGGCTCCTGCAGACCAAGTTCTTTTAGCGGAACTGACAAGCGCACTGACGAACCGATCAATTATCGCGCCAACCTATGTTCCGATTGATCCCTCCTCGATGGCCGATAACGAGCAAGGTGTTGTTTTCACTCAGCAACGAGAACAGGGGGTTGGTGCGCTTCAAAAATTAGGCCCTTCAACACCACTCAACAACAAAGTCTGGGTTGCTCATGAATCAATCACCCGCACAGGCGCCTCGTTGCTCGGAGCGCACGGCATTGATTCAGTTTTGCTTTTAGCCTCGGCCCAGGACAGTTCCACAAAGACCAGGTCCCCCTCAGCAATTGCACACACGCAATTAGCGAACGGCTCACTTTTGTCAGTGCGCCGAGCCGACCCCGCCATCGCCACTCTGCTCGATAGAGCAACAAATAATCCGGTTCAGGTGGGCATTTACATCGCTGCAGAGGTTCTAGCAGCCAGACGAGATCTATTGGCTGACACCCCTGTGGCAGATCTTGCACTCGTACTTGCTACAACCTCGGGTGAATCTGCCGATCCAATAACAATTGCCACTATCGCAGGAGCACTCGGCACGACACCCGGCATTACCTTCACTGATTTGTCTGCCAACGCGCCCCCATTAGCGACTACACCACTTGTTGAATTTTCCAACAATACTTCCAGTCGTTTGCCCAAATTATCTGACATCAATGCGCTCCTAACCGAACAAAATTCACTGCAAACGATGTTGGCTGATTCAGATGCACGATTAAGTCTGTGGAATGAATACTCATCGGCGATTTGGTCTACAACCACGAAATCACGTAACTCATACATCTCAGGTTTTAGTGCCTCGCTACGAGAGTTGACTTCAGCGGTGGGTCGTCCCACCCGAAATAAATTTACATTGGGGAGCACAAACGCAGATATTCGACTTCAACTGCGGAATAAATCATCCTCAACTCTGTTTGTAAAAGTGGTTTTGAGCAGCCCAAAATTAAAATTTCCAACCAAGTTGCCTATTGTTGAACTCGCGGCTGAAAGTACGACTGAAATCCTCATTCCTACTGTTGTCAAAGAAAAAGGCTTGTCAACGATTATTTTGCGCATCAGCACTCCAGACGGGAAAGTTCAACTGACAACTCCAACTCTTCTGACTGCCAGAGTGAACGTTCTGGCAGGGCTCGGACAGCCCATCAGCCTGGCCTTAATCGCCGCATTACTGCTGTGGTGGGCCATTTCCTGGCGGTCCGCCCGACGAGCCAGAACTTCTTCGCCAGCGACTACGGTAAAGACGTCATGAGTATTCGCATCGTCACTGATAGTTCTTCAGACCTTCCCCCTGCCCTTGCTGCCCAATGGGGTATTGCTGTTGTCGCTTTGAGTGTTCGCTTTGGCGAAGGGGAGTTTGTAGACAGCACCTCAATCCCTGTGGAACGCTTTTGGGAGCAATGCTCTGCCTCTCCAGTACTGCCAGAGACTACGGCTCCCTCGCCAGGGCAATTTGAAGACACTTACCGTCGTTTGATTTCCGAGGGAGCAACTGGCATTTTGGTTCTTTCTCTTTCTTCGTCGCTCTCAGCAACCATGCAAAGCGCCGAACTAGCGGCCAAAAGCATGACCACCGCTTCCCTTCCCATCGTGGTCGTTGACAGCCGCACGGTATCGCTAGGACTTGGATTGATCGCTGTTTCTTGCGCTGAATACGCCCGCACGGGTGCGTCACTCAATGACGTCGTAGCGCACGCCAATGGCATCATCCCTCGAACCCGTGTATTTGGTGCACTTGACACACTTGAAAATCTCAAAAAAGGTGGCCGTATCGGCGGAGCGAAAGCTCTCATGGCAAGCGTTTTATCAATCAAGCCAATCATTGAGGTACGCAATGGCCTGGTCGAAGAAGGTGGTCGGCAACGCACTCGTGCCAAGGCTCTTAGTTTCTTATGTGAGACGGTGAAAAATTCTGGAGACCTTGAAAGCCTCGCGGTTTTACATGCTCAATGCAGCGACACCGATGCGTTTGTGGCGTCATTGCGGGAGGTCTTTGAGGGGGAAATTATGATTGGCGATATTGGTCCCGTGATTGGGAGCCATGCTGGTCGCGGAACGATTGGGGTGGCATTCCGCGTTCGCGCCTAGTTGCCCAACTAGCGTTCGCAACACCAATGGTTGCGCCGCTTGAACCCTCTACCTTGATCGGTGACCGATACGAGTTACAACGATCATTGGCCCACGGCGGCATGGCCGAAGTGTGGCTGGCATTCGACCGCCAACTAAGTCGCCTTGTGGCGATAAAACTTCTGCGAAGCCACACTGCCGAAGACCCAACCGTTGCCGAAAGATTTCGACGCGAAGCTCACGCACTTGCCAAACTCGCACATCCAAACATTGTGTCGATCTACGACATCGTTGAGGAAAATAATCGCCTTTTTGTGGTCATGCAATACATTGCTGGAAAAAGTTTGCGTGAAACCCTTGATGACCTTCGTCGTCAAAATCCATCAACCACTGGCGCACTGAGCGCAGAACTCACGGTACATATTGGTCGCTCCATTGCATTTGCCCTGAAGCACACTCATGACAACAACATCGTTCATCGTGACATAAAGCCCGGCAATATCATGCTCGATATTGACGGAACGATTTTATTGGCAGACTTCGGTATTGCCAAGGGAACTGACAATGCAGGTACCACCACTGGTCTCACAGATCTCACAAATGACAACATCATGATGGGCACCGCAAAATACTTGTCACCTGAATTAGTACAAGGAAAAAATCTGACGGGGCGTGCAGATCTTTATTCACTTGGTCTTGTTTTGTATGAATGCCTGTCAGGCGATGTCCCTTTCAATGGCCCCAACGATCAAGCGATTGCGATCGGTCGGCTGCAGCGCGATGCCACGCCCCTCAGCACCCTGTGTCCGCATGTGCCTTTTGCACTAACAGCCGTGATTCACAAAATGTTGCAACTCAAACCTGAGCATCGTTATAGCAATGGCAAAGAGGTTGCCATTGCATTACAAGCCAGTTTGGCTGGCTCTCCTGATGCACAGACTCCGGCAGTGGGTCTTGGCAACGGGCGTACTGGCACAAGTCCTGTTGCAGGTCCTGATGTAAGTGCACGCCCAGTGAGCCGTGCAAATCCGTTACCTGGTCAAGACCCACTCATGAGATCAACACCTGCGACTAGCACCGCGCCTGCACGTAAACCAGTTCGTGATCCGACACCGAAAAAAGTAGCCAAAGTAAATAACGGGCTGCCTGCACCACGCCGATCATCAACCTTGCGTAGTTTGGCACCGGCAATTATTTTGGTTGCAATCGCCGCAGTGATGGTGATGTTCTTGTGGCGTGGACTTCGCGATACCAAAGCACCGGCAATCCCAACGTCATCTGAGCAGGCCACCACGGAACTTACGCCAGTTGACACATCTCCTGTCACTGTTGTGGCGCTGAAGAGTTACGACCCAAATGGTGACGACAAGGTGGAAAATGAAGCAATGGTCGGTGCACTTTCAGATAACAATCCAGCGACTGTCTGGACCACGGTCTGTTACGGCGACAAATATTTTGGCTCAAAGCGTGGCGTTGGAATTGTGATGCAATTGTCTCGTTCTAGTGCGGGAACGATGACCATTGACATGGGCAGCACACCATGGAGCGCCGAAATATTTACATCTGACGCCGGTATTCCAGACAGTCTCAAGGGATGGGGTGAGCGAGTGGCAAAGGGATATGCCACCCAATCAGGTATTGCCACGTTCAATGTCTCAACATCAGGCACATACATCATGCTGTTGCTCAGAGAAATCGGCTCTAGCCCAGCGTGCAGTGCGTCAAACCCCTACCAGGGCGTCATTCGCGATATCGGGTTCACGGCGGCATAAATTGCTCGCGTAATGCCCTTCCGTCGCATTGACTACATTTGAAACATCTACGAAAACGATAAATCCCTAATAGATGCTGCGCGCAAAAATGACATTGGCGCGATTGACATTTTGCTTCGTCGGCATTACGACATCATTCGTGCGATATGTCACCGCATCGTCATTGATCACGGTGGAGCCGATGACGCCACCCAAAATGCATTGATTGCTATTGCCAAGGGAATCCACAAGTTCGACAATCGCTCTAGCATCACGACCTGGATTTACCGCATTGCGGTCAATGCCTCAGTTGATGAAGTGCGTCGCACCCGTCGTCGACCTTTGCCAATGGACCCGACTGACCAAAAAATAGACGTTATTTCAGGCACAATGGACGACATGGGCAACCTTGATAACCAAGTCTTGATTTCTGACGCCCTTCAACGGCTTGATACTGACTTTCGCATTCCCGTTGTGCTGCGCCATGTCGCCGATATGGACTACGACGAAATTGCCCGAACACTTGATATCCCTGTAGGCACAGTGAAATCACGAATCGCAAGGGGACGAAAACAACTTGCTCAAATGCTGCCGCGGACGATAATGGATTCACAATGACGACTCCTAGTGACAACACACCTGAGTCATCTGACTTGATTTCTGAGCGCGCTGTTATTGAAGCGTTGCGCTCAGTGCCTCAGGCCACAGACGAAACACGCGAGGCCCACATTTTTACGGCACTGAGTGCCCTTTCAGGCACGACACATCGGCGTCCACCGAAATGGCTAAGTGTTGCTGCGGCATCCGTTGTTCTCGTCGCTGGAGGTGCGCTTGCTGGCCGGGCATTGAGCGATGACACAGGCAACCCCGACCAACTGATCAACCGCAATGAGGCCATTGCCACAACGGTTGAGCGGGCAGGAGTAACCGTTGCGTGTATGGCCAAAATGCAGGACGCAACCTATATTTCCACCACCCTTGTATCAGGCATTGAAATTGCGTTGTTCCTGGATGCCAATAACGCACTGCTCGCAATTCGACTCAGTGATTGTGCAGAAATAGGAAGTCTGGACATTTCAAACTCAGCGCCTTAGTTCAGGGGCTCAGCGTTAGGCTTTGCTTATGCCCTCAAATCCTCTAACTGACCCACATTGGGCCCAGCGCAGCGTTGATTTCATTGATCGCATTGTCGTGTTTGTTCGTGATCACACCACTCGCCCCTTGGTGAAATCTGCTCGTGTCGTGGTCTTTGGGGCTCTTGTCAGCATTGGCGTCGTCAGCCTGTTGGTGCTATTGAGTGTTGCTTTCGTGCGGGGTTTGCAGGCCGCGCTTGACTCGATTGTCACACACCAAGCAAGCGTGTGGATTTCTTATTTTGTCTTAAGTGCTCTCTTTTTTGTAGCAGGCATTGCACTAATGAAACGTCGCCATGAAAGGGACCCGTGAGTACTACTCGTAACGTCATCATTATCGGATCGGGTCCAGCAGGCCTCACTGCTGCCATCTATACCGCTCGCGCTTCTCTTGCTCCGCTGATGATTGAAGGCGAGCTTTCCTCCACATCTGATCAGCCCGGTGGACAACTTATGCTCACCTCGGAAGTAGAGAACTTTCCAGGTTTCCCAACTGGCATCACAGGACCTGAACTGATGTCCAATTTCCGAGATCAGGCAGAACGCTTCGGAACTGAATTCATCACCGAAAAGGTCACTCGTGTTGACTTTAGTGCGCGCCCTTTCCGCGTGTATATCCGCGACACTGAATACACGGCTAATTCAATCATCGTCAGCACTGGTGCACAGTCGTTGATGCTCGGGTTGCCAGAAGAAAAGGCCCTAATTGGTCACGGTCTTTCAACATGCGCAACATGCGACGGATTCTTTTTTCGAAATCAACAAATTGCCGTTGTTGGCGGCGGCGACTCAGCAATAGAGGAGGCAACTTTTTTGACGAAATTTGCTTCAAAGGTATTTTTAATTGTGCGTCGAGATGTATTCCGAGCGTCGCGCATCATGCAAGATCGTGCAATCGCAAATGAAAAAATTGAAATCTTGTGGAATTCACAAATTACCCACCTGCATGGCGACAATCAACTCACAGGCGCGACGCTTATTGACACCATTACAAAAGAATCTCGTCCACTCGATGTCACTGGTGTCTTTGTCGCCATTGGCCATCGTCCAAATACCGATCTATTCAAAGGTCTTCTGGCAATGGAGGACTCTGGATACCTGATCACGAAATCCGGCTCGAGTTACACCGATATTCCTGGTGTTTTTGCCTGTGGAGACGTTCAAGATCACACCTACCGACAAGCCATCACGGCCGCTGGCTCGGGATGTATGGCGGCCATCGACTGCGAGCGTTGGCTCGAGGCTGAACACGACTAACACAAGTAATGTCAGTAGAATCTGGTTGAAGGAAAGGTATAACTTATGTCTGAAGGAATCGTCACTCTTACTAGTGCAACATTTGATGAGACTGTCAATTCATCGACCACCCCGATTCTCGTTGACTTTTGGGCAGAATGGTGCGCACCATGCAAGGCAATTGCACCGACGCTTGAAGCTATTGCCCGTGAGCAAGTTGGAAATTTTGCAATTGCTAAATTAAATGTTGATGATTACGGAGACATTGCCCAACGTTTTGGCGTGATGAGTATCCCGACATTATTGGTTTTTGATCAAGGAGAACTTAAAAAAACCCTTGTTGGTGCGCTTGGAAAAGGGCGACTTCTTGAGGAGCTGAAAGAATTTCTTCCATCTTCCCGATAACGCCCGGCCAACGGGGCGAAGCGATTCGTGATTTACAACGCCACTTATCGACCGCAGGTTTTCTGGCTCCAGACACCGTTCAAGCATTTGAGTTCTGCAGCGTTACACACGCTTCACTGATTTCATTTCAAAATGCCTATGGTCTAAAAACCACAGGCGAATGTGACGAATTAACGTGGTCTTTTCTGCAGGAAGCATCGTGGCATCTCGGGGATCGATTGTTGTACCTGCGTTCGCCGAATCTGCGTGGTGATGATGTCGTTGAATTGCAAGATTTACTCTCGCGCTTGGGTTTCAATTGCGGTCGGGTGGATGGCATTTTTGGTTCCCGCACCGCACAAGCAGTCAGCGCATTTCAGCAAAATATCGGACTCAAGATCAACGCAATCTGCAGTCCAGAAGTGGTCATCGCCTTGGCTCATGTCGGCGGGCACGGAGGAACGGGGCACGGCGTTGTTGTTGTGCATGAAACTGAAATACTGACCCAGACAGCCGACGCCTCTAATCGTCGGGTTGCGACGGGACAATACGGCGCCTTGAGCCATGTTGGTCATGCAGTTGGTCGCCAAATGCGTCTCCAGCACCCACTGGCCATCACGCTTGATGGTGACGCTCAACAACAGGCTCATGCTGCCAACACCTGGGGAGCGGATGTCTATGTTGGAATTGAGCCGTCTCCTGATGAAGCCTGCACGATTTATTTTTATCAGGTACCAACTTTTACAAGCGTGGGAGGACAAAGTTTGGCTGAGCGAATTGTGCAATATTTTGACAAGACCCTGCCAGAACTGCATGCCAGCGCTAAGGGAATGCGTCTTCCGATCTTGCGAGAAACAAAAATGCCGGCTGTGCTTTGTTCGGTCGGCCCGCTTCCAATAGCAATGCAGCGATCTGCAGCGGTAGCGGATGCCGTTGTTGCGGCAGTGGCGAGCTGGTTGTCAGCACCACTTATCCACAGGTTGTCCCCAAATTAAAGACAAATACGGATATTTCAATTTATTGTTTATGAGCAATAAATGAATAAGTTTTTATTGTTTATTTTCAATCATCCGCCTGTAGATACGCTCTAAGTCCTCAAAATCGGCAAACTCAATACCGATACGTCCCCGCTTGCCACCTTGGGTCACTGAAACCGATGTTGACAAAAATTCGCTCAATAATCGTTCTAGCTCTAAAAGACCTGGCGGACGAAGTGTCGAGGTTGCACCTCGTTTGACATCAACGTCGATCAACGCAGTGGAACGTCCAGAATCATTTTTGACGGCATCCTCAGTTGTGCGAACTGACCAACCCTCTTTGACTGCTAGCGCGGCAACACGCTCTTGAGAGGCGCGATCTGGCAAGGCCAAAATTGCTTTGGCATGCCCTGCGCTAAGTCGACCATCGGCCAAATAACCCTGCACAGAGGGAGGCAGAGTCAATAACCGTAACGAATTAGTGATTGCAGAACGACCTTTGCCGACTCGCTTGGCAACTTTTTCGTGCGTCAAACCAAAGTCCTCAACAAGTTGTTGGTAGGCCGATGATTCTTCAAGAGCAGTCAGGTCAGCGCGATGCAGGTTTTCAACCAAGGCCTGTTCAACTGATGCCAGCTCACTTGCCTCGCGCACAACGACTGGCACGACCTTGAGACCGGCCTGACGAGCTGCACGCCACCTGCGCTCACCAGCAATTAGTTGGTAAGTCGTTTTGTCTTTGCGCCGCACAAGCAATGGCTGCAAAACTCCGATTTCCTTTATGGAGGCGGCTAATTCAGCCAGTGCCGCCTCATCAAAATGTGCTCGGGGTTGGTGGGGGTTGGGCTCAATGCTCCCTACCGGCACATCTCTGAGGGCCGATTCAGGTAAAACACCAGCGGGTGCGAGTTCAGGTTTGGTTGAGCGCTTAGACCCAGTTTTGGCTTGACTTTTGGGCTCTTGGGGAATCAGGTTTCCGAGCCCCCTACCTAATCCGCGGCGTGCAACCATGGCTCAACTCCTTTGCAATTTTTCGATAGGCCTTTGCCCCAGGGGAATTGGTGTCAAATTTAAGAATGGATTTGCCCACAGAAGGTGCCTCTGCCAAACGAACATTGCGTGGCACTGCTGTCACAAAGACCTTTTTGCCAAAGGTTTTGCGCAGGTCAGCCGCAACTTCTTTGGACAGCTTTGTGGCTTGTTGCATCGTCAGCAAGAAATACCCGATTTCTAGGGCTGGGTTGATATTGGCCCGCACTTGCTCAACAATAGACAAAAGATCCCGCACGCCTTCCAAGGCGTAATACTCACATTGCACCGGAGCAAGAATGGTCGAGGCTGCCGCAAAAGCATTCACCGTTAGCAGTCCAAGAGTTGGCGGACAGTCAATCAAAATATAGTCAAAATCTGCTGAAACTGACTCAATTGCCCGCCGCAAAAGGGTTTGCGGGAAGGCATATTTCTGATTTGACCCAACCAGCATCGCCGCATCCGCTAGATCCATGTCTGACGGAGCGATAAAGAGGTTCTTCTCTGCAGTAGGTTCGATGCAATTGTCCATTGGATCTGTACCCAGAAGCACATTTGACATTGTCAATTCCAATTGACTGGTGTCCACATTTAACCCTGACGAGGCGTTTCCTTGAGGGTCAAAATCGACTAAAAGCGTCCGAAATCCCCGTTCTGCAAGACCAGCCCCCAGATTTACGACGGTGGTTGTCTTTCCAACACCGCCTTTTTGGTTGGCGACAGCAATAACGATGGCCGAATCGCTCATACCAAAATGCTCCTAACTCTGACGCGAGGTCTAATTCACCGTTCGCCGGCTCCTCACTCTAGGCGCAGGAACCAGTGATAGTCGGGATATATCGCTGGTCTCTTCGGACTTGTTCCACGTGAAACATCCGACACCAGGAGACTGAACGAGGCCTAATGTTCCACGTGGAACATAGCAATTCCCTGCAAATAAAGGGGAGTAGCAAAGCCAAGGCGCCCCAACACATCATCGGGCCACCTAGTCGTCTGTTTAATTGGAGGCTC
Organism: Actinomycetota bacterium; assembly: GCA_005790505.1. GTDB lineage: Bacteria > Actinomycetota > Acidimicrobiia > Acidimicrobiales > Ilumatobacteraceae > UBA2093. The sequence goes on from SXUP01000034.1 coordinate 15,577, forward strand.
AGACACAACGGCCCACCCGCCCAGCATCAGCAAAGGGCGAACTGCCTCAAGCGTGTCAACTGGACTTCCAAAACCTCGGCTGACAGCGGCGCTATAAACACCATTGTGCGCAGTTTCACGCGCCATTGCCTGAGTGGTAGTGCATAGGACCGTCGCTCGGTCCTGTAAGCCCAAAGCAATTACTGCGCGCTGCAGAGCATCTATTCGGGTCTGGCGCCGATCAACCAAGGTTATCAACAGGTCGGGGCGGTCCTGAGCGATAACTAATCCCGGGATGCCGGCCCCAGTTCCGATATCAACCACCCTTCCCGAAACATGCTCCAGCGCGGGCAAAAACTGCCTGGCATGCTCTATGACTTCGGTAATCGGCCGCGGGCCAAGGGCTCCAAGCCTTTGTGCCTCTTCTAAGACATCAAAAAGAGTTCGCCGTGCTACTGCCACGACTTCACGAACTAGGCAGTAACAATGGGTTCAACCACCACTCGGCGCTGGGCGTCTTCGCCCTGCGAACGCGTGGTAACACCCTCAAACTCAGCCAATGAATCATGAACGATTTTGCGATCAGCGGACATCATTGGCTCCAGCATCCGTGCTTCGCCTGATTCTTTAACTTCTTGGGCAACCTTGTTTGCAAAACGGCCCAGTGCCTCGCGACGACGCTCCCGATATCTGGCAATATCAATCCGCAAACGGGTGACCTGGTCCCCTAGACGGCGCTGGCTAACTACTCGAGTTAAATCTTGAATTGCCAATAAAGTTGCACCCCGCGGGCCCACCATTAAGCCCAACTCATCACCATCTACGGTGACTTCGATTTCGTCTTCATCGCGCTTCACAGCCACTGAGCCCTTGCAACCAAAGGCTTCGGTGATGCCAGTCAAGAAAATTGCCGCTACTTCGCCGACCTTGTCGGGATCAACAGGTGGGCGATCTGTTGTGTCTCGCACTACAGGACGCTCCCGAGTGCGGTTTGGTGACGTGCTATTTGAGCGCTCCTTTTTGGCTCCGTCTTTGGAGCGATTTGGTGAGGACTCTTTGCGCTTATCGGCACTTGCCCGAGGCTTGCGCTCGGGTTTGCCCCGCACCACCGCTGGACGAACACGAGCACGCACGCGAGCTTCTCCGCGAGTACGTCCAAATAATCCTGCTTTTGGTTCTTCAATGACTTCAAATTCAGCATCATCTTCTGCAATGCCCAATTGATCCAATGCAATACTTTTTGCATCTGCGACTGAAATTCCTGTGGTTTCTACCCATTCCATCGTTATGTCCTGTTCTACTTTTCCCCAGATTTATCGCGCCGAACACTGCCACTGCGATTCTTTCCAGGCGGAGTTGGACGGTTTGGCCGTCCACTCGGGGTTGGTCGGTTCTTGGGCGGAGTCACCCGCTTGCTCACAATCGGCGCCGAGGGCGGGCCGTCGAGATCTTTTTTTGATGATTTATCGCTTTTTTTGTCGGTTTCACTCGCCATATCCCGAGCAGTCTGGCTTGCTGCCTGAGCTTGCCGCCCGATTGACTCGTCGTGGCCATAAAAACGACGCGTGATGTAATACTGCTGAATGATTCGCACTATCGCTTGCGTCATGTAGTAAAAAACCAAACTTGTTGGCAAGAAAACCTGAAATAAAGCGAACGCAACAGGCATGTATTGCATTATTTTTGCTTGCATTTCTGACATTGTCGGACTCGCCGATCGGCTCGCAATCATTTTTTGTTGCACGAAAAAAAGACCCGCCATTGCCACCACGAGAAGCACGTACCAAAGACCAGTGGCAAAGTTGTCGGCCAATGCTTTAGCTGGCGAAATCGCCAAGTCCAAGCCGAACGAATCCATTTTAAACGCGCCTTTTAATGACGAATACAGCTCAGAGCTCTCAGAGATATAATCGGGATCGAAGCTCGCGTCAGTTTTAGAAGTCTTCGAGGTGAGCCCCTGAAGAACTCGAAACATGATGAAAAACACTGGCATTTGAGCCAACAACGGCAGACAAGATGCAAGTGGATTTACTTTGTGCTCTTGGTAAAGCTTCATCATTTCTTCATTCAATTTTTGCCGATCACCCTTGTGTTGATTCTGCAATTTTTTCATCTCTGGTTGAAGCCGTTGCATCTCAAGCATTCCCTTGGTGCTCTTTAGCGTGAGCGGAGTAATCAGCAACATGATTGCAACAGCAACAAGGCCAATTGCGATTGCATAACTGTTAATCCATGAGTAAAAAGTGGCGACTAACCAGGCGGCGGCTTGAAACATAACGGACCTTTCTAGCGACTCTCAAACGGAACAGGGCACGAGGCAGAACGGTCGTGGGCCAAGGGAACTGGGTCATAACCGGACCTGCCAAAAGGCCGACAGCGCATTAGTCGCTTTGTTGCCAGCCACAAGCCGCGTTTGGTTCCGTGTTCAGCAACAGCTTCCAGGGCATATGACGAACACGAGGGGTAAAAGCGGCAGGGAGAAGGACGCCCCTGCCTGGACTCTTGATACCAGCCAATTACGCGCGAAAGCCGTTGCGCCATGGGGGTCATGATTGGCTCGTTTCTATCCGACAAGAGCCGATCAAATTTGCGACCGCCGCAGCTAGTTGCTGAGGTGTTGCCTTTGTTGCTTGGGGGCTCGCCCCAAAAACATAAAACCCAGGCCGCATATGGGTTTCATGGGCCTTAATCAACACTCTTAACTGCCTCCGCAGACGGTTGCGCCGAACCGCAATTCCAACATGGCTACCTAAGGCATACCCCACTTGGGGCTGAACTAAAGACGAATCAAGCAACATGGTGCAAGACAGCGGACCGGAACGTACATGGACGCCATTTTGGCGAACTCGCACGAAGGCGCTCCGGCTCTGAATGCGCCCGATCAAGCGCTCAGGCGATGACGACCCTTGGCACGGCGCGACTTCAAGATGGCACGACCTGCGCGGGTGCTCATGCGGTGTCGAAACCCGTGCTTGCGGGATCTGCGGCGGTTGTTTGGTTGAAAGGTGCGCTTCATAGCGGATCCCTGTACTGGGCCCCCGAAGGAGCAATGGCGGACAAATTAATTGTGCCTTTGGCGTTTTACACACTAGAAGCAATCACTGCAGGCTAGGGCTCCTAGGTGCCTCACGGCAACCTGTCGCTAGATGTTGCACAACCTTTTGGACCCTTGAGTTGCTCCCTTGAATCACGCGCATTGCCTCCACCGTCTCAGTTTTTATTGTTGTGCACAGCCTGTTATTGTCCTAAGTCCCACGGGCATTATGGGGGATTAGTCCACACCCTGTGGACAGCGCTGTGGATGGGGAGAGGAGCACCATGAGCAACCATGAATCAATCTGGAATGCAACGCAACAACTGTTGAAGGCGCAGGTTTCTGAAGGTGTTTGGTATTCAACTTTTAACGATGTCGTTGCACTTGCAAGTGATGACACTTCTTTGCGCTTACAGGTTCCAAATGCTCATGTTCGCGATCGAATAATTTCTCGTTACCGCCCACTTGTTTTAGATGCGCTTGATGAGATCGGCGAAAGCGATCGTGCGCTTGTCGTTGAGGTCGGTGAAACTGAAGAAAGTACAAATGATTCAACAACACAACTCGTCGTTGACAGCGAATTACTCGCCCCCGAAACTGCCACGAAAGCTCCTTCTGGCAAAGGATTGGCGGTTGGGCTTAATCCCCGCTATACCTTTGACACCTTCGTAAAAGGAGCCTCTAACCAGTTCGCCTTGGCTGCTGCTTTGAGGGTGGCCGAGACACCTGGTCGCTCCTACAATCCGCTCTTTATTTATGGTTCTGCTGGTCTTGGCAAGACACATCTTTTGCAAGCAATCGGTTGGTATGTTCATGCCCATTACGTGCATCATGAAGTGCGCTATGTGTCCACTGAAACATTCTTGAATGAATATGTTGACGCCATTCGAACCAACACCACTACCGCATTTAAACGGCGTTATCGCGATGTTGATGTTTTGTTGATTGACGACATCCAGTTCATGGAAGGCAAAGAAGGTCTTCAAGAAGAGTTCTTCCACACTTTCAACAGCCTGCACGGCGCAAACAAACAAATCGTGATCTCATCCGACCGGGTGCCCGATGCGATTCCCACACTTGAGGACCGTTTACGTGGTCGTTTTAGGTGGGGTCTAATCACAGATATCCAGCCTCCCGACATGGAGACCAGATTGGCAATTTTGCGCAATAAAACCGAGCGCGACAACACCCCTTTGCCAGCAGACGTCCTGGAATTCATTGCCTCCAACATCACGTCCAACATTCGTGAACTCGAAGGGGCGCTCATTCGGGTGGCGGCTTATGCACACCTGACCCGAGAGACAGCAACGGTGGCAATGGCTCAGATACAACTTGCCGACCTGCTCACATCTCGTGCTCCAAAGCAGCGGTCTGATGAAGAACTTCTCGCCGAGATCTCGCTCTATATGGGTTTTCCTGTCGAAGCAATGAAAGGCAAAAGTCGTCAGCGTCCACTGGTGTCAGCACGTCAGAGCGCGATGTACATTTTCCGCGAACTAACTGAATTGAGCTATCCGGCAATTGCTCGTCTGTTTGGGGGACGAGACCACACCACCATCATTCACGGCGTTGAAAAAACACAGCGCTTGATGCGCGAAAGTAAGCAGGTTTACGATCAGGTGACGGAAATTATTGCCAAACTGAAAGCGTAGGTACATATTTTTGTGTATAACTTGTGGTTGTTGCTGTGACACACCTGTGGGCAACAGTGTTGTCTTGGTTTATTACCCACAAAGTGGCAAATTACACGTGTTGCACATGTGCGCAACACGGTAATTACACACACAACCATTTTTCAATATTTACAAGTGTTTTAACCCCCTTTTCCACAATCCACAGCCCTTATTAGAGTTATTATTCTTTAGACATCCGCCATTGTTTATAACCCACCAAGACCGAGAGAGCATGAAATTTCGTAGCGAACAAGCAGAGTTATCTGAGGCCCTGGGTGCTCTTGCACGAATCGCCTCAGCACGAGGCTCGAGCGCACCAGCGCTAGCAGGAATTCGTTTTGCGTTGCAAGACGACACACTAACTTTGTCCAGCACTGATCTTGACATATCTCTGCAATTCACGCTTTCAGTTGGCGGTGATAAAAACGGAGACGGTCTTATTGGCGCAACACTAATTAATGACATTGTGCGTTCACTACCGAGCGGCAAAGTAACGCTTGACATCGGTGCGGATTCAGCCAATATCACTGGAGTAAAAGCCCAGTTCAGTGTTCCTGTAATGAACGCCGTTGATTTCCCACGAACCGCTCCAGCGTCTGCTAATCCCGTGACGATGCAGGCCGCTGTTTTGGCACACGCCCTTGGGCAAGTCGTTGGGGCAGCAAGCAAAGAGCCAGCAAAACAACACCTAACTGCAGTGCAATTATCTGCTGGCCAAAGTGGCCTGTGCTTGGCGGCAACAGATAGCTACAGAATGGCAATCAAGGACCTTCCCGGCATCAATGTTTTGACCTTCGGTCAGTCATATCTAATCCCTAGTCGTGCTTTGCGCGAACTACAGCGACTGCTCGACGCCAATGAAGAAATTGCAATTCGCTTCGGCGAGATTGAAACGACTTTTGAGACTTCAAGGCTTCAACTCACAACCCGTTTGATAAATGCCAATTTCCCCAACGTTCAGTCCTTCATCAAGGCCGCTTATGCCAACAAATTCACCACAGCCCGCGAACCCCTCATTGAGGCGTTGCGACGAAGTCGTGTTCTGGCGCGTGAGAACACACCAGTCAAACTCACGATGGGGGCAAACGGGATGCGGATTGAAGTGCAGACCAATGACCAGGGAACCAGCACCGAAGACATCGAAGGACAGATGAGCGGTGCAGAACTGACGGCTGGCTTCAATCCTGATTACGTGCGTGAGGGCATAGAAGCAACAGCGGGCGACGAAGTAACAATTGAGATGAACGAACCGAATCAACCTGCGGTCATCCGTGGGGTAGGCGACCCGACATTTACGTACTTGTTGATGCCGCAACGCGTCTAAGCAGGAGTACACACAGATGCTGATCTATCGCATCGAACTAACCGATTTTCGGGTCTATAAACACGCCGTTATTGAAATCGAGCCAGGCGTAACTGCAGTCGTGGGGCGCAATGCTCAGGGCAAGACCAGTTTGGCTGAAGCAATGAGCTATCTGGCAACCCTGGAGAGTTTCAGGGGTGTTCCAAACGACGCCCTCGTTCGTCTGGGGGCCGACACAGCGTATGTGAGAGCCAATATTCGCCATGACGACGGGCGCGAAGTCTTGGTTGAGGCCGAGATAAATCGCAGTGGCAGAAATCGTGTGCAGGTAAACAAACAACGTCTGGCGCGAATACGCGATTTGCTCGGTGTTGTGCGGACGACAGTTTTTGCTCCGAGCGATCTACAACTTGTTTATGAAGGCCCAACACAACGACGACAATTGCTTGATGATGCTCTAGTCGCTCTGTCAACAAATAATGACGCATTGCGTCTCGAGGTTGATCGAATTGTCCGACAGCGAAATGTTTTACTCAAACAATCTGCTGGTCGGATGAATGCTGAGATTTCCAACACGCTTGATGTGTGGGATGAAAAATTCGTTGAGGTCGGTACACGGCTCGGTGAAGCGCGCGCAAGATTGGTGGCCCAAGTTACGCCCTATGTTTGCGAGGCCTATGAAGTTCTGGCTGGTGAACCCACACGAGTTGATCTGATTTACGAACCAGAGTGGCGCACCGTGGGTCTTGGCGCCGCTTTAGTGGCTGCCCGCAATGACGACATTCGTCGTGGCATCACCACCGTTGGCCCACACCGCGATGACCTCGTCTTGGGCATCAATGGCATGCCAGCGCGTTCTCATGCCTCTCAGGGCGAATGCCGCACCCTGACGCTGGCAATTCGCCTTGGCATCCATCGGCTGATCACCCACCATGTTGGGGCTGCCCCTTTGCTAGTGCTCGATGACGTGCTCTCAGAACTAGACCCGAGCCGAAGTACGGCATTGTTGCGTCACTTGCCTGCTGGGCAAGTGATCATCACAACAGCCAGCGCGCTGCCAGAAGCGGCCCACCCTGATGCCATGATCACTATTGAAGACGGCGAAGTAGTGGCTTCAGTCAAGATAGCGAAATAAACCAAAATCATGAACCCTCAAAAACCAACACCTAAAGATGCGCGATTGTTGGGGAGTGTTCTCAACACCGTGATGAAGCGCCTCAAGTCTCCCGATGTTGAAATCGTCGGGGGAGTCTTTGGTCGTTGGCGCGAAGTGGTCGGTGAATCAATTGCCGACAATGTCAAGCCCGTTCGTATTGAGGGAAAAAAATTGACGGTTGAAGTCGTTGATCAGGCGTGGGCAACGCAACTTCGTTTCCTTGAAAAAGAACTCCTGCACACACTTGAGCAACACTTCGGAGATGCCATCGAAAGTATCGATATTCGGGTGCTTCGTTACCGCTAAACACCACTCAAAATTGCTAGGATATAGAACCGATGGCTGCTACAAAAAAAGCACCCTCTAAGACCCCATCTGGCGATTACAACGCCGCAGATATTCAGGTTCTAGAAGGTCTTGATCCCGTAAGAAAACGACCTGGAATGTATATCGGGTCCACGGGTCTGACAGGTCTTCATCACCTTATTTGGGAGGTCGTTGACAATTCAATTGATGAGGCAATGGCAGGGTTTTGCACCCGTATTGCGGTCACATTGTCAGCCGACGGCGGCTGCATGGTCGAAGATAACGGTCGCGGTGTCCCTGTTGATCCATACCCGTCAGGGCCGCACAAAGGCAAAAGCGCAGTAGAGGTCGTGCTCACTGTTTTGCACGCTGGCGGAAAGTTTGGCGGCGAGGGCTACAAGGTGTCGGGAGGACTGCACGGCGTCGGAGTCAGCGTGGTGAATGCTTTGTCATCTCAACTCGTGATTGAAGTCGATCGCGACGGCAAACGTTATAGCCAAACATTTCTTAATGGCGGAAAACCAAAAGCAAAGTTGGCCATGACCGGCGACACTCCAGGACGTGGTCGCAAGACTGGAACCACTGTAAAGTTTTGGCCAGACCCCTCTGTTTTTGAAGCAGAGGGCACAGAGTTTGTGGCACGAACGGTGCTTGAGCGACTGCAGACAATGGCGTTTCTCAACAAGGGAATCGAAGTTATTTTCAACGATGAGCGTCCCGGCAAGGAACAAAACGTCACATTTCAATACAAGGGCGGCATTGTTGATTTCGTTCGCCACCTGAATCTTTCCAAGGATGCACTGTTCACAAAAATTGCCCATTACGAAGATCGGGAAGAAGCCGAAAATCAGGAACTAGACATTGCCCTTCAGTGGAATACGGGCTATTACGAGGGAATCCACGGGTATGCCAACGGAATCTCCACTACTGAGGGAGGCATGCACGTAGAGGGTTTCAAAACAGCCCTGACATCAGTGATCAATAAATATGCCAAAGAACGTGGCGCACTCAAAGAAAAAGACGACAATCTTTTGGGCGAGGATATTCGCGAAGGCATCACGGCAATTATTTCGGTGAAACTAGGTGAGCCGCAGTTTGAAGGTCAGACCAAAGCCAAGTTGGGCAATGTCACAATGCGCTCCTTCGTTCAAAAAGCCACCAACAAGTGCCTGGCGGAATGGCTTGAAGAAAATCCTGCTGAAGCCGGACGCATCGTCAAAAAAGCAGTTGCTGCTGCTCAGGCGCGTCTTGCTGCAAAAAATGCACGCAATGCAGTTCGTCGCAAGACCGCGCTTGCAGGCGCTGGCATGCCCGACAAACTTAAAGACTGCAGTAGCAACGATCCTTCTGAGGGTGAACTTTTTATTGTGGAAGGTGACAGCGCTGGTGGCACCGCAGTTGATGCTCGCGACCCGCGCACGCAAGCGATTCTGCCGATTCGCGGAAAAATTTTAAATGTTGAGCGGGCACCGCTCGTCAAGATGCTCAAGAACACTGAAATTCAGGCACTTATCACTGCGATCGGTGGCGGTGTAGGCGACGAGTTCGATGTCAGCAAGGCCAGATACCACAAGATCATTGCGCTCGCTGATGCCGACGTTGACGGCAGCCACATTCGCACGCTGCTCTTGACATTTTTCTATCGCCAGATGCGTCCAATGGTTGAGGCGGGTTTTATTTACATCGCCCAACCACCGTTGTTCTCCACTGAAGTCGGCAAAGAAAAGATTTATCTCAAAGACGACATGGCGAAGGCGAAATTTTTGAAAGAAAAGCCGAACCACAAAAAGGATTTTCAGCGACTCAAAGGTCTCGGCGAGATGGACTGGGAAGAATTGCGCGGCACAACGATGTCGTCGGCAACACGAACATTGCTGCAAGTCACCATCGAAGAAGCAGCAACCGCCGATGAAATTGTCAGCATTTTAATGGGCGACAATGTTGAGAGTCGTAAGTCTTTTATCACCACGAATGCGCGTGATGTGCGCAATTTGGACTTCTAGAGGATTTATTTATGAGCGACACCACGACACCGCCACCAGGAGACGCCGTTCAGCCCGTCACATTGCAAGACGAGATGGAGCGTTCGTTCCTGGATTATTCGATGTCCGTCATCATGTCGCGCGCTTTGCCAGACGTGCGTGATGGCCTAAAACCAGTACATCGGCGCATTATTTGGGACATGGACCAACAGGGATTTCGACCAGACCGTCCGTTCGTTAAGTGCGCGCGTGTCACCGGCGACACGATGGCGCGTTATCACCCTCATGGTGACAGTGCAATTTATGATGCATTGGTGCGCATGGCGCAGCCTTTTTCGCTTCGACATCCCCTAATTGATTTTCACGGAAACTATGGCTCGCCAGACTTCGGCCCAGCAGCAAGTCGCTACACAGAAACACGCTTGCATTCACTGGCAATGTTGTTGTTGCTTGACATCGATGAAAACACCGTTGACATGCGTCCAAATTATGACGGCACGATTGAAGAGCCCAGTGTTCTGCCGGCACGGTTCCCCAACTTGTTGGTCAATGGCAGCCAGGGTATTGCTGTCGGCATGGCTACCAGCATTCCGCCCCACAATCTGGGCGAAGTAATTGATGCATCTATTCACTTGCTGGATAATCCAGCAGCCACAACGGATGACCTGATGGAGTTTGTCAAGGGACCAGATTTTCCAACAGGCGGATCAATCTTGGGTCGTGCAGGAATCATTGAGGCATATCGCACTGGGCGCGGCAGCGTCAAGATTCGTGCCACGGCGAGTATCGAAGAAAATAAAAAAGGTCGCATGGAGATCGTGGTGACGGAGTTGCCATATCAAGCAAGCTGTTCTTCAATTGCTGCGCGCATTCAAGAACTTGTTGACGGCGGCGAACTGGATGGCATTGCAGATATAAATGACGCCTCATCTGGTGGCAAGACGAACATGATCATCGAGCTCAAGCGCGACGCCAACGCAAACATCGTGCTGAACAATTTATTCAAACTCACGCAGTTGCAATCCAGTTTCCCGATCAACATGGTTGCACTCGTTGACAGTGTTCCACGTACGCTGACATTGCTCGATGCCCTGAACGGATATGTCAAACACCAAATCGAAGTTCTTACTCGGCGCACAACATTTCGTCTCGAAAAAGCCCGTGAGCGTGGACACATCCTTGAAGGGCGACTCAAGGCACTTAATGTCATCGATAAAATAATCGCGTTGATTCGCAAGAGCGAGGACGCAGGCAAAGCAAAAGAAGGCCTCATGGTGGCACCTTTTGAGTTCAGTGAACGCCAAGCAATTGACATTCTTGATATGCAACTTCGTCAATTGACTCGGTTGTCACGAATTGACATCGAAAAAGAACTTGCCGATGTGCAGGCACGAATAAAAGAGTATGAGGCAATTCTCAAATCAGATCTCAAATTGCGTGCCATGATTAAAGAAGACCTGCTGCTGGTTAAAAAGGATTATGCCACTCCGCGGCTTTGCAAAATGGCCCATGATGCTGGTGAAATGAGTCTTGAAGATCTGACCGACGACAAAGAACTCGTTGTCGTCATGACGCAGGCTCAGTACGTCAAAGCAGTTCCTGCAGCATCATTCCGCACGCAATCTCGCGGCGGTCGCGGCGTCAAGGGTGCAACACTCAAAGAAGACGACATTGTGCGACGTGTGTTGTTTACCACTTCACACGCTTATCTATTGTTTTTTTCCAATCGCGGCCGTGTCTATAAATTGCGTGCAGCCGATATCCCAGAACGTGAACGCACAGCCAAAGGCATGCCCATTGTGAACCTTTTGCCATTGCAAGCAGGGGAAACAATTCAAGCCATCATCGACACGCGCGAGTTTCCGGGTGAGCGCTATCTGTTCTTTGTCACGCGCAAGGGACAAGTCAAAAAGACTGTGTATGACGCCTACAATTCGAGTCGTCGTGACGGTCTCATTGCTCTCAACTTGCACGAGGGAGACGAACTTGTGCGCGTTTTTGAAACCACCGGTGGTGATGACATTTTTGTCGTTAGTCACAGCGGACAAGTGATGCGCTTCACCGAAGAACAAGTTCGCCCAATGGGCAGAACTGCTGCAGGCGTGCGCGGAATGAAACTCAAGGTCGGCGACGAAGTTGTATCGGCTGATTGCGGACGCGGTGACGACGCACTGCTGATTGTCACTGACGCCGGATACGCCAAGCGCACACAAATTGCCCAGTTCCCACGTAAAAACCGTGGTGGTCAAGGCGTGATCGGAGTCAAAATCACGAGCAAAAAAGGCAAAGTTGTCGCCTCTTTTATGGTGGGCATCGAAGACGAAATTGTGGCAGTGGCATCTAACGGTGTCACTATTCGTACGGCCGTGAGACAAATCTCTAGCCAAGGTCGAGCAGCCACCGGAGTGCGATTGATGAGCGTTGACGAAGGTCAAGTTGTTGCATCAGTTGCTCCTATTTTAAGTACTGACGACGACGCTGCCGCCGAGTAGTTTGTGCGCGCTCAACGCGGCAACGCAGTTGTTGGTTTCACTTTATGTTGCCTGATTGGTTTGACGAGCATGACCGGAATAACCGCGGTCGGTTCGCGCATTGTGCGGAACCTTGCTGTGCAAAATGGAGCAGATGCAGTTGCACTTGGTTTTTTGCACGGGGGAGGTGACGGGGCACAACGCGTAGCAATCGCCAACTCTGTCACGGTTGACAGAATCGAACAATCCCGCTCCGCAGTACGGGTTTGGGTGCGGATTGGTGATGCCACTGCGTCAGCAACTGCTGATTTTGGGGGTTGAACAGGCAGATGGGGCAGGGCTCAATACACTAAAAGACGTGCCTATATTTGCCCGCCAACCACAACTTCCTCCGCGTCGCGTGCGTCGTGTCAGTCGTGTAATCCGCGGCATCGATCCATGGACCGTGTTTAGGGTCGGCATTATTTTTCATGCAGCCCTGTATCTCGTTGTCTTGGTGAGCGGTGTGTTGATTTGGAATGTCGCAAACTCCACCGGAACAATTGACAATCTTGAGCGATTCATGGAGTCCTTTGGGTGGGACTCGTTTTCCTTTGATGGTGCTCAGCTTTTCCGCAGTGTTGGATTGTTGGGGATTTTCCTTGCAATTTTAGCAACAGGCTTGTGGGTGCTGGCCGCCGTGGTCTTTAATTTGGTCGCAGATCTTGTTGGTGGCGTCCGCGTGACCGTGCTGGAAGAAGAAGTCGTGGCTCGATCGGTTGAGCAGGGCAACGCTCGGCAGTAGCATTGGCACTTCTGTGCAGGGCTTAATGCCCGCGGCATGTGGCTATAGCTCAGTCGGTTAG
>SXUP01000035.1 GCA_005790505.1 Actinomycetota bacterium
AAAGGGGTGTACTCAGCCAAACCGCGCGATGCCAATGTTTTCGAGATGGCAGCAGTCAGCGTTGTCTTGCCGTGGTCGATGTGACCCATCGTGCCGATGTTGACGTGTGGCTTGTTGCGTTCGAACTTTGCCTTACTCATGATTCGTTGCTCCGTATGTTTTGAATTTGGTGGATGGATATTGGATGAGTGAAGTGCGAGCGGTTACTCACCGCGAACACGTTTAACGATTTCAGTTGCAATTGCCTCGGGGACCTGCTGGTACGAGTGGAACTGCATGGTGTATGTGGCGCGGCCTTGAGTACGCGACCGAAGATCGGTACTGTATCCGAACATTTCCGATAGCGGAACCTGTGACTGCACAACTTGGGTATTCCCACGGGCCTCCATACCCTCAATTCGACCCCGACGGCTGCTGAGATCACCCATAACATCTCCCATGTACTCGTCTGGAGTCACAACTTCAACAGCCATAATTGGTTCTAGAAGCACGGGACGAGCCTGCTCTGCAGCCTTCTTGAAGACCATTGTTCCGGCGATTTTAAACGCCATTTCACTGGAGTCAACATCGTGATACTGGCCGTCAGTGAGCGTTGCTCGCACATCGACTGTGGGATATCCGGCAAGAACGCCATTTCCCAGAGCTGCCTGAATTCCCTGATTGACAGGCTGGATATATTCGCGAGGGATTCGTCCACCAGAAATCTTGTCAACAAACTCGTACCCGCCACCAGGACCTGTTGGCTCAAGTGAAATCTTGACGACTGCAAACTGACCAGAACCACCTGACTGCTTGATGTGGCGATATTCAACTGCAGTCACAGTCTTGGTCACAGTTTCGCGATAAGCCACTTGAGGCTTGCCAACCGTGGCGTCAACATTGAACTCGCGTTGCATCCGATCAACCAGAATTTCAAGGTGTAGTTCACCCATTCCTGAGATAACCGTCTGATTAGTCTCTTCGTCAGTTCGAACTCTAAAGGTAGGGTCCTCATCAGACAATGACTTCAGGGCCTTGCCCAATTTGTCCTGATCGTCCTTTGTCTTGGGTTCGATTGCAACATGGATTACTGGCTCGGGAAAGATCATGCGTTCCAACACGATCGGATTACTGCGATCACACAATGTGTCCCCCGTTGTGGTGTCCTTGAATCCAAGCCCCGCCACAATGTCTCCAGCCATCGCCATGTCAAGATCCTCGCGCTGATTCGCATGCATCAGCAATATGCGTCCAAGGCGTTCTTTGCGTTCTTTCGTGCTGTTGTAGACCTCGTCACCCTTGTTGATACTTCCGGAGTACACGCGGAAGTAAGTGAGTTTCCCGAACGGGTCAGCCACAATCTTGAAAGCAAGCGCAGCAAATGGACCACTCTCATCTGCTGGACGCTCAATCGCCTCGTCACCTTTTAAGTTGGTTCCTTGTGCTGGACGAATGTCGAGAGGACTTGGCAAGAAGTCAACAACTGCGTCCAGCATCGGCTGCACACCCTTGTTTTTGAAAGCTGAACCACACAAAATTGGAACAAAATCAAAAGCCAGTGTGCCAGTACGAATCGCCCGTTTGATTTCGGCTTCTGTTACTTCTTCACCAGCGAGATATTTTTCCATCAATTCGTCATCGCTCGTAGCAATCGTCTCCAGCAACATCTCGCGGTATGAATTCGCCTCGTCAACCATGTCAGCTGGGATATCTGTTTCGTCCCACTTGGCGCCAAGTTCTTCGTCATGCCAAATCAGTGCCTTCATTTTTACAAGATCAATCAGTCCGATGAATGGCTTGTTGCTCTCAGGCCCACCTGCTCCGACGGGGAGGTGCAAAATAGCGGGATTTGCCTGCAGACGTTCGCGAACCATTTTGACGGTGCGATAAAAATCGGCACCAATACGATCCATTTTATTGACGAAACACATCCGTGGAACGTTGTACTTGTTGGCTTGTCGCCACACAGTTTCAGTTTGCGGTTCTACACCTGCAACCGAATCAAATACCGTTACCGCACCGTCAAGCACTCGCAATGAACGCTCCACTTCTATGGTGAAGTCCACATGGCCAGGAGTGTCAATAATGTTGATTCGGTGATTGTCCCAAATGCAGGTAGTCGCTGCCGATGTAATCGTGATTCCGCGCTCTTGTTCCTGGGCCATATGATCCATCGTGGCCGCACCGTCGTGCACCTCGCCGATCTTGTAGCTCTTTCCCGTATAAAACAAAATGCGTTCTGTCGTGGTTGTCTTGCCAGCGTCAATGTGCGCCATGATCCCGATATTTCGAGTTCGTTCTAGTGGATATTCTCGCTTTGCCATTGGGTTCACCTTGTTTGTCTTTAAAACGTTGTCGGAGGGATTGAATTTTCAAGGAATATTTCACCCGCAGCACAAAACCGCACGACGAGCATTAGGGGTATTACTGATCTTTAAAACTGTGTCGATTACCAGCGATAATGAGCAAAGGCCTTGTTTGACTCAGCCATTTTTTGCATATCGTCGCGTTTTTTCATTGCCGCACCCAAACCATTTGAGGCATCAAGCAATTCGTTGGCCAAGCACTCAGCCATTGACTTCTCACGACGCTTGCGCGAGTAATCAACGAGCCAACGAATAGCCAGTGTGCTCGCCCGACGAGGACGAACTTCAACTGGGACTTGATAAGTAGCACCACCCACGCGGCGACTTCTGACTTCAAGAGGCGGCTTTATATTTTCTACTGCCCGTTTCAGAGTGGCGATTGGCTCGGCACCCGTCTTTGCCTCGACAATTTTGAGCGCATCGTAGACGATTTTATCCGCGATTGATTTCTTGCCATGCAACATCACTTTGTTGACGAGCTGGGTAACTACCAATGAGTGATAGATCGGATCAGCGAAAATTTCGCGACGTTGAGCAGGACCTTTGCGTGGCATATCTGATGTTCCCTATTTCTCGCGCTTCGAACCATAACTACTACGAGACTGCTTACGGCTTTTTACTCCGGCAGCATCAAGAGCACCACGGATCACTTTGTATCGGACTCCTGGCAAGTCACGCACACGACCACCACGAATCAGCACGATGCTGTGTTCTTGCAGATTATGTCCTTCGCCAGGGATGTAAGCGGTTACTTCGACTCCACTCGTAAGGCGTACTCGGGCAACTTTGCGCAATGCCGAGTTTGGTTTTTTTGGAGTGGTCGTAAATACACGTGTGCACACACCGCGACGTTGCGGTGAACCCTTGAGCGCAGGGGTCTTGGTCTTTGAAGACTTTGAACTGCGACCCGTACGGATCAACTGTTGAATTGTGGGCACGTAATTACCTTTCCAAGAGAACCCCGCAAGGCTAGGGGCAAAAAATGACTTGTGGCAACCCACGCATGATTAACACCCATTTTTGACATAATTCAGCCCAGGGCGTCGACGCCATCTGTCGGAGCTTCCTCGGCCTGATAGGTGCCATGGAGTCCTGCCAAAAACTCGGCTGGGTCAACATCATCGCTGGAGAAGTACTCCATTGGTTGATAATCAGGAGCATCAACATCAAAGTCACGGTAACGATCCATTCCAGTTCCAGCCGGGATGAGTTTGCCGATGATGATGTTTTCCTTCAGACCAACCAAGAAGTCTCCCTTGCCGTCAATTGCGGCTTCAGTGAGAACTCTTGTGGTTTCTTGGAAAGATGCTGCCGAGAGCCAAGAGTCTGTGGCAAGAGATGCCTTGGTAATTCCCATAATTTCAGGACGCCCCTCAGCAGGACGCTTGCCATTTTCTACCATGTCACGATTTGTGTCGCGGAATATTTTTGCATCAACACGTTCTCCCGGCAAGAAGCCGGTGTCACCTGGTTCTTGGACGCCAACACGACGTGTCATTTGACGAACGATTAGTTCGATGTGCTTATCACTAATCAAAACTCCCTGATCGCGATACACCTTTTGCACTTCTTCAATGAGGTATGTCTGTGTACGGCGGGTTCCAAGAATCTCCATTATTTCCTTGGGGTCAAATGGACCATCCGTCACAGGCTCACCAGCAACTATTTCTTGTCCGTCGCGAACAATTGGTCGACTACCACTTGGCAACATGATCACATGTTCCTCACCTTTGTCATCGACAACAATAATTGGGATTCCCTTGCCTTCATCTTCCCCAATACGCAGAACACCTGAAGCTTTTGCTAGACGCGCTGAACCTTTTGGAGTACGCGACTCAAACAACTCAACAACCCGTGGTAAACCTCCGGCAATATCCTTGCCTGCAACACCACCAGTGTGGAAGGTCCGCATTGTAAGTTGCGTTCCGGGCTCACCAATTGACTGAGCAGCGATAACCCCTACTGCTTCTCCGAGTTCAATAGGTTTCCCAGTTGCCAGAGAACGTCCGTAGCACAACGCACAAATTCCGAGCGCGGCGTCACAAGTGACAACTGAACGAACCTGAACACGATCTACTTTGGGATCAGCGACCAACTTTGCAAGTTCAACATCACCGACGACTGTATTTTTTTCATAAACAGATCCATCTGACATAGTGATGTCACTTAGCAATGTCCGCCCAAATAATTTGGCGTCAAGATGACGCTCTTTCTTGATGTTTTCGATCCAGATACCGAGGCGGGGTCCTGTGCCGCTTTCATGGCAGTCAAACTCTCGCACTATTAACTCTTGCGCCACGTCTACCAAACGACGGGTGAGATATCCCGAGTCGGCGGTACGAAGTGCCGTGTCAACCAAACCTTTGCGCGCACCAGGGGTAGCGATGAAATATTCAAGAGTTTCAAGTCCTTCACGGAAGTTGCTCTTGATTGGGCGAGGAATCATGTCACCACGAGGGTTTGCCACGAGACCACGCATACCGGCAATCTGTCGCATCTGGGTCATATTCCCGCGTGCACCAGATCCGACCATCATGTCAATTGGATTGAATTTTTCGGCTTTGAAGGCCGCCTCCATTGCTGCCTGCACTTCTGCAGTGGCGTCTGTCCAAATACGAACTTCTTGTTGACGGCGCTCACCATCAGTGATGATTCCGCGTTTGAATTGCGTCTCAACTTTCTCGGCCTGTTTTTCATAGCCATCAAGAATCACACGCTTTGAAGCCGGAGTCTTCACGTCATCAATAGACACGGTCAAACCAGACTGCGACGCATAGCGATAACAAACAGCTTTCATGGCGTCAAGGGAGTTGGCAATTTCAGACTTGGAGTAATGGTCGGAGAGGCGCTCTACGATGATTCCCATTTCCTTTTTCTTTACCACTTCCGTGATGTGCCCGAATCGATTTGGATAATCGGCTGGAAGAGTTTCCTCAAATAGCAATCGCCCTGGTGTCGTGGCAAATTCTGAAACTTCTCCAGCATCATTTCGTTCACGAATTGTGATGAGAGCATGTAAGTTCACCAGTCCCTCATCAAGACTTCTGTAAACCTCCCACCGATGGCGGAATACACGTCCTTCACCAATCACACCAGTGCGAGACTCGGTGAGGTAGTAACCACCGATGACGAGGTCTTGCTGCGGTGTCACGATTGGACGACCTGATGCAGGAGACAGGATGTTGTTTGCCGACAACATCAACACACGGGCTTCAGCCTGGGCTTCTGCAGATAATGGCAAGTGAATTGCCATCTGATCACCGTCAAAGTCGGCGTTGAAAGCAGTACACACCAAAGGATGCAAGTGCAGTGCCTTTCCTTCAACAAGGATCGGCTCAAACGCTTGAATTCCCAAGCGGTGCAAGGTCGGCGCACGGTTAATTTCACTTCTGGCCAGGGACTCGTTTATGCCATGGAGCAATATTTCCACGCGCCCGGAAAGCTTTCGACCATGGTCCTAGAAGTCGGCGCCCGCGCGCTCACGAAACACGCGCTCAATGTCCACTGCGGTCACGATGATTTTTATGCCGCGCTCGATGTTGGCTGGACCATGCTGATGGCGAAAGATGCCCAGCAAGCGGCTGACCAGGCGATCATTCTGCGGAAAACCAACGAGCTGTCGCTGAATCCAGGGATGAA
>SXUP01000036.1 GCA_005790505.1 Actinomycetota bacterium
AACTCTCCATCAAGAACATCTCACCGAAGTGAGGGAGTTCGGAAAGTTTGTGATGAACTGGAAATAAATTTCCATAGCCGCCATCACAACCTGTCTTATTACTTCTCGAATTTCTCCGAGCATTACTTTTGGATCGGATTTTACTCCGACCCGAATTGACGAGCAGTACAAAGGAATGAACCTTCATACTGTCCGCACTGGCGTTCAGTTTTCTCTTCCGTTTTCAAGGAGCTCTCATTGACACATCCCAAGGGAGAGGTGCCGGCCACAAAAAGGTCAGACCTTCAAGCGACGAGCCTCAACCTTATCGCCTTCAAGGGGACCCTCACAACCCTTGACCCACAAGGATTTGCAGAAGAATTACCGACCCAAATCAAGCAATCGATAGGTCGTTTTACCCTTGCGAATGAGGATGTAACGGTCATGTAAAAGCGCCGTTTTTGCCAGCGAATTTTGATCATCAATCACCACCCCGTTAGCCCGCAAAGCCTTTTGCTGCAGGCTCCTGCGCGCATCACTATTTGAAATAGCAAGACCGCAACGCACCAGGATCGCCACAGTGTCATCTAAATCTGCTCGAGTGATCGCCAAGTTTTCAACTTCGGTGGCGACAACTTCAAAGACATCGCGTTGCGCGAGCGTGGGATCTGCGCCAAACAGCACCTCGGCTGCTGCTGCTGCTGTTTGTGCGGCACTTGAACCGTGCACCAACAATGTCATCTCGTCTGCAAGAGTGCGTTGCGCATGTCTTTTTTCAGGCGAATTGGAATGCGTCGCGATGCATGAACGAATTTCTTCAAGAGACATCAACGAAAACTGAAACAGAAACTTCGCTGCATCAGCATCCGTTATTTGCATCCAGAATTGTCGAAACTGAAATGGACTTGTTCTATCTGCATCAAGCCAGATCGCCCCATCGGCAGTTTTGCCGAATTTCGTTCCATCACTTTTTGTCACTAGGGGCCACGTTGCGCCGAATGCGGAACGAGACAAGGTCTTGCGAATCAAATCAATTCCAGCGGTGATATTTCCCCACTGGTCTGAGCCACCCATCTGCATTTCTACATCGTGCACCGAACACAAATGACGAAAGTCATTGGCTTGCAACAACATGTAGGAAAACTCCGTATAAGACAATCCGTGTTCTGATTGCAAACGATTCTTTACAGATTCTTTTGCCATCATTTGATTGACGGTGATGTGTTTTCCTACGTCACGTAAAAAATCAAGCGCGGACATCGGCTCTGTCCAATCGGCGTTGTTAACTAATGTCGCTTGAGTTGGACCCTTGGAGAAATCGAGTAGCTTTTCCAACTGCGTCGTAATTCGGGCGATATTGTGGCGCAAGACATCTCCGGCCAATAGATTGCGCTCATCACTGCGACCAGACGGGTCACCGACCATTCCGGTTGCGCCTCCAGCAAGTGGAAACGGTCGATGTCCTGCGATTTGAAATCTGCGCAAAGTTACTTGTCCCAACAAATGACCAACATGCAGAGAATCAGCAGTGGGATCAAACCCGACATATAACCCAATTGGAGATGAGTCAAGGCGGGCACCGAGCACGACTGCATCAGTAGAGTCATGAATGAGTCCTCTGGCTTGAAGTTCGGTCATCAACCCCTGGATTGGCACCTTCCTATGTTGCCACGCGAGTCGTACACCGACACGGACAAACGCTGCCCTTACAATCAACGGAGGTGTTTCCAGAACCTATCGACGATATGCATCACGCGCTCTTGCTACAGGCCAAAGGATGCCTGACCCTTGGCTCGGTCATGTACGGCGATCTGTTCAAACAGTTGGCACAGGACTATGTGGAGCAAGGCATAGTGGCTCGCACTTTGGGCGGTTCAACTTCTACGCCACTGCATGATGCGACGCCGTTGCGCCTTGCCGGAGCACTACACAAGGTGGTTCTAGACGGACTTGACGACGATCTTGCCAAGCATTATCCATCCGTAGGTGGCGTCGTTGGTGACAGATTTACCGCGACTTTTCTGGAGGCAATAGTTCGCCATCAAGATGCGGTTCAAGATGGGTTGCAGCGCCATGTCCAAACCAATGAAGTTGGACGCAGTGTGGTGCCATTGGCGATACTTCACTGGCTCGGCTGGCGCGGCATCGCCGAGGTGAACTGGTGGGAAATTGGTGCGAGTGCAGGACTAAATCTGGCATTTGATTCTTTCGGCGCTGACACCGGAAAAGGAATCATGGGTGATTGCGATTCCGCAGTATTTTTTCCGCCAGATTGGTTTGACGTAGCACCCCCAGTGTGTCCCACTCCAGCGCGCGTGACGAGCCGACACGGTGTCGATTTGTCGCCGATCGACATCACTGATCCAGATCAAGTCGCAAGACTGCTGTCTTTTATTTGGCCAGACCAAGACCAGAGATTTAAACGAACAAATGCAGCAATTGACATCGCCTCTAAATCTGCCCACAACGTTGACATGGCTTCAGCAGACGTGTGGTTGGAAGAAAAGCTTGTTGCCAAGCGACGAGGGGCAACGATTGTTTTTCATTCCATTGTGTGGCAATACTTAGGCAGAGCAACACAAGACAGGCTTCGAACAGCCCTCACCCAAGCAGGTACGATCGCGACGCCCGACGAGCCACTGATTTGGGCACGGATGGAGCCAGCAGGCAATGCCGCCGATGTGCGCGTCACGATATGGGACGGTATCTCCAAACAAGAAGTCGTGTTGGCGACCGTTGGTTATCACGGCCAACACATGCGTTGGCTGTAGCGCCTAAGTCGCGCTGAGCGCCCGTTGGACAAGACTTGGCACCACGACTGGGAGATGTGTTTGGGGATCGACGCTGACGTATGTGATGGTTGTGAGAAATCTGTCATCACCGCAAACTTTGCCTCTGACTTCAACATCAAAACTTGTGTTTCCCCATCGACTTACGCGGCATGTCATGTCCAAGACATCTCCATATTTAACAGGTGCAGTCCAGTTAATTGTCAAAGTCTTTACCATGAAGTCAAAGGCGATTTGAGCGAAATCAAAATGTGTTTCAGGATCGTTACCAAGCTCAATATTGAGACACACCCTCACCCAGCGGTCGACTGCATCATCACAATAAACCAGATAGTTGGCATTAAAGACGACTTGTTGCATATCGCATTCTCCGTAGCGAACGCGCAGAGAATGGACATAACTCATTTGCTTAATTTTCGCAGTCTGTCAATTTCAATGTTCAACAGTTGTTGTTGACTTGCCCCCGACATCGGGCCCGAGGCGCCTGGGGATGTCCGTTGTTGCACGCCAACTCCGACGCCGACTAATTTGGCAGCTTCAGGCCCGAGGCTTGGATGCGCTACAACTGCTGACTTGAGCGATGACCCAGTTTCGTGAGTCAGTCGCACAAGTTCCCCGATGATGGCATGAGCCTGACGGAATGGAGTTCCCTGACGCACGAGCCATTCAGCAAGATCTGTGGCAGCAAGTGCCTCCATGTCGGCTGCTTGTGCCATCGCATCGGGATGAAATGTTGCCGAGGCAATCATTCCCGTGAGTGCCGACAGAGCCAAACTCACTTGGTTCACGCTGTCAAACAATGGCTCCTTGTCTTCTTGCAGGTCGCGATTGTAGGCCAACGGAAGACCTTTCAAGACCACGAGAACAGCCGTGAGATTCCCGATCAATCGACCAGTTTTTCCGCGTGCAAGTTCGGCAATATCTGCGTTCTTTTTCTGGGGCAACATTGACGAACCTGTGGCAAAGCCATCATCAAGGTGAGCAAATCCAAACTCCTCAGTTGTCCACAAAACCCATTCTTCTCCGATTCGCGACAGATGCGTTCCCAAAAGGGCGATATCAAAAAGGATCTCTGCAACAAAATCACGGTCAGAAACAGCATCCATTGAGTTGGCAAAGACTTTTCCAAATCCCATTTTTTCGGCCGAGACAGCCGGATCAATGGGCAAAGAAGAACCTGCAAGCGCACCTGCTCCGAGAGGCGACACATCAAGTCGATCAAGCGTCTGTTGCAAGCGCTCAACGTCGCGCAGCAAGGACCACGCATGTGCCCCGAGATGATGCGCCAGCAAAACCGGTTGTGCCTTTTGCAAGTGGGTGTATCCCGGAAGATAGATGCCATCCTGGCCCCATCCTGATTGTTGTGCCCGCAGCACAAGTGTGTCCACTAGTCCAAGGGTGCGTTGCGCGAGCAACGCGACATTATGTTTGCACCACAACCGAAGAGCAGTAACTACTTGATCATTGCGACTCCTAGCAGTATGGAGTTTGCCGCCAACATCTCCACAGAGTTGAGTCACGCGGCGCTCAATCGCAGTGTGGATATCTTCGTCAGTGTCCAAAAATACGAACTTGTCGGACTCAAATTCACTTCTTGTTGTGTTGAGTGCTTCTGAAATAATGGCGACCTCAGCAGATGATAAAACCCCTGCTACTCCGAGCATGTGTACATGAGCAAGAGAACCAATGATGTCAAAAGACCAGAGTTGTTGATCAAAAGAAAGACTCTGTGTAAATGCAACTAATTCCTGAGCGGGTGCTTGGGCGAATCGCCCGTGCCACAATGTCGCCCCACTTTGAACATTTTTGTTGGAATCAGGTTGAGACGCCATGGCTACCTTTCTTCTTGAGTGTGGTTTCAGGCGAGGTAACTAGTCCGGCCAATTCCGACAATTCTTGAGCTAGACAACTGCCGCCAACGGACTCAGCGGCAACACATAAAATTGTGTCATCTCCAGCCACTGTCCCGATGAGCGATGCCAGTGCACTGCGGTCCAGCGCTGAAGCCACCACATGGGCACATCCAGGAGGAGTTCGAATCACCACGATGGGACCACTGCACGTGATCTCGGCCACCCACTCTCCCATCACCCGACGCAACTGATCCGTCGGTGCGATGCGCTGAGGTTCGAATTCTGGGATCGCATAAATTGAGTCACCATTGCGAACCCGAACCTTGACTGCGCCGAGTTCTTCTAAATCACGTGAAACAGTTGCCTGCGTGGCCTCAATGCCCTGCGCAGACAGCAGTTTTTTTAATTGAGGTTGACTCGTGACCTCGTCCTTGGCGATAAGTTTTGTAATCGCTCGTTGACGTTCTTGTTTACTGCTCATTATTGTGCTCCCATCAAGTAAGCCAATACTCCACGTGCCGAATGAAGGCGATTATGTCCTTGCTGAAAGACCAAACTTGCAGCACCATCAAAAACTTGTGCCGATACTTCTTCTCCCCGATGCGCGGGCATGCAGTGCATGAATTTTGCATCACTATTGGCACCCGCCATCAAACTAGGCGTAACACAAAAATCAGCAAATATCTTCCTTCGCCTTGTCGATTCATCTTCTTGACCCATTGATATCCAAGTATCTGTGTGCACAACATCGGCACCTACAACGGCATCTCGTGCATTATCGATTTGTTCAACCGAACCACCCAGGGCTTCAAGTCGCCCGATTTCTGCTCGTGACGCGTCATATCCAACGGGACAACCCAACTGTATGCGACCACCTGAAATGAGCACGATCTCGGCCAGCGAACGAGCCACATTGTTGTAGTCGCCAACCCATGCAACAGTGATCTCGGACAATGCACCGACGTGTTCAGTCATGGTTAATGCATCTGCGAAGGCTTGCAACGGATGGGAAAAATCACTCAACATATTGATGATTGGTGTTGTTGATACTTTTGCCATACGCTCGACGAAAGAGTGTTTGAAAACGCGTGCGGCTATGACCGAGTGATACCCGCACAAGGTTTTCGTGACGTCTTCTACGGACTCGCGCACGTCGAGCCCAATTTCTTCCCCTCTCGTGTATACGGAATAACCGCCAAGTTGCATTACTGCAATTTCCATTGAGTGTCGGGTACGGTTCGAAGGTTTCTCAAATAGCAAGGCAACACCCTGACCCTGCAGAGGACTATTAAGAGAGTTAATAGATTGGCTTGAGAGGGCAAGTATTTTGTTGATTTGATGAAGTTCAAGATCAGCGATATTGAGCAAATGATTCACGGTCATGACAAAACCTCAGAGATTATTGCAATCGCCTCATCCATTTCAGATGTTGATACCGTGATTGGCGGAGCAAGACGAATTGTTGTTGCATTTACGGCATTGACAACTAGACCGCGTTGCAACATCGTATTTACGAAGGATTTAGCATCGACTCCATGTCCTAGTTCAAGTCCGAGCAATAGCCCCTGTCCCCTCACGCTCTGCGTGGCTGGGAGCTTGCTCAAGGCATCACGCAGGTATTGCCCTTTTGAGTGTGCCAATGCAGGAGCGTCAATGCGTTTCATTTCAGTAATTACTGCATTAACGGCAGCCGTTGCCAACGCAGTTCCGCTGTAGGTGGATCCATGGTCACCTGGCGAAAAGGCAGCAGCAATCTCTTTTTTTGCCCACAAGGCCCCTACTGGCATGCCGTTGCCCATTGCTTTTGCAAAGGTCAACACATCTGGATCAAGGCCCGCATGTTGAAACCCAAACCACTTACCTGTTCTTGCAAATCCAGTCTGAACTTCATCCAGCATGAACAGGATTCCACGATCTCGGCAAAGCGCCTGCACCGCCCGCAGATATTCATTCGATGCGGGAATGACTCCACCCTCGCCCTGAACTGTCTCTAGCAACACTGCGGCAACCGTCGAATCAAGAATTGCTGATAGTGCTTCAACATTTCCGTATTCAACATGCAAAAACCCAGCGGGCATCGGCTGAAATGGTTCGTGTTTGACGAGTTGGCCGGTAGCGGCAAAAGCAGCCAATGTACGACCATGAAAACTACCCAATGCAGAAACCACAACATGACGACCCCGCCCACCAAACTTGCGTGCCAATTTGAGAGCTGCTTCGTTCGCTTCTGCACCAGAATTGCAAAAAAAGACTTGTCCTTGTGCTCCACCTGCTTCAACAACAAGATCATTAATCATTACCGCGGTCTCTGTGGCGACGGGATTAGCAAAGAAATTGCTTACATGCAACAAGGTGTTGGCTTGTTTTGAGATGGCTGCAGAGACTTCAGGATGACAGTGCCCAAGCGAGGTCACAGCGATGCCGCACAAGAAGTCCAAATATCTCTTCCCCTCGATGTCCCACAGCTCGGTGCCGAGACCGCGTTCAAACATCACCGCGGGCGGACCAAAGACCGGAATAAAAGGACAATGTTCTTGACCCTTTAGAAGCGTCGTAGCAACAGTCGTTGCCACAAATTGATGCGTCATTAGTGCACTCCTTTGGATGTAATCATCGTTCCGACACCAGAATCCGTCAGAAGTTCCAGCAGCAACACATGCGCAATACGACCGTCCAAGATGTGTGCACCTTTTACTCCGCCACGAACGGCTTGGATACAACTCTCCACCTTTGGAATCATCCCGCCTGCAACGGTTCCATCCTCAACCAACCGGAGTAGTTCATCGGCAGTGATTCGCTGAATCAGAGTTTTGGGATCATCTACTACTTTTCTGAGACCTTCAATATCGGTAAGGTAAATAATTTTTTCCGCGCGTAGTGCTTCTGCAATGGCTCCAGCAACTGAGTCTGCATTGATGTTGTAGGCCTGCCCACTTTCATCGACACCAACGGTTGAAACTACAGGAACAAATCCATCGTCTAAAAGACCGATCAAAACCTCGGGATTGATCCGCGAAACATCACCTACAAAGCCCAATCCATCTCCACGAGGTACCGCCCGAATTAAAGATGCATCCTCGCCTGAAACGCCAACGGCGACAGTGCCGTGAGTATTTATTGCCGCAACTATCTGGGGATTCACCTGACCCAATAAAACCATCCGCACAATTTCCATTGTTTGGGCATCAGTGACCCGCCTGCCATCAACAAAGGAAGATTCAACCCCAACGCGAGCCAACATCTCATTAATCTGGGGACCACCACCGTGCACGACAACAGGACGTATTCCAATCGCATGCATCAAGACAATGTCTTGGGCAAACAACGACAATGCGTCGTGCTCAGATGTACCTGCAATTGCGTTGCCGCCAAATTTAACGACGACAGTTTTGCCTGCAAAGCGGCGTATATAGGGCAATGCCTCAACAAGAACATCGGCAGTGTTCATGGATACATCCCAACTTGGGACAGTCCCATTGTTTCGGGAAGCCCGAGCGCCACATTGACTGACTGAACTGCACCACCCGAGGCACCTTTGGCCAAGTTGTCAAGCGCAGCAATCAAGATCACGTACCCCGTGCGCTCATCAAACCGAGCAGTGAGATGGACACTGTTAGAGCCAAGGGTTGCTTTGGTTGATGGACTCGTTTTGCCGACAACAATAAAAGGTTCGGCAGAATAGAACCGAGCAAGTTCTGCGAGCAACGACGCAGTTGTGGGAGTTTTGCCCAATGGTCGGGCATAACAGGTTGCCAGGATTCCGCGATTCATCGGCGCGAGATGTGGCGTGAATAAGACCTGTGCACCCGTTACCTGCTCTATTTCCGGGGTGTGGCGATGATCCAGCAACCCATAGGCGGTGAAGTCCTCGTCGACTGTTGAAAATAGAGATGAATGCTTCAAACTCCGTCCAGCCCCACTCACTCCAGATGCAGCGTCGACAATTATTCCCATTGAATCAATCGAGCCTGACCGCACAAGTGGAGTCAGAGCAAGACTCGCTGCAGTCACATAACAACCAGGCGTGGCAATCAGTTTCGCGCCAACAAGTTGTTCTCTGTATAACTCGGGTAGACCGTAGACCGCCTGCGCTAGGAGCTCCTGCTGAGTGTGTGCAAATCCGTACCATTGCGGATACGCCGCCGCATCTTTGAGTCGGTAGGCCGCGGACAAGTCAACAACGCACTTAACTTTCCCGACTAGTTGAGGCACGACATCAAGTGACGCCTCATGAGGCAGACCCAAGAACACAAGATCCATCTCTTGGGCACGAACAGGATTGAATTCCTCAAACACGAGATTTGGATACGCCCCCGCAAGCGATGGGTACAACATGCGAGCCAAGGTTCCGGCCTGTGTGTCTCCGGTGGCATAATGGACTTCAAGTTCTGGGTGTTGGGCGCACAACCGCAGCAATTCGGCTCCGGTGTACCCCGATGCTCCGATAATTGCTACTGAGACCATATCTGTATTACTATACATCATTATGCATAACTATGCAACCACCCCCGGGTTAACCGGAAAAGCCCTGCTGGCCTGCCCAGATATGGATGACCCCAATTTTGAGCGGTCCGTGGTCTATCTACTGGCTCACTCGCCTGCTGGCGCGATGGGAGTTGTTCTCAACCGACCAACAACTGTGACTGCTGACAACCTAGATGATCCCCTCACCGCGTGGCTCACAATCGCCGCTAAACCCCGCCTGCTGTTTGATGGCGGACCAGTTGAAACAGACGGGATAATTGGTCTCGTCGCCGACCGCGCCAATCATGAAATAGGTGTCAGTTCGCTTGATTTTTCTCTGCCGATTGATCACTCTCTCTCGGGAGTTGTTCGGATGTTCCGCGGATACAGCGGATGGGCACCGGGGCAGTTGGATTTTGAGCTTTTCCAAGACGGTTGGTTTGTTGTCGATAGTTCAGCTGACGACGTTTTTGATGATGACCCGCAGACTTTATGGCGTCGTATAATCGCCAGACAGATTGATGAGATAAATACTCTTGCTTTATACCCCGATGACCCGGATTTAAACTAGGTCTTAAATATATTTAGTTACGAAGCACTGCTCCGATTTTAATTGCTGCTTTTATGCATTTGTCGTGCAGACCCGCAATGTCACCGTCAGTCAGAGTGTCAGCAGGCTTTTGAAGTCGCAATCTGAATGTCAAACTTCGTGACATCGCATCGACCCCTGCGCCCCGATAAATATCAAATAGCACGATTGAAACGAGGTTTGCACCCGCAGCCTGCCGCAAGGCACGTTGCAGGGTCATTGCAGTAATAGTGTCATCCAATACGAAAGACAAGTCGATATCACTAGAGGGAAAGCGATTTAGATCCTTGGACTGAGTCGGCTTAGTGACTTCGGCCAATGCCATAGACAAATTGATCTCTAAACACGAAACGCGATGATTGATGCCAAAGGCGACGAGTACGCCAGGGTCTATCTCTCCAATCGATCCAACGATGCTCTTGCCACGCGAAAGTGTTGCTGACCTCGTCGGATGTAGACCGTCTGGAATGCGCCCTTGCTCAATATTTGCACCGATCGCCAACGCATCGGCGATCGTGTTCCATTGCCTTGCCGCCTCACTCACGTCGGCGTATGCAACTAACACGCAAAGCATCTCAGTCTCATCTGGCAAGGCTTGAGTTCCCCGTGGATAAACATGTCCAATCTCCCAAAGAGCGATCCGTTCGGCACGATGCGAGATGTTGTAGCGAATCGCCTTTAATAATCCTGGACGCAAGCTTGTTCGCAAGATGGATTCTTCGGCGACCAATGGATTGGCAATGACAAGCACGCCAGCCTCGTCTAGTCCCGCCAGACCCAGTTCACCTGGCGATAAAAACGGCGACGGCATCGCCTCGTCGACCCCTAGCCCCAGCAACACCCTTCGCAACTCGCGACGCTTTTGTTGAAAGACTGAAAGCCGGCCGTGTACTGCTGATTTGGGTATTCGCTTGCCGATTTTTTCATACCCGTAATGGCGCGCTATTTCTTCGATCAGATCAACTTCTATTGTGCAGTCCGGCCGCCAAGATGGCACCTGCACGCGAATGGTGTCGGTCTGGCTTGTTTTGCCGTTTTCTTCACATTTGAACCCGATCGCCGAAAGAATCTTCTCGGTTTGAGCCCGATTGATTGGTACCAGAAGTGTTCGCTCAATTGCTGATATGTGTAATTCAATTACCGTGGGCTGTGTTTTGGTTGCTGTCCTCGCAACCACCGATGAGCCGCGCAATGAAAGCGATGGACAAGTATCGGCCAAAATTGTCACAAATCGCTTAATCGCACTATCAAAACCTTCTGGGTCCACCCCCCGCTCGAAGCGCGCCGATGCTTCACTTCGAAGTCCGTGCCGATTGGCCGTAAAACGCACTGGATCCGCTGTGAACCAAGCAATCTCGAGTGCTAAAACAGTCGTGGAATTAGTTATTTCCGACTCGTACCCTCCCATTACACCAGCTAATCCCACGGCAGAATCATCTTTGCCATTGCAAATCAAGAGATCATCAGCATGCAACTGCCTCTCGACTCCATCAAGAGTCCGAAGAGTTTCGTTCTCATGGGCGCAACGTATTCGAAATGAATCCACAACATCTGCGTCATAGGCATGATTTGGTTGATTCAATTCAAGCATCACCAAATTCGACGCATCAACCACATTATTGATGCTTCTCATTCCAAGTGAATTGAGGCGGCTTACAACCCAGTTGGGCGAGGGAGCCACCACCACACCAGAAATAATTTGGATTGCAAACATTTCGCAACGATCTTCCCTCGCTATTTCAACTGAAGCTGTTTTACCCTGAGATGTACCGGCCAAAAATGAAGGCATCTCTTTCATCGGAACACCAAAATGAGCCGCTAAATCGCGGGCGACACCCAAGTGTCCAAGGCAGTCGGGGCGATTTCTGGTTACATCCAGATCAAATAAAACATCACTTTTGATTTCCAAGATCTCAAACGGACTACGTCCTAGTGGTGTGTCGGGAGCAAAAATCATGATTCCGCCGGTGTCACCCCCAAGACCAAGTTCGATCGCTGAGCACAACATCCCTTCACTGTCGATTCCCAGGATTCCGCGACGAGCGATATCTCGGCCGTCGGGCATGGTCGTGCCGATGGTCGCTAGCGCAACAACATCGAGAGCTTTCATGTTCGTGGCACCGCACCACACGTGCTTTTCTTGACCATCGCCAGAATCAACCCACACCTGAGTCACGCGATCTGCTTCTGGGTGTTTGGCGGTACGCAGAACACGGGCAGTAACTACCCCAGCAACGGCGGTGCCGACGATCTCCGTTGATTCAACCCCTAGACCCAAGGTATTGAGAGCCGTTGCAATATCGTCGGGCTCGGCTTTCAGGTCGGCAAATTCTTGCAATATTGAAAGCAGGACTTTCATGTAAATTGTCCCAGGAATCTCACATCGTTGCTATACATATCGCGCAAGTCAGCAACTCCATGTCGTTCTTTTGCCATCCGATCAATGCCGAAACCAAAAGCAAATCCACTCCACTCCTGCGGGTCAAGACCCCCCGCCTGCAACACGCTCGGATGAACCATCCCACATCCCCCGAGTTCTATCCACGTTCCGTCTGGTCGACGAATGTCAAACTCCGCACTTGGTTCGGTGAACGGGAAATACGACGGTCGCAATCGACTTGTGAAGTCGCTACCAAAGAAAGCCTGCGTGAAGGCCTCGATCGTGCCAGCAAGATCAGCAAATGTGATGTTCTTGTCGATTACTAAGCCTTCAATTTGATGAAACACTGGCATGTGTGTTGCGTCGGGCGTGTCTCGTCTGAACACTCGTCCCGGCATCACGGCATAAATTGGTGGTGGCCACTCTTGCATGATGCGAATCTGCACCGGCGAAGTATGGGTCCGCAGCACAACACTTCCCTGGGGATCGGCTTCAATAAAGAGGGTGTCCCACATGCTGCGTGCTGGATGTGAGGGCGGCATATTCAACGCTTCAAAGTTATAGAAGTCTGATTCAACTTCTGGTCCCTCGGCAATCTGAAAGCCGAGTCCGATAAAAACATCTTCTAAGCGTTCAGTTGACTGCGTGACTAGATGCATGCGACCACGACGCTGTGTTGCTGACGGCGACAACAACAATTCGGTTATATCCACCCGCTCTTTGCCGATTTGGGCATCACGTTCAACATGCTCAATCTCTGTTCGGCGATCATTTGCAGCCGCTGTGATTGCTTCCGTCGCAGAGTTAATGAGTTGCCCGAACTCACGCCGTTCGTCGACATCTGTCATTTTGCCCAGCGATGCCTTCAGCACACTTAGTTCGCTCTTTTTACCGAGCACCTGAGCAAGCACTGTCTTTAGAGCTTCACTCGTTGAGGCTGACTTGATAGTGGCAAGAACGCCTGTCACGACGGCACTAAGCGCTGCCCGCGCTTCAGATGGAGTATTCGTTTGGGAAGCCATAGCCGATGTAGACGCTAGTAGAGCACGACGCGCGAGACGGGGCGCTTAATTTGATGCTTGTCTACTGCGGGCAACGTGCATACACGCAACCGTGGCAGCCATGGCGGCGTTAAGACTCTCAGAGCGACCAACGTGGGCAATTGTGACCCACTCGTCGATGGGAGCACTTTTGGAAATCCCATGAGATTCGCTGCCAACTACTAGTCCCAACCGCCCAGCCGTTGGGAGATCATAGAGCGATGTGGCAGATTTACCAGCCACCACATCGTGTGATGTCAAGCCAACAAGACGAATTTTCTCTTCGATTAATTGTTCAAAAGTGTCGGCAAGCCGCAACTGAAGATGAAAGATTGCCCCAGCGCTAGAACGGACGACTTTGGGTGAAAAGGGGTCAACGCAAGAGCCGACAAATGAAATCGTGGAAGCCCCCGCTGCCTCTGCAGAGCGCATGATTGTTCCGAGGTTTCCAGGATCTGCAATAGAATCACAAACTACACACCAAGACAGCGTATTTTTGGTCACCTTTGATGGTGGTTCCATCGAAACGATCGCAGCAACACCTTGAGGTGACATCACGTCACTTATTTTTTTGAAATCACCCCCGTTCAAGAAAGAAACCGGAGGCCCATCGCGAAATTGATCACGTGCGTCGATACTTTGAAACTGTTCTATTACATTCCATCCAGCATCAAACGCTTCGGCTAGGAGGACTTCTCCCTCGACAACAAAGAGGCCTTCTTCATAACGAGAACTGCGGCGCCCTAAAAGGCGCCGCAGACGTTGAACCTTTGGGTTCGTAAAAGAAACTAATTCTCTGGTCAGTTGAGGGCAGCCTTCGCGGTTGCCACAAGGCTGGCAAATGCCGCAGCGTCGCTTACGGCCAATTCAGCAAGAATCTTGCGGTCAACTTCAATTCCGGCGGCATTAAGACCAGCGATGAATCGACTGTACGACAGGTCGTTCAAGCGACAACCTGCGTTGATTCTCTGAATCCAGAGACGACGAAATTCACCCTTTTTTGCCCGGCGGTCACGAAAGGCGTATTGCCCCGAATGCATTACCTGCTCGTTGGCAGCCCGAAACGATCGGCTCTTGTTGCCATAGTAACCCTTGGCTTTTTCTAAAACTTCTTTATGTTTCTTGCGAGCATGCACTGCTCTTTTTACACGTGCCATTTCCTGATCCTTCCGTAAAAATTAGACGACTGTGAGTCTCTGATTAACGCTCACAAAGGAGACGCTTTATTTTGCGAGCATCTCCGGTATGGACATCAACTGTTCCCGCTAGGCGACGAGTTACGACGCTTGACTTCTTTTCAAACAGGTGTTGTCGGTTCGCGTGCTGGCGGCGCAACTTGCCCGTTCCCGTTTTCTTGAATCGCTTCGCCGCTGTCTTGCTGGTCTTCATCTTTGGCATTTACTTGACTTTCTGTGACTAATTCATCCGTATTGCTTGTAACTGCATCAACATTTGCTGGTGCTTTTTGCTCGGTAGATTTCTTGGGATCTTTATTGGCAGATTTTTTTGTTGGTTTTTTGTCTGGCGACAAAACCAAAGTCATATTGCGTCCATCGAGTCGGGCTTGAGTGTCAACTTTGGCAACATCTGCGAGTTGCTCAATGACGGCGTCAAGGATTCGGGAACCTAACTCTGGATGCGCCATTTCTCGACCACGGAACTGCAGGGTGACTTTCACTTTGTGCCCATCCTGCAAAAAAGCATGCATGTGACGAACTTTGGTATCAAAGTCGCCCTTGCCGATTTTGGGACGGAACTTCACCTCTTTGATGGTGACATGAGTTGTCTTCTTGCGAGACTCCTTCGCTTTTTGTGCTTCTTCATACCGAAACTTGCCGTAATCCATGATTCGACACACTGGCGGATTTGCCAAGGGTGCTACTTCGACCAAATCAAGGTCGATCTCACGGGCTAACACGAGAGCATCCGCAGTACTGCGAACACCCATCTGGCTGCCATCGGGTCCGATGAGGCGAACCTCGCGAGCACGAATACGTTCGTTGTAGCGAGGCTCTGACGTTGGCGGAGCTATGACTGTCTACTCTGATGCAATGGGCCTGACCCTCCTTCGATGGATTCCTGCGTTGACCGCCTGAAGCCATGAGGGGGCGCGAACACCACCTGCAAACAACCTGTCAACTCCGCCGTGATAATTAGCCTCACGAATCAGGTGGAAAGGTGGAGACACTGCTGTGCCCCGCTTCGCTTGATTAACGCCCTGTATCGTACAGCCTGATGAGTTCAGATGACACCTTTAACCCGATGGCAGACCCTGAGATGTTGGCAGCCGTGGCCGAGACCAACTCCGCCCTCGCCCAAGCCCGCGAGCGACTGGCTGAGGCACCAGCCGAAATAGTGGTGGTGAATCATGTGATGGGCTTATACGAACTCGCCGCAATCCACCTTTCTGCGTCTCCAGCGCGACTGCACGAAGCAGCACTGGCCATTGATGCTGTTGCCTGTCTGGTGGAGGGCCTGGGCCCCCGACTCGGCGAAGAGTCTGAAACCTTGCTCACTGCGCTCAGCAATATTCGCCTTGCATTTGTGCAAGTCAAGGGCAGCACGGACGCCAACACCTAAAATTTTATGGTCATTTAGTGGCAATATTGGTGGCCTCGTAACCACCCAGTATCGGCGAAATGTCACAAGTCACGTGAGAGCCAACATCAATCAGACGGGTTTCGTTGCCGATCTCAACGCAGTGAAACTGATAGATCTCACCGCTCGTCGTCTGAATCTGACCTAGTCCCGAGACAGCGTCAAAGTTGCTTACTATGCCACTGACTGCAATAAACGACTGAGACACTGCTTTGCCTTTTGGACCTGGTTAGTGAACTATTTTAGAGATTGGGATTTCAAGCAAGTCTGTGGCGCCAGCATCTTTTAAATCAGGAATCAAGACATTAATAGTTTGCTTGGGTACTACTGACTCAACAGCATAATCACCCGAAGCAAGACGGGAAACGGTTGGTGATTTTGCTGAAGGCAGAACTTTGAGTACTGCTTCTAATTGAGCCTCAGCCACATTAAGTTTTACTAATACCCGTCCACGTGCTTCAAGTGTTCCGTTTAATAATGTCAAAAGTTGTGTCATCGCGTGACGCTTCTGGGGACTTTGGGCAGATTCGGGGTTGGCAATTAGTTCGGTATAGCTGGTCAGGATTGTGTCAATTACCCGCAGCCCAGCCGCACGCAACGCTCTTCCGGTCTCTGTTATGTCAACGACACAGTCGGCAATATCTGGAATTTTTGCTTCGCTCGCCCCATAACTCAGTCGAATATCTGCCTGTACTCCACGCTCTGCAAAAAATCTCCTCGTTAGTTCTGGATATTCGGTGCTGACACGAACACCTTCTCCAAGATCACTTACGGTTTGAGCATTTGAATCTTGAGCCACCGCCACGACGATGCGCACGGGACTATCGGTTGCTTTGGAATACTTCAGTTCCCCGAGACTCACAACATTGCTGGATGTTTCTTCAATCCAGTCCCGTCCTGTTATGCCGATATCAAATAAACCCTCGGCCACATAAACAGGAATTTCTTGGGGACGCAAAATGCGCACTTCTGCCACTCGCGGGTCGTCAATTGCCGCCTTGTAATCAACGGACGACGAACGGCGAATTTGAAGGTCGGCTGCCTCAAACAACTCAAAGGTTGCCTTTTCAAGTGAGCCCTTAGGAATGACGATGCGAAGCACTACATCAGACTACCGATAACGAGCGCCTGCTCACGAGCGATTAAACACTGATGCAACCTAATGTTCTGTGGGAATTTGATTCAGCAACGCAACGGCATGGGGCAACACATCAATAATTGATGCCAATTGCTCGACACATCCGGCAGGTGAACCTGGAGTGTTGATGACCACGCAGTTTTGGATGATGCCCGCGACGCCACGAGACAATCGTCCGAGGGGATTTACGGCGCGCATCGCTTCTGCCAATCCGGGAGCTTGCCGTTCGATCACCGACAGGGTCGCCTCTGGGGTGACATCTCGGGGAGCGAACCCTGTCCCACCAGTGGTCACAATGATGCCGATGAAATCATGCGCCAACTCCTGCAATGTTTGGGCAACTACTTCAATACCATCCGCACAAACACGATGTTGGCAAACATCAAAACCTGACGTTGTTAAAAATTCAACAAGGGCGCGTCCTGACAAATCGTCACGAGTTCCAGCAATCACACCATCGCTGACCGTCAGTACTTTTGCCCGCGTTTGAGTCATCTCTGAACCGTACCTTCTGCTACTTACTGATGTTGTCGCCGACGCCAATGCGCACACCCCGCAACCAGTCTTGAGCAGACATCGGGGCTTTGCCGGCGGGTTGCACACGCAAAATTCGAACAGAGCCATCTCTAGCGGCAATCACATCGGGCGCTACAAATTCCCCAAAATTGGCAACTTGGTGAGGCTGTTGAGACACCTCCAAAATACCCAAACGTTGTCCCTTGAAATCACAGTAAGCCCTAAGGGCACGTACTTGACGACAGATTTGTTGACTGGATTGCCCCCAGTCAATTGCCCCTTCGGTCGCCGAGATCTTATGGGCATATGTTGGCTCTCCGCTCTGGGGCACTCCAACAACGGGCCAACGCCCAAGAACATCCAGCAATGCATCGGCACCAAGCAATGCCAACCGAGTAGCGAGCGAGTCAGACGTATCATCATCCAAAATTGCTGTTTCAGATTGGGCGTAAACCGCACCAGTATCAAGAGTTGCTTCAACATCCATGATGCACACCCCAGTATGGCTATCGCCTGCCAAAATTGCTCGCTCCACGGGTGCAGCACCTCGCCAGCGTGGCAATAAAGAAAAATGAACGTTGATCATCGGCAAATGTCGCAAGATGTCAACCGAGATAATTCGACCGTAAGCAACCACTACTCCAAGAGTGCTTTGTGTCAATT
Organism: Actinomycetota bacterium; assembly: GCA_005790505.1. GTDB lineage: Bacteria > Actinomycetota > Acidimicrobiia > Acidimicrobiales > Ilumatobacteraceae > UBA2093. Next base: position 18,010 of record SXUP01000036.1, read on the forward strand.
TCGTTACATCAGCAATGTCGTGAGTCACGGTAAGACCATGTTCAAGTGCACGCAGTTTGACTGCTGTTGGAGTAAGTGAGGACCCCCTGCCTCGTTTGGCGTCAGGTTGGGTGACAACCATTTCTATTTGTGCACCTGCTTCAATAAGAGCATCTAGTACAACTACTGAGGGCTCAGGCGACCCAAGAAAGACCAACGATGGAAGGTTGATTTTTTCAGAACCCACAAGTTTTTAACGCCTTACTTCAAACCGATATGTTTGGATTCACCGAGTGATTTAGAATCCTGGGCCATCTTGCGGTATTCAATCAGGCCCTCTTTTCGTTGTTCTTCTGACATCCGTTCAAACATCAAAATTCCATCCAAATGATCAAGTTCATGCTGAAATAAGCGGGCCAGCAATTCATCTGCTTCGATCGTGATCGTATTGCCCTCAAGGTCGAGAGCCTCAAGAAGCACCAGTTTGGGGCGAAGTATTTCAACATATAAACCAGGAATCGACAAACATCCTTCGTCATAAACCCACTCCCCACTCGACTCAAGAATGCGGGGGTTGATCAATGCCGTTGGGTTTTCGTCAACGTCGTAGACGAAAATTTGTTTTTGCACCCCTATCTGTGGTGCAGCCAAGCCCAAACCTGGTGCCCGATACATGGCCTGCAACATATTGTCGACCAAGCGAACCAATTTGCCATCAATGTTGTCAACGACAGCCGCTTTGGAGGCAAGTACTGGATCGCCATATGTTCGTATGTCATAGGCCATGTCTGTCAGGCTATCTAAAGGAAAACACCGATGCCAGAACCAACGCCAACTCCCCCTTCACACTATTTTGATCAAAAGCCAGTCGCGACCAGTGCCGAATCGTCTTTTGTGGTGCGTGGTCCGATACGCCATCTAAAACTGACGAGTGATCGCGCCACTTTTAGTCATGGCTCCCTTGATCGTGGCACCAAGATTCTTCTTGAAAATTTCGGGAACACGTCCTTGCTACCTGATGGAGATTTTCTAGACCTGGGTTGCGGAGTCGGCCCCATCGCACTGTCTTTGGCACTTCGAAACCCATCTCGCAGAGTGTGGGCCATTGATGTCAACGAACGAGCATTGGCACTCTGTGAACGCAACGCTCGGGATAACTCACTTACCAATGTACAGGTGTGTCTTCCCGATGATTTGATCGGGCGGGCTGGACCTACACAGTTTGCGGCGATCTGGTCCAACCCCCCGATTCATGTTGGGAAACCCGAGTTGCACGCGATGCTCCTGCGGTGGCTCGTGTTGTTGGCACCAAGTGGTTACAGTCGTCTCGTCGTCAATAAAAACTTGGGCAGTGATTCATTGCAGAAATGGCTTGAAAGCGAGTGTTTCCCGACACAACGCGTCTTGAGCAGATCTGGATTCAGAATACTGCAAGTTAGCCCTCGAACAGAATAACTAAATCCGACCTGGATCAACACGAACACGAATTTTTTTAGTAACTGTCTGGCGCAGTTGCATCAGATATGTGACCAAATCATTGCGCAACGCAGATTTTACTAGGTAAACACTTTCTGCATCATCTCGTTTATTTTGTACGTTTCCAAATCTCGCAATTTGAACATCAGACGCTTGAAGTGGCTCACTGTTGAGCCCCTCCACAAGAGAGCAATACGCAACTGGGGGCAATCCCATTGTTCTGCGCCGTTGCACTTCTGATTGCAACATCACCATGATGGCTTCTTGAATCTGTGCCGCATCTGGTTTTTGAATCGCCTGTATCAAAGGGTGCTTTAGTTCGCGCGTCTGCACGATTATTTTTCCACTTGTTCCAACTACTCTTGCCGCCCGCACCAGCAATGCCAATGTATCGCCCAACGCCGACAAACGCGGCGCCATCATTTCTGCGTCAATATCCAAAAACACCACAACATCAGCGGACGACACTTGATATAAAAGAGTTTCTGTTCCGACATAGGCATTGCCCAGATCAAGATTGTCAAGCAATGTATTTTTTGTTACTTCCACAACAGTTCGCGCCGCCGCAGCCGTAAATTCTCGTTGCAGTTGCGCCGTGCCAGCGCGCAAAACCGAAAACTCCGTACGCCCACAAGACTTACAGACCCCAGGCACTGATGTTGCACAGACACTACACATCAGTAAACCGGGCTGATCCTGCCGCAAGACGGCTTGGCAAGTGTCACACTTGGCTATCGCACGACATTGCCTGCATGCCAACAAACGACCACTGCCGGTGGTGTTGAGGATTGCAAGCACTGATTTATTTGAGTTGCGCATTTCAACCACGAGCGAAGATGTGACTAGCGATGACTTGACCCGCTGACTCGCTAGATCTTCAACCACAAACTGCGGCCAAGCCTGCACAGCCGTGGTGACAGCCTGCAATTTTTCTGGCTCAATGACTGACAATGTTCGCAGCGATGGAACAGAAGAGACGCCAATATAAGCAACGCCGGCACGACGTGCACGCTCTCTTGCAACTTCGGGGGCGTTCCATGTGGGCACCCGTTCCTCCCAATATGACTGATCATGTTCGTCAATGACCACGACTGAAGATAATTCGGGACATGGAGCCCAAACTGCAGAACGAGCACCGATGACAACATCTACGCCACTTGCTGCCCGAGACCAGTCGTCGGGCATTACAGCCACCACAAAACCCCGTCGGCGCAGACTCGCAGCGCCCAAGATGCACATTCGAATCGTTGGACATAAAGCCAACACTGGACCGCCTTGGGCCGCGGCTGCAATCACTGATATCGCAGACTGCAATGGTGGAACAACAAGCACGCCACCGCCCTGAGCTAACAGTGCGCGCGTAGAGACCGCCACATCATCGTCAATCAATTGAACCTGACGGCCACGGTGGGGTGCACCCCGAGTGACCCGCACTTTTGGCGCTGTTGCTGAACTCAAAACCGCCCTAATAGATCCGCACCACATCGTTGCCACCCATGTCGCTAGTTCTACGAGATGAGGTTCGACTCCGGCGCCAGAAACCGAAATAATAGGCAGCAGTTTGGATTCATGAGTCCCGTCAAAGCCAGGAGATGCAAATTCGCCAATAGCGACCACCCAACCTCCCACGCGGCGACCGTTTAGGTTGATTCGAACTTTTGTTCCGACCAAAGTTGATCCGACCAAAGGCGATGGGATTGAATAATCAAAAACCTTGTCGATACCCGAAACGTCCGTGACGACTCGTGCAACGTAGACGGACTCAGAACTCAGAGTTTGACGGCAGCCTTGAATGCATCAAGTCGAGAAAGTATTTCCCAAGTGAAGTCTGGATGATTACGTCCGAAATGTCCGTAGGCAGCAGTCTTTTGATAGATCGGACGCTTCAAGTTCAGATCACGGACGATTGCGGCTGGACGAAGGTCAAATGTTGATCGAACTGCAGATTCAATGACGTCCTCGGAGACTTTATTTGTTCCAAATGTTTCAACCAAAATACTTATCGGTTGGGCCATGCCGATTGCATAAGCAACTTGCACCTCACACTTTGCTGCAGCACCACTGGCCACTACGTGTTTGGCTACCCAACGTGCCGCGTACGCAGCAGAACGGTCAACCTTGGATGGATCTTTTCCGGAAAATGCACCTCCACCATGACGACCCATGCCCCCATAAGTATCAACAATGATTTTGCGACCAGTCAGGCCCGTATCGGCGTGCGGACCTCCCAAGACAAATTTTCCAGTGGGGTTGATATGAATCTCGGGTTTGTCTCCCTTGAACGCATCAGGGATTGTCGGCATGATGACCTGCTCAATTAGGTCGGGACGAATCTGTGTATCCCGATCCACACGGTCTCCGTGTTGAGTTGAGATCAGCACCGTGCTTAAGCGCACAGGACGACCATCTTCGTATTCAAAAGTCACTTGCGTCTTACCGTCAGGGCGCAAGTACGGAATTTGTCCGGATTTGCGAACTTCGGTAAGGCGCTCTGCCATTCGGTGAGCAAGCCAAATAGGCAATGGCATCAGTTCGGGAGTTTCATCGCAGGCATAGCCAAACATCATTCCTTGATCACCAGCGCCCTGGCTGTTGAGAATATCTTCGCCACTTTTCCCGCGACGCATTTCTTCACTTGCGTCAACACCTTGGGCGATATCGGCGCTTTGGGCGTCAAGATAAACGCCGACTGCGCACGTCTTGCCATCAAAACCATATGATGCGTTGTCGTAACCGATTCCCATGATAGTTTCGCGCGCAATCGTTGGGATGTCGACATATCCCTTTGTTGTTATCTCGCCCGAAACAATGCAGAGCCCAGTTGTCAAAAGTGTCTCGCAGGCCACTCGACTGTCAGGGTCTTGACCTAACAGCGCATCCAAAACTGCATCTGAGACTTGATCTGCCATCTTGTCGGGATGACCCTCGGTCACGCTCTCTGATGTAAAGGTGTACTTCTTCACTTGGTCTCCTGTTTTTGCCGACGAACCTTCACCACGCTATCCAAAAGCGCATGGGCAACCGTGTGTTTGTCGGCCAGTGCCACGCTGATCGGTGGCGCGTTGGGGCTAAGAATCACGACGGCGTTGGTGTCATGTCCAAAACCCACCCCAGGAGCACTGACATCATTGGCCACAATCAGGTCAAGGCATTTGGAAGTCAATTTTGCCTTGGCATGGGCAACGAGACTGTCGGTCTCGGCAGCAAACCCGACGAGTATCTGACCGACAGGTTTGCGTTGACCAAGTCCCGCCAATATGTCAGGCGTTGATTCCAGCACGATATTGGGTATGCCATCTGCTTTTTTAAGTTTCTGATCAGCGCAAATAACTGGTCTGAAGTCGGCAACAGCGGCTGCCATTATCACCACGTCAGCCGACACGGCGGCTGCGTCAACAGCATCCTTCATTTGTTGAGCTGTCTCAACTTGGATTTCAAGAACACCCGCCGGCACGGCGCGATCAACCGTTGTAATCAAAGTAACTCTGGCGCCCCGTTGGGCTGCCACTGTGGCCACTGCATATCCCTGTTTTCCGCTCGACCGATTGGAGATCACTCGAACTGCATCAATCGGTTCGCGGGTTCCGCCTGCAGTCACGACGATGTCAATACCTGCTAGGTCATGAGACAACTCAAGCACCCGAATTATCTCGGCACAGATTGAATCCGTTGATGCCAACCGACCAGCCCCAACATCACCACCGGCGAGCTTTCCGATTTCTGGCTCGACAACATGGACCCCCCTTCGGCGCAAGGTCTTGATGTTTTCTTGCACCGCGGCGTGCTCCCACATCTCCGTATGCATCGCTGGGCACACCACCACTGGTGCACGAGTCGCGATCAGAGTTGCCGTCAAAAGATCCTCAGAAGAACCCGTTGCGTAGGCCGACAACACACGGGCAGTTGCTGGCGCCACGACAACAATGTCGGCTGTTTGTCCAAGTTTCGTGTGTGGTATCACCGAGGCGTCATCCCACAGACTTGTATGAACTGGCTCAGATGCGAGTGCGGAAAGTGTCACTGGGCCGATAAATCGATGAGCATCGTCAGTCATCACCGGCACAACATGAGCCCCGAGCTCGATTAGGCGACGACACAAGTCAACTGACTTGTAGGCCGCGATGCCTCCTGAGACACCAAGGACGATCCGCCGAGAGGCTAATTGCGACATTGCAACTATTTAGTGCGGCTTATTCGCTCGCGGGGACTTCATCAACACTTGAGCCCTGCAGCATTGCAAAAGTGCTTGCGTCGGAGTCAACTGGCAATTCTCCAAATAATGCTGTTGCTTCATCTTCCATTTCTTCGTAGTCAGGACGAGCAACCTTGACAATTTTTTCTGCTGCGATCTCTTCGAACGCAATTGACAACGGCTTGCGAGCGACTGAGGAAACTTGCGGCGGAATCATATGTCCGAGGCCATCGCCAAGTTGACCAAAATATGAGTTGATTTGCCTAGCACGATATGCACCCAATGTGACAAGGCTGAACTTGGAATCCACCCGATCGAGGAGTTCCTCGATCTTGGGATCAATCATTGAATCATTTTGACGCGACATTTTGGGGACCTCCGAGGGACCTTGACAGGCTAGCCCCGCAAGGAGCGTGCCACACCGATTGCCAGCAACAGTTCGGCCACTGCTCGCTCTAGATCGTCGTTTACAATCACCACGTCAGCCAGAGCCGTACCCTCACGCTCCTCGCTTTCGGCCTTCTTGAGGCGCTGCGTTACGTGACTAAAGGAGTCTCCACGCTCTTGAAGTCGGCGCCGTTGTTCTTCCCTAGAGGGTGGCCTAACAAAGACCAGCAAAGCCTCTGGATGCTGTGCTTTGACCTGTTTGGCGCCATGAAGTTCAATTTCTAAAACAATGTCTTTGCCGATATCAGCATCAGGGAGAGGCGAGCCATAAAGATTTCCCAAAAATTCAGTCCATTCCAAAAAGCCCTTATCACCAATTCTTCGGTGAAACTGATCTCGTGACACGAACACATATGCATCATCGGACTCGCCTTCCCGTTGCACTCTAGTTGTCCAAGATCGACTCAACCACAATGCCGTGTCATGTTCCAATAATGCATCCACAAGCGTTCCCTTGCCCGCTCCTCCAGGACCAGAAACCACAATTATGAGGGGCTCATTCATAGCGCCCTCTCTTGAATCGCTTGCTCAATGCGTCCGAGCATCTCGTCATCTAATGAGCCCAATGTAGTGAATTGGTTCGCTCCGACACTTGCTAGCAAGCGACGGCCCACAACCTTGCCAAGGGCAGGATGCACGTCAAATACTTTCACCACATAAAGGTCTCTCACTCGAACTTCTTGGCGCGCAATCTCAACTGCTTGCCGAACAGATAGTCGGCCATTCGCGATGTCTTTACACACTGCACGTCGATTATCTTTCACACTCAGAATAAAATCTCGTTGAGCACCAGAGAGACCCATCACCAAATCCTAATGGGCTGCATTTAGGACATCACCCCATTTTGAAGCGCCAAGCGTGCCCATTAATCGCGACGCCTCGTGAAGGATTTTTTGGGGTGCACGAGGATCGGCAAATGTTGCCGTTCCGATCTGAACAAGTGATGCTCCCGCCATCATCATCTCAACTACATCAGAACCATTGGCAACGCCACCTACTCCAATAATGGGTAACTGCGAAAAGGCCTGACGCACATCAAAGATCGTTCGCACCGCAACAGGATGAATCGCTCTTCCAGATAAACCTCCCCCACCATTTCCAAGAGTCGGTCGTCGGGTGGATATATCTAGTTGCATGCCAAGCAATGTATTAATCAGCGTCACGCCTGTTGCACCATAATTTTGTACCGACTCTACGATTTGTAAGATGCGATCCGTGTTGGGGCTGAGTTTGGCCCAAATAGCAATGCCACTTGAACCAAGTCGCTCCGTCACAACGCGCATCACATCAGCACTTAGTTCAGCGTCATGGGCAAACATTGCGGCACGGCCCTCGAGGTTTGGACACGAAAGATTCACTTCCACGGCGACAAGTTTCGAAGTTGAATCAACTAACTGTTCAGCCGCCGTGGCGTAATGCTGGACTGTGTGACCCCAGATACTGGCGACAACCGTGGCATCCACGGCAAGTAGTGCTGGTAGGTCATGCTGCACCCAAGCTTCAACGCCTGGCCCTTGCAACCCAACCGCATTTAGCATTCCACTTGGCGTATTTTGTACTCGCGGTGGAGGATTCCCGGGCCATGAAGTTGGATACAGCGATTTCACCACAACCGCCCCAAGTGATGAGAGAGCAAAGTAGGGAGCCAGTTCAGCACCGTGACCCGCAGTGCCACTCGCGGTCAGGATTGGATTTTTTAGGGTGACACCCGCTGTTGTGACATCACCAAGTGAACGCCAAAGCGATTCATTTTTGTCACGCAACACGGGCTCATCCTTCATCGGCCGTGATACTCCTGCAGGGATCTTACTTCAACATCATGGTCACGCTGTTCTGCTAAGCCATTCATTGCTGCCAAAGCGGCCTTGACTGTCGTCACAGACGACACCCGATGAGCATTTGCTGCTTTGCGTATTGCCTCTCCATCCGAACGTGATCCCCTGCCTTGTGGAGTATTCACAACAAAACTGATTTCTCCTTGAGCGATTAGATCAATCGCATTCTCAAGAGCCAGGTGAGATTCCGACAACTTTCCAATCACTCTGTCTACTCGCTGGCCAAACCGCTCAAGATATGAAGCGGTGCCTGTAGTGGCTGCGATTCCAAGACCAAGATCACGAAGTCGTTTTGCCACGACCAAGCCAGCAGGCTTATCGGCATCGGCGAGCGACAAAAATACGGTTCCCGAAGTTGGCAACAATGTTCCTGCCGCTGTTTCTGCCTTGATAAACGCGCGTCCAAATGTGCGGTCAATACCCATGACTTCACCAGTCGAACGCATCTCGGGCCCGAGCGCAGTGTCGACATCTGGAAATCGATTGAAGGGCAGAACTGCCTCTTTTACAGATACATGACCTCCTGTTACTGGAAGAGTCAGGAGACCCTCCACGCGCAACTCCTGCAACGTCGCTCCCAGCATGACTCGACTCGCAACTTTGGCCAAAGGCACACCTGTTGCTTTGGCAACAAATGGCACAGTTCGAGAGGCACGGGGGTTGGCCTCGATTACATAGACCGTGTGTCCTGCAACTGCATATTGCACATTGACAAGACCAATGACTTCAAGAGCATCAGCGATTGATTTTGTATACGCCTCAATCACTTCAATTACCCACGACGGCAAGGTTTGAGGTGGAATCGTGCAAGCACTATCGCCCGAGTGCACACCGGCTTCTTCGACATGCTCCATGACTCCACCAATAAGAACTTCGCCAGCACTGTCGCGAATCGCGTCCACGTCTACTTCTGTCGCCTCTTCAAGAAACCTATCAATCAACACTGGTCGCTCAACTGAAAGACCACCCTCTTTACCAAGAGTTCCAAAGCCCGCTAGTTCTTGCATCGCTCGTTGCAGATGGCCATCATCATGCACGATTTGCATTCCCCGCCCACCCAACACATAACTGGGACGCACCAACACTGGATATCCAATTTCATGTGTGATCTTTTGGGCATGTTCAAAAGTTGCAGCGGTACCACCAGGTGGCTGGGGTATTTGCAACGAGTTACAGAGCAAGTTCCATTTCTCCCGATCCTCGGCCAGATCAATCGACCGAGGAGATGTGCCGGCGACAAGTTCAGACGGAATCAAACCAGACAGCTTGAGTGGTGTTTGACCACCAAGGCTGACGATTACCTTGGGCGCACTTCCACCCGCGGCAGCGGTTTCTGCGGCAATAACATTCAAAACATCCTCCTGCGTAAGTGGCTCAAAGTACAAACGGTCGGATGTGTCGTAATCAGTTGACACTGTCTCTGGATTGCAATTAATCATCACGGTTTCAAATCCGGCATCGCGCAACGCAAAACTGGCGTGAACACAGCAGTAGTCAAACTCAATGCCTTGACCAATTCGATTTGGGCCTGATCCCAAAATTATGACTCTTTGTTTGGACGAATGACGCACTTCGGTTTCATCTTCATAGGTGGAATAGTGATAGGGCGTCGTCGCGTCAAACTCCGCTGCGCAGGTGTCAACGGTTTTATATGTGGGCTTGATTCCGGCGGCTTCCCGCGCGATTCGAACCTCATGCTCGATGGCGCCGACTGCAAAACCAATCTGAGCGTCCGAGAAACCAAGTCTTTTCAACCTGCGCCAATGTGTCGGCTCAATGTCGGCAAGCGAAAGCCCGAGCAAACTTGCCCTTTCATCAATAATCATCTGCATCTCATCCAGAAACCAAGGATCAATTTGTGTTGCGCCATGCACCACTTCGACTCCGAAGCCCCTCTGCAATGCTTCACCCACATAAAAGATTCGTTCGGGAGTTGCGATTCCGCACTTCTTCAGAAGTTCGGTGTCTGATAGCGAGTCGTATTGCTTTTCAGCTGGGTCACAGTTCAAGCCGAAACGTCCTTGCTCTAGCGAGCGCAGTCCCTTTTGTAAACTCTCTGGGAAAGTTCTTCCAATTGACATCACTTCCCCGACGCTTTGCATCTGCGTCCCGAGGATTCCAGATGTGCCGGGAAACTTTTCAAACGCCCACCGCGGAATCTTGGTCACGACATAATCAATCGAAGGTTCAAAACTCGCAGGTGTCATCCGTGTGATGTCATTTGGTATTTCATCAAGGGTGTATCCCACGGCAAGTTTTGCTGCAATCTTGGCAATCGGAAATCCAGTCGCCTTCGAAGCAAGAGCAGATGATCGTGATACTCGCGGGTTCATCTCGATGACTACTTGATCACCATTTGCAGGGTTTACCGCAAATTGCACATTAGATCCGCCTGTTTCCACGCCAACCCGTCTGATGCAGGCAAACGCTGCATCTCGCATTAGTTGGTATTCAAGGTCAGACAGAGTTTGAGCCGGAGCAACAGTGATCGAATCACCTGTGTGAACACCCATTGGATCGAAGTTCTCGATACTGCAGATAACCACGCAATTATCAGCCCGATCCCGCATGACTTCAAGTTCATATTCTTTCCAGCCAGCAATAGATCTCTCGATTAAAATTTCAGATATCGGACTGGCATCCAATCCATTGCGTGCAATGTGAACAAACTCTTCCATCGTCGAGGCAATGCCTGTTCCCTTGCCACCCAAAATATATGCAGGACGGATAATTACCGGCAAACCAATTTGGCGGACCACGACCATGGACTCATCCATGTTGTGAGCAACACCGCTGTCTGGCACATTGAGTCCGATCTCAATCATTGCTTTTTTGAATCGATCCCGATCCTCGGCAGTCGCGATTGCCTCGGCGTTTGCGCCAATCAGTTCCGGGGTTCCTGGTACTCCCACCACTCCGCGTTCAAAGAGTGCCATCGCTAGGTTGAGACCCGTTTGACCTCCCAAGGTTGGAAGCACGGCGTCAGGTTTTTCGCGAGCAATAATCAACTCCAGAATCTCAGGCGTCAAGGGTTCGATATATGTGCGATCGGCAAAATCTGGGTCGGTCATTATTGTTGCTGGATTGGAGTTGGCAAGAATGACGCGGTAACCCTCGGCGCGCAAGACGCGACACGCTTGGGTGCCTGAATAATCAAACTCACAGGCTTGCCCAATTACGATCGGACCCGAACCGATGACCAAAATACTTTTAAGATCTTGGCGCTTGGGCATTATTTCCCCTCCATCATCAATGCAATGAATTCCGCAAACAAGTAGCGACTGTCGTGTGGTCCAGGGCCGGCTTCAGGGTGATACTGCACGCTGAAGGCACGTGCATTGCGAATTCGCATCCCCTCATTGGTGTTGTCATTGAGATTGATATGCGTGATATCGGCGACACCAGACAAAGAATCTGGATCCACGCAATAGTTGTGGTTCTGACTCGTAATTTCAACCGTCCCCGACGCAATGCGCCGAACGGGGTGATTACCGCCATGGTGCCCAAACGGGAGTTTAAAAGTGCCTCCCCCGTAAGCCAGTGAAAGCAACTGGTGCCCAAGACAAATGCCAAATGTGGCGATACCACTTTCTACGATCTGGCGAATGTTGTCAGGTGCTCCTAAAACCATTTTGGGATCGCCAGGACCGTTGGATAAAAACACGCCATCAACAGACATTGCTTGGATCTGGGTCGCAGTCGTTGACGCAGGCACGACGGTGACAGTTGCAAACTCAGCCAAACAACGCAAGATTGTAGTTTTGATTCCAAAGTCAAAAGCAACGACTCGAAGTTTTCCAGAGCCATATTCATAGGGCTTCTTTGTCGTTACCGACGACACTAAATCGGTACCACTTGTACCTTTTTCTATTGACGCCGCGGTCAACAACTCAGATTCGGATGCTGTTCCAAAGGCCCCCTGCAATGAACCCCGATCGCGCAGTAGTCGCGTCAGTCGCCTGGTGTCAATGCCGCCAATTGCTGGGAGCTTGTGCATGCGTAGCATTGCATCTAAATCATTTTCACTCCGCCAATTGCTACGTCGACGAGCCATGTCGCGCATGATTACGCCTCGAGCATGGGGCCGTGACGACTCGTTGTCAAAGCCGTTGACGCCGTAATTGCCAACATGAGCAGTGGTGAAGGTGATGATCTGACCCGCATAAGAAGGATCAGTGATTACCTCTTGATATCCGGTCATCGCAGTATTGAACACAACCTCTCCCGAGGCGATTCCATTCTCGGGTTGATGCCCGAGCAACTCCCCTTCAAACACTGATCCATCCTCTAGAACAAGCGCAGCAGCGACGGGTTTTTTTGGCACTTGAGTCATCGAATTGCTCTTTCATCATTGACAACAAGTTCGCCATTGAAAACTGTGTACTTCACTTTTCCCCTGATTGTCATGCCGTCATACGGCGTATTTTTACTTTTGCTTGCTAGACCATCTCGGGACACGTTCCAGGCTTTGGTACTAGACCACACGGCAATGTTGGCAACTTCACCAACGGCGATTGCACGACCGTGGCGATCTTGTATGCCAGCGATTCGAGCGGGGTTCCAGGACAATAATTCAACTAATCGAATTATCGAAACATCCATGGCTGTATTCGCAACCCCTAAAGCTGTCTCAAGTCCAAGCATTCCAGGCGGGGCAAGATCGATCGGAACGTCTTTTGAGTGCGCGGAATGCGGAGCATGATCGGTGGCAATGGCATCAATTGTTCCGTCAGCAACACCATCTTTGAGTGCTTGAATATCTCTTGCCGTCCTCAACGGAGGATTCACTTTAAACACGGTGTCAAAGCCGCCAAGCAATTCATCAGTCAATGCCAAATGATGCGGAGTTACTTCAGCCGTGATCGGCAGACCGTCAGCTTTTGCACGTCGCACCAGTTCTACGCTGCCCGCCGTTGACAAATGCAAAAAGTGCATCGGTGAGCCAGTCAACCGCACAAGCTCAATATCTCGGTGGAGCATCAATTCTTCAGCTAGTGCGGGCCATCCCGGCACGCCAAGAGACGAGCAACACTCACCTTCGTGCATCACTGCGCCTTCAGTGAGTCGCGAAACCTCACAGTGTTGCGCCAATACAACATCTAAATCGCGACAATACTCAAGCGCCCTGCGCATTATCAGCGGATCTTGAACACCATTGCCGTCATCTGTAAAAATACGGACTCCAGCATCACGCAGAGCTACAAATGGCACCAACTGTTCACCTTTTCGCCCGACGGTAATGCATGCCGAGGGGACAACTTCGCACAGTCCAACTTCTTTTGCTTTTTCTTGAACAAAACGCACGACCGACACACAGTCTTGAGATGGATCCGTATTGGGCATGGCGATTACTGCTGTGTAGCCACCAAGTGCCGCTGCCCTACTTCCAGTTTCAATTGTTTCAGCTTCTTCCTTTCCTGGCTCACGCAAGTGCGTGTGCAGATCAACAAATCCCGATGACAGGTGCAAGCCCGTAGCATCTATTGAGATTTTTCCGGTGAGTCCTGCTCCGACATCCGCAATTACTCCCTGCGCAATTGCGACGTCGGCGACGACAATACCCGTGGGATGAACGACTGATGCGTTTTGGAATACAAGGTCGGAGAGTCGTTTCGTCATGGTTCTTCTCCTGTTGAGAGTTGACTCGATCCCCCACCCAGCAGCGTGAACAACACAGCCATTCGAACTGGCACTCCATTGGTAACTTGTTGCAGAACGCGACTTTGGGCAAGTTGGGCTGGATCTACGACCATGTCTATTCCTCGATTCATGGGGCCAGGGTGCATGATTAATGCATGTTCCAACATGCGGGACACACGCTCAATCGTGAGACCAAAACGCGCTGTGTACTCTCCAAGCGACGGGACAAATGCTGTCTCCATTCGTTCTCGTTGCATCCGCAACATATAGACAACATCCACTTCGGCAATTATTTCATCGAGGGAATAAACGATCTCCACAGGCCACTGCTGGGCATGCACTGG
>SXUP01000037.1 GCA_005790505.1 Actinomycetota bacterium
CCCAACGAGCTACCGGACTGCTCCACCCCGCGTCGTGATGAGCCCTCCACCGTACTGACAGCAAGGCCCTCATCACAACCTGACGGGTGTCACGAATCTTGAGTTGAGAGAGTTGTACCGTTGCCAATATGTCGAATCTGACCGGTCCATTTGATACTGGCAAGTTGTCTCGTATCGCCCCAGGAAGTGTGACCGTAACGATTGCCCGCACAATCGTGCCGGGGCAAAGTGATGCGTTCGTAAATTGGTGTGATGACATGATCGGTGCAGTTCATGCCGCGCCAGGGTGCCTAGGCGCCACGGTTCTCCACCCAGGAGTTGAATCAGATAATTATCAAATGATCTTTCGGTTCATAGATGCCTTGCATTTACGCAAGTGGGAAAGGTCTCAGCAACGCGAAGAACTTCTGAGCAAAATTGACGGAATGGTCTTGACCGAGAGAGTCACGGTTACTGCCGGAACTGATGAATTCTTCATTTCGCAATCAAATAGTGAATTGCATAAAACGAAATTTGGAAAATTCATGGCTGACATCGCCTGGGTATACCCAATGTCATTGATTCTTGCCGTTGTTCTTGCACCCAGAATTGCGACTCTAACAATTTGGCAGAGAGTACTAGTTACCACACTTTTTTTTGCTGTCACCAAAAAATTTGGTATTGGTCCGCTACGTCGTTGGTGGCGAAGACGGCATATGTTGCCCCAGAATTTAAAGCAACGGTAGCCCGTCTTTAAAAAACATTTACAAGATCAACGACGAAGACAAGTGTCTCGCCAGGCTTGATGACTCCACCTGCGCCCTGTTGACCGTAGCCCAAGTGAGGGGGAATCGTTAATTGCCGTCGTCCACCGACTTTCATCCCGGCCACACCTTGATCCCAACCAGCAATGACCTGCCCGCCCCCGAGGCGGAAATCAAATGTGTCGCCACGATCCCAAGAAGCATCAAATTGCTTGCCGGTGCTGTAGGCGACGCCGACATAGTGAACGGCAACGTTTTTCCCCTTTACTGCCTCATCACCATCGCCGACCGTAAGGTCTTCAATGACGAGGTCAGATGGTGGTGAAACATCAGGGATGGTGACTATTGGCTTTTCGGACATGACTTTAATGTAGTGCCAATCTGCTCAATTGCCTATCGACTCCCCGAAGCTCGTCTACCGAGCAACTACCGTGAGAGAGCAGGCGTCTTCGTCACTATGAATGCGACAACCACATATGTTTAATCGTCACAAAAAAGAAACTCAAGCGGCACTGACTGCTCTTCTTGCCGAAATTGAACAACTGCGTTCTGAGATTAAAAATCAAGCGGAAACGGCATCAAAAGATCGCCAGTTGGCGACAGAATTGGCGCAGCGATTGTCAATGATAGAGACGAAAGTTTCTGGAATGGGCGCAGAGTTGTCCCGTCAACTGCACGAACTTGGTAACGATATTGAGTCCCTATCCCATCGACCAGAAGACGCACTGACGGCGGAGTCACTTGTCGCATTAAAGAACTCGCAAGTTCGTTTGGCTAATGAACAAGCCCGCTATGAAATTGCATTTCGTCAAGATCTTGCAGCGCTATCAGAAAAACTGCCAAAACAGAACTAGTTTGCAAGCGCAGCCAAGGCTTTGCGCACTAGCTCACGAGCTTGGGAAAGTTTTTGCTCATACGCACTGAAGTCGGGGGGCGAACTTGCCAATGCTGCATCGGCTTGGGCAAACAGGGCATCCGCTTGTGCCAGCAAATCTTTTGGTGTTGACGAACTTGTGGAAGGAACAGTCGTCACCGGGCTAGATCCGCCTGATCCTGGAGCAATAGTGGTTGGTGTAACACCAGGGGTGACACCTACGCGATCTCCCAAGTCCCCTGTGTAGCCAGGAAAGAGTTGTGCGACAACAGCAGTCACGCTGTTGCCAATGACAGATTTGTTGCCGTACCATGCCAATATCTTGCGCACGAATACCTGTTTGGCATCGTCGTCGTCTGGCAAAACATACATGGGCCGCACATACATAAAAGATTTTCCAACAGGCACGATTTGGAGATCTCCGTAAGTCACGCGAGATCCACGTTGGTCGAGTGGCGTGATTGTTTGAGAAATCGCCGGCTCACTTTCGAACTCAGCAGCGACTGTTGCTGGCCCGGGAGGCAAGGGTGTTGCAAGGTCAAAAACGGTGATCTTGCCATACGTTGCTGGATCGCTAGATACCACCATAAATGACCGCAACTCTTTGCGACTATCGTCAGCTGAGAATGGGACGTAAGGACGAAGCATGGCGAATGTGCCTTTTTTGTCCTTTTCGCCTGGAGCGTGAAAAATCGTGTAGTACGGGCTAAACCGCAAAACGTTGGCATCCAGCACATCAGCGGAATCAATCGCGCCGACGCCACCGATTGGTGAAACACCTACTGACGAAGAGGACTCAGGTGCACGGGGAGGCGCTTGGGCAACGCTCCAGGCTGCATCTCTGTTGAAAAAAAGCGTTGCATCGTCAAATTGGTACTTGCCATAAAGATTTGATTGCACTCTAAACAGGTCTTCTGGATACCTAAAGTGTTCACTCAACTTTGGGTCAACTTCAGAAATAGGACGGAATAATTTCGGAAATACGGCTTGCCAGGCCTTAATGATCGGATCAGAGGAGTCCACAACATAAAACGTGATATCACCTGAGTACGCATTGACAATTGCCTTAACACTGTTGCGGACATAGTTGAACGAACGGTTGAGCCCACTTCCGGAACTGATTTGATCGATATTTGCTGTCTGAGCATACGGATAGCGGGTTGATGTAGTGAAAGCATCAACGACCCAAGAAATTTCACCCTTGACAACCACTGGATAGGGGTCGCTATCGTATTGCAAAAATGGAGCAACCTTACGAACACGGTCACGCACATCTCGCACTAACAACATGCGAGATTTCTCTGTGATGAGATTTGAACCGAGCAAGTTGAACTCACCAAAGTTGACAGCCATCGCAACTTTGCGCAATGCACCACTGATTTTGATGCCTGAATCGGCATCATATTGCGAGGCTTTGGCTTTCGGACAAGTTTGTTCTGCTTGGTCCGTGTTTACAAGAGCGTAGCCATCAAGACCATCACCAAAATACAACTGTGGCTTAGTGACGCCGAGGTCAATGTAATTAGGTCGGCCATCGGCAGTAATCACGCTTGCAGGGGCGGCAACAATACCGCAGCCGTGGGTATAGATGAGATGCCGTGCAACCCACGTGCGGTTGGGGATTCCAGCGAGATTAAGTTCACGCGAAGCAACCAACAGTTGTTGAACACGACCATCGACTAGGTAGCGATCAACATCAAGATCAACAACAGAATAAAACGACGTCAAACCTTGATCAAGTTTAAACCTGTCACGCATTTGAGCAGGGTCAAGTTGGCGCACATCCCTTAGTGCGATGTCGTTGGCGTCAATATCTGCAGCCGTCGCCGTTCCAGAAGAAGTTGCAACGCGGTCGACATTGGAAAGTCCCATGGCAAACTTTGTCGCCTCAATATTGCGCGAAATGAACGGAAGCTCGCGAGTGCTAACGCTTGGCTGCACCACAAATCTTTGCACGATTGCCGGATAAATCGCGCCAGCAACGATGGCTACAACAACCCACAAACCAACCGCAAGGGCAGGCAGTCGCCAGCCCTTTTGCCGAATGTTCCAGAGCAGTAGCGCCGCAACGGCAATTGAAACTAAAATCATTAGATTAATGGCAGGAAGTTGGGCATTGATGTCCGTATACAGCGCCCCCTGCACCACGCTGCGTGACGAGCGAGTTAGGTTGAATCGCGACAACCAATAGTTAGCCGCTCTTAGAAGCGCAATTACGGCGAGAAGAATTGAAATGTGCACTTTTGATTGTGCTGACATTTTATTGACCCTGTCTTGGGGTCGAATGCTTCCATTCAAAAAATGGAACACCGTGGTGATAAGAACCACCATGATTAGGGCGCCAAAAGCCCATGAAACGACCGACTCAAGGAACGGCAGTCGAAACACATAAAAACTTATGTCAGTATTAAATTGCGCATCAGTAGTTGAAAAAGATTGAGACTTGCGAAAGAGCACCCACTCTTCCCAGTGCGACACCATCGGGAGACCGATCGTCAAGCCAAAAAAAACTGAGACCGCAAGACGGAGTAGTCCCTTTCGTTTTGCCAATAGGTCTCGCACCCGTCCAATCGCAAGGTCCTGTGGGGTATTTGGAAACACAGTCGGCGCCATCCGCTCCGTTACAAGAATATTGATCCAAAAAACCAATGCGAGAACGCCAGTGAAGATCACCCCAAGTTCTACTTTGGAGCGAAGAATCCCCCAATAGACATCTGTTCTGTCAAGGCTGTCAAACCAAAGAATATTGATAAAAAAGGCCGACAAACTCTTGGCACTTAAAAAAAGTGCAAAAATAACGGCGAGAATAATTGAAATTAAAAGACGGCCCCTGCTTGGCTTTTTAAAAGATGGTCTCGAAAACGGAAATGAAGGGCCTCGAGGCCCAGACGACTGAGGGGGCAAATCGGATGGATTGCGCATGTCAAATAAGTTAGCGGATGGGCTTTCCGATCAAACAACGGCAACCAACATGAGCAAGCGGAAACTTGTCACCAGTCGGGAATTTATCACCGCAAGGTGTTACTCCTCCCAGAGCATTGTCTTCGGCATCGGCACATTCGGGTCCATTGGGATCAACCATCCAACAGATTGGAGTGCCAACCTCAAGTGACAGATGTAGCCCGACATTAAATGCGGCGCATGCAAGATCTGCCGTGTGAGCATCGATTTGACTAAGTTTCCAGTCGCGGTACACATTTCTTACTTCTTTGGCAATCTCATCACGGTTTTCTTTGGCATCTCCGACGATTTGCGTGAGGCGATCTCGCAGCGGTTGGACAATGGTTTTAAGCAACATTTCATTTACGGCATCTCCAACAGCCTTTTTATTAATGCGTTTGGTTGACCCACCAGATTCTTTCATTGATTTAGCACCCGCAGTTGCTGCCAACATAGTGTCGTCACTCATTGTGGCCGAATAATGCTTCATATGTGCAGATGTTGTACCAACAATCGCAACTATATCAAGTGAAGATTTTTTCTTGTTTAGATGCTCAAGCACTGCGTTCAGTTCGTCAGCACCCACCCGCTTCAATTTTTTTGACATGCTGACAATGATTGGCGCGATAATGGCATCACGATCTATGAATTTCTGCACATCAACCATCGGAGTAATTGCAATCGGTTTCTTGGTTGATGATTTGCGCAATTCAGGAACTGGTTTTTTACTGACCCGAGTACCACGAGTACT
Organism: Actinomycetota bacterium; assembly: GCA_005790505.1. GTDB lineage: Bacteria > Actinomycetota > Acidimicrobiia > Acidimicrobiales > Ilumatobacteraceae > UBA2093. Next base: position 5,309 of record SXUP01000037.1, read on the forward strand.
CTCTTGAGCTACTACCGCCGGAGCAGAGGCTCGTAGTCGTGCAAAAATATCATCTACAACCTGACTACCGGAGCTTTTTGCTTCTATCAGCCCTTGATGAGATTTTTCTTGCCCAGTTTCTGGTTGCTGTATTGCATTGTCATCAGGGACCGAAGTTGAGATTGGGCTTGGACGCCTTGATCCAGCAAAAATAGAAACGACTGTTGCTAATTTTTCTACCGGTTCAACTAGGACTTCTGCTTCTATTTCGTCAATAATTTCTTCTTCTACTTCGGCAATAACTTCTGCTACTTCTTCTTCTACTTCGG
>SXUP01000038.1 GCA_005790505.1 Actinomycetota bacterium
CACAGTCCACAAATCATCGACATCGGTTCCGATATCTGTATCAATGATGATGCGGTGTCTCATAACACATTCACAAGATTGTCTCGGGCCCCTCAAAATTTTCTTAAATCTTTGACAGGATACCTCTGCATCGCAGCAGTTTTATTCGATGCGCAAGCCAGAGATTGCACGAGCAATCACCAGTTGCTGAATCTCTGAAGTGCCTTCAAAGATGGTGTGAATCTTTGCATCACGGTGCCAGCGCTCGACTGGGTATTCGCGCGTGTAGCCATAGCCACCAAGAATCTGAATTGCATCTTCGGTGACGCGTACTGCAGTTTCTGATGCGTAATACTTTGACATTGAGCCCTCGCCATTTTTGAATCCACCGTTTTTGGCGAGCCATGCCGCACGCCAAATAAGCAACCGCGAGGCATCAATTTCAACTGCCATATTGGCGAGTTTAAAAGCAATGGCTTGATTCATGATGATGGCTTTTCCAAAGGCCTGACGCTCTTTGGCATATTCAAGGGCGTACTCATAAGCGGCGCGCGCAACGCCAAGTGCTTGAGCACCAACCGCTGGTCTTGTTGCTTCAAAAGTTGCCATTGCTGGTTGTTTGCCACCTGCATGCCCGCCTTCGCGAGCACGAGCCAATTTGGCATCAAGTTTTTCTCTACCGCCGAGCAAGCACGATCCTGGCACTCGAACATCTTCAAGAACAACCTCGGCGGTGTGTGACGCCTTGATGCCGTGCTTCTTGTACTTCTGCCCCATTGACAAACCTTTTGTATTTGGAGGCACAATAAATGATGCTTGTCCCCGACTCTTTAGTTCGGGATCAACAGCAGCCACAACGACATGCACATCGGCTATACCACCATTAGTAATCCATGCTTTTGTTCCGTTGAGAACCCATTCGTCGTTTGCTTGGTCATAGATTGCGCGCGTGCGCAGTGAACTGACATCGCTGCCCGCATCAGGTTCACTCACGCAAAACGCACCGAGTGCAATTTTTTCTGGCGTTCCGTAACATTGCGGTACCCACTCAATAATTTGCTCTTGGGTTCCGTTGCCCGCAATTCCGGCAGCGGCGAGACCAGATCCCATGATGGCCATCCCAATACCAGCATCGCCCCAGAACATTTCTTCGATTGCAACTGGCAGCGTGAGCCCTGTGGGATCCGCCATTCCGTTCATCAAAAAATCAATTCCGTATAAGCCAATTTTGGCTGCTTCTTGAACAATCGGAAATGGAAATTCTTCTCGCTCGTCCCATTCATGGGCGGCTGGTCGAATCACGTCGACAGCAAATTGGTGGATCCAGTCTTTTATCTGGCTCTGATCATCATTGAGGTGCAGTGAAAACTCGGTCATCTCTCAAAGTTACCAGCGGGTAGGTTCCGAGCCAAGGCGTGCTACTTAATCATGTTGCAAGTTGGTTGATTGAGGTTCCTTGGCAATTGCCCAAATCAGTACGCAGGCGACCGCGCTTAGTCCTGCCCCCGCAATATACGGAGCAGCAACGCCTACATAATCAAACATTGCACCAGCCATGATCGGACCCACAACGCGAGCAAATGCGCCGACACTTTGTTGATATCCCAATGCCTCGCCCGTGCGATTTGGCGGAGCAGCGTCAGCCACGAGAGCCGTGATTGATGGTGCTGCAATTCCTTGACCAAAAGCCAACAGAATCAACGACACGATTAATGTTGGCCACACAGTAGATGCCCCAAGCGACAATAGACCGATTGCAATCACCCCGAGTCCGAACCACAACAAATTGATGGATCCCCAGCGTCGAGTAAGGACACCGATTGCCCCACCTTGCACTGCGACGAGCATCAGTCCCACTAATAGAAAAACTGCCGCGGTGGAACCTTCGGTTAATTCGAAGCGTCGCTCACCAAACAGTGAAAAAGTTGTTTCAAAGCCGGCGAATGCCGTTATTGAAATAAACCCTGCAACTGCATAACGCGTCAGCAGTGGTGACCGCAGATATTTCGACGCTTTGACTTCATCGCGTGTGACCATCTTGTCTGCAAGAGGTTTCTTTGTTTCAGGCAGACGAATCATTGCAGCAATGGCATTTATTGCTGCAACTGCACCAGCAACATAAAAAGGAACATGTGGTCCACCAAAGGCCGCTAATCCTCCGACAGCAGGTCCAAGGACAAAGCCGACACCAAAGGCCGCGCCGAGCATGCCGAGCAGTTGCGCCCGACGTTCAGGCGGCGCAATGTCTGTAATTGCACTCTGAGCAACTGCGACACTTGCGCCCGACGCACCATCAATGATGCGACCCAAAAACAAAACCCAAAGTGCACCAGCAGCACCAGTGATGAAACTTCCAAGCGCAGTTCCAAGCAACGAAATGATAATGACTGGCTTGCGACCAATTCGATCCGATAAGCGACCAAGAATTGGAGCAAAAACCATCTGGGCAATAGAGAACGAGGCGAACATCAACCCGACATCTAGACCAGATGCCCCAAAGCGTTCTGCGTACCGTCCCAAAATGGGGGCGACAATTCCAAAGCCCACAAGATCAAGAGCAACAGTTGTCCAAATTATCCAAAACCCCTGTGGCATTGGGGCGCGTTGTTCTTTAGCCACGACGGACGCGGGTTCCTTCCTTCGTGGTTTCCACCACATATCCAAGTGATTGCAGTTCATCTCGCAATGCGTCTGCAGTCGCGAAGTCTTTGGCGGTGCGGGCCGCATCAAGGGCAACCGCTTTCGCGCTGATCGCAGCATCTACATCATGTACCTCATTCAAAAACAAACCAAGTGCTGATGTCATCTCTAAAACAGCCGCACGTAAAGACACAACTAATTCCGTCTTGTGTTCATCAATCGCAACGTTGGCCTGACGCACACTGTCAAAAATAAGTGCGGTTGCTGCTGGCGTATCTAGATCATTATTCATTGCAGTTCGAAACTTTTCTAAAACTTGCTGATCTGGAGCACCGCCACCGTTTACCGCAGAACGCACTACAAACCCGTCAAGCCCCGACAATGCACTTGCAGCTGCCTCGAGATTTTCCGAACCAACACGCACTGGAGACCGATAATGAGTCTGCAGAAGGAGCAAGCGATAAGTGCGGGCGTCGTACTGGTCAAGTAAGTCGAGGAGATTGCTGACATTGCCCACGCTCTTGGACATTTTTTCACCCTCAATGTCAACAACAAATCCATTGTGCATCCAGTGGCCGGCAAATTTTTTACCGAGGGCCACTGCTTGTGCTCGTTCGTTCTCGTGGTGCGGAAAACGCAAGTCGGCACCACCGCAATGTAAATCGAACCCTTCACCAAGCAGATCAAGACTCATCACAACACATTCGCTGTGCCATCCTGGTCGACCTTGCCCCCACGGAGATGGCCATGCGGGTTCTGCTGGTTTTGAAAATTTCCACAGCACGAAATCAGCAGGATGTTTTTTCTGCTCTGCGCCAAGAACTGTCCGATCTCCGCCACCAGCCAGCATGTCGTCAATATTTTGATGCGCCAGCAGTCCGTAATCTGGAACTTTTTGAATACTCAAATACACCCCATCATTGGTCACGTAGGCACAATCAGAGGCAATCAATTCTCCAATCATCTTCACCATCGAATCAACATATTCAGTTGCATGCGGAACATCATTTGGACGTTGCACGCCGAGTTTGTCCATCGCGTCAAACCAGACATTCTCACACTTTGTCGCGATATCTCCCCACGGCCGACTTTCTCGATTGGCTCGGTCAATGATTTTGTCGTCGATATCCGTGATATTTGAGACCAGTCGCACAGCTAGTCCTGTCCACTCTAAATATCGACGCAAAATGTCGTACACCAATGTGGCGCGACCGTGCCCAATATGTGGTGGCCCATAAACAGTCGGCCCACACAAATAAATACTGACTGAACCATGGTCGCGCATCGCCAACTGGCGCACTTCTTGCGTGGCGGTGTCGTAGAGATGGAGCACGCCCGCAAGCCTACGGTGGCTTGCGTCGCTACCCCTGCTTGCTAGGCCGCAACTTGTGCCAACGGGGCTTTCTTGGGAAGATCAACAACCATGACAGGTCGTCGTGATTGACGCTTCACCCCGATGAAACCAGCGGATGGGATGCTGAAGGCTCGTAAAGCCACGGAGACTCGTTGCAAAATTTTGTTGCTGTTCACATTTAGATAGTGACGCACGACCCTAAATTTGAGACGACAAATAGAGAAATACTTATATATATCGAGGTGAAGGATTCGCAAACTCAAGCGTCTCCTGATGCTTATTTGGGCAGGTCACACCTTGGCGATGGCGCCTAGATTAGAGGTGTCATGTCTACCGTCCCAGAAAAGCCCAATCTCGACAATATCGAGACCATCTGGCAAGAAATTTGGCAAAACAACAACACCTACGCCTTTGACCACAATGCCGTCCGCGCAGATGTTTTCTCGATTGATACACCTCCTCCGACGGTGAGTGGTTCGCTGCACATGGGGCACATTTTTTCCTACACCCACACGGATGCCATTGCCCGTTTCTGGCGGATGCGCGGCAAAGCAGTTTTTTATCCGATGGGATGGGATGACAACGGTCTGCCCACAGAAAGACGCGTTCAAAACTTTTTTGGGGTCACCTGCGATCCGTCGGTGCAATATCAACCCGATCTGCAACCACCGTTTCGCGGGAATCCACCCAAAGATCACAAGCCAGTGCCCGTATCGCGGCCCAACTTCATTGAGTTGTGTGAAGAACTCACCGCCCAAGATGAAAAAGTCTTTGAAGATGTTTTTAAAAGACTTGGTTTGTCTATTGATTGGACCCTGCTCTACACCACCATCGAAAACAGGTCACGACGTACTAGCCAGCGAGCCTTTTTGCGAAACCTCGCCCGTGGTGAGGCCTATGCACAAGAAGCACCCACATTGTGGGACGTTGATTTTAAAACTGCCGTTGCCCAAGCAGAACTAGAGGACCGCGATCGCCCCGGCGCGTTTCACACAATTGTCTTTCATCGCAGCGACGGCAACGGTGACATCGTTATTGACACCACTCGACCAGAATTACTGGCCGCCTGTGTCGCAATTGTTGCCCACCCAGACGATGAACGCTACAAGCCACTGTTTGGCAGCACTGTGCGGACTCCGCTCTTTGATGTTGAAGTCCCTGTGCTCGCTCATCCATTGGCTCAGATTGACAAGGGCACCGGCATCGCGATGATTTGCACATTCGGTGACCTCACAGATGTCATTTGGTGGCGCGAACTGCAACTGCCAATGCGTGCAATCATCGGGCGTGATGGTCGCATTTTGAGTGAACCGCCAGCAGCGATTTCATCTGCGTCCGCCGTTAATGCCTACGGTCAAATTGCAGGCAAAAACACCAAGCAGGCCCAAGCCAAAATGGTGGAATTATTGCGCGCCTCCGGAGAAATGAGTGGTGAGCCCCGCCCCATCACACACCCTGTCAAGTTTTTTGAAAAAGGAGACCGCCCACTTGAAATTGTGACAAGTCGTCAGTGGTATATCCGCAACGGTGGAAGAGATCCCGATCTGCGCAACGCACTTTTAACTTGCGGTGACAATCTCATCTGGCACCCCGATCACATGCGTCATCGCTACAGCAATTGGGTTGAGGGCCTCAATGGTGACTGGCTAATAAGTCGGCAGCGTTATTTCGGGGTTCCAGTCCCTGTGTGGTACTCCCTTGACGCCAACGGCAATGTTCAACACGAGTCACCACTCGTTCCAGACGAATCCTTGCTACCTATTGATCCGAGCACGGACACACCAGTTGGATACACGCCTCAACAACGTGGCGAACCAAATGGCTTTATCGGCGATCCCGATGTCATGGACACATGGGCAACATCATCAATGACACCCCAGATCGCTGGACGGTGGGAAGACGATAATGCGCTTTATTCCCACATTTTTCCGATGGACCTGCGGCCCCAAGGTCACGACATCATTCGAACATGGCTGTTTTCCACCGTTGTTCGCTCCCATTTTGAGTTCGGAATATTGCCCTGGAAAAATGTTTCACTCTCGGGCTGGATCCTTGATCCAGATCGCAAGAAAATGTCTAAATCCAAGGGCAATGTCGTGACACCTATTGATTTATTTGAGACCTACGGAAGTGACGCCGTGCGTTATTGGGCCGCAAGTGCTCGCCCCGGTGTCGACACCGCTTTTAGTGAAGATCAAATGAAAGTTGGACGCAAACTTGCCACAAAGTTGCTGAACGCCACAAAATTTGTTCTGAGTTTTGGTGATGTAGACGAAAGTGCAACGCCAACCGCCGAGATTGACATGGCAATGCTTGGGCGATTATCCGATGTCGTCACAGAGGCGACAACTGCGTTTGAACAATTTGACTACGCTCGCGCACTAGAGCGCTCGGAGGAGTTTTTTTGGTGGTTCTGCGATGACTATGTAGAGCTCGTAAAAATGCGGGCATACGGCAACCGCGGCGAAGATCAAGCAGCAAGTGCACGAGTCGCACTTCACCGTGCCCTCTCGACATTGCAACGCTTGTTTGCACCATTTATTCCCTTTGCCACTGAAGAAGTTTGGAATTGGTGGAATGACTCCTCTATTCACCTGGCGCCATGGCCCTCACCTCAAGAAGTGACGGCTGGCATTTTGGGCAATGTTGACGATTCGACGCTTTCTGTGGTTTGCGCCACAATTGCACTTGTGCGACGCGCAAAAACTGAGGCAAAAGTCAGCCAGCGGGCAGAAGTGCGCTCCCTCACTATCTCAGGTGACGCCAAAGTGCTGCAGGCAGTCAAAGCTGGACTCGGCGACATCGAAGACGCTGGATCGGTGAACTCATGTGAATTCATTGAGATCTCTGGGGCAGAACTGACAACAAATGTTCAACTCGTTGTGCCCAATGCATGAACTAACACTTAAAACAGTCCCACTGCTACTACCGTGGTAGCAGATGTCTGAAGCAAATCCACACCGCACAAAGCGACAGAAGGTTCTTCTCGTTTTCAATATCGTTATTGCACTGAGTTGCATAATTGGTGGTTCTGGATTGCTATATGCCAACTATCGACTTAGTGATCGGCAAGTTGTCACCATTGACTCATCTAATGGTGACGACAAAAACGATGACTCTGGATCAATTGCAAATGAATGGAACCTGCCACCGGGAGATCTGTCAGCACGCAATTATTTAATAACTGGAACCGATAGTCGTGCCTGCATCGATCCAAAATCTCCGTTTGCTGGGGGGTTTGGTGAAGGCAGCAACTTCGGTGAACGTAGCGATACCATCATGGTGATTCGTGTAAATCCTCTAGATGATCAAGCGATTATCCTTTCTTTCCCCCGTGACATGTGGGTAAAGATCTCCGGATCAACGCGCAAAAGTCGCATCAACTCGGCGTTCCAACGCAAGGATCCAAACAAACTGATACAAACGATCAAAGACAACTTTGACATCAGCATTGACCACTATGTCAACATTGACTTCTGCACATTCAAAGATATTGTGGAAGCTGTTGGGGGCGTCAAAGTACCGTTTTTGTATCGCACACGAGACAAGAGCACGGGCCTCAATGTTCCGCAGCCGGGATGCTTCACATTCACTGGCGATCATGCTCTCGCTTATGTACGATCACGCAAGTACAGCTATTACGATGCAGTGAAGAAAAAATGGCGCACTGACGGACTCAGCGATTGGGGTCGCATCAGTAGACAACAGGATTTCACACAACGGATGGCCCAGAGAGCTCTGGAAAGGGGTCGCACAAACCCCCGGATTGCAACCCAAATGCTCAACACTGCCCTCAAAAATGTGATCACCGATGACAAACTCACGCCGATGAAACTTTTGCAATTGGCACAGGCAATGAAAAACTACGACCCGGCAACAATGGGGACATACACAATGCAGGCCATTGGCGCCCGAATTGGCAAGGAAAATGTGTTGCTGCCTGATCTTGACAATTCAAATATGAAAGATATTCTTTCAATTTTTCGTGGTCAGGCAAGTCTGAAAAAGGCTCCGCCGCCAGCTGACACTGCTCTCACCACCGAAAGCACCGCGATGGGAACATCATTTGTTGTTCAAACATTGGGGGTGATGTCGGCAATCCACAAAATTCCATCAGTGGCAACGGTCATCACTTCACCAACCACTCCGACGCCTACCACCATTGTTCAAGAACTAAGTCCGACCCCCAACAAACGTGGAATCACACCACCATATGATCCGAGTTGTCACTAGCAACCGTCAAGTTTGCTCACTCCAAAACACGAGCCAATGCTTCGGGTATCTCTGATGGGCCGCTAATCAAAGTCAATCTTGCACCCACTGAACTAGCCAAGAGACGTGCTTCATCAGAATCTTGCTCAGGAGCAATTATGACTATCTCTTCCAGACTTTGCGCTGCTGCTATCACATCGCCTTCTACCGTGGATCGACAGTCACTCAACAGCACCGCCACGCGTCGTCCTGCTCGTGAGCGTGATAACTGTTGACTTGCCACAATCAGCGCGCCCGTGAGGTCGGTCGTCCCAAAACCACGAAGCGTGAGCACATCGTTGACCACTGCATCGCTTGATTTTTCAATATCTTGTGATTTTGCAATCACCACATCCTTTCCAAAAGCCAAAACACTGTAATCACTCGGGGTTCGACACGCAATGGCAGCAGCGGCAATAGCCGCAGTTGCGAGTGGTTTGCCGCCCATTGATCCACTGCGATCAACCAACAAGCACAGCGCAACACCAGGCTTTGTCCATCCGCGAACGCGCAGACTATTTGAGTCAGGGATAATTCCGTGTTGCAATTCATTTAAAGCATCAAGGCTCGCATCAATATCAAGATCACCTGCATCTGGCTGATAAGGAAGCGTCGTCATGCGACCAACTCCGCGCGGCTTGGTCGGACCACTCCGACCCAGGTCAAGCATGAGTCGACCAGCCAATCTTCGTGCAAGTTCTCTCAACTTGGGATCGGTTGCCGCAGTTAAATCAGCAATCATCCCAAGCATCTCATCTGGATTACTTTGCATTGCTTCGTCAACGGCGAGTTCATCAAGTACCCCAACTTCCGGCGAAACCTGAGCAAAATTTCGATGTCTGGCAAGTTCACGACGAGATGTCGTCTGTCGACCTGCTTTGGCGATCGCCTCATCGGCGGCTAGACCTTCTTTGCTTAGTGGGAGTTGATGGCCCCGCTCGGGGCTCCAACTTTTCCCACGGTATTTTCTCCGTCCACCCGACCAAAAACGTCTTGCCATATTTCTGTCACGATTTCGTCGGATGTGCGATTGCAACCTTCTCGCACCCGAACACGCCCACTTAAGGCCACAAGAGCCGCGTCGAGTGAGACACTCGGTTGAGAGGCTTCTTGACCCCGCAATTCCGCCAAAGATTGTGCCACGAGCACCGTGTCGACTGCTCCACGCACAGATGAACCGACCCGCAGATCAGAATGTGTTCGCGTACGGCGAACAACTTCAACAATGCCTTCAATCCAGGTTTCATTCAATTTTCCGCGAATCATATTGCGTTCTACGATTTCTTTTTCTTCTGTCAAAATTTGATATCCCATTGAAACGCGACAAACGCGGTCGTACACGGCAGCAGAAATTCGGGCAGTACCAACGGCGTCAAACGGGTTCATCGCCGCCACTAATCTAAATCCGCTTGATGCCGCAATACGACCCAAACGTGGCACATGGATTTCACCCTCACTCATAACAGTGATCAAAACATTGAGAGTTTCTTCGGGGATGCGATTGATTTCTTCGACATACAGCAATGATCCATCACGCAATGCCGTCACAAGTGGCCCATCAACAAACACCTCAGGGTCGTATCCTTGAGTCATTACTCGCGCTGGATCAAAGTGACCAACTAATCGAGCCGGAGTCAATTCGGCATTACCCTCTACAAATTCAAATCCAATGCCTAATCCGCTGGCAACTGCCCGCAACACCGTGGACTTGCCTGTTCCGGGAGGACCCTCAAGCAATACATGTCGATCGGCGTCAAGTGCAGCCAAGACGAGTTCAAGTTCGCGTCGCCGACCTACAACTTGGTCACAGAGTTGATCCAGCAGTTGTCTACTAGCCATAAACGATTACGCCACGAAGATTCTCGCCGTCGCGCATCGCTCGATATCCCTCGTTGATTTGGTCAAGACTGTAAGTCTTTGTGATTAGTTCGTCTAATTTGAGTTGGCCAGCACGGTACATATCAAGGAGTGCAGGAATATCGGCCCGTGGGTTGAGGCTGCCAAAGATTGTCCCTTTTATTTCTTTGTTCCACATCGCAAGTTGGAAAAGGTTAATGCTGGCGGTGCTATCCATCATTGGCGAGATTGCGGTAACAACGACCGTCCCGCCCTTTCCTGCGAGGGTCATTCCCGACTCCATCATTTCTCCGTGCAAAACACCAGGGGTCATGATGACTCGGTCTGCCATTTGACCCCATGTCATTTCCATCACGGCGGGGATCGCTTCTTCCATTGAAGAAAATGTATGTGTTGCCCCAAATTCCATCGCCTTTTCGCGTTTCAATTCAACGGGGTCAATCGCAATAATTCGCGTTGCACCTGCCATGCGTGCACCCTGCACAGCATTCATGCCGATGCCCCCAATTCCGACTACAACAACCGTGTCTCCAGCCTGTGTTCCGGCTCGACTGGTGGCCGAGCCCCATCCTGTTGCTACGCCACAAGACACCAGTGCAACACATTCAAAAGGAATATCTGGCTCTACCTTTATCACGGAGTCCTCGGCCACGCATGCGTATTCGCTGAATGTTCCCAACTTTGCCATCAAGGTGACGGGCTTGTCTCCACGCGCAAAGTGACGGTGTGTTCCGTCTGTAATCATTCCACCAATAAATGTCTGTGCTCCTGCATCACACAAGTTTTGGCGACCAGTGCTGCAGTACCGACAACGACCACAACTTGGCACAAAGCTCGCAGATACGTGGTCTCCAACTTTGACGCTCGAGACCCCAGAACCAACCTCGATCACAACTCCAGCGCCCTCATGCCCCCCGATAACTGGAAAAAAATCTTCTATTCCCATCAACGGCCATGCTTCTTTGGGTGGGACTAAATCACCTGTCACTAGATGTTCGTCGCTATGACAAAGACCCGCTGCTTTCCATTGCACCAAGACTTCTTTGGCCTTGGGGGAATGAACCTCAATCTCCTCGACGCTCCACTCTTGATTGAGGCCCCACAATATTGCTGCTTTTGATTTCATATTTTTGTCCTTTTACTCAATACTTTTTTGAAATAAATTCTTCGCCACCGTCAGTCCAAAACTAAAACGCCACGAATATTCTTGCCATCTCGCATTGCCTCGTAGCCGTCATTGACTCCTTCAAGTGGATACCGTTTAGTTATCAGTCCATCGAGATCAAGTTGACCTGCGCGGTACAAGCCAATCAATTTGGGAATATCAGAGCGGGGATTTCCAGAACCAAACAGAGAGCCCACAACTTGTTTTTCCATCAATGTGAGATCCAATAAGTTCATGGTCACACTCATCTCAAATGCGGGATGAATGTTGGTGACAACAACCCGTCCACGCTTTGCCGCTAGCCCCATTGCTTCTGCCATAAGAGCACCATTTCCGATTCCCATGGTCATAATGACTTTGTTGGCCATCGTTCCCCAAGTGATGTCTTGCAGCAAAGGCAATGCTTCAGCCATTGAAGCAGCAGTATGAGTCGCGCCGAGTTCCATAGCCTTTTCACGTTTGAATTCCACGGGATCAATCGCCACGATGCGTTTTGCACCCGCAAGTTTTGCCCCTTGAATTGCATTGGCGCCAATACCACCAATACCAACCACCGCCACAGTGTCGCCGGGACGGGTTTCTGCCGCATAAACAGCACTTCCCCAACCTGTTACAACACCACATCCGAGTAAACATGCGCGATCAAGTGGAATATCGTTATCAATCTTGATGCAGGATGCTTCGTTCACAACCGTGTGATTGGCAAATGTTCCAAGCAAGCACATCGTTCCTAGGTCTTGTCCTTGGGCATGATGCCGCGATGTGCCGTCGGTGATTTGTCGACCCGTACCCATGAGTGCTCCGAGATCGCACAGGTTTTGGTGCCCGCGGGAACAACTAGCACATTTCCCACACGAGGGGATAAATCCAAACACCACATGATCTCCAGCGGCAAGCCAACTCACGCCGGCTCCGACCTCTTGCACCACGCCTGCACCCTCATGGCCTCCGATGATGGGTAGACCAAACGGCAAATCACCAGTCACTAAGTGTTCGTCGCTATGGCACATTCCCGACGCGGCAATTTTCACAAGCACTTCGCCCGGGCCTGGCGGGTCAAGTTCAATCTCCTCAACACTCCAAGGCTTATTGATTTCCCATAAAATTGCGGCCTTAGTTTTCATTATTTCCCCCGATATTTGTTATTGCTGCTCGCTGACCATGCGCCAGAACAAGACCTTATCTAAAAATCAGTGATTAGTTCTATTGGCACCACTTCTTGGCGTAGGCCCTTGGGCTGGGTGCGCATTTAGTACGCTCAAGGTATGCAAACCACCAATCCAACAGCCGACCCAACCCCCGAAACAGCCCCCCAGAAGTCCAAAGGCACAGATTCAACAACGATCCTTGCTCTTGAGGAGGAACTCTTGATTGAAGAGATTTCGATCGACGGTATGTGCGGCGTCTACTGAAAAGTCTCTGCGCTTGACCATGACTATCACCATCGACTCTGCGTGCGAACTAGACCCTCGAGTGTCGCTACGACCAGAGCCATTTGGTGCACTCGCCTACCACTACGGCAACAGAAGGCTTGTGTTTTTGCGTCATCCTGATGTTGTATCGGTCGTGAAATCCCTAGGTGAACACGCGACAGTGCGTGAAGCTCTCATGGCCAACTCTGTTCTTGAAACACGGTGGCCTGCATTTGTTTCAGCAATTGATTCACTCTCTGCCTCGGAAATCATCCGTGTCCGTTAGCCCTCTCATCGGCGAGCTCAAGCAAGGACTTGATGCCCCCATCTGCTTGACATGGGAACTTACTTATGCCTGCAACCTGTCATGCATTCACTGTCTTTCCAGTAGCGGACAACGCGACCCGGATGAATTGTCGACTGCACAAGCAAAAGCCGTGCTCGACGAGTTGCGCGATCTTCAGGTCTTCTACATCAACATCGGTGGTGGCGAGCCGATGATTCGCCGTGACTTTTTCGAGATTCTTGAACACGCAAGTAAAAATGGAATTGGTGTCAAGTTTTCAACCAACGGCGCTTTCATTGATTACGAAAAAGCACTTCGTCTTGCCGCCATGGATTACCTTGACATACAAATCAGTCTCGATGGCGTCGATTCAATCACTAACGATGCAGTACGAGGATTAGGGTCATATGACCTTGCACGACGGGCAATGGACAATCTTGCAGCAGCAAATTTTGGTCCGTTCAAGATCTCCGTTGTCATGACTCGTCACAATGTGTCACAGCTCGACCAATTTAAAGATCTTGCTGATTCATACGGTGCGCAACTGCGCATCACGCGGTTGCGCCCCGCTGGTCGTGGCGCCGATACATGGAACGATTTACATCCAACCAACGAGCAACAACGAGAAATCTACAACTGGCTGATGTCGCACGGCGACAATGTCTTGACGGGTGATTCGTTTTTTCACCTCAATGCCCTTGGTCCTGCACTGCCCGGATTGAATATGTGCGGTGCTGGACGCGTTGTCTGCCTCATTGACCCAATCGGTGATGTCTATGCATGCCCCTTCGTCATCCATGATGAGTTCAAGGCAGGAAGCGCCCTTGGTGTTGGTGGTTTCACAAAAGTTTGGCGCGAGTCTGCCCTATTTAAGGAACTTCGTGAACCACAAAGTGCTGGGGCGTGCGCATCATGTGGTTCATACGATGAATGCCAGGGCGGTTGCATGGCGGCAAAGTTTTTTACAGGTCTTCCGCTCGATGGACCTGATCCTGAGTGTGTCAAGGGACATGGTCAAGAATCTCTCCTTGCAGTCCCAATTTTGCTTACACCCCGACCAACACCTGACCACAGCAAACCGACACTAATCAAGTTACAAAAGCCCGTCGTGAGAGTCTGAAATGATTGCCACTTCAATCGCAGTTGTGCTGATGTTTTTGTTGTCGTATTTTATTGGCACATTTCCGAGCGCAATCATGGTGGCTAAAAGCAAAGGCCTTGACATCATGCACGTCGGCTCAGGCAATCCGGGCACCAGCAACATTGCGCGCGCCATGGGCTGGAAATATGGTGCTGCTGTTTTAATCATGGATGTGGGGAAGGGGTCAATAGCAACGGTTATCGGAATCTTTGTTTCTGATCGCGGTCTTGGCTATCTCTGCGGTGCAGCGGCAATTCTTGGGCACATGTTTCCACTACAACGCAAATTCAAAGGTGGGAAAGGAGTCGCAACAGGAGCAGGAATCATTTTTGTAATGCAATTCTTTGTCATGCTTCTTCTTCTCGTGATGTGGTTTGTGATGCTCAAACTGACGAAAAAGGCATCTATCGGCTCAATAGTGCTCCTGCCTTTGCTTCCGGTTTTTCTTGCCGTCGCTGGCTCACCAGCCTGGGAGATCTGGACAACCATCGGACTCGGAGTCATCATCGAGATTCGCCACACCGCCAACATCAAACGATTGCTTTCCGGAAGCGAACCACCTCTTGGTGGAGTGGTGCCATAATCGGCAAATATGCTTCCTTTTCTTGATACTTTTTTCACTTGGCTTGAAGAATTTTCTTCATCTCCATCTTTTTATCTGGTGATATTTAGCATCGCCATTGCTGACTCCGTAATCCCAATTGTGCCGAGTGAAACAATGGTTATCATCGCTGGAGTTAGTGCCGGCAGTGGGCAACTCTTCTTGCCCCTTGTCATAATCGCTGCCGCAGGTGGAGCATTTATTGGTGACAACCTGAGCTACCTCATCGGTCGCTCGGCGTCGGCACGAATCACTCGATACTACGAGCGCAACGAAAAAGGCCGCAAGCGGCTGGCCTGGGCTCACGCTCAGGTTCGTGAGCGGGGTGGATCACTTTTGGTGACCGCTCGATTTATTCCGGGAGGTCGAACCATCGTCACCCTGTCTTGTGGCATTACTAATCAAGCTCATCGCTGGTTTGCCCAATGGGTGCTTTTTGCGGGCATCATTTGGGGAACTTACGCTTCCCTGCTTGGCTACGTGGGTGGTAAAACTTTTGGGGACAATCATACTTTGGCATTTTTAGTGGCCTTTGGAATCGCGCTTTCTGCAACGGTATTAATTGAAATTGTTCGCGCTGAGCGCAAGAGACGTTCAGGCAGTCCTAACCTGCACTAATGACGCTTGACGCGCGCCCGATACTCGTTGTTCCGATCGGCGCCTACGAACAACACGGAACGCACCTGCCTTTTGACACTGATACGCGCATCGCCACCGCCATCACCCAACTTGCCCTCCTTCGTTGCCAATTAGATAATTTTGTCATTGCACCAGCACTACCAATCTCTGCTAGCGACGAACACAGAGGGTTCAGTGGCACCTTGAGCGCCGGGACTCAGGCCACAAAGGAATTTTTAATCGCCATTTGTCGATCTGCTGAATGGAGTCGTGGTGTTGTCTTGGTCAACGGTCATGGTGGCAATGCAGACGCACTCCAGTCCGTGCACTACGCACTTGACCACGAACAAATCACCCATGCCATCTGGTCTGTCACCGGATCAGCAATAACCGACACACACGCGGGACATTTTGAGACGTCAATCATGCTGCATCTTTTTCCTGAGCTGGTGCAGATTGATACTGCAGTAGTCGGCAATACCACCGCACTCGATCAAATTATGCCCACCATGCGGGAGAATGGTCTGCGCGCTGTCTCTACCACGGGCGTACTTGGCGACCCCACTACTGCGACTGCCGCTGATGGTTGCCTGCTCGTGGAACAAAATGTTGTGTCACTTACTCAAGTTCTGTTGCAATGCTCGTCTGCATGGAGTGCTGCTTCGTGACGATTGCTTGGCGCATTGATTCTTCGTGGTACCGCAACGGAGACGGTCATGTAGTTTTTGGCGGTTCACCATTGCGCGCATTTAAACTTTCAGATGCTGGTGTTGCCATTGCAACTGCTCTTGAACAATCAAAGCCACTCGGCGCAGGTCACGAACAACTCACCGACAGGCTTGTTCAAGCGGGGGCGCTGCACCCGAGCCTGTCCGATGCAGTATCTCCGCATGAGATAACAGTAATTATTCCGGCGTACGTTTGTAATCCTGAGGATTTGCCCACCCTGCAGACACTCATCACGCAGTTTCAAAATCACCCCGTGATTGTTGTCGACGACGCATCTCCCATCGAGGTCACCGCTACGGGCATCACGCTGTTGCGACACCCGACCAATAGAGGTCCTGCTGCTGCTCGCAATACAGCACTTCAGCAAGTGTCCAGTCAATTCATTGCCTTCGTCGACCTAGACACATCAATAACCAGCGAGAATCTTTGCATTCTTGCTTCGCATTTTAAAGACGGGAAAGTTGGAATTGTGACACCCCGAATCACTTCGCGTGCTTCTCCTTCAATTATCGGTCGCTACGAGGTCGCCCGATCACCACTCGATATGGGTCTCAAGCCAGCCCTCGTGAAACCACTCACGCGAGTCTCTTTCGTCCCATCCGCAATCATGCTTGCCCGCACTGATGCAATTCGTCAATGCAATGGATTTAACGAAGATATGCGCTTTGGCGAGGATGTCGACCTTGTTTGGAGATTTGTCGATACTGGAGTCATGTGTCGGTATGAGCCAGAAATCATGGGGGTCCACACCGCCCGAACATCACTCCGTCAGTTTTTTAAGCAGCGCTTTAACTACGGTACGAGCGCAGCAGTGCTGGCCCACAGGCACGGCTCCTATGCCGCCCCGTTTGTCGCAAACATCTTCCTATTTGGATTCTGGATTTGCTTGGCTTTCTGGTTACCACTCATGGCTGGATTGTTCTTGTTTGCCCAGATAATTTCTTCGTTCGTGGTGTTACTTCGTACTGGAGACAACCTTTTTCACGCTTGTGCAACTGTCATCACTGGCATTGTCAACTCAGCACGATTGTTTGCAGATGCGATGACGCGGGTTTGGCTTTTACCAGCACTTTTAATTTCAGTTTTTTATCCACAAATTTTATGGACTGTACTTCTGTCTTTTGTTCTTCCCGGATTATTTGAATGGTTCCGCTTTCACACACTAGATCCGTTCACCTATGTTGCACTTCGCGCCATTGATAACTCTGCTTATTGCATCGGAGTAACTATCGGAACATTGAAACAGAAATCCTTGGCTGCGTTATCGCCAAAAATTACTGTCTGGCGGTCGCGGCGCGCAAAGTAATATCGTTGCACTCGGCACAAATAGATGCAGGAATAATTTTCCAAAGCATAAGTTGAGAAAAAATAAGACAACCCAAACAAACTCCAACGAAAGACTCCAGAGAAGCTGCCAGCGCAAGCAAGCCGATCGTGACCGTCGCAGCAAAATGTAAGTCAAAAAGCCACAGCACACTTGCGGTGAGCGAAAACAACATCCCGATGGTCTGTGCGAATCTTTTTGGCGGCCCCGGAACTAGACGCTGTGGCAACCCAAGTCGAGGCGTGATGAAATGGGTCGCAAGGCGACCAAGCGGGCTCAATCGTGGACCGGCCAACACTCGGGCAATAAATCCGTAGCTCAAGGGAAGCAGAATCCAGCCATTCTGAGTGACCACAAATGCCGCACTCATCAATACCACGCCCCCTGCCACTACTCGTGCAGAAACTTCATTAACGGGGTTTGGAAATGAAAACAAGGATGAAATTTTCCCGGGCATATAGTTAGGCTAAGTTTTTTTTCTCGACTAAACAACTCAACATTTGATTACGGGGTACCGTCTAAGTATGACTTTGCGATTAATCGTGCATCAAGCCAACTGGAAGGAGCATTTGCGTGCTACGTCGCTTGATTTTGGCGGCTTAGTGCCGGTAGTCAAAGGTAACGGATACGGAATGCGACGATGGAACCTGATGCAGATGGTCGGCGAACTGTCGTCGGAGGTAGCCGTTGGCACGGTCTATGAGACTCACGACATTCCTGAAGGAATAACGGCGATTGTTCTGACCCCGACCATGTCTGCCCCGCCCAAGACTATGCCTGTCTCTACCGTGCTGACCGTTGGTCGTCTTGAACATATTAAGGCCCTGTCGCACTTTAATTGGACGGGAAATATCGTTATAAAACTGCGTTCATCAATGTTGCGATACGGCACGACTCAGGAGAACCTTGCAGATCTCTTGGCAGAAGCGAGAAATGCAAATCTAGAGATCGTCGGGTTTTCCATCCACCCACCACTTGACGGTGACATGCAACTGCATATCAAAGACATTGAAAATTGGCTTGAACACATCAGCTCGGCCCTGCCGGTTTATGTCAGCCATGTCAGCGCTTCCGCTGTTCGTCAGCTTCGAAGATATTATCCGCAACACGAATTTAGAATTCGACTCGGCACAGAGTTGTGGCTTGGCGATAAATCAATGATGAAACTGAGCGCTGATGTCCTTGACAGTCATGCTGTCAAATCATCGCAAGCAGTCGGCTATCGACAACAAAAAGTCAGTGGAATGGGTGAAATTGTCCTTGTTGGAGCAGGCAGTGCTCACGGAGTTTTCCCTCTAGACGACGGTCAAAGCCCATTTCATTATCAAAATCAACGAATTAATCTTCATGAAGCGCCACACATGCACACGTCAATGCTGTTCATTGCGCGGGGTAGACCAGTGCCACCAATTGGTGAGTGGATTGATGTGCAGCGTCCTCTTACGCAGGTTCAAATAGATGTTTTACAGTGGGCAAAATAAACTGCGTCGTCAACCTCTGTCGTCATGACTAGCACTCCCCGCCTCACGACACCTGACATTGCCCGCGCACTTGCACTCGGCGGAGTCGTCATCATGAATTATCATGCGTACCTCAATCATTCAGAGGCAACAACACCGATTTCACCATCCTTGTGGCAGGAACTTTTCAATCCTGTCACTGGTTTTTTAACAGCAAGATTTGCAACACTATTTGTTTTTGTTGCCGGTGTGTCTTTATCATTACTGGCAGCAAGTTCCTCCCGTCGGCCAGATCAGATACAGATGGCTATTTTTCGACGAGGACTTTTTCTTCTTATCTTTGGGTGTTGTATCGAGTGGATCTGGCACGGGACAATCCTGTTTTACTACGGAGCATATTTTCTACTCGCGTCTTTTTTTATCCACTGCACGACACGCACACTCATCATCACGACAGTGCTTGCCATTGTTTTAGGCGCGGCACTCGAGGCTTGGCGAGCGAGCGAGGCCCTCGGCGGACACGCCACAGCTTGGCTCGCCCCACGATCGATGGCATCACCCCGTAATTTTATGATTCGAGTATTCATTTCCTATACCCATCCAGTTCTGCCCTGGTTTGCCTTTATTTGTCTGGGAATCATTCTGGGGAGGCATCTTGGCAGCATCACGGTTTGGCGTAGGCGGGTCGCCGGTATCTCGCTTCTCGTTGTCGGGTCCGCGTATCTCATCTCGCATTTAGTTCATCAATTCGTTGACTCATCAACACAGACGGGTGTCGCGATCCGCACACTTACGTCTACGAATCCGTTCTCCCGCGGAATTTTGTTCAGTGCCACGACCAGTGGTATCGCAATTTTTGTCTTTCTTGCAGTGTCAGCGTGGGCTGACTCGCAATCACTTGCTCAAGTACGAGTTATCCTGCAACGAATCGGTCAAACAACTTTGTCGATTTATGTTGCCCATGTTCTTTTTTTCAACGCAGTTGTCAATCGCGTTCACTGGGTGACGCCAACCGGTCTCGACACGGCACTAGTTCTGTCTGTGGTATTTCTTGCTCTTGCCACGACATTGTCGCTACTGCACGTTCGTTTTATTGGGCAGGGTCCGATGGAGCGGATATATCGACTTATTGGCGGTTGATACCGCGCCAACCAATTGCTGCTGCGCCGACTAGCCCACCTTCGCTTCCTAGTTGAACTGGAATAATTCGTGCCTTCGATGAAAAATCTAATTGACACAACTCATCCATTTTTTGTTGCGCCGAGGAGAAAAATACTGCGCCAAAACCCAGTGCAACTCCACCACCAACAACCACTAAATCAAGATCTAGCAAATTGCAGACCGAGGCGGCTGCCTGACCAACCAAACGACCAGTTCGTTGCATCGTCTCATATGTCGGCTGCGTTGAAGATCGTCCCGTTATGGCCTGAATAGCAGTTCCAGATGCTTCTGCCTCAAGACAGCCTCGTCCACCACAAACGCACCTGCGACCATTTGGCTCGACAACAATGTGCCCAATATGGCCCGCATTGCCACTGGCGCCAGATAGCAATTTTCCATTGAGCACGATTCCGCCACCAACACCAGTGCTTACCACCATCGCCATGAAATTGTCACAACCCCGAGCCGCGCCCAGCCACCCTTCGGCAAGTGCAAGGGCTTTGGCATCGCCATCACCAAATACTGGCAACCCACTTATTTCGACCAAATTACGACGCAATGGAAAATCAGTCCAAGCGGAAATATTTAGCGGTGATACCGAGACAACATCGCGATCTATTGGCCCTGCACTTCCAACTCCCAACACCACAGGAATGACTTTGTGGTGTTGGCGTGCGCGCGCAATCTGCTGCTTAACGACGGAACCAAGGGTTGCAAACAGGTCTCCAGCGGTGAGCAAGTGATTCACCACAAAAGTCTCGCGATCCAACAACTCGCCTTGTCGATTGACGATTCCTACTGAAATTTTTGTTCCACCAATATCTATTCCAATTGCGACATCCATAGCACCGTCCATTATCGCACCAACCGCACGACTAAAACCAGAGTCACGGCTCTACATTGATGGAGTGGATTTTGCCTGGGAAGAAATCTTGACCAAAGAACGTCAAAAGCCCTATTTTGTTGAACTCGAACGATTTGTCGCCCTTGAACGTCAAGAGTATGAAATCTATCCAACCGCGCAAAATGTCTTCGCCGCATTCGAGGCAACCCCCTTACACATCCTCAAGGTTGTCATCCTGGGGCAAGATCCGTATCACGAACCAAATCAAGCACACGGCCTGTGTTTTTCAGTTCCGATGAAGACAAAAATTCCACCATCACTACGCAATATTTTTGCGGAACTGCACACTGATATTGGGATCAACCCACCACGCCACGGCTGTCTCGCACACTGGGCCGAGCAAGGAGTTCTCATGCTTAATACCACGCTCACTGTGCGACGCGGTGAGGCCAAATCACATGTCAATCGCGGATGGGAAACCTTCACGGACAACATCATTTCGTTTCTTTCCGCGCGCGGTACACCTGTGATATTTGTGCTGTGGGGGTCCCATGCACAAACAAAGCGAATCCTCATTGCGGAACCTCACCACACGATCATCGCATCCGCACACCCATCCCCATTGTCGGCATCTCGCGGCTTCTTTGGTAGCCGCCCATTCAGCAAGATTAATTCTGCACTCCAATCAAACGGTGCCTCCGCCATTGATTGGCGACTACCAGCCGACTGAGTCGTCCCCGTTCGTACTGCATACAGCCTGGCAAGTATTATTTTTTCGTGGGTTCAGTACGGCGAAGTCAACACATAAAGTGCTCACCAGATGAAGCATGGAAAATCATTGGTGATCCCTCTCGCCTTCATGAATGGTTTCCGATTGTGAGTTGTCGGGTTGAAGGAAACAAACGCTGGATTAGTTTGGCTAATGGCCTTGTTTTCGAAGAAGACATCGTCTTGATCGACAATTATTTGCGGCGATTCCAATACTCAATAGTGAATAATCCGATTGTTACTCAACATCTCGGCACCGTTGACGTCATCGATGACGGCCATGGTGAATGCATCGCCATCTACAGCACCGATATGAAACCGAATGTTTTGGCCCTTGGTATCGGCGCGGCAGCACATAATGGTCTTTCAAAAGTAAAAAAAATTCTTGAAGGGACAAAATAAATGGGTCGCCGAATTTTGTTTATCACGACTGATCAACAACGTTTTGATTCCTTGGGCTGTAACGGTGGGACCATTGCCCGTACTCCAAACATTGACGCGCTTGCTAAAAACGGAATCAACTACACCAGAGCGCATCCACAAAATGTGGTGTGCATGCCGTCACGAAGCACCATCATCACCGGCCAACACCCATCCACCCACGGCGTCTGGATGAACGGTGTCACACTTCCCGTTGATGCGCCGAGTATCGCTGCGACACTACGGAATGCTGGCTATAAAACCGCACTCGTTGGCAAGGCTCATTTTGAGCCACTGCTAGACCCATTTCAGATTTTTGCTGAGACACGGATGGCCGCGCAAAAAGTTTTCACTGAAATGCAAACTTCTGCTGACGGCACTCTCGCACCGCATCGCGGCTTTGACCACATGGAATTAGCGACACATGGTGGACAGGGAAGCGTTCACTATGCCCAATGGATTCGCGAAAACCATCCGGAGGCACTTGGTCAGTTCTTCATGGTCTTAGACCATGAACTAGAGGTCAGTGCGGTCGGTGGGGGCGATACGAATGCCCCTCAAGTAAAATTCAACGAGATTCAACGGGAGTGGTATCACACTGATTGGGTTGCAGACCGCACGATGGCGTGGCTTGATTCGCTTGGTGCTGATGATGATTGGTTCTGCTGGATGTCTTTTCCCGATCCACATCACCCATGGGATCCACCCAAATCCGAACTAGGTCGCGTGAATTGGCGTGATCTTGACCTGCCACAGGGCTATCCAACAGACGCTGCAACTCGTGAAAGTATTTTGGCTCAAAAATCATTGCATTGGAGTAAATGGTACGACGGATCATTTGTCTCCAACTATGAGGCACCCTTGCATTGGATTCCCGCGACGTTAACTGCCGATCAGGTACGCGAAGTCAACGCCATGGCGCACATCGAAAACGAACTAATTGACGAAGCAATCGGTCGTGTCTTGAAGATGATTGAATCAAGAGGTTGGACATCGGACGTGGACATTATTTTCACCACAGACCATGGCGAGTTTCAAGGTGATTTTGGACTGCTTTTCAAGGGTCCGTACCATGTTGATTCACTGATGCGTCTGCCCATGATTTGGAAACCAGCTCCCTCGGCAAACGTAACTCCAGCAGTCGTCACTGCGCCCGTTGGACTGGTTTCATTAGCAGCCACATTTGCTTCCATTGCTGGGCTTCCAATACCCGAATATGTCGAGTCTCCCGCCCTTCCGCTCAACGATGCTGACGCCGCCAAACGTGGTTTTGAAAGTGTGCTGACTGAGTGGGACAGTGTTTTGTTTGGAAAAATCATTGGCAGCAGAACGATTCACCGTGATGGTTGGACGTGCACCCGAATGTTGCCTGGCACTTTGCACGACGGTACCGAGGGTGAGTTATACAACCACGCCAATGATCCGCTGCAACATGTCAATCTCTGGAATGATTCTCAACACAGAGCAATCCGCGATGACTTACTGGCTGACATGCAGAGCACAATGCCAGAACAAGTTTTGCCGTTGCGACCCGTTGATGCGCCGGTCTGATTACAGGTGCGCTGGCACCTGCTGCGTGACACAATGAATACCACCGCCACCGAGTGCCAAGATTGCTCCCACATCAAGACCTACAACCTTGCGACCCAAAAATTGCTCACCAATTAGTTGCAACATGTCCGTGTCCGCATCGTTACCACATGTCGGGACAAGAACAAATCCGTTCCCAACATAAAAATTAATGTACGGAACAACGAGTCGTTGACCATCAACCTCGGTAAAAGGCAAGACCGGAATATCTACGACTCTTAATAGGTCACCTGTCGAGTTTCGGGAACTTTTCGCCACTTTGTGGTTGATGGCGAGACGAGACCAATCTTGCTCTGATTTGTCGTTACAGTTCTGCAATAGCAGTTGCCCAGATGGTGTGAACGCTGCAACATTGTCGACGTGTCCATCGGTGTCGTGATCAAGCACGAGACCATTTGGCAACCACACAACGGACTCCGCACCTAGTTCGTCGTGTAATTGTTGGGCGATTTGTCCCTGAGACAAATCTGGATTGCGATTTGGATGCAACAAACACTGCATCGTAGTCACCAAAGTTCCATGACCATCTGAATTGATTGATCCGCCCTCAAGGACCATTGCTACTTGTCGCACTGGATCATCATTGTGTTCCGCCCACGCTGCAGCGACGCGAGCATCGTTGTCATGGGGAATGAACTTGTTGCCCCAACCATTGAACGCGAAATCAACCGCCACGCGTGTGTCATCAGCCGCATATACATACGTTGGACCGGTATCTCGAAACCACGAATCATCAATGGGTAGTTCTAGAACCGTGATATTTGCACCTTCTACCGCTGCTGCGCGCTCAACATGTCGTGGGTCGGCAATAATCGTGACTGGCTCGAAGACAGAAATTGCTTGCGCAATTGCGGCGTGTGCTGCTTCTGCTTCTGCCTGACGATTTCTATACAAGCCATCACGAGCAGGCCAGCACATCACTGTTCTTTCGTGAGTCGCAAACTCAGCTGGCATTAAACCTGTGAGCTGCGATGTCACGCTGTCGTTGTTCCGTCAAGGGACGTCACATTGCCGTATAAATCTGGGCGACGATCCCGAAAGAGACCCCACGAAGCCCGCAATGACTGCATTTCTTGGCGATCAAAAGATGCCACCAAAACTGCCTCTTCATCCCTGCCAGCCACCGCCACTATCTGGCCCGTATTGTCAGCGATAAACGACGAACCATAAAAAGTGATGTCACAAGATTCCCCCACCTCATGTCCGTATCGATTAGCCGCAACTATTGGCATCAGATTCGCTGCAGCATGACCTTGCATCACGCGCTGCCAATGGCCACTTGAGTCCCATGCAGGATTTTGCGGCTCGGTTCCGATTGCCGTTGGATACACCAATACTTCGGCACCCTGAAGAGCCATTGTCCTTGCAGCCTCGGGAAACCATTGATCCCAACAAATACCAACGCCAACTCGACCGTGAACCGTGTTCCAAACTTGAAAGCCAGTGTCGCCAGGGCTGAAGTAAAACTTTTCCGAATAGCCGGGGCCGTCTGGGATGTGACTCTTTCGATAAATACCCAATACATCCCCTGTCGCATCGACCATAACAACGGTGTTGAAGTAGGAATTGTTTTGTCGCTCAAAAACACTTACTGGCAACGCCACCCGAAGTTCAGAGGCTAATTTTCTGAAATGCTCGACCGTGGGGTTTGCTGTTATTTCCCGCGCCCGACTGAAATTATCAGGTGAACGATCTTTGCAAAAGTACAAGCCTTCAAATAATTCTGGAATCACAACAACTTGCGCGCCGCGGCGAGCGGCTTGGCGGACAAGAGCATCGGCCACAAAGATGTTGTCGGCGATGACATCAGTCATCTTCATTTGAATCGCGGCAACAGTGAGTGTCACGCTGAAACCCTGAAATATTTTTAGGCTAAAGCAGATTCAATTGCTGAAATAACTTCCGGAGCATCAGGGACCACCATCGGACCAAATCGCGCCAGTACATCACCATTGCGACCGACGAGAAATTTTTCAAAATTCCAACGAATATCGCCGTCAACACCCTCTGCATCCGCTTTTTGGGTGAGTTCTGAATAGAGCGCATGTCGGGAATCACCATTGACATCAATTTTTTCTGACAACGGGAATGTGACACCGTATGTCGACGAACAGAACTCTTCGATCTCTTTTGCCGTGCCAGGCTCTTGCCCCATGAATTGATTGCACGGTACGCCAACGACTGAAAAACCACGGCTGGCAAACTGTTCATGAATTTGCTCAAGAGCAGTGTATTGCGGGGTGAGGCCACACTTGCTTGCCACATTCACGACGAGAGTGACTTTGCCTTGCACAAGATTCAGAAGTGATGGGGTGCCTTGAAGAGAACCGATTGGAGTGCTGTAAATGTTCATGAAAACAAGTGTAAGCATCCTTTTTGTGTTTCCACGAGGCCAGGGCGAGCAGAACCTGGGGGTGGGTGACGGGCTACTGTTCTGTCATGCGTGATTTGATTGCTCGGGCTGTGAGGGCCGGAGAAATAGACCCTGTTTTGCTTGTTGAAGAATCTCTTCGGCGAATCGCTGCTGCCACCGATCTCAACGCGGTCGTCGACGTCTATGCAGACGACGCCCTGTCTGAGGCAACCACCCACTCAAGAAAGGGAGCCCTCGCTGGCTTGCCTGTTTTGGTTAAAGACATGGCTCGTGTCGCGGGTCGTCGCACCACGCTCGGGTCAAAACTATTTGCCGATGCTGAACCTGACGATGTTGATGACATCGTCGTGGCGCGTCTCAAGGCGGCAGGTGCAATAGTGATTGGGCGAACGAACAGCCCCGAGTTTGGTGCCGCCGCAGTAACGACGAACTCTCTGCATGGCTCCACTCGAAATCCTTGGAATCCATTTTTTTCTCCTGGCGGATCTTCAGGTGGTTCCGCTGCAGCACTTGCGGCTGGACTTGTGCCACTTGCAACCACCTCTGACGGCGGAGGTAGCACTCGCATTCCTGCAGCCTTCTGTGGACTCGTTGGATACAAACCAACAATGGGAGCAATTGGTCGCAACGTTCTTCCTCGTTGGATTGGTTTTTCAACTCAAGGGAACTGCGGTGCGACCGTTGCCGATGTACTTCTTGAAGCATCGGTCACTTTGGGTGAGGCTCACGGTGACTTCTTGTCGATACCGCGTGCTGGTGTCGAAATTGAACCACTCCGTCCCACAAAAGTTCTGGTCTGTCGTTCATTTCGTGATGATGTAGACGACGATATTGAAGACGCATTTGAGCGCACGGTGTCAGTCATTCAAAAAAGTGGTATCACCGTTGAACGAGTTGATCCCCCTAGTGACAAATCAACGGGCTTACATTGGTTTGTGATTTCTGCTGCCGAACTCGCGCAAAGTCTTCTCCATCTTCAAGACCGTTGGGGTGAGTGCGAAGATTATGTGCAGACTTCACTGAACTTTGGAAGAGATGTATCAGTAGCTCAATACATTGCGGCTCAGCGGGAGCGCCATGCGCTCTCGGCGCGCTTTGATTCGCTACTTTATGGAAATACTGTGATGGTCACACCAACGTGTAACTCGCGATCGTGGCCTGCTGAGGGACCAATGGCCAACAGCGCCGGAAAAGTTTCAGGCGATAGTGGAATCGCAATGAACACTGCCGACCTCAACTTTACGGGTCATCCCGCAGTGAGCGTGCCAATGGGGCTCGACCAAAATGGTGTGCCGTGCGGAATACAAATCATCGCGCCGCGTTTTCGTGATGGTCTTGCGCTTGGACTCGCCCAAGTACTCGAAACGGAACAACCATGGCCATTAGTTGCTCAGCAATACAGACCTTTTGGGCTGTCTTGAGACGACGTTTTCGCTAGCCTGACGGGGCAACACTGTCCCTCGCTGCCATGAAACTTCGCTTCTCACTTTTTGTCTTGCTGATTTGCGCTTTGATCGTTAGCGCACGCTCTGCCCGCGCTTCTGATGTAGTGCAACTAGGTTCTATTTCTGCGATGTCGGCTGGTGGCTCCCATTCTTGTCTTGTTCTTGACACCAAAGCACTCTGCACGGGTCTCAATAGTCAAGGTCAACTCGGAGACAACACAGTCATCGACTCGGGCACCTTTCGACCAAGTGCATTTGGTTCTGTCGCATCAATCTCAGCACGGGCTAACAAAACGTGCGTTGTTCGTACCGACGCCACACTCTGGTGTATCGGCGAAACAACTGTCCTGACCCAAGTGCCACTCGTTGGTGTCATAAAGGTCGCTGTTGGACGAAACCATTCTTGTGCGATATTGACAAGTCTCACAGTGTGGTGTTGGGGATTAAACACGATGGGGCAGTTTGGTGATGGGACTCGTCTTGATTCGGTTGTGCCGGTGATGGCACGCACGGGATACATTGCAGATCTTGCAGTGGGAGACAATCACACCTGTGCTATTTCTCTCGATAATTTATTATGGTGTTGGGGCGCCAATGGCAACGGGCAACTTGGGGCAAAAAAAATCGTGCCACGTCTATTGCCGATGCAAGTTGCAGATGTCAAGGCGAGACAGGTATCTGCGGGGGCCGCATTTACCTGCGTAGTCAGGCCCAATCGAAAAGTGCAGTGTTGGGGTCGCAATCGTCATGCTCAGTTGGGCGTCGTCGCTGGCCGTTCGACATCTGTGCCCCAATACGTCAACATCGCATCCGTCGCACGTCTCTCATCTGGGGATGAATTCACGTGTGCGATAAAAAATGATTCAACTGTTTGGTGTTGGGGTCGCGACCAGTCAGGTCAACTAGGCGACAACAAAAACATTGCGCAATACAGGCCTGTGCAAGTTCTTGTCCCGCCAGATCTTGGGACAATATCTGCGCTCGCGACCGGGGCAACGCACGCATGTGTTGGCATGACAACCAAAGGCGCGCTTTGGTGTTGGGGCGCCAATGAGAGCGGCCAACTTGGTGATGCCAGCAGAACTATTCGTCGCTCTGGCACCGCAGTCCGCATTGATGGCGCAACTCACCCAGCGATTGGCACCCCAACCTTTGCTCGCATCCTTGCCGCCGGAGACATCTCGTGCTCCAGGGAAAAATATGCCACTTTTGATCATGGTGCCCTCGGCGCCCAATGTGGAGCAGAAGACACCGCTGCACTTGTACAACGACGCATCGAAAATGCGGGGACTGTTCCTGATGCAGTTCTTGCGCTCGGTGATCTGCAATATGAATCCGGAGACTACGACAGTTATTTGACGATCTACGATCAGTCTTGGGGCTTATTCAAAGATCGCACCTACCCAGTGCGCGGAAATCATGAGTACATCACCCCGGGTGCAAATGGATATACCCAATATTTTCAAGAAATGTCACAGTCGTATTATTCGGCAGACCTGGGTCCATGGAAACTTCTCGTCGTTGATTCTTGGTGTCTTGGACATCTCTTTTATGGATGTAGTGCCATGAGTCATCAAACAACTTGGCTAACAGAACAACTTGCTCTTGCTCGGGCTGCAGGAAAATGCGTAACAGTCGCCATGCATCACCCACCCTTTTCAAGTGGAAGCTTTGCCAGTAAGACGTCACTCGATCTTTGGGTCGCAATCGTGGAAGGTGGTGCCGATCTTTTGATTACGGGTCATGATCACATTTATGAACGATTCTCTCCCCTTGACGCGGTTGGAAATCCGTCTACAACCGGAACTCGACTCATCATCAACGGTCTCGGTGGTGCTCCAACCACTGGGCTCAAGACTCCCCTGGCTGGCAGTGAGTTTCGGTATAAGACCACTCACGGGATGTTGGAACTTGAATTCATCGAACGTGCCTATTCATGGAAACTAATAAGCGCACTCGACGACTCCATTATTGATGCAGGAACATCATCTTGCACCGCTTAGAAACAAGGAACTATCCATGCCACGAACCCTCTTTGATGCACCGTACTACCAGAAATTTTACGCCGATGATCCTGTTCATACAGCAGAAAAAATTCATCAAATTGCAAATGCCGTAGATTCGTTATGCGCTTGGTGGGATTTGCCGGTTCGCACCGTGCTTGACATCGGTGCAGGCCCAGGTCTGTGGCGTGATTGGTATCGCGCCCATAGGCCCGATGTGACGGTGCAATCAATCGACATCAGTGAGCATGCATGCAACGCCTTTGGTCATCAACAAAAAGATATAACCACATGGCATCCCAAAAAAAGCGTTGATCTTGTAATTTGCCACAGTGTGTTGCAGTACTTGTCCAATGCCGGGGTCGCCGCTGCAATCGAAAACATCTCTGTCGCCTGTCATGGTGTTTTGTATATTGAAGCACCGACTGCGGCAGACCTGAAGAATGTTGTCGACCCACTTGCCACTGATCTCAATATTTATCGGCGCACAGGCGCGTGGTATCGCAAACTCTTATCAGCGAATTTCCAACAAATCGGTGCGGGATTGTGGCTCAGTCGGCGTACGGGGCTCCCTTTATACGAACTAGAAAGGGCAGGTAAATAGCGCCTACGGAATCAGCACCACTTTGCCAGCAATACGACGTTCTTGAAGATCACGCATAGCCTGCACTGCGTCATCAAGGGCATAGACAATCGGTTCCACTGGGTTTAATGTTCCGGCACCAATCGCGCCTAATACGTCGAGAATGAGTTGACGATTTTGATCTTGATGACGACTCACCCATGCTCCCCAGTCAACTCCCGTGACTCTGCGATTGCGTAGCAGCACTTGGTTAGCCGGTAACTGCCCAATACCTGCAACGAACCCGATCACGATGTAGTTACCGTCCTCGCCTAGTGCTCGTAGACAGGTTTCACCGAGTTCGCCGCCAACTGGATCGTACAGATAGTCCACGCCACCACCAGACAATTCTTTGGCACGTTCTTTTGTGTTTTCTGTTGACGTATTAATCGTTGCAAAAGCGCCGCGTGCAGATGCCAATTCAAGTTTTTCTGCTGATGATGCGGCTGCGATCACCCGCACCCCCATTGAATGAGCGACATCAACGGCGGCAAGCCCGATTCCGCCCCCAGCACCCAGTACCAACATCGTGCGACCAGGCTCAAGGGGGACACGAACGGTAAAAGCGAACCAGGCGGTCATATAACTCTGCATGAACGTCGCCGCTTGACCGTCCGACAACGAGTCAGGCAAAACCAAAACACGTTGCGCGTGAGTCACGACCTCAGAAGCGAATCCACCAACACCAACTGGAACAAAAACTCGATCACCGATTTTTAAATTTTGCACATCTAACGCAATTTCGCTGATCAAACCAACGATTTCACCCCCAGGAATAAAAGGTACAGGAGCCTTGATTTGATAACGCCCCTCACTCATCAATGAATCAACAAAATTGACACCACTTGCAGTCACTTGCACGCGCACTTGTCCACTTGCCAGTGCAACCGACGGAAGTTCTTTGATTGATCCTGTCTCTAGTGGACCAAGTTGCTCAAATACGAGGGCACGCATACCGAAGTTTTAGTTTCCCACGACAAAGATTAGTTTGCAAAAATACTTCAATGCGCCGCTCATGACCGCCGAGGGGACCTTGTGATTATGCGTGTTCTAGCACGGGCTGTACAACTTTTTTTCCCAGAAAGAGAGTCCTGAACGGAACACTCTTTTGGACGCGCCTGAGCGCGTCTCCGTCAGAGAGGACGGACGTTGTTTGCTTCGACGCCTTTGTGACCTTGACCGAGTTCGAACTCGACCTGCTGGCCAGCAACGAGAGACCTACGACCGGTGCCCTCAATATTGGAGAAGTGAACGAAGACATCGTCTCCGCCTTCTTGGGAAATGAATCCAAATCCCTTTTCGTCGTTGAAAAATTTTACGGTACCGGTTGGCATGACTAATTAATTCCTATCGTTTGGTTACAGCCTCAGTATAGGCGACTAAAACCGGAAGCAGAACCATCCGAATTACCCCTGTCTCAACCGCCCGTTGTTCCAATCGCTGTTGGTATCGTGATGGCTTCGCGAATTTGCTGAGAGCCAGTCGGGAGAACACTATGAACGATATGAGCACCGCACCAAGCACGACCCAGCCCGTGGTCAACCTTGAACAGGCCGAGCGAGCCGTGAGGGATCTGCTAGAGGCGTTGGGCCAAGACACATCCCGAGATGGCATTTTTGAGACCCCTGCGCGGGTCGCACGCATGTGGGCAGAACTATTGCAGGGCTACCAAGAAAACCCAGCCGACCACCTTTGCCGAACATTTGAAATTGAGCACGATGAAATGGTTCTGGTGCGAGACATCAATTTCACGTCAATGTGTGAACATCACCTCCTGCCTTTCACGGGTGTTGTGCACATCGCCTACCTTCCGGGCACAACAGGCAAATTCACAGGGCTCTCCAAGTTGGCACGATTAGTAGAGGGCTACGCTCGCCGTCTACAAGTGCAAGAAAATTTCACGAGTCAAATAGCAGACGCGATGAACACAGTGCTCGAGCCTGTCGGCGTACTTGTGGTCGTTGAGGCAGAGCATATGTGCATGTCGATCCGCGGCGTGCGTAGCCCAGGCGCCAGAACAATCACAACCGCTGTGCGCGGCATCTATCGTGCGGATTCAACTGCGCGGGCTGAAGTCATGTCATTTATCCGCGATCAAAAATAACTACAACTACTAAAATATTGTTATGGGATTCCCGCATCCCACTCCTGATCTGCCCGGTAAATGGCCCGTGCTTCGAGCCGAAGTCGCATCGGTTCAACTACCCGACCGAGAATCTGAGCAACTTTTACGACTTCTTGATTCTGATTCTTTGACAAATCAAGAGCCTGCACACATCTGCGCGACTGCATGGGTGTTTAGTCAAAATCTCGAACAGATACTTCTGGTGCAGCACCCCACGTTGGGTTGGAGCATGCCTGGCGGGCATCTGAACCGACACGAAACAAGCAGGAATGGTGCATTGCGAGAATTGCTTGAAGAAACCGGCCTAGATACTGCGACATTGCAAATAGTAGGTGACGCTCCTGCAATTATTCATCAACATCGCACTGTGGGAGAAATACCACACCAACATTGGAATATTGGCTGGCTCTGCATCGGTGACTCTGGAGTGCCGTTGGCGTCATCTCATAACGCTCAATGGTGGCTGATTGATGAGTTGCCGAGTGGTCCCGATGATCGAGTTGTTGGGATAACGAGACTTCGCAACCTTTTAGATTTGTAATCGCAAATTAATCAGTACCAAGATCAGAAAACACGGACTAGACACCCCTGACAGCAAGGTCACCAACTGACCCGTTGTTCTGATCGACCCGAGTAAGGTCCGACGCACAAAGTCCCAGTCTCTGTGGAGAAACTGGGACTTCAATGCGTGGCGAGAGTTTTTCAACTCACACCTTGGTGGCGGGGGCAGGATTTGAACCTGCGACCGGCAGATTAGAAAATCCATAAGCCCATCCCTGTAAAACCATGACATCAACGACAAATATTTGAGGCGCTTCTACGCCGAAAAATCGGTGTCCAGGCCCCCTGAGATAGATCCACATCCAATCAGATAAGTAACCCCGTAAGAATGGGGTTGGGAGGATGGATACAACCGCTACCAGCCACAGAGTGCGCTTTCTTATCTGATCCGAGTGAAGTACGC
>SXUP01000039.1 GCA_005790505.1 Actinomycetota bacterium
ACGATGGCTACTTCAATGCTCATTTTGCTTCTCCTCTGTTTATTTTATTTCTTGCTTCTTCGTTTAGACATCAATCTGTTCGATTTAAAGTCAACAATCAGTCACACCACCGGCGCAAACGCAAACGTGACGACTTCATTGCCGTCGGCGTCAGTGGTTAAGGGAATTATCACCATTTCCATTTCCATTCCGATTTTTAGTTTTTCTGGATCTGCCACGGTGAGTCGAGTCTCTACCTTGACTTGGCCCGGCAATTCAACGTATCCCACGCCAAAGGCTTCAAATGTCTTTACATCAACATCGCCTGCATACGGGGGTGCTTTGGGTGGAAATCCTTGAATCGTCCAGGTCCACAACGTTCCGCGGCGACTCAACAAGACTTCTTCTGTTGTATCGCCCGTGCATCGCGGACAACCTGATTGGCCAGGAAACATGTGGTTATCGCATTTCACGCATCGTGCCCCGATGAGTTGGGGTGCTTGAGACGGCCATGTGAATACACCTTCGGTCACTGGTACCTGTGCCATTGTCTCCCCCTTATTTTCCCATCAACAACTTTTCCCAGACGATTTCTACAGTAGTTCGCAGGGTCTGCCAAAAACTCATTTGAGGGTTGATTTTGGCTAGCCCCGTAAAAACTTGGGCTAAGTTGCTTCCCTATGACCACTTCCTTTCACATCAACGGGCCACTTTCGCCCGACCAAGCCATCGCCGCCGAAAGGGCGATCCGTCGTTGCCTGCTCGACTACTGCCGCGGCATTGACCGTTGCGATGCTGCACTCGTGGCATCGGTTTTTCATGTTGACGGCACCGGGGACTACGGATCATTCGTCGGACTTGGAAGTGATTTCGCAAGAAACGCCACGGCCAAAATGCGGGACTACGCGATCGCCACGACACACCTTATTGGAGACTCGATCATTGAATTCAATTCCCCCACATCAGCCGACGTAGAAACGCCGATCATGGCGCTTCATCGCTGTCGTGACGATGATGGGGAGTTTTTTGAACGCTTCGGCGGGCGATACTTTGATCACTTTGAGTGTCGCGAGGGTGATTGGCGAATTGCTCACCGCAAACTCACCCAGGACTGGGAGAACAAAGAGCGCGTCACACCTGCTTTTGTGCCAAACCGCTTTCATCCGTCACCCCGCATTTAGTCAACGGGACCCTCGCGGATTAGTTTAGGAATTACAGAGCATCAACGATGCGGAGCACTTTTTAAGAGAGGGAACAATGCCTAGTCCAGGACGTTTAGAGGGTCGCGTCGCAGTCATCACCGGTGCGGCAAGTGGTATCGGAGAAGGAACGGTGCGTCGCTTTGTCCAAGAGGGCGCCAAGGTCATCATCGCCGATGTTCAAGACCTGCCAGGTGCTGCCCTCGCCAAAGAACTCGGGCAAGATACACGCTTTGTACACACTGATGTTACGTCAGAAGATGATGTTGCGCGCGCCATTGATCTTGCGGTGAGTGAGTTTGGTCATCTTGACATCATGTTCAATAATGCAGGCATCGTCGGAGTAGTCGGTCGCATCGCCGAGACCAATTCAGACCAATGGGACAAAACAGTTGCTATTTTGATGCGCGGAATTTTTCTGGGCATGAAACATGCATCACGCGTGATGGTGCCACGCAAGACTGGCGTCATTCTCTCCACATCCAGCACCGCTGGTATTTTGGGTGGTCTTGGACCTCACTGCTATACGGCGTGTAAACACGCAGTTATCGGACTCACAAAATCCGTGGCATCAGAATTGGCACAGCATCATGTACGCGTTAACGCCATTTCGCCTGGCAACACGGCAACAGCAATGACATCTGCAGTCATGTCAGGCGACCCCGCCACGCTTGATATAACCATGCAACACATTGCTTCAACATCTCCCCTTGGCATCGCGGGACTGCCAATTGATATTGCCAACGCCGCTCTTTATTTGGCCAGCGACGAGGCCCGCTACATTACGGGTCACACGCTGGTTGTCGACTCGGGTCAAACAGTCATCGGCGGCAACGGTCGGTTTCACCAGCAGGACCCAGCGCTTTTGCGCGAAGCCGGAATTCGAGAAAAAGCTTGAGCGAACTACTGGCGCGGATCCACCAAAATTTTTGTTTGCGTTGAGGTTCCACTTGCGAGGTCACTTAGCGCGGCATCAAGTCCGTCGAGGCCAATCGTTGATGAATGCATCGGCTCTGTTCTGAACCGACCGTCTGCAATCATTCCCATTGCCATCTCGAATTCTTCATGCATATAAGCCAAAGCCGATGTAACGGTGATTTCTTTGATCAACCACGAACCCGGGGTAATTGCTGCATCTTGATCCGCAAGACCGATCAAGCACATTGAGCCACCACGCCGCGCCAAATCAACAGCCGCCTGCACTGCAAAAGGACGACCAACACACTCATACACAATGTCTGCGCCCAGACCATGGCTCAGTTGCTTCACTAATTGATCCGCCGGATCTCCAGGCGCAACTGCATGATGTGCTCCGAGTTCAATTGCCAACGAACGCCGCTGTTCGTTTGGTTCAACGACTATCACGACCCCCGCCCCTGCTGCTTTCACCCATTGCATTGTTCCCAAACCAATCGGACCTGCACCTTGAATCACGGCAATATCTCCAAGATGGATTCCGCTCCGACGAACAGCATGGAATGCAACTGTCGTGGGCTCAACCATTGAGGCCTGCTCCTCAGTCAACCTCTTGTTTGTTTTTACAATTCGCGCAGCTGCAACCGGAATACGCGGAGCGAAACCACCATGGGCTGGCGCCAATGGATCTCGTCCGATCATCGACAAAAAAGCCACTTGGCATCGATCCGCCTGTCCAGCACGACATGCCTCACATGATCCGCAAGCAGGAGCGGTCGCGACAATTACGCGGTCACCTTCCGTAAAAGATTTTACTTCTGCGCCTTTGGCCGACACCACGCCTGCCCACTCATGTCCACATATCGCAGGGTGGTATGGCTTACCCGATTGATAGGCATGAATATCTGTGCCACAGATC
The DNA here is from genome assembly GCA_005790505.1 of Actinomycetota bacterium. GTDB lineage: Bacteria > Actinomycetota > Acidimicrobiia > Acidimicrobiales > Ilumatobacteraceae > UBA2093. The sequence continues at coordinate 3,013 of SXUP01000039.1, forward strand.
CCACAAAACGAAATATCAACGACGACACCTTTTGGTGCTGGAACAGGTTCAGCAAATTCAACCATCTCAACTATGCCTTTGCCAGTTATTAATGCTGCGAACATATTGTCCCCCGATTGCCTGCTCTATACCTTGGGGCTGTGTGTCGTTTTTCTCCCCACTTAAACACTACGACATCGCGCCATCGATTGCGAAGGGCGGTCCACTAGGAAACCAGAGCCCTATTTTGACCTAATGTTTAGACGTTGGGATCTAACAGTTAAACAATCGGGGGAACAATGAGTCTTATCGCTATCGAAGCCGCAATCCGCATCAGTGATCCAGCCAAAAGAGACGCGGCAGTCGCGGCTGCAGGACCAATTCAAAAGGCAACACGCGATGATGAGCCAGGATGTTTGGTTTACTGCTTCGCCGCAGACCCATGCGAAGCAGACCTTATTCAGGTCTATGAATTATGGGAAGACGAAGCCACCCTCAATGCACATTTTGATCATCAGAACTATCACAACATGCGAGAAATGCTCGGTGGCTTTGGTCTTAAGTCTGCAGTGAGTCGCAAGCATCTGATCAGCAAATCTGCTCCGGTTTATGGCTCAGACATGAAGGCCAGCGCCAAGTTTGACTAGCGCTGCTGAATGCGCGCAGCAAGAACAGTCTCTTTGGCCCATCGATAATCTGCTTTGCCTGACGGGCTTCGATACACCTGATCTACAAACACCACATAACGGGGAGCCTTGTAGACCGCGATCTGTGACTTGACATGTTCAATCACGTCTTTATCTTTAAGATTGGACCCTGATGTTTGCGAGACCACAAGCGTGACTATTTCACCGAAGCGTTCATCTGCAATGCCAACTGCGATGCAATCCACGATTTGGGCATGAGCTCGGGCGGCAACCTCCACCTCTTCTGGGTACACCTTCTCTCCCCCGGTGTTGATGCACACTGATCCGCGCCCAAGCAAGTGAACCGTGCCGTCTGCATCAATCTTTGCGTAGTCACCCGGCACCGTGTACCGCACGCCGTCAATTGTTCGAAAAGTTTCGGCAGTCTTTTTCTCGTCATTGAAATATCCGTCTGGCATCGGACCCGATGCCGCCAAGACTCCAGATCGATCACTGCCAAAAGCAATCTTTTCCCATGTTGTCTCGTCAAATAAGACCGTCAATGGTGTCGCCATGAAGTGCGCCGTTGCCCCTGGATCTTGTCCAGGCATCGTCATAGATACCGCAAAAGGACCGCCCTCTGACGCTCCAATCATGTCCAACACCACGGCGTTGCGAGCGCGTTGCATCAGTGCTCGCTTCATGTCTGCTGACAAGGTGGCTCCTGTTGACACGATGCGACCAAGACTCGTGATGTCGTACGGAGTTCCAACCGCCTCAGCGCGTTCTAGCTCTTGCACGATTGGCCTGGCAAAAGCATCGCCAACGATTGATACTTGCGTTACTTTTTCCCGCTGCACAAGGCGTAGTAATTCTGCTGCATCAAATTTTCGACCACCAAGCAGTACGACTGTGCCACCCATTACAAATGTTGAAAATGCCAAAAACATCGCCGTTCCATGCATCAGTGGGGGCGCAGTCATATTGACGGGACTGCGCCCTGATGTATTGAGTTCTTTTGCAACCGATGCAACCTCGGCCGATGATGTTGGAAGAGCGATCCCCATTGACGCATACCCAGTGAATGCAAGCGCCCCGAAAAGACCTGTGTGACTCCACACAACTCCTTTTGGTAGACCCGTCGTACCGCCCGTATAGAGCAGGAGCGAATCAGTGCCAGCCCGTACGATTGGACCCATTGGTTCGTTGGCGCTGATCGCCGTTTCATAAGGTACGGCCCCCAAAACTTGTGATTCTTTGATGTCGTCATCGCTGTCTACTTCGATCAACAGTTCAAGAGCAGGCAACATTTGGGCAACTTGGGTGACAACACCTCTAAATGCCGAGTGATAGATCAAAACCGTCGCACCAGAATCACCGAGAACATGAGCAATTTCTGCGGCCTTATAGCGATAATTCACGTTCACCGTGCTGGCACGCACTTTGAAAGTAGCAAATGCTGACTCAAGGTATTCAGGGCAGTTGAAAAGCAATTGTCCGATCTTGTCTCCCTCCCCAACACCTGCAGAGGTCAAAGCCCCGGCTAATCGCGAGGCACGATCATTTAGTTCACTCCACTTAATGTGCGTGTCTCCGACAACCACGGCAACATGGTCCGGTTGTGACTCCGCAAGTTTTTCCCAGAGCGTGGCCCAACTTTCTGACAACATGTCTCAGCCTTCTGGAATTAGGAAAGGCTCGACCTCACTCCGTGCCCGACCATCGCGCTTCAGACCCGCAAGAATGAGATCGTCAGTCAAGCGTTGTGCCATCCGCAGTCGCGCCTCTTGGTAATTGCCAAAACTGACACCTTGCTTGCTGTGAGGTGTCCGAACTTTCAGACCGAGTTGCACTCTTGGCAGATTTGCCATGTCTTGTTCAAAAACATCTGCAAGTCCGCCCATGCCTTCGGCTTCTTTCCATGATTGCTCAAGGCGTAATCGCTGAATGGGCGCAGGAGCTGGACGTTCTTGGCCATCTGGAACGGGCATCATACGCAAAACATCCATGTAACACGTGTCGGGGGTTGGGCCTGGGCGCCAACGATATGTCAGGGATTGCCCAACGCCAGCCCACGGGGCAAACGCCGGATACAAATGGTAAAGATGAGCATCAAGTATTTCGGTATCTGAAACATCCCCGAGATCAATGCCAAGTAGTGGCTGCAGAGCCGACCGAAAGGCCTCGGCAACTACCTGGCGGGCGGTTTGACCTTCTGGTACCTCTACGGCACCGCGCGCTGACCGCGCCGAAAATGCAAAGTATGCGTCGGCCACTTGTTGCTCGCTGATGGGAGCCAAATGAGGACTTTGGATGCCAAAGCCATTGACGAATCGTGTGACATACGGTTCATCAGGCCAGATTGAGTACTCACTATTTGCATCGCCAGCGAATTCGACAATTTGCGGATGGGTGGCAATTACGTGATAGCCCTCTCCAAAGGCCTCCATACAAACCTTCCAGTTCGCAGGAACTTCTTTTACGGCATGAAATGCTTTGTAACGATTCTCGATTCCAAAACTGCCCTTGAAATGCTCAATCATTTTGTTCGCGACTTTTTCGAACGACTCCGCATCAGGATCGAGGTTCACGAAAACAAATCCACCCCACACGGCAACTTGGGCTTGGGGCAAGCACGAACTGGGTTGTTGCCAAACGTGCGGAAAATCCCACTCTGCTGGAAGCTCCATTAGATTCCCGTCAAGATCCCATTTCCAGCCATGAAATGGACAGCGAAACGAAGCCACCCTTCCGTCATCTACGCGCAGTTTTGTTCCACGATGAAGACACGAGTTGTAGAACGCCTTTAGTTCTCCGGACTTTGTTCGCGTGACAATCACCGACTGATCGGCGACATCGTAAACGACATGGTCACCAGCCTCTAATACTTCATCAACAGTGCACGCCATCTGCCAAGTACAGGTCCACATATATTCATTTTCAAGCGCCGCATATTGCGGGGATGTGTAGCGTATTTTCGGTACATCCGACATCCCTTGGGCAACATAAGAATGATCAAGTAACGCAGGAGGAACCGTGCGGGTTTCTGCAGCATGCAGGTCTTGCACACTTGGACCGTGGCTACGAGCACTTCCGATTGCTGGTTCTGTCGTTGTCATTGCCCCCCTAAGAAATATCTTCTTCAAACAATTTCCTAGCCGTCGCATAGTCTGCTTTGCCATTAGGCGCCCGCGGTGTCAGATCTACAAAGACAATCTGTCGTGGAACTTTGAAACTTGACAATTTGGTTTTTGTAAAAACCACTACGTCATCTGATGTCGGCGCAGAAGTAACGCCAGAAGCCAGCGAAGCAACTCCAACTACGCGCTGACCGAAACGTTCGTCGGGAATACCAAAAATCAGACAATCAGCAATTGCTGGATGTGTTTTGACGGCTTCTTCTACTTCTTCGGGGAATACCTTTTCTCCCGCAGTGTTAATGCAGTTAGATCCTCGGCCCAGCAGCGTGACGCTTCCATCTGCTTCAACCGTGGCCATGTCGCCTGGAAAGCTGTAGCGCACCCCGTTGATTTCACGAAATGTTTTGTCAGATTTTCCTGGATCTTTGTAATAGCCGCGCGGTACGCCATCCCCGCTGACTCCGACAATTCCCTGCACCCCAGAGCCGGGAACAACTTCTGTGTCGTCAGGTGCAAACACTTTCATGTTGGGCATGGCGCCAAACTTCGCTGTGTTGCTGATGTTGTCTTTGGTGGCAATTGTCTGGGCCATTCCACCCTCACTCGACCCCAGAACGTCCATCACCATTGTTGTTGGCATGTACTCAAAAATTCCCTGCTTTGTTTCAGCGGAGAACATTGCGCCTGACGAAATAATGGTGGTCACTGATGAAGTGTCATAGGGGGTTCCTGTGGAAGCCCGTTCTCGCAACGCTTGTACCATCGGTCGCGCAAAAGCATCTCCAACAATGACAAGTGTTGATACTGCATTTTTTTCGACGGTCTGAAACATCTCATGGGCATCAAACGAGCGGCTCTCTGAGAGAACGACTTTGCCCGCCATTAGATGCGGCAACAACGCCCCTAGCCAAACACCAGTTCCATGCATCAATGGACAACATGGCATCGCCACTCCTTGCCCACCCACGGCCTGCATGCCTTTGGCGGTTTGTACGATTTCTTCTACCGACGTGAACGGTGCTCGCCCCATCGGCGTCGAGTAGAAAGCCAAAAAGCCTTCCGTGAAAATTCCCAATGAATACATCACACCCTTGGGCATTCCAGTGGTACCACCCGTATAAAGCATATAAACATCATCCCGAGCCCGAACCTGTCGCGACACTGGCTGATGGTCTGTTTGCACCTGCTGCCAAGAGAGTGCACCAGAAATGTTGGCCGAGGGACCGTCAAGAACTTCGATGATCAACTTAAGTTTGGGTAGACGGTCTCGCACCCGTGCAATGCGATCTCCGAGACTGGAGTGAAAGACAATCGCTTCACAGTCTGCGTTATCCAGCAAATACAGCAACTCGTCATCGAGATATCGATAGTTCACATTGACCGGCACGGCCCGCAACTTGAATCCTGCATATTGAGTGGTCAAGTACTCGGGACAGTTGTACATGAACATCCCGATTTTGGAATCAAAGCCAATCCCATTTGCCTTGAATAAGGATGCAAGTCGTCCTGCCTGGTCATCAAACTGAGCCCACGTGACTTCGGTATCGCCCTGGACAATCGCAGTTACCGCCGGCAACTCATCTGCATAGGCCTCAAAAATATTCGCAAATGTCAACATCAACATCCCCTCCCTTCCTCAAAGAATAGGTCATTACGCCAAAAGCCAGAAATTGGACTCCAATCATGGTTTACAAGCGCCTGGATAATGGACATAAGTAACCAGAAGGTCAATAATGGAACAATGACCGTCGTTGAACCGCGCCCAGCCCGATCGCCTGGAGTCACATACCAAGAACTCCTAGATGCCGACACGCATCCAGTGCCAGAGGTCTTGCGCCGAGAGTCACCAAAATTTCTTGGCGACTCTGACATACCAACAGATAGGTACACCTCCCGAGAATGGCATGAGCTTGAAAAAACTCGCCTCTGGAAGAGAGTCTGGCAATTTGCCTGTCGTGAAGAACATATTCCAAATTCAGGTGACTACACCATCTACGAAATCACGAATATGTCTTTTATCATCACGCGAACTCCCGAAGGGACCATCAAGGCATATCCGAACGCATGCCTACACCGTGGACGACAACTCAAAGATTTTGACGGTAACTGTTCAGAATTCCGTTGTCCTTTCCATGGATTCGCCTGGACTCTTGAAGGCGAACTCAAAGACGTTCCGGCTCAATGGGATTTCCCTCATGTAACCGAGCGTAAAGATGATGACTTTCATTTGCCGGAGTGCGCCGTCGGGGTTTGGGCAGGTTTTGTTTTTATAAACCCAGATCCCCAAGCAGCACCCTTTAGTGATTACATCAAGGGCTTAGCAGAACACTTTGAAGTGTGGAAAATGCAAGACCGTTACGTCGAAGCACATGTCACAAAAATAATTCATGCCAATTGGAAAGTTGCCCAAGAGGCCTTCTGTGAGGCGTACCATGTCAACGCAACCCATCCGCAGATCTTGCCATATCTCGGCGACACCAACTCTCAAATTGATGTCTGGGATAATTTCTCGCGCGTCATAACTGCCGGCCTCACACCAAGTCCCTTGCTCTGGTACGAAGTCAGCGAAGATGACATGTTGCGCTCAATGCTTGATGTTCGAGTCGATCAAGACAATCCAATTTCCGTTCCTGCCGGAACAACAGCCCGTGCCGTCGGAGCCGCATCAGGTCGTGAACGCTGGAGGCCAATAGTCGGTGACCATGTCGACCAGATGAGTGACGCAGAAATGATGGACAGCATCGACTATACGCTGTTTCCAAATTTTCATCCATGGGGTGCATTCAACCGAATTGTTTATCGCTTCCGACCAAACGGTGATGATCATCGTTCGGCAATCATGGAAGTTCTGTTCATGTCCCCTTTTAAAGGAGACAAGCCCGCACCTGCAAAAATCACGGCGCTTAGTGCGACACAATCATGGACACAGGCCCCAGAACTAGGCATGTTGGCAAAAGTATTTGATCAAGATGTTTTCAACATGAGCAAAGTTCAGTTAGGACTAGAGACAACTTTCAAGCCTGGAATAACCCTCGCTAACTATCAAGAATCAAAAGTACGTTGGCTCCATCAAATGCTTGGTGACTACATTGGCGACAACAATTTTGGGAGTCTGTGATGCACGGGATCATTCATCCATTTTCAGGAGCCCTTTATGAGCAGGATGGAACAGGCAATATCCGTGTCTCCTCGGAAGGCAGATGGGGACTTTTTACTTTGGGGGGCAGGCATATTGAGGGCGAGATCCTTGAATGCGACCCCCAGTTGTGTGGTTGGGTTGGAGGCCCGCAAGTGACGAACCATCGTGTTCCAAGTGCACCCACCCCATCAGCCTCGCCAACGTGAGCCAAGTCGACAGTTCGACCATCAATGTTCAGGTCGTCACTGGCGGACATCCATTCGTTGCAGAACCTTTCTTTGAAATTTTTGACCACTTAGGTGGCATTCGCTGGTCTAAGGCGACCACCCCAACGGTTGGGCATGATGTTGTTGTTTTTTACGACATGCCAGGTTTACATTTCACGGGCGGCGACCCACCAGTAACACTGCCGTCTCCAACAAAACTTCAGCAAGAAGTATTTCTTGAACTACAAGAGGCTGGCACGGGTTTGGTTTTCATGCACCACTCAGTTGCGAGTTGGCCGGCGTGGGATGACTTCGCCGAACTCGTGGGCGGCCGTTTTCACTATCAACCAGCTCAATTACGAAATGTTCAATACCCGGACTCTGGCTATGTGTTTGACGTAGAGCACACAATCGAAGTTCTTGAGCCTCACCACCCAATTTGTCGTGCAATTGCACCGTCATTCACTCTCACCGACGAATTGTACTGTTTTCCAGTTTTTGAAGACGACGTAGTGCCGTTGATGAGAACAACTTTCCCAACAGATGATGCATCCCGATTTTTCTCTGCCGACCTTGCAATTCGTGGACAACGCAACAGCAACAGAGGCTGGTCACACCCTGCGGGAAGCAATCTTGTTGCCTGGATAAAAAACGCAAAAAATGCGCCACTCGCATACCTGCAATTTGGGGATGGACCCGAGACATATTCTGATCCGATTTTTCGCCAGATTTTGGGTAATGCAATCCGCTGGGCGGCATCAAGCGATGCCCGTCAGTGGGCTATGTCACGTCAGCAGAACTCATAACCTCAAAAGATCACCATCCATCACCATTTGGTAAAAAGAGTGGCTGAAGAAACCAGCAAAAGAATTGCCGACGTAGTGAGATGGGCGACCGAAGCGTTTTTCGGCCATTTTGCGCCCCGAGGTCATCGCCCAAATATTGCCCGATGACCCTCCACTGCTGCTGCTAACCCCGAGACCCATACAGGAGCACGATTCCGATACTGATCGGTTGGTCAATTACGCTACTTCTGTGGCCACCGACTCATCCCCCCCATCTATTGAAGAGTTCTCATCTGAGGCCCGCGCTTGGCTTGAGGCCAACGCGAACTACCGCTCTAGTGGAAACGAAGAAAAAGAGTTGGTCTGGGGTGAAGGCGAGTTCTCTGTTTCGGTATTTCACTCATTGTCCTTTGAAGAAGAAAAAGCGTTACTGGATCGATTGCAAAAATGGACAATGCTCAAAGCTGAGCGTGGATACCATGCCATCACTTGGCCAATAGAAGATGGAGGCTTGGGTCTCTCTCGCGAGCACGCTCGTGCCTATGGTCGAATCGAGTCTCTCTTTGAAACGCCGCAGGGGCACGAAACCCACAGCGTTACCACACGCCTAATCGCCCCCACGATTGGTGTCTACGGAACTGCTGAGCAAAAAAAACAATTCGTCGGACATTTTCTTGCTTCTCGGGAATTATCTTGTCAATTATTTTCCGAACCTGGTGCAGGAAGCGACTTAGCGTCGCTTGGTTGTCGTGCAGTTCGCGACGGTGACGAATGGGTGGTCAATGGTCAAAAAGTTTGGAGCTCTGGAGCGCAATTTTCTGAGTGGGGCGAACTAATCGCGCGGAGCAATGTTGACGCACCCAAGCACAAGGGAATGACGGCATTCATGATTCCGATGAACCTGCCAGGTATTGAAGTTCGTCCCATCAAACAGATGAGTGGTGGCACCTCTTTCAATGAGGTTTTCTTCAATGATGTTCGGGTTCCAGACAGCATGCGACTTGGACCCGAGGGTGAAGGTTGGAAAGTGGCACTCACCACATTGGGTTTTGAGAGAGATCATTCCGACGGTGGCGGTGGCGGTGGTGGACGAGTTGGTGGGTCATGGCGACAACTGATTGCCACTGCAAGAGCATTGGGCGTCACCAACGATGCCGTCACTCGAGATGACCTTGCTCGGGCCTACACGCTATTTCGGATCGAGGGATTTGTCAGCCGTCGTTCGGCCGACCTTCGCCGTGCCGGTGCTCCCGCCGGACCTGAGGGTTCACTTGGCAAATTAATCTGGACAAACGGAATGACTTTTATGTCGGATGTCATTTCCGGAATTCTTGGTGCGTCGTTGATCGCCGACACGAATGATTGGGGAACATATGCATGGGGTGAGCATGTTTTGGGAGCCCCCGGATATCGCATCGCTGGTGGTTCGGACGAAACTCAGCGCAACATAATCGGCGAGCGGGTACTTGGTTTGCCCGGTGAACCACGAGTTGACAAAGATCTACCATGGAAAGACACGAAACACTAAGCAGATCTGTTCAAAAAATGAAAACAACAACTACAAGGGGGAAGTATGGATCTTGGACTTAAAGGTAAAAAGGCACTCGTTACCGGTTCTACAAAGGGAATAGGTCGGGCGATTGTCGAACTATTGCTCGCTGAAGGAGCATCCGTTGCGATTTGTGCTCGTAACGCCGAAGAAGTAGCGACGGCAGTCAAAGACCTTTCAAAGTTGGGCAAGGTTGTCGGCTCTGCAGTTGACGCTGGAGACCCAGAAGCATTGCGTGCTTGGATTGCCTCTTCTGCGGAGCAACTCGGTGGTATCAACATTTATATTCACAACACGTCTGGTAAACCAGCGCGCAAACTTGATGCTTGGATCAACAATTTCAACATCGACTTGATGGCACTTGTGCATGGCGTTGATGCCGCAAGTGAAGCACTGGCCAAAGATGGTGGCTCATTAATCAGTATCGGAACTACCGCCACCACCGAACACTTCGCTTCGGGATCTGGAAGTTACAGTGCATTCAAATCAGCGGTCACTAACTGGACTCTCGGGCAAGCCCAAGTTCTGGGTGCCAAGGGCATCCGCTGCAATGTCGTCTCGCCAGGACCAATCATGGTTGAAGGCGGTGACTGGGCAATGATCAAACAAGCGATGCCTCCTTTCTTTGAATCAACCGAAAAGGGACATCCAGGCGGAAAACTCGGCGATGTCAGTGATGTCGCAAACACCGTGGTATTCCTTTGCAGTGATCGTGCCAAGCACATCAACGGCGTCAACGTCACAGTTGATGGCGGTTTCTTGAAGCGCATCGACTTCTGAGTCATTCCTCGTGAGCACGAAGAGTCCGGGGCATCGTATTGATGTCACCCTCGTAGCGGGGGGCAAATATCACGACATTGATTTTGCTCGCCGTGAACTGCTTACCCTGCTCGCTGAGCACGACGAATTTAGAGTGCGCGTTCAGCCTGACTACGAAGACACGGCGGGTATTGTTGCATCACAAATTCTTGTTTCCTACACATGTGATGTTCGACCAAGTGAAAAGGCACAACAAGAAATACGTTCTTGGGTAGAGCAGGGCGGGCGTTGGGTTGCCCTTCACGGAACGAACGCAGCCTTGACGCTCGGTGGTCCAGAGGGTGTTGTTGCTCCCCGAGTATTTCCGTTGTGGGCCCAAACGCTGGGAAGTCAATTCGTTGCCCACCCCCCGATTCAGCCGTATACCGTCGAAATTTCTAACCATTCACACTGGTTGGTTTCAGGGATCGAGTCATTTGATACTGATGATGAACTTTATTTATGCGAGTACTCAGATCGGACATCGCTGACTCCCCTCTTGCACACCACATGGCAAGGTGATGCCAAGGGTTTTGCCGAAGCAGACTGGAATAATTGTGACCCGACTCATTTGGTGATGTATCTGCGAGAACTCGGAGCAGGCTCAATCCTGTACAACACACTCGGTCACTGCCGTGGCAACTACGACATGGCCCCGATGCTTGATTATTACCCACGCATCGAGCGCTGCTCGTGGGAAAGACCAGCGTTCTATGAATTACTTCGGCGATCATTGCGTTGGTCGCGTGGTCTCGATGCCTAAACAATTTCTGAAAAAAGGAGAATCAAATCATGGATCTATCACCACCAGTACAGTTTGACCTGCATCGGCGCATGGTACGCATTCGCGTTTTTGAGGAAGCAGCAGGCCGTCTAGCAGAGGCAAACAAACTCCCGGGCTTTCTTCACCTCTACGTTGGTGAAGAAGCAGTTGCTGCAGGCGTCTGTGGCGCACTCAACGATGACGACCACATCACATCAACACATCGTGGACATGGACATCTCGTGGCCAAAGGTGGCGACTTCAACCGCATGATGGCAGAACTTATGGGAAAGTCGACTGGCATGTGCAAGGGCAAGGGTGGATCAATGCATATCAGCGATCTTTCGCTCGGAATGCTCGGCGCCAATGGCATCGTCGGTGCTGGCTCGCCGATTGCAGTCGGAGCGGCATTCGCCAACAAATACCGTGGCCGCGGTCAAGTTGCTGTTGCCTTCTTTGGTGATGGAGCCACAAATATTGGCGCCTTCCACGAAGCAGCCAACATGGCATGCGCCCTGAACCTTCCAATCGTATTTGCCTGCGAGAACAACGAATACGGCGAGTTCACACCTCGCAGTGCAACCATGGCAATCACTGACATTGTTGATCGTGCTGCTGGCTACGGAATGCCAGGCGTGATCATCGATGGCATGGATGTCGTTGCCGTGCACGAAGCAACACTTGAGGCTGTGGCTCGTGCCCGTGCAGGCGATGGTCCATCGTTGATCGAAGCCAAGACATACCGCTTCTATAACCATCACGGCATCCAGAATCTTGGACTCAAGTATCGCCCCGATGAAGAAGTTGCCAAATGGAGAGAACGTGATCCAATCTTCACATTTGAAGATCGAATGATCGAAAATGGCACGATGACTCGCGAGCGAGTTGATGAAATTTGGGCAGGACTTCGCAACGAAATCGAAGTCGCGATTAAGTTCGCTGAAGAAAGCCCACTTCCCACGCCCGACCAGATCTTGGTTGATGTGTATACCTCGATGACGGGAGCAGCAAAATGAGCGATGTTCGCAAACTCACGTATGGGGGTGCATTTAACGAAGCAGTACGACAAGCAATGGAGGCAGATGAAAACGTCTTCTGCGCGGGTGAAGACATCGGTGCATTTGGTGGTGTCTTTGGGACATTTCTCGGCTTACAAGCAAAATTTGGCGCCAACCGTGTGGTTGACACCCCAATCAGCGAACAGGCGATCGTTGGACTTGGTATTGGGGCTGCAGTCACTGGACTGCGACCCATTGTCGACTTGATGTTCATGGACTTTATTTGTGTGGCTTTTGATCAGATCGTGAATCAAGCAGCAAAACTGAAATATATGTTTGGCGGCGAAGCAACAATGCCGCTCACCATTACGACAGGCGGTGGTGGAGGTTTGTCGGCTGCAGCACAACACAGCCAATCACTCGAAGCAATCCTGTGCCATATTCCAGGATTAAAAGTCGTGTACCCCTCAAATCCGTATGACATGAAAGGTCTTATGACTGCTTGTATACGCGAGAACAACCCAACGGTAATGGTCAAGCACAAGCGCCTTTTAGGAATGTCGGCGCATGTTCCAGAAGACAACTATGAGATTCCACTCGGCAAAGCCAATATCATGCGCGCCGGAACGGACGTGACAGTTGTTGCTTATGGGCGCATGGCAAATGAGACCCTTGCTGCGGCTGAAAAACTTGCCACAGACGGTATTGAATGCGAGGTCATTGACCCGCGAACATTGCAACCTCTCGACACGGACAGCATTACCGAGTCTGCGCGTAAGACACACAAGGTTCTCGTCGTCCATGAAGCGGTTAAATTTGGCGGTTTAGGAGCCGAGATTGCCTCGCAGATACACGAACTCGCATTTGATTATCTTGATGCCCCTGTTGCCCGCATTGGAGCACCTTTTTCTCCCGTGCCGTTTAGCCCTGCGCTAGAACAGCACTATCTTCCTGATGCTGCCTCAATCGAGGCTGGTATCCGAAATTTAGTGCAACGTAGCTAAAACCCCGAGGCAATACTCCGTGTCAACAGTCGGAATCATTGTTAACCCCAATGCCGGAAAAGACATTCGACGACTTGTAACCCCTGCAACGCACACATCTGATGTTACGAAAATAGGTATCGTTCGCCGTGCCATCGTCGCTGCAGCAGAAAGTGGGGCCAGACGAATACTGTTGGTTCCAGACACGCACAATTTGGCTCAACGCGCGGCCGACGGTATTGATGCACCAGTGGAGATGCTCGACGAGCCAATCAGTGGATCTCGCTATGAGTCAATTGGTGCAGCGAGGCGTTTCATGAACGAAAAGGCTGGAGCGGTCATTGTTCTTGGCGGAGACGGAACATCGCGTGATGTAGCAACAGGTTGGCCAAACGCTCCGCTCATTGCCATCTCAACTGGCACGAACAATGTTTTCCCGTCTGCAATTGATGGCACATCTGCTGGTGCGGCGGCTGCTTTTGTTGCCCGAAGCATTGTGTCACTTGCCGAAGTTGGTCATCGCAGCAAGAAAGTTGTTGTTCGTATTGACGATCGTGGCGTGGTCCATGAAGACATTGCGCTCATTGATTTGGCATTTATTGATGCAATGTTTGTTGGTGCGCGGGCCATTTGGGATCCAACTACCGTGCGAGCAGTCGTTGCCGCCGTCGCAACGCCGGCAAGTACTGGATTGTCAAGCATCGCTGGCCGCATTCATCCTGTTGGGCGTTTTGAATCAGGTGGTGTATTTGTGCGACTGGGCGCCGGAGGTCGCCGTGTGCGCGTGCCACTTGCGCCTGGAGCATTCACAACAATGGAAATCGCCGAGGTGCAACCTCTAGCCGAGTGCGAAAAAATCACGATTCATGGGCAATCTGTGTTGGCTTTTGATGGTGAACGAGAGCGACCAGTCAGTGCTCAGGCATCGGTTACCGCCCATATTGAATCAACAGGACCGATTTTAATAGATGTCGAACATGCGCTGATTTTGGCTGCTCGCGCTAAGATTTTTGACGCCACCGATCAACATCTGACAAAGGATTCTTATGGCTCTTGAGTTCATCATGCCCAAACTTGGCCTCACCATGGAGGAGGGAACCATCCTTGAATGGCTCGCCGAAGATGGTGCACCCATCACGCCTGGCATGCCGGTACTGCGCATTGAAACAGACAAGGTGGAAAGCGATGTAGAAGCAATTGATACTGGTCTCTTGCATCGTGTTGGTGTTGATGGCCAAACCTATCCATGCGGAGCAGTTATTGGTTATTTACTTGCCCAAGGCGAGGCAGTTCCGACTCAAACATCTACACCACAAGCATCAATAGCACAGGCAGTTGCCCCAGTTTCAGCGCCAACTGCGCAAGCACCAGTGGCTCCGGCTCCTGCCTCAAGCGACGGACGCATTCTCATCTCTCCGAATATTCGTCGTGTTGCGATTGAAAAGGGTATTGACCTCAACACCATCGTTGGCTCTGGTCCCGATGGACGCATCATGATGGAAGACCTAGAAACAAGTGCACCCAAAGAAATTCGTCGAATGACCGGAATGCGCGGAACAATTGCTAAGCGAATGCACGCCTCGTTGCAAGAAATGGCGCAACTAACTCTATTCATGGATGCTGACCTAGACGCCGTCTTGGCTGACCGCACATCTCGCGAAGGTGATGTTTCTGTTCCTGGCTTTACTGATTACATTATTGCTGCGGCCGCACGCGCATTGCGTTTACACCCGATTGCTAATTCTCAGGTCACGACTGCTGGTATTGAACTACTTACCGACATCAATGTTGGTTTGGCAGTGTCACTTGATGATGGGCTGATGGTTCCAGTGATCAGGAATACTGACAGCCTGAGCCTGGCGGCACTCGCCGTCGAGACAAAGAGACTTGCTGGTGCCGCTCGTAGCGGATCGTTGGCTTTGGCAGACCTCGAAGGTGGAACATTTTCAGTGAGTGCTCTGGGCATGTTTGGAGTGGACGGTTTTACTCCAGTCATTAATCCACCAAATGTTGCAATTCTGGGCGTTGGACGCTTGCGCGACGACATTGTTCTCAACCCAAGCGGCACAGTATCGAGCATCAAGCGACTCACGCTCAGCCTGACTTGGGATCATCGTGTTTTTGATGGCGCACCAGCAGCACAGTTTTGCCAAACAATTGTGCAGTTACTCGCAGATCCTGTTGCGCTTAACGCGACGCACTAATTTTACTGAACCAAGCGACCTGCATCGATACCGCGTTCGAACAGGGCGGCTAATCCATCATCTGGAGTTTCAAGCAATGCATCAAACCAGCCATGAACATATTGTGCGCCACCCTCATTACGCCCAAAAATAAACTCTTTCTTTGCACCGGTCTTGACTGTCCGCTGAATTTTCAGACCAGTCGCATAATCTTCGTCCCGCACAACTGATTCAAGAAACTTAATCTGCATATCTACCTTTGCAGTGAACTCTTCGGTTGGTTCACCAGCGGAAATAAAATCAAGATACGTGACAGATTCATCAGCAGTCGCTCCTGGAAAAATGCGTGCAACTTGATAGACCTTTTCACCGTCAATATCAAAGCCCGCGATTGACCCATGAGGGAAAATGCTCCACACTCCCCCAGTAAGCAAATCATCAGGCCAATCGTCGGTGGGAATTCCTTCTAATTTGCTCCATGGAGCACGCGGCCCAGTGACACGTTGATGAGCGCCCACTCGATGAAAAACGGCATCGGGTGAGATCTCGGTTCCAAAAGTATTTTTGTGCAGAATCGGCAAATGATAGAAATCCACGTATCCGTCAAACGACACTTTCCAATTTGGACCAATTAAACGCCGAGAGCCGTAATGGTTCATCGCCCCAAAATGACAAAACTCCAGAAGCTCGTCGTAACCAGCAAGAAAAAGATCTATATCCAGAGTCGCAGTCGGGGACATAATCACCCAAATAAGTCCAGCCCGTTCCGCTATCGGCAAACTTGTCAAGCCCAAGCAGGAAAAATCAAGTGGACCGAAATCTTCTTGCTTGAAAATTCCAACGAGGTCTCCTTCTTGGTTATAGGTCCAGTTGTGATAGGGACACGCGAAGCGCCTCGCCGTACCCGTTCCTTCGTCGACCAACATGGAGCCCCGATGACTACACATATTGACAAATGCGCGTACTGCCCCGTCGGCACCACGCGAAATAAGCACCGGCATTCCGACAACTTCGATTGCTTTATATGCATTTGGTTCTTTTAGTTCTGCTGACGTTGCGAGCAACAAGGGCACTCGCTTGAAGATCATGTCAACTTCTTGCTGCCACCGCTTTGGATCAAAATAGTTCGTCGCAGGAATCCGAGTTTGTGACTCAGTCAAACTGACGGTGCCTGCTTTGTTGTGGGCCATTGTGGCTTGCGCCATCGCAACAAGTTTTTCTCGACTCAATTTTAAACCTCAATCATGTAGAGACAGAAACTGCCGACTCCTTGGCAAGTTTAGCGTTTTGTTTCTTGAGACGAGTTGCCCCAATTTGGGTGCGCAATGCGCCCGCGATGCCTTCGGGATTCATGATCGCCGTCACGATCAATAAAACCCCGCCAATAAATGCCTCCCAGGTGCCAAAAGAACCAAATAGTTCATTTATCGCAAAGAATGAAATACCTGATGCCGCTACGATTCCCGCCGTAACTGCTCCGCTAACGCTCGTGATACCACCTAGATAAGCGAACGACAGAGCGGTGAGCGAAGCGATAGTTCCGTAAGAAAGATCAGAGACGGCACCGAATCGATAAGCGATTAACGCCCCACCCATGCCGGCGATGAAAGACGAAAGGGCAAACATCATCATCTTCACCTGTGTGTTGTTAATACCCACGGCCGCTGATGCACGTTCATTGCCACGTACGGCCAACATCACGCGTCCCGAACCACTGCGACGAATGTTGGCAACCATCAGACACAGAATCGTCAGAATAGCCACTAAGAATAAAGCAAATACTGGTCGAGACGTTTTGTTGCCATAAATCAAACCAAAGTTCCAGTCACCGAGTGACGGATTTGGAACCTTGGCCCCACCGCTGTTGACCCCGCCAATCACCCATGGTTGTTTGAATACGAATTCAGCGATGGTGACACCACCGGCGAGGGTCACGATCGCCAGATTTGTGCCCCGCACTCTGAGGGCGGGAAGCCCGACCAAGAGACCAAAGAACATGGCACCAAGGGCGGCAAGGATCGGCGAAAACGGAAAAGGGATTCCGTAATTACTCGCAAGTTTTGACAACGTGAAGCCACCGATACCGGCAAAAGCCATTTGCGCCAATGATGTTTGACCTCCAAAACCAATCAGCACAACCAATGACAAAGCCAGGACGGATGCAATCAGCGAACTCATGATGGCAGCGCGCCACAAAGGTCCAAGAAATATGATTCCAGCCGATACCGCAACGAGCGGCGCACCTACGGAAAACCATGTCACTTTTGCTGGTGGGACGAATGGTAATTTCCAGCCCCCAACCGACCCTCGTTCGGGAAGCCGCTCACCGGACACAATCATCGTCACGATGATGACGAGAAACGGTAGACCCTCTCGCATTCCATATTCAGGCCACCAACTGAAGTCAAGCTGCATTTTCGTGAAAGTACTTTGCACCATCCCAATGGCGACACCCGTTAAGACCGTTGGCCAAAAGTGTCGAAACTTGCCGATCAGGGCGGCGCCCAATGCCGGAATTAGAAAACCAAAAGTAAAAATAGAGCCATTTAATTGCACTAGTGGCGCTGCCAAGATCGCAACGACTGCACCAACTACTGATGAAACGACCCAACCTGAAGCGGCAAGAAAATCAGGAGAGTGGCCGAGTAGGACGGCTCCCTTTTCGTTTTCGGCAGCTGCCCGCGTGGCTAGCCCAAATTTCAAGTACTTACTAGCGGCCCACACAACCAAGGTGATGAGAAGCACAATCAGGAGCAACCACAGACCATCACGCGGCACGCTCAGCGTGTCAGAGATTGTCACCACCTTGCGAGGCAAGATTGGATCAACGCGCATTGCCAACTGATCTGGAAAACGTCGATCCTTTAAACCGATCATAACGATGATCAAGCCGACACTGGCCACAACACGTGCCAATGCTGGGGCGTCTCTTAACGGTCGAAAAATCAACACGTAAATCAATAAGCCCATCAGAGCCGCGGTCAGTAAAGCCAAAATAAAAGCCAAAGCGAAACCAACATCTTGACCAAAGTGATAACGGCCTGGCAAGCCCGGAATGGGTAACAAATATGCCCCATTCCGGAGCTCTGCATAGACATACGCGCTCCACATTGAAATCGCCCCATAGGCGAAATTTACAATGCCAGAACCTTGGTAACTGATTACGAGACCGACCGCAAAGCCGGCGATGATCGCCCCTGCCCCACTGCCGAGCAACAGATAGAAAAGATAATCATTCATCGTTTAATTATCAGTCTTGTTTGTTGCTCAGCAGTGATTAGTAGGTCAGGGAAGTAATGGTGTGCTGTCCCACAACTTGCCGCTCTCAACGGAAACGACTTCACCATCTTTATATTCAGTCGCCTCAAAGACGTAAGAACAAACTGATGGGTAGCTAGGTGTAGCAAGACCACACTTAACTGGCGTAATACCTCCGTACAAGAACAGGCCATCGGCTGACTTCAAGAAGTCATAAAGATTCTGACCGGTCATTGCAGTGCCACCAGCAACCATCTCGGCGGCAAAGTTGCGAAGCGACAACACCAGAATGGTTCCCAAACCACCAAGACCAAGAGCAGTTGTCTTGACATCAGCGGGCTCAATGCCCATTGTGCCAGTTGTCTCATTTTTGATGTATGGGGCCAAAATTTTCTGTAGCAGCGCCTTCTCTGGAGTATCGCGCTCGACGGTTCCACCAACGAACACCCAACCCGTCGCATCATCGCCAACCTGAGAAATGACATCACTGTCTGAGCAGATGGACGTTGTTAATACGGGTTTGGTGATTCCAGCGGTGGCGTAGCCACGAATTGTTCCGATACAGCCTGCGTCAGCATAAAGCGAAATCAAGATATCGGGATTATCGGCATTGGCAGCCTTCATCAAACCTAGATAGCCGGCATCGGTTTCGTTGTCTCCACCCTTGACGGCTTTCCACTTGATTCCGGCCTTGTCAAGAGCAGCCTCGACACCTGCAGCAGTTGAGTTGGCTCCAGCATTATCAGCGTGAATAATGCCCACGGTCTTGGCTTGATAACGCTCCTGAGCGATGACCGCCATAACCGCAGTCGTAGTTGCGTTACCACCTGTCAAGTACAGAGCATCGGCCGTAAAGTCCGGCGGCAGAATTGGCAAGACACCGATCACAGGCACACCAGCTGCTTTATAAGTGGCGAAGTCTGGGAATAGATCCAAGCCCAAAAGAATCAACTCAGCACCCTTGCCTACCAACTCTTGGGCACACTTCTGTGAAGTCTCCGGAGTTCCGCCAGCAACACAGGTTTCTAACTTGACTGGTCGACCACCAAAGCCACCGGACCCATTCATGAATTCAAAACTGGCCTCGGCAAAACGGCGAATATCGGGAAAGTCAAGGCCGTTGGGGTTGCCCTCCGTGTTGACCATGCCGACAATCATCTCAGGACCTGTCGGTGGACCATCTTGATCTTTTGGCGCATCGGTTTGTGCTGGTGCTTCAGTACCGTCCGTCCCGGTATCTGTACTTGCGCCCTGATCACTCCCGCACGCAACAATAAATAGGCTTCCCACGGCCAATGCAGCAAACATTCGTGAATGTCGCCGAGACCGCCTTGTACCTTTGGTTCTCGATAATTCCATACTTCCCCCTTTTTTATGCGTCGCGGTTGCGACTATGTAACCGTATTTCTTTCTAACTTTTTAATTAGCAACTGCTGCTGGCACCCAACTCCCATGGAAACCAAATGGTACACGAGGCAACTGCACCGTGGCGACGGGCTCAGTACTCATCGTTGAAGCGTCAAAAATAACGAACTCGCTATCATCTGTTGCTGCGTTATATACATACGTCATCAGATACCCGTCGTCCTCGGCCTTACCGTTTTGGGCCGGAACAAAGACTGATTCGCCAGGCACCCGTCCGTGTCCAAGCTCAATAGATGTTCGTGCCCCAGTCTGGCGGTCATACTTTAGGATTGCTCCGGCCGTAATGTCTCCAAACGCTGCTTCGCCAGCGCCCATTAGGTATCCGAAACGATGTGGCTTGCCAATCACTGAGTCTGCAACGCGGGGGAATTCTCCTGAGCGATCATCGACTTGTTCTTCGGCTACTTTTCCAGTCGTGGTGTTGATCGTCCAGCGATACATATATGGATTCGGGAAATCCATATCGTTTCCGCGCCAAATGTGATCAAAACGAGCCACATCAAGAATAATTTTGTCACCGACCTCGTAACTGTTCATTACATGGAATACGTAGCACGGGTTGATGTCGTACCACTTGACTTGCGAGTCATTCCCGTTGCGCGGCATGACCCCCAAACGGGCAGGATAAGTTTCACTCCACTCAATTGGCATCTTGCCCTCGAGAGCAAGATCGAGATTGAAAACGGCAGGCAAGTCCATAAAGACCGCATAGTTCTCGGTAATCGTAAAGTCATGCATCATTGTGGGACCACCGACTGTTATCGGTTCCACCTGCACAAGTTCTCCCTGTGGCGAAACACGCAAGTACGTGAGATAAGGATCAAATGGCGAATATCCGAATGCCAAAAGCTCACCCGTTGTTGGACAGATCTTTGGATGTGCAGTAAACGCCCCCTTGAGCATCCCGCCAAAGTCAGTCGATCCAACTGTTTCAAGATTTCCGTCTAGCACGTATGGAAAATGTCCTTCTTCAAGCGCCAAAATTCGACCAGCGTGTCCGATGACATGCGTATTCGCCTTTGACGACGACATATCAAGTGTGACGTTTGGATCTAAAATGTCAAGGGAGTGATTGGCCATGAAAGGTGTCTGCACATAGCGGTTGCGATACCACTGGGCTTGTCCACCCTGCAGTCGAACCCCATGAATCATTCCGTCTCCAAAGAAGGGGTGGTCACTCATTCCCGTCACTGGGTTTGCGCCGTTGCGCAAATAACGACCATCAAGTTCTGCAGGAATTGTTCCGCGAACGGTAAGTTGCGTTACTGTCCGCTCTTCTTTGACGGGTGCACCGTTGCCTCGCAGGTGAACTGGAAGATCTTCGGTCAATGACATCTTGTACTCCTTACTTAGTGGGATATTTCATTACTAACTTACTAACTGACAACACCAGGCGAACGCTGCCACATCAAAGAAGCGTCAAAACTCAATGAATAATCGGGGGTGAATTCAAGAACTACACGGTGCGGAGAGTCAAGAAATTTTTGAAACTCTGCCGCTGCTTTGGGATTATCGGCACGCAATCGATTTGAAAACTCCGGATAAAACCAATCTTTTGTTTCACGATCTGTACGCACGATGCAGTCACCTTTATAAGTCACGGTTTTCCCACCACCGATTTTTGACCCAGTACTGTTTATACAAATCGCTGCACGCTTAAAACGACGTAAGGCCGGCACTCGCGCTCGCGCCTCAGCACATGTCAGCCACAATTTGCCATCCTTGGGCAAATAAGACATCACCACCCCAAAAGGTTCCCCTGCTTTGTTGGCCCACATAAACACACACTCACCCAGTGATTCGACCAATTTTTTTTCAAGCTCAGGAGTCAAAGCGCACTCTGTTAGATCCTCATAACTGTCAGACATGTCTAAAGAGTAGCACCTTTATAGTGCTTGGTTTACCCCGAGTAAGTTACCCACTGGCTACTCGCGGTTAAGACCGGGGGCCAACAACTCAGCAATTTGGCTGGCTACTTGAGCCGCTGATTCTTGTTCTTGTGAAATCCACCAGAGCGACACCGTCTGCAACATTCCCACAATTCCATAGGCCCATGGAATAGCCACCGAAGGGTCCAGACCTTGAGAAATTCGTGACTTTGTAAGTGCCTCGGCGAGTGGCAACGCAGATCTTTGCGTGAGATATAAGCGACTTGTGGCAGTTTGTTCAGTCAGTCCACCCGTCACATATAAAAACAGTTCGCGATTTTCCGCCACAGTATTTAGGTTGTTCTCAATGAGGGATGCCAGACCCCCACTTGCGTTTGGCCCTGAAATTGAGTTTCCTGCAGCAGCAACCATTCGGTCCGCCAATCTTTGGGCGAGTGCATCAGCAAGTTCTGCTCGACCGCCAACACGATCGTAAACAATTGGTTTTGTCACTCCAGCCTGCTTAGCAACGGCATCCAAGGAAACTCCAGCCCCGTCGCGACGAATCACAATTTCAGCTGCTTTTAATATGTCGTCACGATCTACGACCCGAGCACCACCAGTTGGTCGTCCCGGGCTACGAATTGTTTTTTCCGAGCTCATGCTGTAATGCTTACTAGCAGTAACTTAAAAATACAAATGGGGGTGAAGCAAGATGAGCAATTTATTTGATCTTTCCGACGATGTCGCAGTTGTGACGGGAGCAGGTCGCGGAATCGGGGAAGGAATCGCCACCACTCTCGCTGATGCAGGCGCCGCAGTTGTCTGTGCCGCCCGTCGGGGCAACGAAATTGAGCGTGTTGCTGCAGGAATTCGCGCAAGAGGCGGACGCGCCATTGCAGTGACAACCGATGTCACAAGCGATGACGCAGTTGAGGCGCTTGCCCAAGCGGCATTGTCAGAGTTCGGCCATCTTGATATTTGGATCAACAATGCAGGAGGTTCGCCAATTCAGACTCCGCTGACTCAACTTGATCGTAAAGAGTGGGACGCAACAATTCTGCTCAACCTGACTGCACTTTGGGTGTGCACAAACACAGCAGCAAAACATATGCGTGACGGCGGTCGAATTGTCAATATCTCCTCGCGTGCTGCTGTCAGCACGGTTTTGGGCAGTGGCCACTACTCCGCGGCAAAAGCAGGCGTCAACTCACTCACACAAACCTTTGCCAAAGAACTTGGACCCCGTATTCGCGTGAACTGCATCATGCCGGGCGCAGTTCCAACCGAAATCATGATGACGGCAATGAAACTTGAAGACAACGATCTTCCAGCCCTCGAAAAGCGACTACGCCTTCCGATGCGTCGCCTCGGAACACCAGATGATCTTGGCCAAGCGGTGCTGTATTTTGTTTCTCCTGCATCTAGTTGGGTCACCGCTCAAATTCTTTCCGTTGATGGTGGCATGTAATGCAAAACCGAAAGGTGACACTGATTCGTCGTCCAACAGGAGATCCTGTTGAGGCAGATTTTTTAATCATTGATGAGGATGTTGCACCCCTTGTTGCAGGCCAAGTGCTCGTCAAAGTAGAAACCCTCTCAATTGACGCTTTTATTCGCACGACATTCAACGAAGTGAGTTTTCATCAGGGTTCCAAACTTGGCAACATTGTTCCTGCTCTTGGTATTGGTGTCGTGCTCGAAAGTCGCGATGAGGGATTCAACATCGGTGATTATGTTTTCGGTGCCCTTTGTTCACAAAGTATCGCTTGCATGCCCGCAGTTGCCCTGCGTCGGATAGATGTCAGTGTCGTTCCTCCGACTAGTTATGTCGGCA
Organism: Actinomycetota bacterium; assembly: GCA_005790505.1. GTDB lineage: Bacteria > Actinomycetota > Acidimicrobiia > Acidimicrobiales > Ilumatobacteraceae > UBA2093. The sequence goes on from SXUP01000039.1 coordinate 26,550, forward strand.
TCTTGGGCCTCACTACTGGGATGACCTCGTATTTTGGAATCGTTGACGTCGGCGCCGTCAAGAAGGGTGACACCGTTGTCGTATCGGGTGCAGCTGGTGCAGTTGGTTCTCTCGCTGGACAAATCGCCAGACTCTCCGGCGCCGGACAAGTCATCGGAATTGCCGGCGGCCGACATAAAACATCTTTCTTAGTTGATGAATTGGGCTTCAACGCAGCAATTGATTACAAGAGTGAAAATGTTGAGGCCAGACTCGGCGAATTAGCACCCAATGGCGTGGATGTCTTTTATGACAATGTGGGTGGAGACATCCTTGATGCTGTTCTCATGCACATCAAAGATGGCACTCGAGTCGTGATCTGTGGCGCAATCTCGCAGTATCAAGACATGGACAATGTTCGCGGGCCAAAGAATTACCTCAAACTCGCAGAACGCCACGCCACAATGGCGGGCTTCGCCGTCTTTCATTTTGCCGAACACTACGAACGTGCCGAGAAACAACTCACGCAATGGCTAGCAAATGGTGATCTCATCATGCGAGAACATATTGAGCATGGCATTGATAAATTCCCTGCCGCTCTCAACATCTTGCAAAATGGTGGTCATCACGGCAAGCTTCTCGTTCAGGTTTCCTAAGTCAATTAGTCGGTAGGCCACACATCGGCTGTCGAAGAAATCTGATCTCGAAACATCGGATGACTTATGCGTGCCAGTTCATGGGCACGTTGAGCGATTGATAAGCCGCCTATCTCTGCCGCCCCATACTCCGTGATTACAACATCAACTTGATGGCGGGGTGTTGTCACGATGCTTCCTTCCGGAAGTCGGCCCAAGATGCGCGACACCAATTGCCCACTCACCATTGTTGTTGAAGGCAGGCATATCAAACTACGGCCATTTGCCGACAAGCCCGGCCCTGCCACGAAGTCTTCATGACCACCAATTCCAGAAAATTGTTTGCCGTTAATTGAATCGGCAATAACTTGACCAGAGAGATCAACAGCCATCGCCCCGTTGATAGAGACCATGTTGCGCTGGCGAGAAATCAACTCGGGCGAGTTCACGACACTCACCGGCATAAATCTCACATCATGATTGCCATCAAGCCATTCGTAGAGTTCCGAAGTTCCAGCAGCAAATGTTGTGAGAGAAAACCCGTCATACTCCGTCCCTTTTTTATTTGTCACTTTTCCAGACAGATGCAGTCGCATTAGACCCGTTGTAAACATCTCGGAATGAATTCCGTAATCACCGCCACCACCTAGCGCAAGTTGAGTTGCAACCTGACTCGGAATACCTCCAATTCCAGTCTGTAAAGTGCAGCCATCTCGGATGAACTTAACCGCATGTTGAGCAATAATGATCTCCTCTTCAGACGCCACAACATCAGCAAGATCAAGTGGCTTCCGATCAGATTCGATTAAAAAGTCAATGTCGCTTATAGCGATTCGATGTTCATACCGCCCCGGAATTCCGTAGGTGTGCGGAAAATGTGGACTGACCTCAACGATCAAGACTCGTTCCTGATCCCTGATGACTGAAACAATTTCGTTTGCCGTCGCACCTGCGTGCAATGACAAACTCACGTATCCGTCTTCTGGCGTTGCACCTGCGACTGCCAGCACACGTGGCTTGAGATGGGCGAGAACCGGCTCGAATCGTCTGAAATCGGCAGGGATGAAATCAATATCTGCCCCACTATCGCGCAGGAATCGCTCGGCTGGCCCAAAAAAACCGCTTTGAAAATGCACCGCTGGTTGCATGAATAGCGCATACAAATCAGGCAACAGAGCACCGGACACCCGTAGATCTACAAGGTCAGTTCTTTCACCCAATGCATGCATAAATGCACCAGGAATCCCTGGACCCAGTGGCACTGCAAGCGTGTCAGTCGGCCTTATCGCACCAACTGCGGCCGCCATCGTCGAAAAGATGCTGTCCATTTATTGCTCCCTAGTTTATTGCAGAGCCAAGAGATTTTACCCACGAGTGGGGTCTTATATTTTTCACGCGAGAATAGGGCGCGTGAGCAGCATCGTAATTTCAGACTTGGCATACTCCCCGCCCGGAGCAGACCAACTATTTTTTGATGTTGGCTTCGGGGTATCTCCGGGTGAGCACGCAGCACTTGTCGGCGCCAATGGTGTCGGTAAAAGCACTATTTTGCGTATCTTGACGGGTGAATTGGCTCCAGATGACGGAGAATACACCGTCAACGGAACGATGCTGGCCATGACTCAAGACGTTGGCATGTCACGACCAACCGACACGGTGCGCCAAATGTTGCTTGAGGTTGCTCCCCCAACATTGAGAGTCGCTGGCAAAGCGCTAATTGTGGCAGAGCAGGCGTTGGCCAACGGTGCTGACGACGGAATGGGTTACGCGACTGCATTGTCGGACTGGGGCGACCTGGGTGGATACGAACTTGAAACACAATGGCAAGCCGCTGCTCAACGCAGTGTCAAAACACCAATCATTGATTTTTCTGGACGACTTGTCAGTGAACTCTCAGGAGGCGAACGCAAGCGACTCGTCCTGGATCTCTTGCTTACTTCTGGCGTCGATGTCTTGCTGCTTGACGAGCCGGATAACTATCTTGACATCCCCACTCGGGCCTGGCTTGAAGATCAAATCCGCTCATGCCGATCGACAATTTTGATGGTCAGCCACGATCGCACGATGCTAGAACGTGTCTCCACAAAAATCATCGCCATTGAAGGCTCCGGATGCTGGGTGCACGGTGGCTCCTATGTGTCATACCCGGAAGCACGTCAGAAACGTCAAGCGTTATTGGGCGACGACCTCAAGCGATGGAACGATGAAGAAAGACGATTATTTCATCACATGAAAATCATGAAACAACGAGCGGCCCAGAACTTTAAAAATGCAACCAAGGCAAATGGGGCAGAAACCCGTTGGGAAAAATTCGTTGCTGCTGGACCGCCACCGCCACCAGCACCCGACCAACAGATATATGTTCGCCTACGTGGGGCCGACTCTGCACGCCGTGTTGTTAAATTTGACAATCTCTCAATGGGAAATCTTTTTTTGCCGTTCTCAGACGAGGTGCACTATGGCGAACGCGTCGGCCTAATTGGTCCAAATGGCACAGGCAAAAGCCATTTACTTGGTGCGCTAAGCGGCGACAAACAGCCAGATCGTGGGACAATTATTTTTGGCCCTCGTACCTCTGTTGGTGTTTTTACGCAAATCAATGATCGCCCCGATTTCATTGGCCGCGAATGCATCGACATCGTTCGTGACCGTATTAGCGATGAACAAAAAGCTATGGGAGCCCTCGCCCGCTATGGACTACGAAACAATTCTCGGCAAGATTTTGCAACACTTTCTGGTGGACAAAAAGCCCGACTTGAGATCCTGTGTCTTGAACTTGAAGGACACAACGTTTTGTTGCTGGATGAACCAACTGACAACCTTGACATTGAGTCATCAGAAGCACTTGAAAAAGCGCTTGATGGTTTTGAAGGAACAGTCATTGCAGTCAGCCATGACCGAACATTCCTTGCCCAATTTGACCGATTCATCATGATTACGGACGGTGGGGATGTTTACGCCTTGCCAGATTTTGAAATCGCACTTGCCGGGCTCAGTTCACCAGACACTTTGTCTACACTGCGTTTAGCCAAACCACTAACAACGGCGTAGCGCACTCATCTCTTTTGTCGCAAGCAACGCCGTAGCCTAAGAGGCTGTGATTCTTATTGATGCCCAAGGCATAAAAGCCTCCCGCCCGAATCGACCGCTCTTTGATGATTTGTCCATCACGGTCAATGATGGTGATCGCATTGGTGTTGTCGGGCTCAACGGTTGCGGCAAAAGTACGTTGCTTCGCATCATCAGTGGTGATCTTGAACCAGATGCCGGAGTTGTTCGCAAAGGGCGTGGCGCTCGCATTGGGGTTTTACCCCAACTTCCAGTTCTTCCCATCGGAACTGTGCGTGAGGCAGTTGGTCACGACTGGCAAGGCGAAGCGATGCTTGATCGCCTCGGAATGTTTGGGCTGATTGATGCTTCTACGGCGGAACTTTCTGGCGGACAAAAAAAGCGTGTTGCGCTTGCTGCCTTGTTGGTATCGGAGTGGGAAGCGCTCATCTTGGACGAACCGACTAACCATCTCGACCTTGATGCAATCTCATATCTCGAGGAATGGTTGGCAAATTACTCGGGTGGACTTTTGCTCGTCACGCATGACCGTCATGTACTCGATCGAGTCACCACCAAAGTTCTCGAAATTGATCGCGGGCACTCATATATGCATGTTCCTGCAAACCGTCACGCAGGTTCTGGCTATGCGGCGTATTTGGCCGGACGCATTGAGCGTGAAGAACAAGCAGCAACTGCTGAGCAAATTCGCAAGAATCTTGCCAAGCACGAACTCGCATGGCTGCGTCGGGGTGCACCTGCTCGATCAACAAAACCAAAAGCGCGCGTCAATGCAGCCAAAGAAGTCGTCGCTCGTCGCGCAGATGCACCTGCTCGTGTTGGCGAACTTGGTCTATCACTTGGTAGTCAACGACTTGGATCAAAAGGAGTTCAACTTCACAGCGTCGGATTCAGTTGGCCTGCAACGTCTCAAAACCCGAACGGCACACTTGTCCTGCAACCACTCGAGCACGAACTCGAACCAGGAGATCGCCTTGGCATCGTTGGACCAAATGGTGCCGGCAAGAGCACATTGCTGGATCTGATTGCTCAACGATTGCGTCCAACTATTGGCCATATTGAAATGGGACGCACTGTCAAAGTTGGCTATTACGACCAACTAGGGCGTGACCTGAACCTCGGTCAACGCGTACGTGAGGCTGTTGCAGGCGACAAAGGCGAACCATCAGTCCAAGACAACAACTTGATGCGTCAATTTTGGTTCGACGGCGATGCACAATTCGCCCCCATTTCAACACTGTCTGGTGGGGAGCGCCGTCGCTTACAACTTCTTCTTACACTTGCCGAACAGCCAAATGTCTTGTTGCTTGACGAACCCACCAATGATCTTGATCTTGACACGCTCCGCGCGCTCGAGGAATACCTTGATACGTGGCCAGGCATTGTCGTTGTCGTGAGTCACGATCGCATCTTTCTTGATCGAACTGTTGATGAAGTATTGGCCCTTGACAACTCAGGGGGTGCTGCTCTCGTGCGCGGTGGTGTACAGGGATGGCTTAATCAACGCAATACACCAAAGCAATCAACAAAAGTGCGTAGCACGGTATCGGTATCAACCAGCGTTGCGTCAATACCTCCGCCCAAAGCGACAATCTCTGCAAAGAGCGCCAGCACGCTTCGGCGACTACTTGTCCAAGCAGGAAAATCATTGGCTGACGCAACGTTTCGACTAGAAAGTCTCAATGCATCGGTTGCGACTGCGGGTGCTGACCACGCTTTGTTGGCGCGCCTCAGTGCAGAACTTGCTACCGCCCAAATTAGTATGGTCGCAGCCGAAGAGGCCTGGCTGGCCCTTGCTGCTCAGGCTGAATTGCAAGGCATCTCCGTCGAATAATGCCACATTTGGTGCGAGGCGGACTCTTGTCTTGATGTGCTGATGCGCTATAAATAATCTTTGTTCCGTCAACATCGACGGCTTCTAACGGGGGTGAAAAATGGGTCAGTTCAGCAGCAAAACGGTTCTGATAACGGGAGCATCGTACGGACTAGGTGAAGGATTCGCTGAAGGATTCGCCAAAGAAGGTGCCGACCTCATCCTCACAGCGCGCTCAACAGAACTTCTCAATAGTGTTGCCGATCGCTGTCGAGCAATGGGGTCGAAAGTAACCGTAATCCCAGGGGATGTATCAATTGAAGAAGATGTGCTTCGTGTTGTGCAAACCGGAATCAAAGAGCATGGCAAAATTGATGTACTCATTAACAACGCGGGCGTCAGCGACATGCGCGGAGTTTCTCCTGAAAACTTCGATATGACCACATGGAATTGGATCATGTCAATCGACTTGAACGGTGCATTCATGTACATGCGTGAGTGTGGCAGACACATGCTTGAACGTAAAAGTGGTTCAATCGTCAATATCTGCTCAATCATGGGCAGCGGAGCAAATGAGCTCAACATCATCGCCTACACAGCGGCCAAAGGTGCACTGCGAAATCTCACACTGCAATTAGGTTGCGAATGGGCAGACCGTGGCGTGCGCGTTAATGCAGTGTCACCTGGGTTCATCATCACAGAAATGGTGCGACCAGCGCTTGAAGCATTGGGCATGGACAAATGGATTGCCAGCCGCACTCCAATGCGCCGAATCGGTGAACTAGAAGAGATTGTCGGACCCGTAATGTTTTTGGCATCTGACGCCGCGAGTTACATCACAGGCCACGACCTACTTGTCGATGGTGGCACGAACGCAGCGAACGGGTACTACCAAATCCCGCCAATCCATCATGAATGGAACTCTGATAATGCACCACGAGTTGGAGAGGGCTATCCCGGAATTCAGCCCCGACCCGATTGGTATCAGGCTCTATCGGCGGGAATCCCCGGAATCCATTATCCAATGCCTGACGCCTGATCGGCAATTTTCTACGGCATTAGATTAAAAATTCAGCGACGCGATGATCGCGCATTGCCGACTGTGCTCGTTTTATGACTTCAGTCCACAAGGACATTGCCCGCTCACTTGAAACATCAAGTGAGCCAACAGCGAATACCGGAATAATCCATCCATACAAAACTCCAACACGGTAATCCTGATAAAACTGCTCAAATGAATAATCCGCAACGCCATTTTTTATCAGTTCATCATGATAGATGTGCAAAAGAGAATTTTCATTTTCCTGACGTATAGAAGTGTTGACGCTCTGGCTCATAAAATAAGCAACATCATATGCACCCCCACCTTTGCTGCAGGTCTGAAAATCAATCATCCAGACGTCACCTTTTTCCCCAAAGAAAAGATTGTCAAGCCTAAAATCAAAATGCGCGACGGTGTTGGGCATTGCGGCAATGCGATCAAGCAACTGATGCACGTTGGCCCCGTATTGCTCCATCACTGGAACCATGTCGGCGTCAATGGCGTGCTCAAATACTTGCATGAATCCCGGCAAAGAGGCTTTGTATACCTCGCTACCAATCTTCATGCCTTCTGAGTTGGCCATTGGCAACCAGTCAAACGAGTTCAGTTCTTCTGTTTGCCAAAAATGGGCGTGCATTCCAGCGACAGTGCGCATCACAGCAGCCGCATCGTTTGCCGTAACGCCCGCTGCTTGGTCTCCGACTCGCAGATGTCCAAGATCTTGCAACACCAATACATAATCATCATTGGCATAATCAGCAGCCACATAATGAGCACTTGGCACGGTTGGCAATTGTGGGGCGATTTGGGAGTAGAAGCGGGCCTCGCGCTCAAAGACTCGCGCAGGCGCCAGCATGCCCCTGATCATTTGGTCTTGTGTCGGTATTTTGCAGATCACACTGCTTGGTCCAGTACCGCCAGCATAATTAATGCCGAGTCTTCCAACTTCCCCCATAAATCCAACCCCAGCACCCATATTGTGCGGGGTCAAAGAAGTCACGCTTGTCGAAGCATCGATCACTCCACCCGCACGCAACGACTCCGACATCCATTCCATCGTGATCGTGGAAACAGTTGTAGGTAAGCGGTTCATCTTGTCGGTCCTTATTATCCTCGACCAATCATGCCAGCACCGGCAACAACCGTTGCTATATCGCGTGCATAACGCGGTGCCAAATGCGTACGAATAATATCTAAAGCCACATCACCACGTGTGTCTCCGGCCCGCTGCAACACATCAAGATCAATGATTGTTTGTTCTAGTGCTTTGCCAAGCTGGCGATGCGCCGCAAGAACTTTCTCGCGATCCATTGGCGCGGGCACATCTGCCAAAGTTCCAAGGGTTTTCGCGCGCTCGCGAACAGCATCTGCGGATGGACCTGACACACCTTCTAGTGCGCCCGCAGTATCGCGCAGAACTTTGGTCATTGCATTGTGTTCGTCGACGATATATGAATCATAAACAGGCACCATCTGACGCAATTCCTGAATCAGTGACTGCATCATGGCGGCAGTTGATTGTGCTTTTGGATTCGACAAGTTCGGCATCAATTCTTCGCTGATGGCGTATATCAAGCCCATCAAAATATCGTCAATGCTTGGACTGGTATTCATGATGCCGCTCCTGGATAATTCATTTGTTGTGAGAATGCCTTCAACGCCGGACTACTGGACTGCACCAGATACACGGGAAGCAGTTGGTGGTGTTCACCAGCGAGTCTGCGAAAGATTGCGGAGTTCACTGGTACTGCGATATTTGCGGTACCAAACATATTGAAATAATTGATCTCTTCAGGCGTGACCTTGAATCCTGTGAGTTCGTTGTAGTACGCCAAGAATCCACCTTTATCGCGTGGGTGATCCATAATGCGTGTGTTGCTCAAGAGATCCATCGTGGTCATCCAGCCCAAGTCCTCCCGCGGATCACCAACACGGCTATTTTCCCAATCAATCAATGCCGTCACCTTGCCATTTTCATACAAAAAATTAGCAGGATTAAAATCACCGTGCACAAGCGCGAGTGGCAATGCACGTGGTTTCGTGCGACGCAAAGTTTGAAATAAATCAATGAGGATCATCAACGACGGATCAAATGCCAGTGATGGATACGATGAAATGTAATACTGACATGTTGAGTCAATGTAGTCATCCCATGACGTCGTGATGATCCCGACTCCTCGCGGATCACTAAGGGCACCAGTTGGGTCGATAGTGGCGATATCCGTTGTATGCAATTCAACAAGCACCTCGCACAAGTGTCGCACCACATCGTCAACTTGATCTTCGTCGGGCCCGCCATTAAATAGGTCAGACGTGTTGCCATTGCCATGCATGCGCTGAATAATCATTGCGGCTTCACCAAAAGGCGCAGGATCAAGTTCGTATCCATAACTCTGGCTTACTGGAACGCTGGTATTGAGACGAATCGATTCAATCAAGTCGTGCTCTACTGCCCGACTGGTTTGCAGAATTGCCGCCTCTTTGGGTGGATCTTTTCGCAAAATAAGTGCCAACTGCTCTTCTGCACCCGCGCGCCGCAGTCGAGCGGTACAACTAAATGTTTCACGAGAAAATCCGCCAGGAATCTGCTGGAAGCCTTCAATGCAGATGTCTGAGGCCTCAGGAAACCGCTTCGCCAAGAACTCAACTACAGATTGCTCCATGAGCACTCCCCCCGTTTGTACACTTGGTTAACAAACTCAAAGATTAGTGCAATAGGATTATTCCATGCCAATTGACCATATTTCAACTGACAAACTTCTCACCACCACCCGCTCTGTACGAAAACGACTCGACCTCAGCCGTGCCGTCGAGCCTGAGATCATTCAAGATTGTATTGAAATCGCCACGCAAGCCCCGACCGGAACCAATGCGCAGAACTGGGCATTCGTGGTGATCACTGACGCCGCCAAACGCAAGGCTATTGCTGACGCCTATCGCCAAGGTGGCGAAGTCATGTCGGGCTCGGGATATCCGCCACCTCTAGAACCTGGTGACCCACGCGAACACGTGATGCCCAAAGTCATGGAGTCAGCGCAGTATCTGGGACAAGTGCTCGAGCAGGTACCCGTGCACGTCATTGCCTGCGTCAGAGGTCGAGTCGAGTCCGTCCCGATGGTGATTGCCCAGGCCAGCACCTACGGATCTATCCTGCCAGCGGCTTGGAGTTTTATGCTGGCGCTGCGTTCTCGCGGTCTTGGAACGGCCTGGACCACGATTCATCTGTTCCAAGAAAAAGAAATCTCCCAGCTACTTGGCATCCCAGAGGACTGGACCCAGACGGTTCTCTTTCCCGTGGCTTACTACACAGGAGATGATTTCAGACCAGCCCACCGACTTCCAGCAGGCGAAATGACCCATTGGAATTCCTGGGGCAGCCACCGCTAACTCGGCGAAATAATTGAAAAAACGCTGAGAATCCCACACTTTTGCTGTCGGATGGAATAACTTTAGGACTATGAAAAAACGAGAGTTAATCCATGCAGTAGCCATCCACACCGACGTCGATAATAAGACGGCGGCCAAACTTGTCGAAGGAACAATTGACGTCATTCTTGCCAATGTCGCCAAAGGTGAAATCGTCAACATTTCAGGATTTGCAAAGTTTGCAAAAATCAAGCGTCCTGCCCGTATGGCCCGTAACCCGGCCACCGGCGAGCCAGTAAAAGTAAAAGCAAAAACGGTTGCCAAGATCACCGCACTGAAAGGTTTCAAGGACATCGCACTCGGTGTTTCACCAGCACCAAAAGTCGTGACTGTTCGCAAACCTGCACCTGCAAAAAAAGCTGCTCCTAAGAAAGTCGCTAAAAAAGCAACCAAAAAAGCCGTGAAGAAGACGGCCAAGAAAGCCACCAAGAAAAGGCGCTAATCCAACCCGTCAGGGTTCGCCTTGACAAAAATCTGAATGACCCGTTCGTTGTGTGAAAGCGCAATGAGCGGGTCGTTTTGTTTACTAGATCTGTGTTGCCACCAAAACATCCGTTGCCTTGCAGAGCGCCAGCACCTCATCACCTGGCGCCAACCTCAATTGATGTGTTGCTTCTTGCGTGATTGTTGCAGTCATCTCTTGCCCTGAAGAAACGGCGAGTTTTACCGAAGACAAAACCCCACCATGCTTCACTTGAATAACTGTCGCACGCAGTTGATTTCGCGCACTTAATTGCAATCGATCACTTGAGTCTGCATCTGAAACGACACTGTGGCGTTGCCCTGACAGTTCATCGAGAAACCTCGCGACCGCACGTGCTTGTTCACGACGCCAGACTGCTACCTCTGAATCATCTCTGTCTCGCAGCAAACCAGAAATAACATCATGCAATGTTGCACGCTGTTGACTCAGAAATCGTTGCGATGACAGAGCCGATTCATCACGAAGTACCAACTTCACAAGCAGTTCTGTTCGAATCTCGCGGATATGTTGCACTGGCTGATTCAACCAATCTTTGCGGATCTCATCACCCGTCTTTGTAAGTTTCAAAATTAATTTCAATTGACCGCGTGAGCCAGTTGTTTTGGAACTAGCCAAGTACTTCTTTTTTACCAGCACATCTAGGGCTCGATACACAACAGGTCGGCTGACTGTGTAAATAACCCCAAGTTTTGTTGCAGGTCTAAAGTGCTGAGCAATCTCGTACCCATGAGTTGCTCCATTCCCGACCAAGGTCAAACACGCCCCCTCAAGAACGGATATTTCTTGCTTTTCACTCATTGCACCACTTTATAGTCCTTTTGAGACTATCGGATAGTAATATTGCTACCACTAGCCTGATTTTGTGTCAAGAACCCGAAGCTTCATTACAAGAGTTGTCTTTTGGGGCGCTATCGCAGTGGTGATTTCTGGATGTTCATCAAGTTCGTCTGGCGACACTGATAGGTCGTCCAAAAAAATTCGCCTAAATGTTTCTGCCTCGGCATCACTCGCCCGAGCTTTTGACGAAATCTACACAGTTTTCGAATTGCAATTTCCAGCGATTTCGGTTTCTAGCACTTTTGCAGGCAGCGCCACATTGGTGACCCAGATACAAAATGGCGCAACGGCTGATGTCGTGGCTTTGGCAGATACGACCAACATGGAAAAACTACGTGAAGTGGGTCAAATAAATCCTGCGACTGTGAAGATCTTTGCAACCAACACGATGACCATCGCAGTGCCTCGCAAAAACCCCAACAAAGTTGCAGGTCTAAGAGACCTCGCCGATGAGTCAATCAATGTCGTACTCTGCGCCCCCAACCAGCCGTGTGGCGCGTACGCCAGACAAATCCTTGAAAATGCAGGTCTGAGTGTTTCTCCAAAAAGTCTTGAGACAAGCGTGGGTGGCGTCATCAGTAAAATCTCAAATGGCCAAGCAGATGCTGGGATTGTTTACGTTACAGACACTTTGGCAGCAGCCAAAACAGTAGAGGCAGTCAGCATTCCAGCAGCATTGAACATCACAGCCCTTTACCCCATCGCCCGTCGTGCAGAGTTGTCAACAACAGTTCAAAAAGCTGCTGACACATTTATCGCATTCGTAATTGGCAAAAGTGGCAATGAAATTTTAAACAAATACGGCTTCAGACTCCCATGATGCGACCATCACGCACACTTAATGGCCCGCGCGGATTCTTTGCCATCGCAATTTTGTGCGCGACTCTGATTGCCTTGCCACTAGTCGCACTTGCTATCCGCGTTCCGTGGAGCACGTTTTTTTCGTCACTCAGCAGTGAGACAGCGACAACTGCACTTTCCTTGTCGCTTCGCACATCGCTGATCAGTACATCTCTTGCCATCATCACAGGACTCCCGCTTGCATGGCTCCTTGCCCATCGTAATTTTCGTGGTATCGCACTTGTGCGCGCACTCTGCGTGTTGCCCATGGTTCTGCCACCAGTTGTGGGGGGTGTTGCATTGTTATATGCCTTTGGTGCAAAAGGCGTTATCGGTTCTGCACTTAATGACTGGTTTGACATCCGTCTGGCTTTTACTCAGACGGCAGCAGTTCTGGCGCAATATTTTGTCGCCGTTCCATTTTTCATCGTCGTCATGGAGTCTGCATTTCAACAATTCGATCAACGGCTCGCGCAAGCTGCGCGAACATTAGGAGCAGGTCCGTGGCGCACATTTGTCACTGTCACTCTGCCGGTTGTTCGACCCGCCCTCATTGCTGGGGTTGTTCTGACGTGGGCTCGAGCACTCGGCGAGTTTGGTGCCACAATCACATTTGCCGGTAATACAGCAGGCCGCACTCAGACACTTCCGCTTGCCATCTACATGGCGTTTGAAAATGGCGACGATCAAGCACTCGTCCTGTCGTTCATCATGATGACTGTGTCGTTTGTTGTGCTCGTACTCTTGCGTCAACATTGGATCTCAGCGCTCAAAAGAGGTGGACAATGACGCTTCATCTCGACTTTGATATCGCGCGAGACAACTTCACTCTCACCGTCAACCTTGATGTCGCAAATGGCGAGGTGCTGGCGCTCACTGGCCCTAATGGCTCAGGAAAAACATCAACCCTTCACGCTATTGCTGGGCTCTTGCCTTGCTCGCGTGGCGTAATTTCTTTCAACAATGCCATCTTTGACGCAAACGCCGATATGACTTCAGTTTTCCTCCAACCAGAGCGACGCAAAGTGGGAGTTGTCTTTCAAGATGGCGCGCTATTCCCCCATTTAGATGCGCTTCATAATGTTGCCTACGGACTACGGGCTCAAGCCGTGACCAAATCAGTCGCCATTGATCGCGCCCACAAAATGCTTGCCACAATGAAAATAGATCACATGGCGAACTCTCGCCCACACCAACTCAGTGGTGGGCAAAAACAACGCGTAGCGCTTGCTAGAACCTTGATTACTCAACCAGATATTTTGCTACTTGATGAACCTACTACTGCTCTCGACCAAGAATCTCGCCAAGACACAGTGCGCCTCCTTGACGAGGTCTTTACAGCTTTTAGTGGTCCTGTTTTGCTGGTGTCCCATCAATATGATGACATCTCGTTGCTCACACGCTCAATTGCACAAATCACAGTAGAACGCACGGCAAAACATACAATGTCAACTTTGCAACGCTGAATGCAAAACCCTTTTCACTAATACGGAAGTGTGTAGGTATTTTCTAGCTCGTCTTGAACAACGGTTGCCACCGTGGCTGTCGTGTCAACTATTAGTTCGGCATCAAGGGTGCGAGTACGAAACGACCAACCCTCTGGCATCGATAATCGTGAGCCAAGATCACTCAGATTGGCTTGGGTCAGGGTCGGATCAACCCCAACACAATATGCCTGCATCACATAAGCACGACCGTCAGGGTTTAGGAGCTCATGCACCACTGAGCCCGCGTCAAAAAAGAATACTGCACCGCGATTGACATGCCGCTCGATGTATGACTGCTGCAATGCTTCAGTACCCAGATCCACTGTGGCAATACGCCGCATCGTCAGACCGTTGAAATCACGAAACACCGGATCGACTACTGCAACTTTGGTTCCTAGGCCATCCAGCATCCAGTGGCGAGGGCCATTGAGTTTTACAACTACAGCACCCATCTCAGCTGCAATCGTCGGGGCATCAAGGGTCTCCCATAGTTCTTGCGGACAATCATTCAGCATCTGAGTGCCATACACCTCTGCTTGCAGCCCGATATCTCGCATGTAGACGGCCAGAACTTCTCCGTACCGCACTCCACGCATATCTGAAATTAATCTTTGAGGCTTTTCGTTCAACATGGATGACAGTCTATTAGACCAGATCATCTATCTTCCACCGTACACTTGGATCGTGTCGCGATTTTATTTTTTAATTGTCCTAGTAGTTTCCCTCATCCCTGCTTTTGCATCCTCTTGTAGCACATCTTCATCCGACAGTATTCAAGCCCCGACAACAGCGTTGCCAGAAGTAAGTTCTACGTTGCCATTAGTAACTACAACCACGATCCCCCAGCGACCAAGTGTGTCGATGGCGTTCTCAGGCGATGTCCTTATTCACAGTCAGATTTGGACTCAAGCCAAAAAAAACAGCAAGGGCAGTGGTTATGACTTTTCGCCCATGTTTGCTCGCATCAAGCCACTCCTTGAAAGTGTCGATCTCGCGGTGTGTCACTTGGAGGTTCCCATCGCTCCACCTGGAGAAGAACCATCTACTTTTCCGTACTACGGGGCACCTCGGGAATTAATTGATGCAATCGCTGGTGCTGGATACGACCGGTGCTCAACTGCCAGCAATCACTCTCTGGATAAAGGCAGACGCGGGATCGATGCAACCCTTAAAGAATTTGACAGGACTGGCATAACTCAGTCAGGAATGGCGCGAACACCAGAAGAGATAGAACCCAAGATCATTACCGTGCGTGGCGTCAAAGTTTCCCACCTCTCTTATACATGGGGCTTCAACGGCATCCAACTTCCTCAAAGCGAGTTATGGCGATCAGCCCAGATTGATCCAGTTCGCATCATTGCTGATGCCAAGAAGGCTCGTGCAATGGGTGCTCAGATAGTGGTTGTGAGCATGCATTGGGGTTCAGAAGGCATGACGGACGTGACCGGCTATCAAATGAAAAATGCCAAAGCAATCACTGCATCTGGAGCTATTGATCTCGTTGTCGGGCACCATGCACACGTTTTACAAAAAATTGAAAAGATCAATGGCGTGTGGACGATATTTGGTCTCGGGAATGCGCTCAGCAACATGCCGACACGAGAAGCATTTCCCCCAAATACCCAAGACGGAATGATCGTCAAAGTCAAACTTTCACTCACCAATGATGACAAAGTTAAAGTTGACAAGCCAGGTGTTTACCCGACATGGGTCGATAAAAACAACGGTAAGATTATTCGTCTCGTCAAGTCAGACTTGAAGGACACCGCGGTCTCAAGGGCAGTAAAAACTCAACTGCGTATTTCGCTGGCGAGAACGACACGAGTGGTGGGCGAATTTATCGCCGTTGACTGAAGTCAGCGCGCGCCTACGGCGTCAATAAACGGACCGAGTGTTTCAGAAACGGTCGGAGTCAACCATCTCATGACTGTGTCTGACAAGTGATGAAAATCTCGATACACCAATATATTCCCGACTACGACAGGGCAGAAGTCGTTCGAGCACAACCATCGACGTGGCTCAACAAAACTCACTTCTGCTTTCTGCGTGGCTGCACGAACAACATCGTCAATTGCGACGACTATGCCCGCCGGAGCGCGCGGTGCACAGGCCCCAATTGATCGCCGTCTTGCTGAAATACATTCTGGAACTGAGGGCAATGGGTCTGGAGTGTCTCCCAACATCACCGGCTCGATCCCGTCTGCCCGCAGGGAGTCAAAGAGCAACGGGAGTTTTTCTTTCCAGACATTTGATTTGATGAATTGACGATCTTTGGAGTCTCGAATTCCATAGTACTCCCCAAGTAGTACGACGTCTGCTTGTTCCTGAACCATGTATTTACGAACGTTCTTGCGCCACGTGGCGCAGTGCCCAAAGTCAACCCCATCATGAACGTTGTAGGGCACGATGTCAAGAAAGGGACAACCACCTTGCGTAAGTGCAATTAATCGCCAACGCCGTTCTTTTGCAATCACGTTGAGTGCCGAGAACCATTGCGCCGCGTGTGAATCGCCCCACAATGCAACTGTGATTGAGCCCTCGGGATCACCAAAAATGCAATTCGGTTTTATCGTGGTGTCGTAATATTGATGGCAGTCGTTTTTATAAATAAGCGGCATATCGTTTTCTGCCGTCAACAATGAAGGTTCTAGATTGTCAGGAACTACCTGTACATCAACCGCTTCAATGATCGCCTGCAGAGCACCGGTGTTGACCATCGAGATAGGCACAGGAGCCGATGCAATAGTTGTCGTCGTTTGAACCGTGGTTGTGGGGGCCACTGTGGGGGCCACGGCAATTATTCCAGTAGAAATATTTGGGTCATATCTGGCTAATGCCACTCCAGTTATGAGACCACTCAACACCGCCCCACTGCCAAGAGCAAGCACTAAGGCTGGCTTGGAAACAAGAGTTCGTGAACGACGAATTGGGTTTTCAATGAACGAAAATCCAAGTGCTGAAAGCCCCACAGTAACGAGCAGCAACGCCAGTTTCTGCGTCGTTGTCAACTGGTCACCGACATATGCCTCTCCAAGTATCAGGATCGGCCAATGCCACATGTAAAGCGAATACGAACGCGCACCAACCCACTGCAAGGGCTTTACACCAAGCACAAGGAGAGGGCCTCCCCGTACATCATCACCCGCCAACAAAACACCTGCTGTTGCAAGTACTGGAACAATTGCGATCCAACCAGGGAACCCGCTCGCGTCTTCAAAAGTTATTACACAGATTGCGATGATGGCAACACCAACCCAGCCGATAGCTGATCGTATCTGCGCTGGAATTTCCGTCGCCTGCTTATAGAAAACTGCCAGCAATGCACCAAGTCCCATCTCCCACGCTCTGGTATGTAGACCAAAGAACGACCATGACGGGTTTGAACCAGTGAATCCCGCACTCAATGCAAATGAAACCACGATCAACACGCACATCGTTGCGCCAACTCGCCGACGGATATCACGTGCACCAATTGACACAACAGCAATTAGCGCCGCCCACACCAAATAGAATTGTTCTTCAACTGCCAATGACCAATAGTGCTGTATCGGAGAAGGCGGCAATGCTGATGTCAGATAATCAGTGCCTCGGTTGGCAAAAACAAAATTGACAGAAAAAACTGCTGCGGCTTTTATATCGTGAGCAAGATTGGCGAGCCGAGTTGGCTCAAGCCAGATAACAGCACCTACTGCTGTAGAAACCAGAACTACTGCTGAAATCGGTAGCAGACGACGTATCCGACGGGAGTAAAAATCAATCAGAGAAATTCGTCCTGTTGAGACCCTTTCATCCACCAGCAACGATGTAATCAAGAAGCCAGAAATCACAAAAAAGATGTCAACCCCGACATATCCACCCTTTGTTCCGGGCACCCCAAAGTGAAACAACAGAACCGCAATCACCGCCAATGCACGAAGACCCTCGATATCGCCACGGTGCTTCACATACTGCACAATAGTTGACTAGCCTGTCAACGGTAGTGACATCTTCGCAGCGCATTTATTCCACTGGATCAAGACTCAATGTCATTGCTCTTGCCTTCTTGATATTTTTTCTTGCTGCGTGCAGCAATTCTGATGCCTCACCAAATAATCCGCCACCAACTGTTACAACCGCGCCGATTGATGCGCCCACAACGGTTCCAACCACTGTCACATCAACCACGGTTCCCGCTCCCGTGATTGAAAAATGTGTCATTGCTGCCAAGTTCCTATCGGCTACTTCTCGTGGCAAAGATGTCAGGTGTCTTCAAAAAGCCCTCGTCGCAAATGGTTTGCTGACGAGTGAAATAACCGGCTATTACGGCTCGGCGACTTTTAATGCTGTAAAAAGATTGCAAGAGAGCCGAGAGCTCTTTGTTGACGGAAAAGTTGGTCGCGAGACTGCTTTGTCTCTTGATATCTGGCCCACTGAAGTTTCCCTCGTCGTTCGTACTGCTGTACCGGCGCCCAATGCAGTCGACCTCATGGGTTTTACATTGTCAAGTGTCGCCACGAGCGGCCCCGATGCCCCACCACTTCCTGCACATTCAACAAAAGGTCGTCGTGTGGTTTACAGCCGCGCCCAACAACGGGTGTGGGCGATCAACGCAAAAAATGTCGTCATCCGATCGTGGCTCGTTTCAGGAAGCAAGTTCGAAAACGAACTTCCTGGCACCTACAAGGTTTTTAGCCGTTCCGAAAAAGCCGTCGCCATTAATGGCAAGTCCTATTTCTATAAAATGGTTAGGTGGTTAAAAACAAAAAATAACCTAATCGGCTTTCATTCACTTCCACTGCGTACTGCTGATGACTCCGCTTATCAAACCGAGCAACAACTTGGGCTTCGCTTGTCTGATGGCTGTCAACGACAAGCCAACCTAGATGCTGATTTCTTGTGGGAATTCGCTGTCATTGGCACACCTATTACCGTGCTCTAGCAGAATCTTTTTATGGCAACGGATGCGGATGGGCAGTTGGCTGCAAAAGTGCATCTGTCCCCCCATCAACAAACAGCACTTGACCAACCACGAATGATGCCTTCGTTGAAAGCAAAAAAGCGATCGCCGATGCCACCTCTTCGGGTTGTCCCCAGCGTCCGCGCGGAATCGGAATCATGCCCAACTGTTCTTTCATCAACGGCACATCCAACAACGGGCGTGTCATCGCCGTGTCTATGACACCGGGTGCGACTGCATTGAGGCGAATTCCAGACTGCATCCAATTGTTTGATTGCATCCGCACCCAGAAGGCAATCGCTAATTTGCCCGCAGGATAGGCGACATACTCGTCACGCTGATTAAAACTTGCCACTGCAGATTCTTCATCTTGACTCAGAAAAATCATCGCATCATCGACAGCCAAACCTGGAGTCATCGTCGTGGAGTTAGAAGAAATCATCACTACTGCTGGATCGCTGCCTCTTTCGAGGGCTGGGCGCAAACCGTTGACCACCGCAAGAGTGCCGTAGAAATTGATTCGAACCTTCAATTCATTTGACGCCGGATTGCTCACACCTGCACAGGGCACAAGACCATCCAAAACTCCACCACTCAAGGCCATGACTTCAGCAATGATTCGATTGCGATCACTTACTTTTGCCAGGTCACCACACACGTCAGCATCGTGCAAGTCCACCCCAATCACCTGATGACCAAGCGCCTCAAGGGCCGTCTTTGTGGCTGCCCCAATTCCAGAAGCTGTGCCTGTCACGCAAATCATTGTGCGCCGTTAATCACTGCACCTTCATGACGTTGCAAGAGTTCAATTGAATAACCGTCAGGATCAAGAATAAATGCGATAGTCACGGGCCAGCGCTCTAGTCGTTGGGGAAGCATGGTGGACGTAAATCCTGCCTCAACGGCACGATCGTGCACGTCTTTGCAATCGTCAACATTCATATAGATCTTCCAAAGCGCCGCACCATGTTCTATCTCCCCGGAACGCTCAAGATGTTGTGCCAACTGCACCCGACCACCACCAACATCAGCAGCCAGCACGATCTCTTCAACTCCTGGTATCTGGGTGCGTGATTGAACCTTTAGACCGATGATCTCAGTGTAAAAACGTTCCGAACGCTTTATATCGGTGACGTTTATGCAGTACTGACCAACTGTTGTAGCCATATTTCCCCCTTGCTAACGGTGTTCAGATTACGGAATTAAAGAAAAATCATGATCGGTCAACCAATGACGTCCGACCTCTTTTACTGGAGCCCACCGATCAACAAGGCGTTGACCAGTTGGATCATCATCAGTAATCTGCCCAAAGTCAGACGGACAGGGACCGATACGGTTGGCATGAACTTGGAGTTTTTCAAGGTCGAAACTGAAAAGTTCGGCAGCACTCAAGCCAACCATTAACCGAGTCTCATCTATGGGGATATCGTGAAATGTCTTTGTCAACCAAGCACGAGTGTTTGGCCAGGTTCCTTCTGGATGTGGAAAATCATTTCCCCACATGATGTTTCCAACTCCAATTTCATAGCGTTGTCCCAGTTCGCGTCGCTTTGTATTCGAAGCACCCATGAATACATTGCGATCAATATATTCACTTGGCAACATTTTGATTGCGCCTTTAAACGGATCTTGACCGAGTTTTTCTGTACCTTTCAGGCCCATGGCAAGGCGGTCCCAGAACCAGATCTGTGGCGGCAACCACCAACATCCAGCCTCTGTAACTCCAAATCGCAAACCAGGGAAACGCTCAAAGACTCCCGACCACAACATGAACCACAATGGACGAGCGGGCCACCACACCACTTCAGTGACATAGATACCGAGGTGATTGTCGTATTCATCACGGGATGCTGAACCTGAATGCGTTGATATTGGCATGTTCAACTCTTCACACAGAGCCCACACTGGGTCGTAATGACGATCGTGATAGGGCAACTGATTCACCCACATCGCCGGAATCATCACACCAGCCAAACCAGTCTCTTTGGCCCGCCTAATTTCAGCCAACACTCGCGGCAAATCAGCAGTTATGGGCACGAGTGCCATTCCCCGCCGACGTTCGGGGCTTTGCGAACACAGTTCGGCAAGCCAACGATTATGAGCGATTGATCCGGCAAGACCCAGTTCTGGGTCCATATCACCTGACATTCCCAATCCTGCACCAAATGGCACGCACGTGCGACTCTCCACAGCATCAGCATCAGGGAAAATTATTTCTCCGGCCACACCGTCACCATCAAGTTCTAGGTCACGACGTGTTGCGTCCCAGCCACTCCGCAGTGCTTCTTCATTTTCCTCAAACCATTTTTTCGCGTAGTCCTCATTGCGCACACCAAGCTTCGTGGAGGCCTCAAGAGCCGCATCTCGCTCGTCCAAGAAATCATCAAACTGTGGATGAAACTTTGCATCGAGATAGTTGCGATACTCTGCCGTTGGTAGTCCGGCATGACTGTCAGCCGAAACGATGATGTATGGGTCGTTCATATTTGCCTCCTTTGAGTTGTGCACTGTCATCCTGGAACCTGTCGCAAGTACGCCGGATTACTTCGTGCCCGCATTGACTCATATCTCAACCTCATTGACTCATCTCCCCGATCACTTGCTGGCATCATCCAAAAATTATTGTGCAAAATACCTTCCACCACAACTCCTGCCACCGCTTCGACGGGGGTATAGGCGATTTCTCGACCGGCAGCCTTCATCTGAACTTCCAATTGTTCAATTGTCGTGTAGGGGGTCTTGCGTGGTCGCTGCTTGGCAAACTCATCCGTTCGTGATCGCCACGACTCGAAAAGTCCAGTTCGCAAGATATTTGGTCCCGGAAACAAGACCGAGACACCAATTGACGATTCAACTTCTTGTAGTTGGGCATACAGACACTCTGAAACGGTGACTACGGCAGCTTTCGTTGCTGCATATTGCGGTGTACCCGACAATGGCGACACGCCACCATTGCCGGAGGATGTATTTACAATGTGTGCTTCTTGGCCGTGTGCCAGCATCGCTGGCACAAAAGCATTGATGCCATGAATAACTCCCATCACATTGACGGCAATAGCCCATTTCCAGTCATTGAGTTCGTGCTCCCACATGCGACCTTCCGCGCCAGCACCAATACCTGCGTTGTTGCAGACCACATGCACCGACCCGTATGTTGACAGTGTGAAATCACACAATGAATTGACTGACTCCTGATTCGTGACATCGGTGACATGACCACTTATCTCTAGTCCTTTTGCTTGCAAGTCAGTCACCGTCGCTGCAAGAAGATCAGACTGCACGTCGGCCAGCACCACCTTCATTCCTTCTTGGGCAAATCGCTCTCCGATGGCGCGACCAAGGCCCCCGCCACCTCCAGTGACGACTGCAACTTTTCCCGCCAATGTTTTCAAGGTCGTCTCCTGTGAGTCACCAGAATCATTCGTCAGCAGCAAGCCCAACAAAAGCGGGACAACGCTCGGCTTCTTTGGGCACGCCTCCTTTTGGAAGCGCGATTGCGACATCATTCACCTTGGGTCCAATTTTGGCTGCAATCGGCGCAAGTTTTTTTAGATCAAATCCATAAACATCAGCCGCGGTAAGCCCCAACATCTGTTCTATTTCGCTGCGTTCACAATCGGCAAACGCTGCCCTGATTGCTTCCGTGCTGTAGGGGAAACAACTTTCCTTGTGCGGATAATCACTTCCCCACATAATGCTGTCGACTCCAACTTTATGACGCGAAGGAACCTCATGAGGGCGGATGAAACTTGAGCCCGTATAGCACTGCCTGGCCCAATACTCACTTGGCTGCAGAGGCAGTTTTGACATCACCGGCAATCCCCAGATGTGTTCTTGAGATCCGACCGCCGTGCGCATTCGATGAAAGAAATAATCCAAGCGAGTCAGTTCACCTGGCACCCACTCGGTTCCTTGTTCAGTGAACACACATTTCAATTCGGGGTACCGCTCTAAAGCCCCCGACACGATGAGATGAACCAAAGCGCGATGCGACCACCAGGTGATTTCAAGCAAAAAAATCACAGGTGATTCGTCTTCGTCTGTCATTGGTGGACTTGCCCCACCACCGTGATGATTGACGGGCATCCCCAACTCTTGACACACCTCCCACAAAGGACTGTAGTAATTGATGTCATACAACTCGGGCAAGCCAACGCCTGGTGGAACTCCAGGAAGTAGAACGCCCCCTGTTAGACCTGCCGACTTGGCCCAGCGAATTTCTTGCACCGACGCCTCAATATCATGCAAATTAATCTGACAGATACCAGCGCGACGACCAGGTGTGCGACCGCAAAAATCAGCCAACCAGCGATTGTGCGCCTGAAGTCCAGCCCAACGTCGCTCTGATTCTCCGGCATTTAACGGTGGTGGTTGATATGTCAGCGACGACTTGGGGTAAAACGGTGGAATCGTATTGGGAAAAATAACTTCGGCAACTATTCCGTCTGCCTCCATATCGAACAAGCGTCGATCAGAGTCCCAATTTCGAGGACCGTCTGGGCCCGTCAAATCTTCATACGGAATTTCGTAGGTGTCAACCCAGGCATCAAACTCACTGCGGTATTTTTGTTCAAGGAAGGGTCGATACTCGTGCAATTCTGCCCCGGCATGACAGTCTGCCGAAATAACTGTGTAACGATCAGCATCCATTACGCCTCCTATATATAAGGCAAGGCTAGCAACTTATGATTATGCACTTACAAGCGCAGTGCGTACCACTGCGCTAATCGAATAAACCCTTCATCCAAGGAAACCTCCGGCACCCATTCTAGATGTTGGCGAGCGGGTCGCGGATCAAACCAGTGTGCCGTTCCAAGTTGCTGGGCCACAAAACGAGTAATTGGGGGTTCGGTAGCGCGCACCTTGGGCCAGACCCGCTCAATCATCGACCCCATGCGCAACGCTAGAGCAAGACCGATATAGCGAGGCTCGAACGCGACTCCTGCAGCCGTGCAAATAGATCGCATCAGTTCATTTACGGTTCGGGGTTCACCATTGGCAATCACATACACCTGACCATCGCATCTGGCCCCACTATGCAGAGCGTCAAGTGCAGCAATATGTGCGCTGATGGCATTGTCAATATATGTGGTGTCAACTAGAGCATCACCAGTTCCGGCAATGGTCAATCTGCCTCGTGCCGCTCTCTCCACAACTCGACCAACCAACTGCCGATCGCCTGGACCCCACACCAAATGAGGGCGCGTGGCAACAACCGCAAAGCGATTGCGATCGGAACCCAGCACCATTTGTTCAGCAATTGCCTTTGATTCAGCATAATGAGAGTGTTTGCGACCAGTGACCGCCGCCTGAGCGACATCACCAATAATTGAATGACCAGAATGCGCCACAGATGGAGTTGATACATACACGAGGCGCGAGACATCGTGCATCTTTGTTGCTGCTAGAACATTTGCCGTCCCATCAACATTGACGCTCTTAAAGTCGTTCCAATTACCCAGCACTCCAACACGTGCCGCTCCGTGAATAATCGCATCGCAACCACGTGCTGCCAAAGCAACAGACTCACTATCGCGAATATCAGCCAATACATGTTGGGCATGACTATTGCCGTCAAATGTTGGGGCATTTCGCTGCAAGGACACGACATCATCACCCCGATGCAAGAGACTGCTTGCAATTGAGCCCATCAACAAACTGCCGGCGCCAGTCACAAGAACTTTCATCGCTTGGCGCCTGCCAAAATTTCACTCATGTAGACACCCACAGCCGTGCGATCAATTTTTGAATTATGCCGAATATCAACCGGCAATTTTTTGGACAACCACACGGCTGCCACTGCCTGGGGCGACACGGCTGCTCTTACGCTGGCGGTTAGTTCAGCATCTGCAGGACCATCACTGTGGTTTGCGGTCTCGACCACGATCACCACTTGTTGTGTGCCGTGTGCTCCAACGCCAACGGCGGCGGCTCGCAACACCGCAGGTAACGCCTCAACAGCAATTTCAAGTGGCACGGGTGTCACAGTTCCTGTATCTGTATGAATCAGATGCACAACTCGCCCTTCAATCCATAGATTTCCATCAATGTCATAATGCCCAACATCACCGGTGCGATGCCATATTTGCGTTGTGCCATCAACACACATCGTCGGACGCGCCAAGTATTGGGTGTGCCACAACGAGTCATATCCCGATGACATCCACGGTGACGACACCAGCACTTCGCCGGTCACCCCGACAGGAGCAAGTGTCTTTGAATCGTTGTTATCCGTGCCGGCAATAACAACTTGACAGCCAACAACAGGATGTCCAACGCATACTCCCCGCCCAAATCCGATTTTGGTTAGTTCATTCAAACAAACATCAGTAACGGGCAATATCTCAGTCATTCCATACGGCGTATGAATTTGGGCGCCAGGACACAAAATTGCGATTTCCTCAAGCGTTTTCACTGGCACTGGCGCACCAGCTGACATCATCAGTCTTACGTTGGCAAGATGCGGCAATGGAGCCGTTGCGGTGCGAACAACATTTGAGAGTGCCGCAGGTGATGCAAACACCATGGTCGCACCAACTAGGCCGCACGCATCGTCAAGCGCACGAGCCGTCAGGGTGCTTGGTGATGTGACGTCCATGTCGGCAAGACCAGTTGCAATTCCAAGCGCTGGACCATACAACGCAAAAGGAGCAAAGGCTGCCACAAGGCGATCAGTCGTTGAGATGTTATAGGTCCGCTGCAGCGCATCGCGCTGGGCATACAACTGCCGATGTGTATAACAGACTCCTTTTGCTGGTCCAGTCGCGCCTGACGTGAACAACACTGCTGCAGGGTCGTCTGCCTCGGGTTCAGGGGCACCCACTTGCCCAACACATCGAACTTGATGCGCAGTTACTGATCCAGACAAATTAATCATCAGGGCTGTCGGAGCCCATCGCAGGACTCGCGCCGCATAGATCGCTCGCCGTGAGCCAATCACATGTTGCACGCGAGCAGACCGCACTGCCTTGCCTAGTTGGCGCAAACCAAGCCCACGGTCAGCAATAACCGCGACCGCACCAATGCGCCAACATGCATACACAACGGCGATGAGGTCAATGCTCGGCGGTATCAACACTGCTACTCGGTCACCGCGTCGTGCCCCGTGAACATGCAGGCCCTCGGCAAATGTCGCCACACGCTCGGCAAACTCAGGGCGAGTAACGGATTTCTTATTTGCAGCATCACAAATAGCAATGTCACTTGCGCTTTCCCATGTATCAATTTGTGACCACAAGGTTTCTGGGGCGATTTCGCTTTCTTTCACGGGAACATACTCCGGCGCTGATTCAATTTCGCGAATCGCTGTTTCAACCAACGGTGCAATGGAGCTCTCAAGTATCGCTAAATGACCAGCATCTTTTATGCAATGCAGGGCAACATTATTGAAACGGCGCATCAAGTCGTGCGCAAAGTCATCATTGAACACGGGGTCGCGTACACCCCACAGCAGACGAACAGGACAAGTGAGAGAACCTAGTTTGGCTGCGACATCGGCAATATCGGCTGCCGAAGAGTGTTTATTTGTCAGTGGTACATCGGCAACAAAATCACTTACACCCTTCCTTGCACTGCTAGATCTGTACGGCAAAATCAACGCCTTTTTCTGTTCCTTTGTTAAACCCTTGCCCGGCAACAATGGCGTCCCACGCATAAACAACGAGGTATACCGCGTGACCAATGCGTTAATGCCAGTCGCTGCTGCTGCGCGTATCAACCACGGTGCTCGGCGACCATCGGGTACCGCTATTCCCGTGTTTGACAAGACCATTCCTGCCACTCGATTTGGATGTTGCACCGCAAAGCCCATCGCAATTGCTCCACCCCAGTCCTGGGCAACAATCCAGACAGGTAGATCAACACCCAAAGCCTGCAGTAAGTCTGCAACATCGCCAACCCGGTCGCTATAAACCCTCGTCGACACGCGATCAGAAAAACCCATGGATAAAAGATCAGGTGCAATCACCCGAAAATCAGACGACAACTCTTGCAGAAGGCGCGACCAAACAAAAGACCAGGTGGGATTGCCATGCAGACACAACACCACTGGTGCGCCGTGTTTTCTCGCTGGTCTGTCAAGAACGTGCCAACGATGAATCTCGCCATCATGGCTCGGCACATCAATATTGCGTGACCATGTCGGACTGAGTCCGAATGCCGCAAAGTCCGCGACATGCGAACCACTTTTTCTCACCAGATAATCTCCAACGCGCTCGTGTTCAGACCCGATCCAATTCCCATACACAACAATCGTTGTCCGGGTTGAATCCTGTCTTGCATGCTCGCCAATGTTATTGGAATTGCAGCAGGCCCGATATTTCCAAAATATGGAAATGTCACGGGGGCTTTTGCCGGGTCAATTCCTAATCGGTCACACAACATAGTGGTGTGCACTTTGCTTACCTGATGCAGGATGTACCAATCAATTCCGTTCGACCAGTCAAAATCAATAAGCGCTGCAGCCCACGCCTCTGCTGCCAAGTCCAGCCCCGCCACCAAGAGACCATGCGTATCGGTAGTCATTCGCTCAAGGTCTCCGACACAAAGTGAATTATGTTTTGTGGCGGCACGCGCCATGCCTCCCACTAGTCGATGTGCTTCGGGATGATGCTGCGTGCTAGCCATCACCATTGCGGCTGCCCCGGACCCGAGAGTAAGAGATGCAAACTCTGAAAATACGTCTAACGCCGTTGAGTCAAGTTGTTGTAACCGCCGCAAGGTCGCTTCTTGTGTGTGACGACTTCCTTCTCCGTCAACAATCAGTGCATACTCAACAGAGCCAGCATCTATCAACGAAGCCCCAAGGTGCATCGCATTGATGAATCCGAGACAAGCATTACCAAGATCAAAGTTCAAACAAGCCGATGACAGTTTCAATTGGTCATGAACAAGGCATGCCACCGAGGGTTCAAGATTTTCCTTACATACCGATGTTGAAATCAGCACACCAATCCGTGCTGGGTCAATACCGGAGCTTTCAATGGCTAGTCGGCCAGCCATAGCCGCTGCATCAGCAAATGACACATCTTCATCCCACCACCGTCGTTCTTCTATTCCGGCGAGCCCCGCCAACAAACCAGGTCGCAAACCATTGCGTTGATACACCTCACCCAATTGCTCGTCGATCCAATCTGACGTAATGATGTTGGGTGCCTCAACCGAGACGACATTCAACACACCCGCGTGCGTGTGTCGAAATACTGAGTTTCCCGTCATAGCAACTAACTTTCCGTCTTTGACCCTTTCAGACTACAAAGCGCACGTCAATTTGGGACAGGTTGCTTCTTTGCAAACTAGAGAGGCGTAGCCTTGCTTTATATGCCAGAACTGCGCGTCGGAGTAATCGGCACGGGAATGATGGGTTGCGAGCACCTCCGCAATCTCATGGGAATTTCTGATGCCTCAATAACTGCAATCAGCGACCCACACGCAGAACAGCAAGGCTGGGCGCGTCACACGCTTGGCAGTCAAGCGAGCATGGTTGCCGAGTTCACTGATCACCGCGATCTTCTTAATAGTGGACTTGTTGACGCCGTTCTAGTTGCAACACCAAATTTCACACACAAGGCATTACTGGATGACATCTTTGAAACTGACCTTCATGTGCTGGTTGAAAAACCGATGTGCACCACCGTCGAGGATTGCCTTTCAATTGTGCGGGCACAATCTAAACGGACCGCACTCACATGGGTGGGGCTCGAGTATCGATACATGGCGCCAATCGCTGGTTTGTTGAACGAGCTTCGAAGTGGAATTGTCGGCAATCTAAAAATGATGTCCATTCGAGAACATCGGTTTCCATTTCTGGTAAAAGTGGATAACTGGAACCGATTTTCACAAAACACAGGTGGCACACTGGTCGAAAAGTGTTGTCATTTCTTTGATCTTATGAACCTTGCCGTTAGATCCCGTCCGGTTCGTGTATTCGCCAGCGGAAGTCAAGATTTAAATCATCTCGACGAAATATATGACGGCAGGCCAAGTGACATTTTAGACAACGCCTTCGTGATCGTTGATTACGCCAATGGCGTGCGAACGATGCTTGATCTATCAATGTTTGCCGAAGGTGGCTTGCACGAACAAGAAATCACGGTAGTTGGTGACTTGGGGAAACTGGAAGCGTTTATTCCCGGCAATGGTAAAATTTTCATCGGCGACAGAATGTCAAGATCTGTGCGTGAAGTGGCAGTCCCAGTTGATCCAGACATCTCACATCTTGGTTTTCACCTCGGGGCAAGTTTTATTGAATGCAAACATTTTGTGGATGCCGTTCTGAATGACAAACAACCAGAGGTCACTGTTCTTGATGGTTTATGGTCTGTCGTCGTTGGTGCAGCCGCGCATAAATCAATTGACGAACAACGACCCGTGTTTATATCTGAGTACGGGATCTAGTTTGAAATGGCGCCCCCGGCAGGAATCGAACCTGCGACCTGCGGTTTAGGAAACTCGTACCTCTGTCCTCTATAGTTCGTGCTGGGTATGGGCTCTAGCCCCATCTCAGCACACACAGAGCACACGTTTAGGGAATCGTTCCCCGCTGTTCCCAGCCGTATGCAGCCATTCCCAATGTAGTCACAGTACTTCGTATGAAATCAACACCCCCAATTGTTACTGC
>SXUP01000040.1 GCA_005790505.1 Actinomycetota bacterium
TTACATCAAAATTGTTCGTGATACTGCTCGCTTACGGCGTTTGATTCAGACCGCAACGCGAATTGCCGACATCGGATTCGGTGAGCCAGCTGATGTGATTAAAGCCATTGACGATGCTGAGCAAATGGTTTTCGAAATATCCGAAGATGATGTTGCCGACTCAATGCACAAACTTGACGTTCTAACCCAAGAAGTCACTGATATTTTGCAAGATCGCTTTGACAAGAAGCAGATCATCACAGGCGCACCAACTGGTTTTTACGAATTAGATAACTTATTGTCTGGACTTCAACCTGGCACACTAAATATTGTTGGCGCTCGCCCGGCAATGGGTAAGAGTGCATTCGCCTTGGGTATTGCGGTGAATGTCGCCAAGAAAGTTCGGCGCCCGGTGATATTTTTCTCCTTGGAAATGAGTGCAACTGAACTCACGCAACGTATTTTGTCGGCAGAGGCCCAAGTGGACGCATCGCTATTGCGATCTGGCCGCCTGACCGAACAACATTGGACACGGCTCAGTGAAGCAATCGGCCGACTTGATATTCCGTTGTATATCGATGACAACTCTGCAATAAGTGTTACTGAGATCCGGCAAAAAGTCCGCCGGATCGCACAGCGCGATGGGTCCCCGGCACTCATTGTCGTTGACTATTTGCAACTCATGGGTGGTAGTGACAGCGGAGAAAGTCGCCAACTTGAGGTCAGTGCAATCAGTCGTCAATTGAAACTTTTGGCGCGTGAATTCAATATTCCAGTTATTGCGTTGAGTCAACTAAGTCGTGGACTTGAGCAACGTTCAGAAAAGCGGCCACAACTCTCCGACCTGCGTGAATCTGGTGCCCTTGAACAAGACGCCGACGTGGTTATGTTTATTTATCGCGATGAACTTGTGAATCCGCCAGATGATGATAATCGTGGTTGGGCAGAAATTATTGTGGGCAAACACCGTTCAGGTCCAACAGGAATGAAAAAGTTGCTGTTCTTGGGTCATCTCACGACGTTTGCGAACCCCGCTCGTAGCGAGGTTTAATCACACGGTCGCGCGGACCGCAGTAGACGGCCAGATAATAAGTTTGGCGTCCTTGTCGGCAGCTGGCGACTCTTGCAACATCAGTTCGTAGGCATGGCGCTTTTCATCTTCTGCAAACTCACGCAATGTGTGGCAGAACTCCACCGTGTTGCCATCTGGATCAGATGTATAAATGCTGATGCAGAACTCATGATCAACTTCCGCGACGGTATGACCACCTGCGCACCATACCGCACGACGTTCGTCTAGGAACTCGCGCGTTGGTGCGTTGTATGCAAAATGATTTACCCAACCAGGCAGACCTGCTGTGGCATTGAGGTTGGTGGGGTAGTTACTGCCGATTTTTTTGTCGTGTAATTCCCAAAAAGCAATCATGCCGTCCGATCCCGTGTCATAGAAATAGTGACGCGACCAGCCATCAGAGCCAGGATTAGGGGCGACGACAGTCTTGACAAGTGAAAAACCCATCAAGTCTGTGTAAAAGCGATGGGTCGCAGCAGTGTCGTGTGTGGCAAGTGCAACGTGATGAAACCCCATACCAATTGAGTGTAGCGATAACTTTAGAAAGGTGTTCTTAGGTGAAGATCTCTTGGCTTGGATGGTGCTGGCGTTGGGTGGCGCATTGGCGGTGGGCAACCTACTGGCAGTGTTGCGACCACCTCCATCGGTCCATGATGACGGGGACCTCAAAAAAGCACCAATTGCTCGAACAGTTCTGATGATTGTGGTGGGGAGCATTGCCTCGATATGGGCAATTGCAAGTTTGCTTGCGGGTTAAAGGGGCACTGCGTGTTCGAGCAAATCTAAAAGTCGCGGAGCAATCCATGTCGGGCCGTCTCCCTCAAAATGCCCACCATCGCGAGGTCGCAATGTCACGCCACCCACCTGTGCGGGGCAAGGCGTATAGGGGCAGACGACAGATGCAAGGTCGACGACAGCTGCTTGAGTCGGATGCGCTGCAACGTAGTCTCGATAAATGTCGTTGAGGTCTTCTTCAAGCTTGTCAACAAGTGGATCAGAAAAGTTCAACGAATTATCATTGGCACGTTGTGAATTAGTTACAAAATAGACCATCGCGCCGTTGGCGGTGATGGCAGACACCTGTTCGTCGAGACGATCAAGAATATGTTGCCGAAATTCAGGTGTTGCTGCCTGGTACAAGACGCCGTTATAAAAGCGTGGGCCTGCTTCCCATGAACTCAACCAAACAATCGTGTTGGGTTTACTGTTAATTGCTGCTTGTCGGATGTACTCAGGTGTGAGGTCTGAACATAATTGTGACCAAGAAAAAAGTTTGCCTTCACTGGTTGCGGGTGCGCCGACAAGTACGCCACATCCAGGACGCGTACGGGCAATAAATTTCAGACCACGCTTTTTGGCCTCAATGTTGAGAGCAGTTTGTAATGACGCAGCAATGGAGTCGCCGATGAAAACCGTTCGACCAAGTGCGCGCCACGATGGCATAGATGAAACGGGCGTCACCGCCGTTGCGTTTGTGCTCGATTGCGGCGCAGAATCAAGATTAAAATCACCAACGGACAACACGTCACTTTGCGGTGCAGTCAAATAATCAGGCGGTGTTTTTGCTCCAGTTGTTGCAGCAATGCTTAATCCGGCAACAACGATGACTGAAGTGACAGCAAAAGCAAGTCCGCGCTGTCGAGTCAAGACCCCCCACCGAGTGCGGAATCTAATGGGTGATTCGATGAAATGAAATGAAATCGCAGAACAAGCAAATGTGACAAGAAGTTGTGCAACGCGAAGCGGCACGCCGTTTAAAGATGTACGCGAGTCTGAAATAGCAATCTGTATGGGCCAGTGCCACAAATACAATCCGTATGAAATTCGGCCGATGTAGCGCAACCCTTTTGAGGCAAGAAGTCGATACAGAATGCCATGTGTGGTGCGAGTAGATGCAAGAACGCCGACGCCCGCAATCAGTGAAAAAGCCAAAAATCCGCCATGGTAGAGAAGTGGTTCTTGATCATTGACGAATAAAAATGCCGCTGCAATCGCAATCGCAGCAGCGGTCAGTACTTGTGAGGCAACAGTTGGCGACCATGGCTTGGGGTGGCGAATCGCTAACACCGCGAGGCCTGCACCGACGAGTAACTGTGCAGCACGTGTGTCGGTTCCGTAATACGACCGAGATGGGTCTGCTTGTGAATACAACACAGACATCAAAA
>SXUP01000041.1 GCA_005790505.1 Actinomycetota bacterium
CAGTCTGCTCCCTTTGGCCGCTCGGGCACCGACCCCTATGGAATCGCTAACGATACCGTCTTGGATAGCCTTCTACCTCATGCCATCCTTTGACATTGTTTCAGAAGTTGATCGCCAAGAACTACGAAATGCTGTCGACCAGGCCCAACGAGAGATGGGGCAGCGCTTCGACTTCAAAGGAACTGATTCGTCAATCGAGCAAAATGACTTGATAATCACGATAAAAACCATCAGTGAAGAAAAAGCTCGTGCTGTTCGCACCTTACTTGAAGAGAAATTCGTTAAACGCGGAATGTCGCTCAAAGGTATCGAGTGGGGGAAATTTGAACAAGCCTCTGGTGACACTGTGCGCCAAGTCGTGACCATTGCAGTTGGTATTTCAAGCGACAAGGCACGTGAAATAAATAAACTGATAAAAGAAAAAGGACCCAAGGGAATAAGTAGCCAGACGCAGAGTGATCAAGTTCGCGTCAGCGGAAAAAAACGCGATGATCTCCAGACAACCATGGCCCTAATTAAGTCTGCTGATCTTGGTATTCCAGTGCAGTTCGAAAACTTCCGCGACTGACTTTTTTGTGGTTATCCTGCCCAAGTATATTTGACACCAATGGGTGAGGGGTCATCATCGCCATCCTTAAGTATCGACAAGAAACCATCCGCTGAAATAAACACTGTGTGTCCATTTGTGCGACGCATCCATTGAGATCCGTAAGAATATTTCTCTTGACCCACCGATGCGAGAGTCTCGGCACTTCGACGGTCAACGACGTTCACCCCATCCACGACAGACCCTAAAAGTAAACCACCATCGCTCACGCCGATCAATGAAATACCAGATACTTCAGTGGTTGACCGACCAGATTCTGGATTGATTGACACACTCGGGCCCAACATCTTTTTGGACACCACCACCATGCGCAACCGTGCCCCTTCGTCGTCCTCAACAAGCAATGCCAGACGATCACCGTCAAGCCACACTATGTCCACAACGGTAGATGAATCAGACGCTGATAAATCTATTGTTATTCCCTCGCTATCAGGGGACTCAACGGGCGTGACGATGAGTTGTTCATTGCCGACAAGTGCAATTCTTGTCCCGTCAGGGCTGACAGATGGAAGATGGCCAACGAGATTGATTGGTTGAGTGCCTGGAGTCTTAAACCACTTCGTGAGTCCGATTGCTGGTTCGCAACACATGCCTACAAACACAATGCATGTCCCAGCAACAACCGCAACGCTCTCGACAAATGATCCATCACCTTGGGTTGGTGGATTCATCGGGTCATCACCAACCGCAGGGAGATCAAAAAATTCATGGAACCCTGCCGTGCTCCAGACGCGAACAAGACCCCCGTCAGTGACAGCAGCAACCCCACTCAATGAAGTCTCAGACAAATCATCACATGACTGACTGACCACTCCAGTCATCGTGGTCTTGGATTGTTTCCCCTTGCTTGCGTCTGCTCCACATGCGCTCAGCACGACAACTGTGAGGATGAGGACGCATCGTCGCACTAATCCTCGCTTGGCGCGTCGGCTATACGTTTTTGTAATTCAAGAACAACATTGGCATCCGCAAGCGTTGTGGTGTCGCCCAAGTTGCGACCTTCGGCAACGTCACGCAACAAACGTCGCATTATCTTGCCGCTGCGCGTCTTGGGCAAGTCGGGTGTGAAGTAGATGGTTTTAGGTTTTGCAATCGCACCAATTTCTGTGGCTACATGATTGCGAAGAACTTGTTCATCAACTTCTTTGCCGGTCACCAAAGTGACATAGGCAATTATCGCTTGACCAGTTGTTGAATCGTTTGCTCCCACTACTGCTGCCTCGGCAACACTTGGATGGGAGACCAACGCTGATTCCACCTCGGTGGTGCTGATCCGATGACCTGAAACATTCATGACATCATCGACGCGCCCGAGCAGCCACAAATAACCTTCGTCGTCAAGTTTGGCGCCGTCACCGGCAAAATACCGACCTGCAAAGCGACTCCAATAGGTTTCTTGATAGCGCTCCGCATCCCCCCAAATTCCGCGCAACATTCCAGGCCACGGATGCGTGAGTGTTAGATATCCGCCACCCTTCAACACGGTGACGCCTGCGTCATCAACAACTTCTGCACCGATTCCAGGCAACGCAAATGTTGCAGATCCTGGCTTTAGAGTTGTTGCACCCGGCAAGGGACTAATCATGATTCCGCCAGTCTCGGTTTGCCACCATGTGTCAACTATCGGACATTTATTGCTGCCAATATGCTCGCGATACCACATCCAGGCTTCTGGATTAATTGGTTCGCCAACACTGCCCAGCAGGCGCAAAGATGAAAGGTCATGTTTGCCAGGCGCTTCTGTTCCCCACTTCATATAGGTTCGAATCGCCGTTGGTGCTGTATAAAAAATTGTTACTTTATATTTTTCTATGATTTGCCACATTCGATCGTTTGCCGGGAAATTAGGAACACCTTCATACATCACTTGTGTTGCACCATTGGCAAGTGGCCCATAAACGATATAACTGTGTCCAGTAATCCAGCCGACATCTGCTGTGCACCAAAAAATATCTTTCTCTGGGTGTAGATCAAAAACATACTTATGCGTGTATGAAACATGAGTGAGATACCCACCCGTGGTGTGCATGATTCCCTTTGGCTTGCCTGTCGTACCACTGGTGTAGAGCAGGAACAACAATTGTTCGCTATCCATCGGTTCTGCAACACACACAGGATCAGCAGCCACCATGAGATCGTGATACCAATGATCGCGACCAGGCTTCATTGTGACCGCATTATTTCCACGTCGCACTACCACCACATGTTCAATCGTCGGAGTAGTGGCAACCGCTTCATCTGCTTGTTGCTTTAATGGGAACACATCACCACGACGCCATCCCCCGTCGGCGGTTATCAATACTTTTGCCTCAGCGTCATTAATGCGGTCAGCGAGAGCCTGCGCTGAAAAACCTCCAAAGACGACCGAGTGTGCCGCCCCGATGCGAGCACATGCCAACATTGCAACCGCCGCCTCGGGAATCATTGGTAGATAAATATTGACTCTGTCTCCTTTGACAACTCCGAGACTCTTCAAAACATTTGAAAACTTTTGCACTTCACCAAGCAGATCAGAATAGGTAATCGTGCGCGTATCGCCTGGCTCACCCTCAAAATAGAAGGCGACTTTGTCTCCTTTTCCAGCCAAGACATGACGATCTAAACAGTTGTAACTGACATTTAGGCGGCCACCAACAAACCATTTGCTGTAGGGAAGTTCCCACTCACAAATTCTGTTCCATTTGGTATCCCAAGACACAAGTTCATCAGCCTGTCGCGCCCAAAATGCTTCGTAATCTTGATTTGCCTCGTCGTATAAATGTGTTCCAGCAATCAGGGTCTGCTTCTTAAAGGAGTCTGTTGGCGCAAATTTGCGTTGCTCCAACAGCAAATCATCAATTGCATCGTGTTCTTCGTTGTCAGCCATATTCCATCTCCTTGTAGGCAATATTGAGACTACTCAAATAATACGCTTTCACTCCTTCTTGGCTGTCAAGATGTGACCTGGTAACTAAGGTTAGTAAGGAGAACAAAGTGAACGTTGCTGACACCAATGCCCATTTTGGTTCGGAGGAATGGGCTATGTCTGTGGCGATTGCTCTGATTTGGGGAGCGTCATTTTTATTTATCGCAATCGCCATTGATTTTGTTGCCACTCCCGTGGTTCCGATGGCTCGTGTTTTTTTCGGATCACTTGCCTTATTGGTTATTCCATCAGCGCGAAAGCACATTGATCGATGCGACTATCGTCGGGTGGCTTTTTTGGGTCTCATTTGGATGGCAATTCCATTTACTTTGTACCCAATGGCTGAACGTTCGGTCTCCTCTGCAGTGACTGGAATGCTAAACGGTGGACTACCAGTCGTGACTGTTGTCGTGACCGCAGTCTTCGTTCGACAACGACCGAGCGCTAAACGCATCCTTGCTGTGCTGATTGGATTTTTGGGCATCGCCGTGATTTCACTTACCAGTATTAGTGATGGTGCCTCAGCAAGTTTGCACGGCATCATCTATCTGTTGATTGCATTATTGTGTTATGCAATCGCCGTCAATGTGGCTCAACCAATACAGGCAAAATACGGGTCACTAACAACAATGCTGTGGATCGAAGCCTTTGCCCTGCTGTGGACCCTGCCATTTGGGGTTCCAGCACTTTGGCGCAGTGAATTTAATTTTGGAGCTTTGTGCGCCCTGATTGCACTTGGCGCACTCGGCACCGGTTTGGCCTTCGTTGTCTATGGGACGCTGTTAAATCGCGCTGGCACAGTACGAGGGATGGTGGGAACATTTTTTACACCAGTTGTTGCCACTATCCTCGGAGCACTTTTCCGTGATGAAGAAATCCATCTCACTGCAATTATCGGTATGTTGATAGTGATTTATGGTGCAATTCTCACTAGTCGCCCTGAACGCGTGACTTTCGTTGATGCCACTCCAACACGGTGAATGCGCCAAGACCGACCGGGTCAAGTAAGGCCTCGGCTTCACTTATTCGGCTGCGCATTTTCATTGCCTCTAGGTTTGGGGCCGCAGCATTTTCATTCCATACATGTTTTCCTTGGGCAACAAGATCCTCAATCCCCCACAACTGTAAAAATTGTTCTTGAGTACGAATAGATTTTGGTGTAGCAATTACTTCAAGTTGATCAATCATCACTTGCACCGTGATGTCTTGCATACCCACGTTCTGCAAATAGTGGACGCCCTTTTCGTGGCCCGCATAGGTGCGCAACCATTGCCTCCAGGGTGTCTGGGCAATAATTGTCGTAGATGGCGAACAGTAATCAATCACCACAACTACACCATGATTGAGACTCTGCAGTGTTTCATAGAGCCAATGGCATGCCCCAGTTAATACAGGGGCTCGTGAACCGTGTGGCGCTGATGTGGGCAAGCAAGCAGGTGGTGCTTGAGTGATGAGTACTTCGACAAATTTATCTTCATGCGTTGCGACATACGCCTGCTTCCAACCACCGTCATACACCCACAATTCAAAGGCCAAGTTGTCAAGTAACTCGTTGGCAAACACCACTGCATTAGTGAGTGATGTTGGCATCTTAGATACCGACTCAATGCCCACAGGATGCAAGGCGCGTTGTGCCGCAGAAATTTCAACGGCGACGTACCGTAAGTGCGGTTTGCAATCAAACTCACTAGACAACACACTGCGGGCCATGGTCGCTGGACCTGCGCCAACATCAACGAAGGTGAGTACCTCTGGACGACCCAATTCATTCCACCAGCCATCAAGTGCACGACCTACCACCGCACCAAAAAGTGGTCCTACTTCAGGGGATGTAATGAAATCTCCACGCCGCCCCGCACGACCTGTTGGAGATTCCCGAGTGTAAAAACCGCTCTGGCCATACAACGCATTCGACATGAAGTCGGCGAACGAAATCTGTCCACCTGCGGCTTGAATCGCCGCTCGCAAGTGATCAGCCGCCGAAAGCACCAGCAAGATTGGCAAGATCTCCAAAATGAAGAACAAGGCCAGGCAAGATGCCCATCAGTAATGTGGCAAAAGTCGTGAGACCGAGCGCCACAGTGATTGCTGATGGAACAACGACATGAGTGGTGTCGCCATCTGGCACTGGACGCATCCACATTTCACGCATCACATTGCCGTAGTAACCAAATGCGATCACGGTATTGACTGCGCCAATCACGGCAAGCGCGTATCCCCAAGTTGTACCTGCAGAGACAAGTGCCTGAAATGACCCAAACTTTCCGATCCAACCACCGAGTGGTGGAATGCCGGCCAACGATGCCATGAAGATTGTCATCACTATTGCCAAACCTGGTGCATAAGAGAACAAACCACCGTACGAGGAAATAGCGCCACTACGGGTTTTGTGCGAGACGGCGATGACTACTGCAAATACGCCGAGATTTGTTGCGGCATAAACAAGTAGATAGGTCACGACCGCACGTAACGCCGCACCAGCAGAGTCACCCTCGCCAGCAATCGCCAGAGGCATCAAGATAAACCCACCTTGGCTAATGGACGAATATGCAAGCATGCGAACAATGTTTGTTTGACGCAGAGCCATGACATTGCCCACGGTCATCGTAAGCGCGGCAAAAATCCAAAATACTGGTTGCCATACTTCCGAGGCATTTGGAAAACCGACATAGACAACGGTAAGGAGCGCCACGAAACCAGCCGCCTTTGAAGCAACACTCAAAAATGCAGTCACCGGAGTTGGAGCACCCTCGTAAGTATCTGGCGCCCACGTATGAAACGGCACTGCTGAGATTTTAAAAGCAAACCCAACCACGACGAAAAGGATGGCGACCGCACGAACAGCGCTCATTTCACCGCTGACATATTTCCCTATGTCTGTCAGCAATGTTGAATTAGAGATTCCATATAAAAGAGACATTCCATACAGCATCAGAGCCGAAGCAAAGACTCCCAGCAAGAAGTACTTGACACCTGCTTCGTTGCTTCTTAAATCACGTTTGCGCCAGGCGGCCATCATGTACGCAGGTATCGAAAGAAATTCAAGTGACACAAAAATGCTGACAAGATCTCGACTTGATGCCATCATCACCATGCCAAGCAGGCTTGACAACATCAAAATCCAGTATTCTCCCTCATAAAAATCACCTTCACGTAAATAGTCGGAAGACAAAAGAACGACAAGGTAGCCAGCTAAAACGAAGAGACCCTTCATGGTGAGACTGAAGTTGTCCACCACATAACGACCATCAAATAATGATCGTGTTCCGGAATCACTCAGTGCAAGTGTCAAGATCGGAATAAATGAGCCAAGCAATGTAAAACTGGTGACGGGTCCCAGCATCCACTTATTGTTCTCCGAGGTAAATAAATCAAGTAACAAGACGACAACAACGCCACCAGCCAAAATTATTTCAGGAGCAAGGGCATGGTAATCAATACTCGGTGACACCCAATCGGCTGCAGTCACGAACACGGAAAAGAGGGCAGCAAACACCTGTCAGCCTCCGAAAGCGGAGAGCACACCCGCCACCGCTGGGTCAATGATTTTAAATAAAAGATTTGGAAAAATACCCAGCACTAAAATTGCTGCGAGCAAAGGCGTCCATGCCATCCACTCAAAAATATTGACATCGTGAATGCCTTTACCTTTACCGTGACCTTCATTGTTGTCTCCGCTGAATTCTGCCGCAGGCTCGCCAAATGCTGTTCGTTGGAAAAGCCACAACAAATATGCAGCAGCGAGAACTGTCCCGATTGCTGCAATGACCATATAAATACGGAACGTGACTTCTGAAAGTCCAGCAGCAGGTTGATAAGCGGACAAAATGGCCGGGAACTCACCCCAAAAACCTGCAAGACCTGGAAGTCCAAGAGATGCCATAACGCAAAAACCCATTATCCATCCCATCCGTGGCATCTGCTTCAGCATTCCACTGAGCCTTGAAATCTCAAGCGTGTGATAGCGCTCTTTCACACTTCCGGCAACGAAGAACAACATGCCCGTAATCAATCCGTGTGCCACCATGCCAAAAACTGCAGCATTGACGCCAAATGGCGTGAGCGTGGAAATACCCAACATCACAAAACCCATGTGCGCAACAGAGGAAAACGCAATCAAGCGTTTCATGTCAGTTTGAGCCAAGCACCCGAGCGCGCCATAGATGATTCCGACGACGGCTAATAGACCGATCCATGGTGCCCATTCTTCAGCGGCAACGGGCAGAATCGGGATTGCAATACGTACAAATCCGTATGTACCTAGTTTGAGCAAAACAGCAGCCAGGATGACCGACCCCTGCGTTGGTGCTTGTGTATGTGCATCAGGCAACCAAGTGTGAAACGGAAACATCGGAACCTTGACTGCAAACCCAACAAACATTCCACCAAAGATCCAAATCTGGGCACTACGACTGATGCCAGCACCCTGCTCAATAAGGAACGGAATCGAAAAGCTCTCTGCCCCCGTTTTAAAGAACAGCGCCAAAAATGCGACCAGCATGAGTGCGGAGCCGAACATCGTGTACAAAAAGAATTTCAATGAAGCGTATTGCCGATGTTCCCCACCCCAGACGCCGATCATGAAGTACATCGGGAGCAAAACCAATTCAAAGAATACGAAGAACAAGATGAGATCGCGGGCAATGAATGTTCCAGCCATTCCTGTTTGCAAGATCAGCATCAGTGCGAAGAATGCCTTCGTATTGCCAGGTGCGGGAACGTGGTTCCAGCTGTAAATCATCACCAATAAGGTGATGACCATGGACAACAAATACAAAGGCAAACTTATGCCGTCAACACCGACAAAATAAGTGCTTTTCAGGACTGAAATCCAGTTTGTCTCGGCGACAAATTGCATCTTGCCAGCCTGGTCAAAATTGAACTGTGTGAGTGTGTAGATGCCAACGCCCAATGTGGCTACTGATGTCAATAACGCCACAGATTTGGTTGTGGTCTCTTGTGCCTTTGGAACAAAGAGCATGACGAGCACGCCCAGAAGCGGCAAAAATGTGCCGACTGACAGCACCCAATTGTTGTCACTGAGATCCATAACGATTTACTCCCTTACGTGTTAATTATGACGAGTATGAGAGCACCGATGGCGGCAGCGCCGAACAACAACGCCCCATACTGATTGACTTTTCCAGATTGAATTGGTCTGATTACAGCACCAGCACCTTGGGCGGCGGCTGCAGATCCATTGACTGTTCCGTCTACGACGCGCTGATCAACATTGCGATAAACCCAACCAGAAATCTTGCGAGCTAAAAGTCCAAATCCATTGACAACGCCATCAATTATATTTTGATTAAACCAGTACGCAGCCTGAGCAATCGGATGTGCAATGCCGTGCACAATAATTTTTTCATAGAGCACGTCCAGATAGTACTTATTTTGCAGAAACATATAACCCGTGCCAAGTGCTTTGTTGCGCTTGGTTAGCCCCACAAGTTTTGGATTCTTCTTGCCATACAACTGCACGCAGAGCACCCAACTCGCAAAGCCACCAAAAAATACAATGAGCATGGACATCAGAGCCTTTGACCACTTGAAAGGTGCGTGTTGAAGCTTTGGAGCCACACAGATACCGCCCGTTGGTGTCGAGGTTCCACATGGTGATTCACTCTTGGATTCTTGGGTGCGCGACTCGATGAATACTCGCCCTTGGCCTGGGCCACTTGCCACAGCAGAGATACCCGTCGGACTGATTACCTCGGCACGCGGTTCTACCCAACGAGTCATGCGCTCCCATTTTTCACCCAATGGCACAGGATTTAAGAAACCTGCTCCGAGGGCTAGCGTGGCCAAAATCATCAGCGGAATCGTGATCAAAAGTCTGCTCTCGTGCGGACCCCGCGATGCGTGTGCGTCGTGTGCGTCGTGTGCGTCGTGTGCGTCGTGTGCGTGTGCTCCAGCTGCTGCACCGCGAGGCTTGCCGTTGAAAGTAAGGTACGTCGCCCGAGTCATGTATGCAGCGGTCAAAAACGCACCTGTTAGCCCAAGCACCATAAACAAGTTGTAGCCATTGTGCCCAACATTGTCGATGATCTCATCTTTTGAAAAGAAACCTGAGAACGGGAACACGCCACACAACGCCAGTGTCGAAATAATCCATGCCCCAAACGTGATTGGCATGAACTTTCGCAATCCACCCATGTCTTTTTTCATATCAAAAGAGTGATGTGATGCACTATGACTCACGGAACCTGCGCACAAGAATAAACAGGCCTTGAAAAATGCGTGGGTGAAAATGTGAAACACAGCGGGCATCCATGCTCCGGCACCAAGACCCATCATCATGTACCCCAGCTGACTCACTGTTGAGTAGGCCAAAACTTTTTTGATATCAGCTTGCACAAATGCAAGTGCCGCTGCAACGACAATCGTGATTCCTCCGATCAAGACGATCAGATTGAGATTGGTTCCTAAAATGTTCATGCCAGTAAAAAACACCGGAAACAAACGGGCAACAAGATACACGCCGGCAACCACCATCGTGGATGAGTGCAAAAGTGAACTTACAGGTGTAGGACCAGCCATCGCATCGGGTAGCCAAGTGTGCAACGGAAATTGACCGCTCTTGCCGATACAAGCGATGAACAAAGCCACCGCACCAACCGTGATCGCAGCCTGACCCGGATCACCGGAGAGTGCCCACGCCGATAAACCACGAACAGTGAATCCAGAAATACCGAGTGTTTTTTGAGTCCATGCATTAGCCGCGAAGAACAATACAGATGTACCAACCAGTAAACCAATATCACCCGTGCGGGTGGTGAAAAATGCCTTCAGGGCCGCACGACTGTTGGCCCCGTCTTCCCACCAGTGTCCGATTAACAAGAACGAGCACATGCCCATTATTTCCCAGCCCAATATAAGTTGAATCATGTTCTCTGCAAGAACCATGTTCAGCATTCCCGCTGAGAACAAAGTGAGCGCACCAAAAAAATGTGTATAGCGAATATCACCCCGCAGATACTCAACTGAATAAATCTCAACAAGTGTCGAAATCAAAGTCACCACAACCAGCAGGGTCAACGAAAGACCATCGATATGTTGACCTATCCCAAAAGAAAAGCCAGCACTCTCCCACCATGTCCAAGTCTTTATAACAGGTGCGACGAAGGACTCGGGCTCGGCCCCATCAACACGCTGTATCCACTGGTACGCGGCTCCCACAGAAACGACGAGTGATGCCACGAGTGATGCGATACCAAACTCACTGCCTTTCATCGGCATTTTTTTGCCAAAGCCGATAATCAACACAAAAGCGATCACTGGCATCAGCGGAATCAGCCATGCGTTTTCCAGGAACCACCCAGATCGCAGGACGGTCTCTGCAGATTCAGTAGCCGAAAACATTCCTTTAACCCTTCATCTCTGACAAGTCATCAAGCGAAATAGAGCGACTGTTGCGATACACCAGCAGCACAAGGGCGAGTCCTATTCCTACTTCTGCTGCCGCTACGGCAATCACATACAAGGCAAAGGTCTGACCATCTGCGGATCCGTTACGCAAAGAAAACGCCAACAAATTAATGTTCACCGAGTTCAGGATCAATTCAATTGACATCAAAACAAGTACAGCGTTTTTGCGGACTATTACGCCATAGACCCCGATGCAGAACAAAATTGCCCCCAGGAAAAGGAACTCGTTCAACAGCATGATCAGTCCCTGCGCGCCAAGACAATGGCCCCAATTACTGCGGCAAGCAAAACAAACGATAATGCCCAAAATGGCAACAAGTAAGGGCCAAAAATCTGGTCGGACAACGTTTGTGTTGATACAAGCGGGTCGTCTGCTGGAAGTTTCTCGGCACCGAATCCGTCTCGCAATGCAATCAACATCGCGACTAGCAGTGCAAGAGCAACCCCGAGACCAACAAACCAATTTTTGTTATTGAGATCAGATTCCGCCCCGATACGCGCGCGCGTCAACATGGTGCCAAACAAAAATAGAACCATTACTGCACCGATATAGACAAGAACTTGTGTTACCGCTACAAATTCGGCAGCAAGCAAAATATATTGTGCTGCAGCACCTGCCAACACGACCACC
Source organism: Actinomycetota bacterium (assembly GCA_005790505.1). Lineage (GTDB taxonomy): Bacteria > Actinomycetota > Acidimicrobiia > Acidimicrobiales > Ilumatobacteraceae > UBA2093. The sequence goes on from SXUP01000041.1 coordinate 11,572, forward strand.
AACCATAGGGCTGCATGAACGACGTTGCTTGTCGTGACCACTCGCAATGCGCCAACCACCATCACTGCGGCAATGATAAAAAACCCAATGTTCTGAGCAATCAATAATTCGGCGGAAAACACTATTTTTTGCCTTTTTTATCAGCACCAACTTCTAATTCTGGTGCTTCAGGAACTGTCTCCATCCATTCACCTAGCTTCACTTTGTCATGCAACATATCTGCAATGCTGGGTTCTGAATATTCATACTCAGGACTCCAAAATAAAGCGTCAAATGGACAGACGTCAACACAAATGCCGCAGTACATGCACAGTGCGTAGTCAATATCAAAGCGGTCAAGCATGTTTACTTGGCGTGGCTTTCCTCCAGCACGTCGTGGTGGCGCGAGTTCCTTGTGTCCTTCGATATAAATGCACCAGTCTGGACACGAGCGTGCACACAACATGCACGACGTGCAATTTCCTTCGTGCAGTGCGATGACTCCCCGCGACCGAATTGGGGGAGTTTCTTTTTCGTGCGGATATTGAACCGTGTTGGCGCCCTGAGTAACGGTGCGCGTGAGAGTTCCTAGCGTGACCCCGAGACCTCTAAACAGACCAGGTAGTTTGGGCATCAGACCGCTACTTTCAGTGTTGCTGTGACCATGATGTTCACAAGTGAAATGGGAATTAGAACCTTCCAGGCAAAGCGTTGCAGCTGATCTTCGCGCAAACGCGGATAGCTGAAGCGAACCCACATCACCAAGAAGGTCACGCCCATCATCTTTGTAAACAGGATCAATGGACCAGCAAGGTTCATCCAATTATCAATGCTGTCCATGGTGGTCCAGCCGAACCAAGCAAAAGGCACACCCCATCCCCCCAAGAAAAGAATGGATGCAATCATGGCGAACACTCCGGCAGTGGCGAATTCGCCAATAAAGAAAATCAGGAATCGGAAACCCGAATATTCAGTCATGTACCCCGAAACGAGTTCTGACTCGGCGATTGGCATGTCAAACGGCGCCTGCGTGAGTTCTGCCTGAACCGAAATCATAAAAATAATGAAACCGACAAACTGTGTCAAAACAAATGGATTTCCAAGACCATCGAACCCAAACATTGAACCACTATTTTGCGCCAGCACGATTCCTTGAAGGTTCATCGTGCCCGCCTGAATTACAACGCCGATTACTGCGAGCACCATCGGCAACTCATAGGCAATCAATTGACCCGCTGCACGAAGACCACCCAACAACGAATACTTGTTGGCGCTCGACCAACCGGCGATCAAGATGCCAAGAACCGAAACAGAGGACACAGCGAGGGCATAAAAAATCCCAGTTTCAAAATCGGTAAACCAGGCATCGGGGCCAAAGGGCACGACTACCACCAGCAGAAAAGTACTTGCCAACACAATTAGTGGTGCGAGTTTAAAAATGAACTTGTCAGCGCGTGCTGGATAAATATCTTCTTTTTGCAGCCACTTACCCACTTCGGCAAATAACTGCATCGAACCGTACGGACCGGCCTCCATCGGCCCTAGGCGACTCTGCATGAATGACATCATCTTGAACAAGAAGAGATACACGATTGTTCCGGCTGGCAACAGCACGGCAACAAGTCCACCAACAACACGAAATAGAGACTGTCCCCAATACGGAACGTCAGCAACAATCAGCGTCGTAGAATTCATCAACGATCAATATCTCCAAGAATGAAATAAAGTGATGCCAGAATTGTCACGATGTCAGGCACGTAAACACCTTTGAGCAACCACGGTGTGATCGACATATTGTTGAATGAAGCACTTCTGATCTTGACGCGGAATGGGCCGAGGTCTCCCTGAGAGACGACGTAATAACCCATCTCCCCGAGTGGATTCTCTGTGCATACCCAGGCTTCACCCTCTGGAACTTTGATGATGCGTGGCACCTTGGTCATCACGGGACCGGCCGGAATAGTGTCAACTAATTGTTCAACAATGCGTGTTGATTCGCGAACCTCTTGCAAACGCACCCAACAGCGGGCAAATGAATCACCGTCTGGGTGGGTCCAGACTTTCCAGTCCACCTTGTCCCACGCCATCGGCAACGATTGATCCCGACGCAGATCCCAGTCGACACCCGATGCCCGCAAATTGGCACCAGACATTCCATATTGCAAAGCAATGTCCCGAGGAATGACGCCAATTCCACGAGTACGAGATTGGAAGATTTCATTGCCAAACAACAAGTCTTCAATTTCATCGCAAAAGCGGCGCAGTTTTTTCATTACGGTTCGGGTCTCATCAAGCCAACCGGCAGGAAGATCGTCCTTGAGCCCACCAATGCGATCAAAGTTGGGGTGAAAACGACCACCAGTTGCACCTTCAATCAAGTTCAGCACATACTCACGATCACGAAATGCCATAAAAACTGGAGTGATTGCCCCGAGTTGAACGCCGAGGTCGCCGAGAAATAGCGACACATTGGCGATACGCGAAAGTTCAAACAATATTGTCCGAATATGTTGCGCCCGCAATGGGGCTTCGATCCCCATTAGTTTTTCAGCCGCCAAAATAAAAGGAACTTCGTTGGCAAAACTTCCGAGCCAGTCAATGCGATTGACGAGTGCCGTTACTTGCGGATACGTACGAACTTCCGTGAGTTTTTCATATCCACGATGCATGTACCCGCATGACGGATCAACCCATACAACTTGCTCACCATCAAGACGAGCAATGATTCGCAAAGTACCGTGCGTGGCAGGATGCTGCGGCCCGATGTTGAGAGTCATACCTTCGGTTTCAAGTTCAAGATTGACGCGTGCATCCGCTGCTTGTGATGCAATATAAGACAACTGCTGACGATCTCCAAGAAGTGTCATTGTGCGTCTCCGTCCTGGGCTGATTCATCCTGTTCGCCACCTGGCATTGGCTCAACGTCGACAATTCCCGGCCATGGTTTTACAATTCGCGCCAAGAGAGGGAAATCTTTGCGCAATGGAAACCCCTCAAAGTCTGTAGGCAAATAAATGTGTCGCAGGTCTGGATGTCCGTCAAATGTGATACCAAACATTTCCCATGCTTCCCGCTCATGCCAGTTGGCACCTGCATAAACCGATGTCCACGATTCAATATGGGCATTGTCATCGGGAACATCTGCTTTGAGATTGATCCCGATTGATGTTGTTGGGTCCACTAATCGCGCCAACAACTGAAGGCGCGTGTCTCCACCCGTGTATCCACGCCGAATTGTGCTGTCTCGCACTGGGGCTGGTTCGGTTGGATCGTCTTCACCACGTCCAAAAGGTGACGGCAACCAATCAATCGCCGACAAAAAATCAAAATAGGAGAAGCCCAGACCACGCATCCTGGCCGCCGCCTCTTTCCATGATTCTGTGCGCACGCGAGCCCAAATATCATCGCCTGGCTTGACAAGCGAATCAACAATCATGTCTCCAAGGGCTTCTTGCACACTGGCGAGCACTCCGTCACGAAGTGCATCGGTTGCTGTGGCTGGATCAGTGGTCAACGACAACGGGAACCCCCCCTCGCTCAGCAGACATTCCATCAATCATTTGTTTTGCGGCACCCTGTCTTGCGGCAACCAGCGCCATTGATTGCGAACCTTCGCCCCGCCACCTGGCTCCCATATCTTCGTTCTTGATTCTTTGTTGCAACATCACGACACCCTCGAGAAGTGCCTCTGGTCGTGGCGGACAACCAGGCACGTAGACATCAACAGGAATAATCTGATCAATTCCTTTCGTTACTGAGTAACTATCCCAATAGGGTCCTCCACAATTGGCACAACTTCCCATCGAAATTACATATTTTGGCTCGGGCATTTGTTCGTACAACCGCTTGATCACTGGTGCCATCTTGTCCGTCACGGTTCCTGAGATCACTACGAGGTCGGCTTGTCTTGGACTTGCCGGAAGCGGAATCACGCCAAGCCTCATGACGTCATAGCGAGGTGAACCAAAAGCCGCGCCCATTTCAATGGCGCAACACGCTAGACCCCACTGATATACCCACAAACTGTAGGAGCGACCCATGTTGAAGAGTTGCGTCAATGGCTTGGGCAAACGCCCACGGTCTACGAGACCCATAAATGAATTGCTCCCTGACCTAAACCCACCGCAAGACGCCTTTGCGCCAAGCGTAAACGAGACCCAACACCAAGACCGCCACAAACACTGCCATTTCGACTAGTCCAAACCCGCCGTAACGCTCAAGTTGCGTTGCCCACGGAAAAATAAAGACGGCCTCTACATCAAAAATTACGAACAACAAAGCAAAGACGTAGTACCGAATCTGACTCTGGGACCAGCCATCGCCGACGGGATCGACACCACTTTCATAAGACAGAAGTTTTTCTGATGTCGGATTGTTGGGTCGCAAGAGGGCCGAGATTCCAAGCAGGAGCGAGCCCACCAGGAAGGCTGCCAACCCGAACCACACAACCACTAGATAGGAGCGCAAGAACTCAGACATCGGTTACGAAACTACTACCTAGCCCAATCCAGACAACAACTTCACGTCAGGAGGACTCGAAAAACATATTTTCAGTATGTGCTTTTGTGCGAAGTTGAACGACCCGCAATGTCGGTCAGAAACCAACTCACCAAACCATCACAACGCTCTTGGGCATCAATCACATTGGCTCTGGTCAAGGCGAGTAATTCATGGGGGTCAACCCCAGCGCCAATTAGTTCGCACTGACCCTGACCAGCAGACCACTGAGAAACCACCGATTCGGTGGCTTCGGGATGAAACTGGATAGCCAAACTCTTACCCAAACGAAAAGCCTGCGTGGCACGGTCACTGTGAGCCAACACCTCACTATTCATTGGTGGCTCAAAAGTATCTCCATGCCACTGCATCCATTCCCCTGCCAGCACTGCACCAGCAGGACTTTGCGGATCAGAGGCCTGCACCGAGCACCAGCCAATCTCTGGCTGGAGAGCAGGAAAAACCCGACCTCCGAGGGCATGAGCCAACATCTGAGCGCCAAAACATATTCCCAAAATAGGCACACCTTGTTTGTGGGCCAGACACAGCAAAGAGGCTTCGGCCTCCACACTGGGTGCGACCTCTGGCCAGTAAGCGCTCCAACTTGAACCCAGTGAAAGCACTAAATCAGCCTGATTTATGAGTTCAGAGATCCGAGATACCCACTGTTCGTGGTGTTCGCGCAAAACTTCGGTGAAGGCATAGCCACGCATTCGCAATGATTGCCCCACAAAGCCCGAGTCAGCATCGCAGATATTCGCCACAAGGAGAGCTCTCATTACAAGTACCGTAGATGATGAGTGACCATCATGCCTACTAATCTGCCAATCACCACTTCTTCATCTGTGGCAGCCCGCGCGGCGGGCCGCGGCATCGTCAAACACACACCAGTCACCGAATCAGCATCATTATCCGAACGGTGTGGCGGCAAGATTGTTTTGAAGGCAGAAAATCTGCAGCGAACAGGGTCGTTTAAAATCCGAGGAGCGATCAATAAAATGGTTTCTCTCGGTGACGGTGCAGATAACGGAGTTACTGCGGGCAGTGCCGGCAATCATGCCCAGGCGTTGGCATTTGCCGCACGGCATCGCGGCGTACCTTGTGAAATTTTTTTCCCATCTGGGGCATCACTTGCAAAAATCAATGCATGTCGTGAATACGGTGCCACGATTATTGAATGTGGCGACACACTTGACATCGCCGTTTCTCAGGCACAAGAACGCGCGCGCACGACTGGAATGGCCTTCTGTCATCCCTATGACGACGCCAGTGTGATCGTTGGGCAAGGAACTCTTGGTCTTGAACTCATTGAAGACATTGCCAATTTATCCTGCGTGCTTGTTCCACTTGGTGGAGGTGGACTCACAGGAGGTGTTGCAGTCGTACTCAAGGAACACAATCCAAATATTCAGGTTATTGGAGTGCAAGTCTCTGCTTGTGCGCCCTATGCCGGTCGACCTGCTGTCGATGGACCCATTGCCACACTCGCAGACGGAATAGCCGTGAAAAATCCTGGCAAAATAACGCGACCCCTGATTGAGCGTTACGTTGATGACATCGTCGTTGTGCAAGAAGACGATATTGCTGACGCAATGATGATCCTGTTGGAGCGGGCAAAGTTATATGTTGAAGGTGGTGGCGCGGTCGGAGTTGCTGCTTTGCTTAGTGGTGTTGTCAAACCATCCGATCTTGGGACAACATGTGTTGTGTTGTCTGGCGGCAACGTTGATTTGGGTATTGTGCCGGGCCTTATTCGCCGACATGAGACAGACGCAGGTCGCCGATTGATTTTGTTTGTGCGCATTGCCGACAGACCAGGAGGTCTCGCCCGATTATTGACATTGTTTGCAGAAGCAGGCGCCAATCTTATTGAGGTAGAGCACGTGCGTGATGGGGTAGACCTGCACGTGCGTGAGACAGGAGTTCAAGTAGTGCTGGAAATTCGCGGACCTGAACAAGAAGCAAAAGTTATTGCTGCTGCTAAAAATGGTGGCTACGAAGTACAGAAAATTTCTGGCCGATGACCCCTCCATGCATCGCCTTGCTTGCTCGTTCTGCAGAAAGTGCCGAATCTTTTAGCACTGAAGTCATCGCTGGTGGAAAGTTATATGTAGATGCAATTAATCGAGCGGGGGGCATACCTTTGCTGGTTCCCCCGACACACGATGTTGACGTCATCAAGACAACACTGTTGCGATGTGATGGAGTTCTTGTCATGGGCGGAGGTGATGTTGATCCCTCGCTATACGGAGAGGAGGACCAAGGCGAGTGTTACGCCATAAATACTTTTAACGACAAGTTTGAGATTGCCTTCCTACTGGCGGCGATCGCCCTTGATAAACCAATTTTGGCAATTTGTCGTGGTGCCCAAGTTTTAAACGTGGCCCTTGGCGGGACATTGATCCAAGATCTTGATAACGCCAAAGACCACAAAGGACACAAGCACGAAGTTGATGTCACTGCAAACACCCGTCTTGCCACCGCACTTTCGGGCACGACATCTAACGGAATGTCCTGGCATCATCAGGCAATCAAATCAGTAGCACCAGACCTTGAGTGCGTTGGTCGCGCACCTGATGGCACTATTGAAGCAGTCGAACATCGCACTGCCAGATGGGTGCTAGGGGTTCAATGGCACCCGGAAAAAACTGCCAAAGACGACCAACAGCAGCAATCAATATTCGATCAACTGATCTATCAAGCAGGGGATGGTGCGAAATGAGGTGCGTTATTCGCCGACACACCCTGCATCACCACCTCTCAGACTGACGCCATCCAGCCACAGCCACAGAACACACCAGCCTCATCAAGCAGACCTTGCGAATTGACCTAGCCAGCAGGTACATCGGTTGTACTGTCAACTGCTTGTATCACCGAGATTGAAATGTCTGACACCATGCGAGTTGCATCAAGCAACCAGCCGGGGTACACGC
>SXUP01000010.1 GCA_005790505.1 Actinomycetota bacterium
ATCTTGGCTGACCGAACCTTGGCGCAAAAAGACCCACATTCCTTTTTGTCGTTTTTCATGTGCTTCTTCAAGACCGAAAACTTCGTGATCACTTTCTATTCCAGCAGCCAAATATGCATCTAGTTGTGCACCACGCAGACCAGGGGCATGACCATCAACTTTGCGCCAGTTTGCAGACGCGATGATTTCTCTGAACATCGGGTCACCGTTTATTACTGCCGGATAATTCATTACTTCTGCAACGCCGATTGCACCGAACTCCATGATTAAATCGCGTACTTCTTTTACGGTGAACGCGGCTCCGGCAGATGCAAATGGTGACTCGGGCACGCAAGACGATGCAGCCACACCAAATGTGAACGGCAGATGCTCGGCGGCATCAATCAAGGCGCGTATTCCGTCGATGCCTGCAACGTTGGCGATCTCGTGCGGATCGGCTGCCACTGCGGTTGTGCCACATGGCAACACAGCCTTTACATATTCGCTCACCCACATCTTGGATGACTCAAGGTGCATGTGCGCATCAACAAAACCGGGCACCAATGCTGCGCCATCAACATCAATGACTTCAATCGCTTCGCGATGACCCCATCCAGCAATCACACCGTCAGCAATTGCTAAGTCGGTGGTGACCCACTCCCTGGTTGCTGGCGCCAACACTCGTCCGCCTTTGAGCAAAATATCTGCTGGTTCGTCACCACGCGCCACTGCTAAGGCACGCAAACTTGCTGGAGGTCTGGCCATATCTTCATCCTAGGGAATCATTTCGTGGCACGAACTACCCTTGTCATGTGACTTCCTGGCTCAACAACATTTCGCCGGGACTGGCTGCTGCATGGCACCCCGTCTTGCGCTCATCCGACCTCGGCGAAACATCTCGGCGAATAGATCTGCTCGGTGAACCGTGGGTTATCACTCGCTTAAATGGATCGTTCACGGCCTTTGTCGACAAGTGTCCGCATCGCAATGCCCGCCTCAGCGATGGCATGGTGGTTGGAGACACGCTGCAATGTCCGTATCACGGTTGGCGATTCGACGGCACTGGACACTGCACTCTTATTCCTGCTTTGGGTGTCGGAGCAACCGTGCCGCCAACTGCCCAACTCAAGCCTGCCCATGTAACTGAACGCTATGACCTCATCTGGATTGCACCGGAGACTCCGAGGGCAGAAATTATTGATATTGCTGAGTGGACGGATGATTCTTTACACAAGGTTTGGATGCCAGCAATTGACATCAACGCCACTGCTGCACAATTCATCGATAATTTTTTGGATTTTGGACATTTCCCTTTCGTACACGCTGGCACGTTTGGCAGTGCCGAGGATTCCAATATCAGCGATTACAACGTCGACAAAACCAACGATGGTTGGGGTTTTATTGTTGATTACCCCCACAGCATTGCCAACAAGGAAGATCCCCTCGTTGCAAGTGGCCAACATCCACTCGTGCAGCCACGCAATATGGTTTACACATTTCAGGCACCGTTCTCGGCGAACTTGCATCTTGAACTTCCCCTCACTGGTGTCGTAAATGCGATCGCTACTTTTTGTCAACCAATGACTGAATCGACAACCCGTTTGTACACAGTTATGTTGCGCAGTGATGGTGCATCTGCGACCGCTGCACAAGCAGCAATCGAGTATGAATACTCCGTGCTGCAAGAAGATCTCGTTGTCATTGAACACCTTTGGGATAACGAGATTGCACTCGGGGTTGGGCAAGCCCATAGTCGGGCTGACCGCAACACCGTTGAGTTTCGTCGCATCCTGGCCCGACTTCTCGAGCCCTAATCGGCGGAACAGGGGGGATTTGAACCCCCGGGGCTATTAACCCTCTTGTTTTCAAGACAAGTGCATTAGGCCGCTCTGCCACCGTTCCGCTCACCACAATACCTGCTCATTGCCACCACAGGGGCTGTGTTATTAGTTGATATACCCGCGCAATACATTTACCCAGTCATCAGCGTCTTGCCAACGGACATCTGCATGCTCACGCGCCGTGTGCGCATGCTCGCCAGCTGCAGGATACGAACCCAAGAACTTGACGCCGCCTTGCTTGGCATGCAAGTCACGCAATGCATCAGCCACGAGTTCGTCTGAAATGTGTCCGTCTGCGTACATCACGAAGCAGTAGTCACCCAAGCCACCAGCTTTCGTGGGGCGCGATGACAGATGTGACAAATTAATGCGACGCGCAGCAAACTCTTGCAAGATAGAAATCAAACTGCCTGGCTCATCAGCGCGCTGGAACACAACTATTCCAGTTTTGTCGTGACCAGTTGCGGCGGGCACATGATTGTGTCCGACCAAAACAAAGCGTGTTTGATTGCCACTGTGATCGGCGATGTCGCTGGCAATTACATCTAGTCCGTACAGCCGTGCTGCATTGCGCGGAGCAACTGCAGCCAGACCTATTTGGCCAGCGACAGAACGCTCCCCGACAAGACGCGCAGCATCGGCAGTTGAGTTGGCGGCATGTATTTCTGCGTTGGGAATATTTGTGCGCAAGTATGCACTGCACTGGGCGGTCGCCACTGGAATAGACAGCAACACCGTGATATCAGCCAGAGTTGTGCCTTTGGGTGCCACGATGCAATGCTCGATATCTAAAACAACTTCACGCTGAATCAGAAGTTGGTGGTCAAAGATGAGTGCATCTTGAGTGAAATTGACTGTGCCTTCGATGGAATTTTCAATCGGCACAAAGCCAACATCGACTGTGTGATTTTCTACGGCCTCAAGAACATCTGGTACGTTGCGAAACGGAATCAGTTCGCCAGATGCAAGATCGGGTTGAGTCAACAAAGCCTGCTCCGTGTAGGTTCCAAATGGACCAAAGAATCCGATGCGCTGAGAAGAAGTTGCCACGACTTGCAAGGTTAGGCGAGGCTCAAGGCCTGGCGCACAGAGTTATTCACCTGATCAAGAGTCTTTTCGCCAGAACCACGGTATTTCACGAGTCCGTCTGCACCCACCAACACAAATGTTGGATACCCAGTAACGCCAAATGCACGTGCTGCATCTTGTGCCTGGCTATCAGGCATCGCCGCCCAGGGCCATTGCTTTTCGATCAGCCATTGTGACGGCGGATAGTTCGGTTGACCCTGCTGGGTGGCGGTAGTGATGCCAATAACGGTCAGATCTTCTGGTACCAAACCTTGCGCCTTCCATTCGTTGAGCACTGGTATTTCCCGATTGCAATGAGGACACCAATGTGCCAAGAACACCAGCATCATCGGCTTGTTATCAGTTGATGGGGCGATAGTCATGGGCATTCCACCAGCAGTGAGCCCATTAAGAGTTGGTGCTTTAAGTCCAAGTGCAGGATCGTTGCCACTGTCAGGAAATGCAGGCAAGTCGGCGCCCACTACCGAGACGGGTTGAATCTCTTGAGCACCACCAAGACTCAAATTAGTTGATGAGTCTTGGGCACCATTGGAGATGACTGCGATTAGCGCCGCAACAGCAATAGCACCAAAAATAATTGCACCTAAAGAACTCGGACTTAATTTTTTTGCCATGTTGAGCTTCCTATCAGCAACACGAAAATCGCCAAGAACCCACTTCCCGCCATTAGAGACAACGACATAAAGCCGAACTCCCTGAACCACACCGTCGTACAGGGCACATCAACACTGCATACATTTGTTTCAAGTTGTGGAAACCACTCAAGTAAATAATGATACGTGCTGATCGCCAAACCAATAATTGCTATTGGTCCTGCATACTTAACCACTCCTCGATCTTTTTTTATAGCGGCAATAAGTAAAATAATCGCCAAGGGATACATCGCAATTCGCTGAAACCAGCACAACTTACATGGCGCAAAGTTGGCGACTTCGCTGAAATACAGACTGCCGAGCATTGCACTTGACGCCACTAAAAACGCCAACCACAATGCCAGAGGAGCGACTGCCTCAACCAAGCCAGCAGCCGCTGCCGACCTAATGGCTGCAACTCGTGCAACAAAGAACAAAACCGCACCTCCGAGTGCCATCAGCCCAAGCAAAGCCGAAAAAGTCTGCATCGCTGATGTGCTCACCCTTCTATTCTGCCTTGTGAACTGAAATGTTGGGTATTCACCTTGAGGTGGCAAGATTCATCTTGTGGAAAAGGTACTGCCATCTGGTGTTGTCGCCCTGCGGGCGATGCGCAACACCAGACGGCGCAACCGCATCGCCGATATTGAATGGTTTGAGGCGTTATATCGGGTCTACATCACTGCAATTGCTGGGGGTAGTGCGGTCTTGTTTCTGTCGGGATTGGTGTCGGATGAAAAACTAAACGCCTCGGGGTACGCCGATCTTGCCCAACATGGCCCCGCCGCACTCGGACTGTTTGCGGCTCTCGTTGTGTTTTTGGGATTACGCAGTGGCGCTAACGGTGGACCACTTGCCATTGAAGCACCTGAGGTGACGATTGTCTTGATGTCACCCGTTCCTTATTCACGCGCCTTGCGTCATCCAGCAATACAGCGACTGCGGACATCAACTTTTATGGGTGGGCTTGCCGGTGCAATTGCCGGACAATTGTTGTCACGAAGAGTAGAGACTGGATCTTTTTTGACATTCACTGTTGCCGGAGCAATCTACGGGGCATGCGTCGGTTCACTTTTCATCACAAGTGCGTTACTGGTGCATGGCCTAAAGATTTCGCGACCAGTCGTGACTGCAATCGGCACCATGCTCGTGGCGTGGCAGGCGTGGGTACTAACCCAGAGCCTTGCCATTGGGGTTGGGCCATTTGACTCGCTCGGATCAATCGTGCTGGCAGAACCCGTGATCAATTTTCAGCGCATCATTACTGTTTTTGTCGTGATTGTGCTCGCAGGGTGGGGAGTCATTTTGTCTTCTAGATTGTCACTTGAAGCACTTGCGCGACGCAGTTCATTAGTTGCACAATTACACTTTGCAGTGACATTGCAAGACCTACGCACTGTTGTGTTGTTGCGACGACAACTAAGTCAAGAACATATGCGACAAAAACCTTGGTTTAGATTGCGACGACGTCGCCTGGTTCCGATTGTTGTTAGGCGCGGCATGCACAGTTTGGCGCATTTCCCACTGCGCCGCATTGGTCGTATGGCACTTCTTGCAATGAGTGCGGCTGCATGTCAGGTGGCAGTTTTTCGGGGCACCACACCCACTGTGGTTGCAAGTGGTCTCTTGTTGTTTGTATTGGGTCTTGACATCATCGAACCTTTGTCCCAAGAAGTTGATCAACCCGACAGAACTGATTCTCTGCCGATTAACCGTGGTCTACTGATGACACAACATCTAATTGCACCGTTTGTAGCGCTCATCCCTTTTGTGTTGATCGGCATGGCCACGGCCTACATTTTGGAGCCCCATCCAGCCACGCTCGGCATGGCCGCCCTTGTAGGGATTCCAGCCGCCCTGGCAGGAGTTGCAGGGGCCGCCATCAATGCCGTCAAAGGCGCACCAGACCCCGTTGGTGGGGCATTTGAGGGTCTTGCGATGCCCCCCGAGATGAGTGGGATGACGACGATGCTTCGCGCCGTGTTTCCGCCACTGATTGCAATTGTTGGAAGTGTTCCGATTGTGGCGGCAAAAGTTGCCAGCGATAATGGTGAGAATGTTTTTGCCGACACAACACGAGCGTCTCTTGGTGCCTGCATCATGGTGGGATTCGTCGTCTCGTGGGTTCATCAGCGCGATGCGATCCACAAATGGTGGCGAGAACTTCTGGCAAATAACAAAGCCCAAAACGCAAATAGAACGAGGTCGTAATGAGTAGACACCCACAACCCCCTGGTCGCCAACGTGCAGCATCAAACTCATCGTCAACGCCAGAGATACCAGTTGCTCCTCTTCCACCAGCGGCTTTAGTCGTCACCGATATCGGCAAAAACTACGGGGATGCTCCGGCAGTCGGACCGGTATCTCTGCGTGTTGAATTCGGAGAACGTGTTGCACTCATTGGCCACAACGGCAGTGGCAAGACCACACTGCTGCGAATTGTGGCAGGTCTACTTGAGCCTTCTGCTGGCAGTGTCACAATTGGTCAATACAAGGTCGGTTCAATAGAGGCTCGTTCATACTTGAGCTACATCGCTGATCAACCAACTTTTTATGACGACCTCACATTGTGGGAGCACCTTGAATACGTCGCGCTGCTACATGGCAACGATGAATGGGAGCAACTCGCTTCAGATTTACTCGGTCACCTCGGACTATTTGAACGTGCCGATGACATGCCTAATCGCTTCAGTCGGGGTCTCAAACAAAAAGCAGCAATTGCACTTGGCTTTATTCGCCCGTTTGAACTGCTCATCGTGGACGAACCATTTGTCGGCTTAGACGCGCGTGGTAAAGAAGCACTTCTTGAACTGCTCGAACAAGCAAACTCCGAGGGAGCAACCGTGGTGGTGGCGACACACGAATTGTCCTTTGTGCATACCGTCACACGCATTATTGCCTTGCGGGATGGAACCGTTGTGCATGACGGCTCTGCTTCAAATGTCAATGTCGACGCCTTGGTGCGCAATGAGGACCCCGTCGGTGAACACGACGACAAACAGCACTAGCCTTGACCTATGTTCACTTACGATGTCATTTCAGAATCCGTCCGTAATCCTCACGAACTTGCCGCCGAACTGACTCGGCGGTCAGCTCAAGGTTGGGAGATTGTGCAAATCGCGTACGACGGAAGTTCGTGGTTTCATGCATTCATTCGTCACCCTGGTCAGGTTGCTGTGGCCCCCAGTGCTGCCTCAATGTCTGGTCCACAAACAAGCTCAGTGGCTGAACCAATTGTTGAGTCAGTTCGTGATGGGTCGGCGAGTCCAAGCGCCAATGTTCCGGCTAATTGGTACAAAGATCCTTCCAGTAGGTACGAGTTGCGCTACTGGAATGGAACTTCGTGGACAGAACACGTCTCAACTGCTGGCAAGCAGTCCACTGACGAACCGCGTTCCTAAAACTTTATGCAAGCCACTTCGCTTGGTCACGCGGGAATTCTCATTGACTCGGGTGACACAACCATCGTGTGTGATCCGTGGTTTGTTCCCGCGTTCTTGGCTTCATGGTTTGTGTTTCCGCGCAATGATCAACTAGCACCAGAACTGATGTACAAGGTCTGTAACCCAGATTTCTTGTACATTTCTCACCTGCATGGCGATCATTGTGATCTTGAATTTTTATCGGAACAGATGAACAAAGACACCACTGTTTTATTGCCGGGTTTTCCGACCCGCGAAATGGAGCGCGAGTTGAGTCGCCTTGGCTTCAAGAACTTCATCCGCACCACTGATGGCACTGCGACTCAAATTGCACCCGATATACACGCCACGATTTTCGTGGAAACGTCAATCACTGATGGCCCTAGCGGTGACAGTGCTCTCTTACTCGATGACGGGTCAGCGCGATTGCTGAATCAGAACGATTGTCGCTTGAATGATCTGTCATCATGGCGAGATAATGAACGTGTCGATCTGCATTGGCTGCAGTACAGCGGAGCAATTTGGTATCCGATGGTCTATGACATGGATACGACTGAAAAGAAACAATTGGCTGTTGACAAAGTGGAAAGCCAATTCAGCCGCGCAGTAAAATATGTCGAAGCAGTTGGTGCCAGCATGGTTGTCCCCTCCGCTGGTCCACCATGTTTTTTGGACCCAGAATTGTTTGATCAAAACATGATCACTGGTGACGAAATCTCCATTTTCCCCGATCAGACGAAATTTATTGCCAGACTAAAAGATGTTGGTCGCTCCAATGCACAACTCAACGTTCCCGGAACCACATTTACGGTCAGCAACAACGCCGTTGCTGTTGCTCACCCAATGCCTATTGCTGATATCGAGCGCATTTTTACCAACAAGAACGAATACCTCAAGACATACCAATCTGACTGGGCCCCGTGGCTCGCTAGTCGCCAAGCAACATGGATGCAACCCCGCACTGATCTGCTGAAATCGCTCCAAACATGGTGGCACCCACTCTTGGCAATGGCCACCACAGTTCGCGCCAGCATTGGTGCAAATTGTCTCTTGCATCTCGGCGATGAAGGAATCCTGATCAATTTTGTCGAAGGTCGTGTTGAGCAATACATTGATCAAGCATTTGGATTTCGTTTTGACATCTCCCGCGATCTAGTGGAGCTTGTTGTTGCAAATAAAGCAATCGACTGGTCCAACTCGCTTTTCCTGAGCTGTCGTTTCACTGCATGGCGCGACGGCTCATACAACGAATATCTCTACAACTTCTTCAAAAGCCTGTCGGTTGAGCGAATGACTCGCACCGAAGCAGAAGCGTCACGCAATATCAACGGAGCTGATGCTCCAGAAGCTGACATCACACTTGGCGACTACATTGTGCAGCGCAGATGTCCACATCGCAGTGCGGATCTATCCGTGTTCGGACAAATTGACGGCAACCAATTGGTATGCAACTTGCATGGATGGCGGTTCAATCTTGACACTGGTCAGTGCACAACATCACCCGATAAGCGCATCAGTGTGCGCAAGCGCAGTTAGGTCAAACGCAAATCAAGGCGGTATTCGCCAGGTGTGATGCGATACTGAGACAAAACATCTGGCCCACAACTTGCAGTGCCCACACCCCGATGCACTGCATCGATACACACCACCACGGCATCGCTGCGTTGCAGTTCCGTGATATCTGCGGCTGCGTATAATTGTGCTGGCGTATGTCGAGTTGCTGACGCATGAAAAGTGCAACCTTCAATACCTTCTATGCGCACACGACGATCACTAACCAGATCAATCAGTTCTATCCATCTGCAGTCCATTCGCAAACCAAACTCTTGGGGCACGACATAGGGCAATTCATCAAGTTTGCCCTCGTAAATGCCCATCATCGCACTTGCGCAACGATCTGGATAATTTTCATGAGGTCCACGTCCATACCAACGCCAGTGCGTGAACGCTGCATCAAACTCATACAGCAATCCGACTCGAGCAAGATCTTCCATCGAGTCTGGCACCGTAAATACAGCGTGAGTCTCTGTGCCGTTTACTGACTCATGCTGTTCGCAACTCCAGGTCACATCACCAGTGTTGCCAGCAATATCAAGACCAAATTTGCGCCAACTAGTTAGTGCCTTGCCCCCGATTCCCCACGAGTCGCCTTTCGCTCGCAATAGTTTGAAGCCGTCATTGTCGGTTGGGGCCCGAAACACATTCAACACTGGTGTTATCACAATGCCACCTGATCCCATGCCACAAGATGACCAGCAGGTGCCCACGCTAAATCTGCTCGCGTGCGCCACTCAAAGGTGACAAAACATTCACCCGACATCGAACGAAACGGTATCGACCACTCAATTATTGCACCAGCATCCACACTCACATCAACATCAATGCGCTCGCTCACAACTCCGTCGCAAATGAGTGTTGCCGTTCCGTGCATCCACCCGAGATAACTAAACATCTGCATATTGGCGATACTCGCTACGCCCGCTTTTGCTGTGACATGAACTGGTCTGTGCACCCACGCCACTTCACGCATCGCCGGATGCGGCTCAAGATTTGATGCACACAAACCGTCTGCCACGAAATTGGCATCATTGGGTGTGTCACCAAACTGACCACCGTAGGCAAAACGCTGCTGTGCATATTTTCCATCAGGCACGAGTTGGCGCAGACCGTGATCTTTCCACTCCCAAATGAATCCACCTTGTAATTTTTCGTGTGCCCGAAACGCCGTCCAATAATCAGACAAAGACCCATTGGAGTTACCCATCGCATGGCTGTATTCACACACCACTACTGGTCGTGGTGCAGCCGTCTGGGCGTACATCACAAGAGCATCAATGGGTGGATACATCGGGCACACTACATCTGTTGCGTCCAACCCACCGTCAATCCAGTTCTCATGAAAGATTGCCCCTTCGTAGTGCAATGGTCGAGTGGAGTCGAGACCCCGCACAGAGGCAGCCTCTGCTGCATGATTCACGCCGTAGCCAGACTCATTTCCGAGTGACCACATGATGATGCATGGATGATTGACATCACGTTGCACCATGCGCGTTGCGCGTGCCACCCATGTCGCTTGCCATCGTGTGTCGTGGCACAAACTTGTGATGTAGGCGTGTGCTTCAATATTGGCTTCTTCCACTACATACAAACCAAGTTCATCACAAATATCAAGCAACTCATGGCGATTCGGATAATGAGCGGTGCGTACGGCATTGATGTTGTGTTGTTTCATCAACACTAAATCGGCGCGGATGTCTTGCGCGGTGACAGCTTTGCCTCGGTCCGGATGATGATCGTGCCGATTGACTCCACACACCGTGATCGGCACACCGTTGACCCGCAAGAGCCCATTAGTGATTGCAATTCGTCGAAAGCCAACTCGTTGTACACACACATCAATGATCTCGCCATCTGGCGACAACAGTTCGATACTGATGTCGTACAGGCTTGGCGACTCAGCCGACCAAGGCCGCACTGGCAGATCTGACGCCGCCACAGTGGCATTAAACCCGTCAAAAACGTATGCCTGCGCGTACTTTGTATTCACATCGGCTCGCAAATCTACTGCCAACTCTGCACATGCCACACGAACCACAAGTCTTTGCTCTCCAGATTTTCCACTCACGCCGTCAACGCCGACACGCACGACTAGCGAACCCGTTGCAGTACTTGCATTAAAATCAGCAACGCATCTCACTTGCTGCAGACTTATCTTTGGCCTGTGCTCAATCCAGACATCACGGTGCAATCCAGCCATCCACCACTGATCTTGATCTTCAACATAACTCTGGGCGCTGTAGCGCATCACAACAATTGCAATCACATTGTCCCCATTAACTAGATACTGCGTGATGTCGTATTCACTCGGCAATCGCGAATCTGTTCCGTACCCAACAAAGACAGAGTTCACATAAACGGCATGCACGCTCTCGGCACCTCCGATATGCAATACAGTTGCATTGTTGTGTGGCATTACATGTAGCGCAATCACGCGGCTATACACACCAGTTGTGTTGTGCTCTGGCAATGCAGGTGGGGGTCCGTCAAACGGCATTTCAATATTTGTGTAGTGCGGCAAATCATCAAACCCTTGCAATGTCCAGTTGCCAGGCACTTGCACAGGTACACCCAGACCGCCATTTACTGCAGCAGGAGGCACATCACTTGGTGAGTCCCATAAACACAACAGCCACTCACCATTCAGGTCAATACGTGTGTTGTTTAGATCATTTCGACTGGTGCGCATCGGCAATCTATTAATCTGCACTACTGCAGGGTCGGCCCACGGACTGAACTCACCAATCACGGGTATCGCCATAGCGTCAGTCAATCACAAGTGGCAGGGCGCACCAAACAGTCAAACTGTATTTTTCTCTACTCATAAGTGGTGCACCACGATGTGGATGCGTCACCAGACTTGGCCACGCAATGATGTCGCCCACTGGCACATCGGTGTTGGTGAAGTTCTGTCGCGGAAACTCCAACTCACCACCCACGTAAGAGTCATTGAGTTTGATGCTGGCAGATACCTGAGCAACATCATGATGCAATCGCAATTCTTCCTGCTCGCCGATCGCAAAGCGAATCACAAATGCATCCTGTAGACCGTGATAATCAATCAGTGGCCACCACTGCTGCAAAGCAGGCCACAAACGCATGCCGATGTCTTGCTCAACTGCTTCAAACAATCGTGGCGCGATTGCTGCCAGTGAAATTTCATACCCTGGCACGGGGTCATCTGGTTGGTGTGAGAATCCACCAGCTGCTTTGGCAGCCCGAATCAGCGTGGCACAAAACTCAGGTGTCCAAAACGGCATACAGATGATGTCTGGTGCGACTTCAACAGCATCCCCATCAGCGCTTGCTCCGTGGTATCCCAGAATCATGTCGAGATCGTTGATGGCACTCATACTGGCCTACGAATTTCCATCATTGAGCCTTAGTGTTTGACATGCTCTAAGTACCACTTATAGGTGTCCTCGATACCGTCGCGCAAACTAATGCTTGGCTTCCACCCCATACGCATAATCCGAGAAATATCCAGGAGTTTGCGCGGAGTTCCATCTGGACGAGAAGTATCCCAAAACACCTCACCTTTGTAGCCAACTATTTCTGCGACAATCTCGGCAAGTTGATTGATCGTGATGTCTTGTCCAGTTCCGATATTTATTGGGCTCTCGTCGTCGTAATGCTCAAGTAGATGAAGGCACGCTGCCGCCAAGTCATCAACATGCAAGAACTCGCGCTGTGGACTCCCTGTTCCCCACATCTCCACAACTTTGTCCCTATTTTCGTGCGCTATTACAAATTTTCGCAAAGTGGCCGGAAGAACATGCGATGTTTCAAGATCAAAATTATCTCCAGGACCATACAAGTTGGTTGGCATTGCCGAAATCCAGCGATGCCCATGTTGGCGGCGATATGCCTGCACCAACTTCAGACCAGCAATCTTGGCAATTGCGTATGACTCGTTAGTTGACTCCAATGGGCCTGTCAATAAATACTCTTCTTTAATCGGCTGTGGTGCCATTCGCGGATAAATACACGATGACCCAAGAAATAGAACGCGTGCAATTTTTGCATCATGGCACGCATCTAAGATGTTTGTAGAAATTCGAATGTTGTCCGTCAAGAACTCAACAGGCAGAGAGTTGTTGGCGACGATTCCACCCACACGAGCTGCTGCAATAATCACAGCACTCGGTTGCGTATCGGCAATATATTCACATACTTTGGCCCGATCAAGGAGGTCTAGTTCAGCACGGGTTGAGCCATCCCATAATTGTCCTTTTGTCTCAAGTGCGCGTACAAGAGCCGAACCTACGAGACCAGTGTGTCCTGCTACATAAACATTTCCCATGTCCCATACCCTACTTCCTGGTCATAATGAGATGCGCCGAGAGATCCCCCTCTTTGACACTCGCTTGCCTGCCAAGATTGTTGCTTTCCTCATCGGGTATTCCCAAAGTTCAGAAACTGGCTGAAGAGCGCGCGGTAAAAACTGCTTTCTAACTCTGCTTGCTTCATTAACTGAGCCATCTCGTCCACCCACCGATAACGAGTCATCGTGCCAACGAAACGTACCCAGAATCTCAGGAACAAACCTTGCGTGACCCGCTCGTGTCAGACGAATGAGAAGGTCAAGATCAAACGCCCATTCTAAATCTAATCGTAGCCCATTAATTTTTTCGTAACTAGCCCTTCTAAATAGTGCACCAGGTTGCGGTACTAATTGGGGACCAAAACGCATTAACGGAATAGTTAAACGCCCTGATCGATTGATAAAAATAGTCTGATTCTTTGCATTGATGTATTGACACCGCCCGAATACCAGCAGATATTTTTCACTATTGCGCAACACTCTTGAGGTGCGCTCGAGCGATCCTTCCTTCAGCAAGTCGTCATCTCCCAACCAATTCATAAACTTCACATCCGCTGGGAAAGAAGTGAGGCCAACATGGATGGCTGTGCTCAAGCCCAAACCTGGATCCGCGATGACCTCGTCGTATAAATCTGGGGTGATTGTCCCCGGTAGCGTCGCCGAGGCCGGCATTACAATATGTATCCGAGCATCACCCGCGGCCCGAATTGATTGCAGGCTCTGGAGCAAATACTCAGACCGAGTCCCCAGCGTTGGAACCACAATTCCGGTGTCAGGAGGCTTCATCGTGGTAAATCCTCTCACACAGCGAATAAGGTTGGATGTCCATACCGATCCGATGAGGCTTCTCTCATGACAACTGTTCCCATCAATGATCTCTCCCGCTGGGATTCATCTGAACTCAATGAATTAAGCACACAAATACGGAGAGTGCTCAAATCTGGGCACTTCATGCTCGGAAGCAACACCGAAGCGCTTGAGACGCACCTGGGAGAACGTCTCGGAGGTCGTAAGGTTGTTTGCGTTGGAAATGGTACCGACGCGATCAATATCGCCTTTGCTGGGCTAGGGCTGCAACCTGGTGACAAAGTGGCAACCGTGGCCAATGCCGGTGGCTATGCAACTGGCGTCCTGCTCCGCCTGCAGTGCATTCCGATATTCGTAGACATTGATCCCAACACTGCACAAATTTCAGTCGCATCCTTTAAACAGACTGTCTTTCTTCACCCCGATCTTAAAGCCGTAGTCGTCACACATTTATACGGTCTGATGGCAGACATTGACAGCATCTGCGACATCGCACACAAAAATAACATACAAGTAGTTGAGGATTGTGCTCAGGCAATCGGGGCGTCCTTGGACTTGATCGAAGCCGGCGCATGGGGGGATGTATCGACATTTAGTTTTTACCCAACTAAAAACCTAGGATGCCTTGGGGATGGGGGTGCGGTCGCCTTTCGTGATCCGACTCATGCAGATCTCGCACGGCGCATCGCCCAATACGGGTGGTCTGAGCGATACACGATTTCAGAAAATAATGGCTTCAACACTCGAATCGACGAGATACAAGCAGCCATTCTGCTCGCTCGTGCAAAATCACTTAATCAAAATAATGAAAAACGTCGAACAATTGTTCGAGCCTACGCGGCTTCGCTCCCAGACAAATATTCGCTCGTCTGGAAAGACGACCTTTCCTATGTTGGTCACTTAGCAGTACTGATCTGTCCAGATCGCAAAAACGTGCAATCCGTTCTGCATCAACATGAAATTGGGCACGGCGTGCACTATCCCATATCTGATCATCAGCAACCAGCATGGAAATCACTTTTTAAAGAGACAACTCTTCCAAATACTGAAGCACTAGTGAATTCAATTATCACTATTCCGTGTTTTCCCAGTATGCGTGAATCAGAAATCCATCAAGTGTGTGCGGCACTTTCTGACCTATAATATAACTTACTTCTTTCGCAGTTCTCTAAATTCATTTCGATCATTGATGTATTCACTCGGATCATAGGGCTGACTAGCCATCACGCCAAGAACAGCATCCATACTAAACTCAGTGAGATCAAGCCACATAAGAGGTTCAAGATGGACCATATCTCCCATCTTCATTCTGAATACTTTCACGTCGCCAGCAGGAGATGTAATTGTCGCAGATAGACCACCTGTCAGACACATCAACAATTGATGACATGTTTTGTGCGCGTGACTAGCGCGTATCGCTACTGGATCAATACCACTGAGCCAGAAAAAACGCTGCGGTTGAAATGGAAGCCCCACAAATTCAAGAACTCCAAGGCTTCCATCATGCTCATGGTAAACGCTCGCTTGTAGCGCAGTCACTCTGAAAGAGTCGCTCACAATACTTCACTTCCTTTATCTCTGACAGACTTCAGGGTGTACGCGACAGAACGATCATCAACGACTGTCATGCCGGCATAATTTGCGGCTCGTGCACGTGCCACACTCATAAAATCAATTTTCTTGCGCCAACGTGGATGAACCTCACTTGCTAATGCACGCCACATTTTTGTACCAGGATGGGTGGAGAAATACGTCCAAGGTTTACCGAAGAACGAGCGGTGGAAATGCACGACTGCCGGATTCGTGATTGCCTCACCGATTCGCTGGTCAGGATCGACGGCGTCCACATAGCGGAACATTTTGAGTAGGTGGTAAGGCATTGAGTTATAGCGAGGATGTAATTGATCAAATGCTCCGTTGAGAGCAAAGTTCAGTGCATCTTGGTCAACACATGGCAATGTGTACTTCTCTAAATACGCAAGAGTCCGACCTGTAAGACTTTCACGACGCCATCTTTCAAGGTCAATGAGCATCAGGCCTGTATTCAGATATGGGGTCATTGGGTCCACGTCTTCTTCCCTCCACGGGCGCCACATCGACGGTGATGCCATCCACACAATGTGAGCATCAAGAACTGCACCAACAGCTGTATCTAGTTGATGTTCCCACAAAGAGGTGAGGTCTTCCATGACCACCATGTCGGCGTCCATATAAATGGCACGTGCTTCGTTCTGTAATAAATATTCAGGTGCAAGAACGTTATAGGCGGTCGCCAAAGGGAAACCGCGAGTTAATTTAACATTTGAAAACTGTGCAGAATCAATCGAACGCACTTCGACTGATGACAGATCTGTCTGCATTAACGTTATTCTCTTGAGGTCACAGGGCTTCCAGCCATTCCCAAAAATAATAAGGTGAACCTCGCAAGTGTGCGTCTTAATAATGGAGCCAAACAGTACTTGTGCTTGCAATGCGTAGTTGCCATCAGCGGCCGTATAAATAAGAATTGGCGACATTGTCTCTACCTCCCAACTCCACGATACGTAAAGCCATTTGCTTGCCAAGATTCTCGATCAAGAAGATTTCGGGCATCAACTACGCGAGGCGACGACATGCGTTCAAAAACATCCCCCGGCTTCACTGAAGCAAACTCAGCCCACTCTGTCAGCAATATCAATGCACTAGCCCCAGTCGTTGCCTCTAATGCAGTTGTAGCTAGCAGCGACCCTTCAATCTCTGTAGGAACTTTTGAGATAGTTGGGTCAAAGCACTGCATGCGTGCGCCAAGTTTTAGAAGTTTTTTAACCACAACAATCGCCGGCGAATCTCGAATATCATCTGTGTTCGCTTTAAAGGTGAGTCCCCAAGCTGCAATAACCTTCCCCCTCACATCTCCATCACAGATGGCAATAACTTTGTCTGCAACACTTTGCTGATGTAGGTCGTTCACTTCAATTGCCATCTTTAGTAGCGCGAACTCATACCCACCGTCAGACGCGATATGCGTTAAGGCTCGAGTATCTTTAGGGAAACAACTTCCGCCCCAGCCAGGACCGGGATTAAAGAACTGACCTCCGATGCGTGGATCGAAGCTCAAACCTTTGACGACATCTCGGATATCTGCGCCATACGCGTCACAAATTGCAGCAATCGAGTTGATATAAGTTAGTTTCAGCGCAAGAAATCCATTTGCGGCGTACTTCAGGGTCTCTGCTGACGCGGGATCAGTTATCACGATTGGTGCCTCTATATTTTCATACAGTGCGGCAACGCGTTGTGCAACTGCGTCAGTACTCGCTCCAACAATGATTCGGTCTGGCTGGAGAAAGTCAGCGACTGCGGAACCTTCACGAACAAATTCTGGATTTGATGCAACATCAATATCAACTCGACCTATTCGTCGAACAAGATCGGCGTAAGTACCAATCGGTACAGTCGACTTGGTAATCACGACTGAGCCCGAAGCAAGGCTGTCCTTCAGGGCCTCAACGGCGTCGTGTAGATACGTGAGGTCTGCTGAACCATCCATCCCCTGAGGTGTAGGCAAGCACAGCATCACAAACTCAGCTGCCGCAACTGATCTGATGAGATCAGTCGTGAACGACAGACGACCAGTGGACATTCCCTCGGCAACTAGTTCCGGTAAACGGGCTTCCACAATCGGAACTATTCCCGAGTTCAGTATCTCAACCTTGCCGCGGTTGTTATCAACGCACACAATTTGGTGCCCAAGATGCGCTAAACATGCACCGCATGACAGCCCTACGTAGCCCGTCCCGATAATTGCCACGTTTGCCACTTTCATAAGTCTAACGGTGTCTCAGTTCAACGAAATGCGACCAATGCACTAGGAATTAAATGGATAAGGCACCAGTATTACATGACAATATGAATGTGCATATCTGGCCTGAGCAGAATGCAGACTACATGAGTGACATTCAGGCTTATCGTTGTCCTTAATCCCGTTTGCTGGTCCACCTCTTATGAGGGTAACACACTGTTTTCGGCCTGCCATTTAGTGGCGTACTCGACCGGGGTCAGATAGGAAAGCGCACTGTGCGGGCGGTAGTGGTTGTAGTTGTTGCGGTGTTCTTCAAGCATGAAACGGATTTCCCACATCGAATCAAACACCTCGCGGGTCAGTAGTTCGTCTCTGAGTCTCGAGTTGAACGATTCAATTCGACCGTTCTGCCAGGGCGAACCCGGGTCACAATAGTTGGCTTGAATGTTTTGTTCTTTGCACCAGTCACGCAAAGTGTCGGCAATGAACTCTGGTCCGTTGTCCATACGCAGAAACTGTGGCGCGCCACGCGAACCGCATATCTGATCAAGGACAGCCATCGTTCCTGCTGCAGTGATCCGGCGTGCTGCGTTCGTGGCTAACGCTTCACGAGTGAACTCGTCAGTCACATTAAGAATTTTGACTGGTCGTCCGTCAGCTGTTTCATCGAACTGAAAATCGATCGCCCACACATGATTCGGATATGTGCCCCGAACAACAATCGGCTGACGGGCACTCTTGGGTTTGCGACGTTGAGGGCGTTGCACATGCAAACCCTCGAGACGCCATAAACGTTGCACCCGTTTACGATTCACCTGATACCCGTCACGCAACAACATCACATGAACACGCCGATA
>SXUP01000042.1 GCA_005790505.1 Actinomycetota bacterium
ACGGTGACGTTGGCGGCGTCTGCTGCGACTTCAACGTCGGGCACGATCACTTTCACGGTGACTGGTAACGAGGCAATCACGTGTTCAACGTTGTCAACAACTTCGGGCACCGACTTTACTTTGACCAATATTTCTGCTCTGACCGGGATTGTCCAGACTTCGTCGACTGTGTGCACGATTACTGCTACCTCGTCAGCCACTGCTGGTGGCGGGTCAACTGTGTCGACGTTGGCTGCAGCTGGATCGTTTTCAATGACTGACACTGTCGTCAACGCACAAACAACACTCACTTCGTCACCACAATCAACAACAGTCACGATTGCAGATGTGACTACGACCACGACGGTTACACCAACGACTACGACCACGACGGTTACACCAACGACTACGACCACGACAATTACACCAACGACTACCACCACGACAATAGGTCAGGCTTCGTATTCCGCATGGTCGATAACTGCCGTGCCAAGTCCAATTCAGGCTGGAAAGTCGTTTGTCCTAACTACCACGATTTTGTGCAGTCGACAGATGAGCACTTCAGCTTCTCCCTACTATCCGTCGATGTATTACAAGGTGAAATTTCCCCAACGACTCAATGGCAGTTACGCAAAGCCGTTGCTTTCGAGTGATGGTCGAACTGCCACTTATAGCGTGACACTCACTGCGCCTGCAACTACGGGCAGTTTTTCGATGCAAGCCTATGGCCGAGATAACACAGCCGGTGACACATGTACGGGAGATTCATCTAAATTTTCATATTCTGCAACATCAAAACTAATTATTGCTGCGGCAACTCCTGCGGCAACTCCTGCGGTGGTTCCCAAAACGCTGAGGCGTGGGAAATCGGTGTCGTTATCATCTCTCATTAAGCCTGTTGGGACAGGCAAACAAACGTGGAGCGCCACGGGCGGTTGCGTAGTGAAGACTAAGACTTTGGTCGCACCAAGGAAAAAGACGACTTGTGCTGTGACCCTAAAGCAAGCCAAATCAGGGAAAACAAGGGCCTCGACGCGTAGCATCACGGTGAAGGTGCCCTAGCCCGTCAGGAGTTCAAGGTGTATGACCTGCAAACGGTTATTCTTGGCAGAATAAATCTAGCTGATGCTGAAGAAGAAATCGTCGTATCGTCAGGTGTTAAAACTATTGTAATTCCAGCCTCAGCGATTCAGGCACTGTTGGACAAAACTTTGCGTAAAGACATCGATACAACAATTGCGAGAATGCGTGTCGATGACGGGGAGTGGAAATCTATTCCGGCGAGTGGATTAAGTGACCAAGCCATTTCCATAATAGGCGAATCACGAGGAATTGAGCTTCAATTAGTATCCGAAGAAAATAAACCAGTTGAGTACAGCATCCCTATTCAAAAGACGAGTTCGTCAAAGTTTGACTAGTTCAAAATAAGACAGATGGGCTAGCATAAAGTTGATGAAACAAAAACCGCCATCAATGAGTCGAATTGTTGAGGCAGCCCGTGAAGAAATCTTTACCTCTGGTGTCATTGGTTTACGCATGTCCGTAGTTGCTGCCGCAGCCGGAACTTCAATTCCCTTGATTTATAAATATTTTGGTGACAGAGATGGACTCGTGTGCGAAGTGTTTGAAAATATTTATTCAGAATACATGCGAGAAGACATTTTAAATGCGAAAAAATGGCTCGAAATAAATGGGGGAAAAGATCTAATCGGACCCGAAATGTTGGCTCTATTTCCGAATCCTTTTAGTGAGCATTTGAGAGAACGAAGAATTTGGATTGCTCGGATTATTGCGGCGACATTCGAATTGCCAGATTTGCGTCTAAAAGTCGAGAAGATACAGGAGGAGGCTGACCAAGAATTTGATGAAATAGTTGCTACAGTTCACTCCCTGATAAAAAATCGCGATCATTTTCCTGCCTCGGTCATTCGAAGCATGTTCCGTGGTTTATCATTTGGCCATATTTTTACTGAACTCAATTATGGACATAAACCAAAAGATGATGACTGGAAGGATTTAATTAATTTCCTTCTACTCACGACGTAGGGCTGTTGCCGTATAATTCATTAGGGCGGTGGGAACACGACTACGACAACGTTCTCAAATTCTCAAACAAAAACTGCAGAAAAAGGACACAACAGAGTTGGTAGTAGGGATCATTTCAATTGTTGACAATTTTTTGTTGTTGGGTGATTTGACGAAATAATTCAATCTCATCCGCGTCATAAGGGGCACCATCCTGATGAAGCAATTCGTGGAACCAGGGTTCGTCATCGTCAACTTGTTCGGTCCATGACCGCCAGGGAAATCGTGTTTGTGTCCTTCCATCAACTAGCCCCCAATTAATTGCACCAACTCCACAGTCAGCAAAGACCTGAAGTAGGTCAACAGTCGATCCGGCTGACCTAGCTAGCCATTCTGTGCAGAGGAGAGGTCGGTCATGCGCCAACAGGGCGCCAATGATTAGGGACAATTTGTTGTGTGGTTCGTAACAGTGAAATGAGATAATGTCACTGCGCCCGAGAATTAATTTGTTTAGTGCATTATTGACTGGTCGGCAATCCTCGCTGTATTCCCAAATGCCAACAGTTAGTGGTTGACTTGCTTCAATCTCACGGGCCCAATCAAAGATTGTCTCGACAAGTTCTGCTGCGGTGATGCTCTTTTCATTCCTTGATCCGACTTTTAAAGTGACTAGATCAACTTGATCGGGCTCATTAAAAATATCCCAGGCGATTATTCGGGGGTCGTTTTGGAAACGTGATATGACCCCGTGCACATAGTTGCGCAACTCTGGCCAGCGGGAACGGTCATAGAAGATTTCGGAACCTGGGCTTTGCACCCACATTGAATTGTGCAGATATGGGGTTGGTTCAGGCTGCGCGCCAAGTCGTGGTTTGGGGTGCCAGACTCCATCGAAAAGAACAGGGATTACCCCGATGCCGTGAGAGTGTGAGACGGCCGTGACCTCCTCGAGTCGATCCAGAAAAGCCGCGGGAGAATCCTTGAACAACAAGTCATGCAGATAGAGACGGATTGTATTCATTCCGATTTCAGCCGCCCAGCCAAGTTCACGATTAATCGTGGCCAGATCAAAGGTTTCTTCTTGCCACATCTCAAGTTGATTTCCCGCAGTTGAGGGAGTGAAATTGCATCCAACTCTCCAACCAACTGTTGATTGCCACTCAAGGGCTCGTTCGCGCGACCATCTATCTAGCTTCATGAATGGGCTGAATCTTTCGTGTTTGACAGGGGTCATTTATGTGCCTGGTTACGGCACTTGGCTATGACAAATCTAGGGTAAAACTGTGATAATAGGAAGGCATAATGAATCAATAACTCGGGATTAGGGGAAATGAGCAATGTCAAATTCGGATGTCGATGTAGTTGTAGTTGGTGCTGGTTTTGCAGGAATGTACCTGCTGCATGAGTTGCGCAAAATGGGGTTTAGCACCCGCTTGTTAGAGGCAGGTGACGATGTGGGCGGCACTTGGTACTGGAACAGATATCCAGGTGCTCGTTGCGATATCGCCACAACTGATTATCAGTACACATGGGACCCTGAGTTGTATACGCAATGGACATGGTCTGAAAAGCATGCTGCTCAACCAGAAATTCTTCGATACGCCCAATTTGTCGCAAAAAAACATGATCTGTATTCCGGAATTGAATTTAATGTTCGTGCCGATGACGCAACATGGGATGAAAAAGCAAAGAAGTGGAATATCGGCACGTCAAAGGGCGAAACTATTGTCTGTCGGCACTATGTGATGGCGACTGGTTGTCTTTCTGTTCCAAAAGATCCCGACATCGTCGGAACAGAGCGTTTTGCTGGAAATGTTTATGTCACGGGACGGTGGCCCCACGAGGGTGTTGATTTCACTGGAAAACGGGTTGCAGTTATCGGAACTGGTTCGTCAGGCATCCAGTCGATTCCGATTATTGCCGAGCAAGCAAAAGAAGTCGTCATATTTCAACGAACTCCGAACTTCTCGATGCCCGCCCACAACGGTCCGCCACCGCAGTATCGGGTTGATCGTCTGAAGGCTGACCGCGAAGCATATGTTCAAGAAGCGCGACTATCCGGAACAGGTGTTCCACTTGAGATGGCGACGGTGTCGGCATTGTCGGTTTCTCAAGAGACTGCCTTTGAAATGCTTGAAGAATCACGGCAAAAGGGTGAGTTATTGGCGATTGGGAATACTTTTATGGATTCAGGAATAAATCGTCAAGCAAATGAAGTGGTTGCCGAGTTCATGCGCACCAAAGTGCGCTCGGTTGTAAAAGATCCCGAAGTCGCAGAATTATTGAGTCCTTACAAGCACGGATACGGCACAAAGCGTCCATGTATGGACACTGGTTATTTTGAAACCTTCAATCAGCCACATGTGCGTTTAGTTGATTTGGGTGTTAATCCAATTGAGACCATTACCGAGACTGGTATCAACTTTGGCAATGAATCACTGGAGTTTGATGCCATTGTCTATGCCACGGGTTTCGATGCAATGACTGGTGCGATTGTAGGAGTTGACATCAAAGGTAAAAATGGAATGACACTGAAGAAAAAGTGGGAATTTGGTCCATTGACTTATCTTGGACTCACATCTGTGGGCTTCCCCAATCTTTTCATGATCACTGGTCCAGGTAGCCCCTCGGTGTTATCCAACATGATGGTGTCAATTGAGCAACATGTGGAATGGATCCGCGACACGCTCGTGGCAATGCGCGAACAAGGTTTTGACACAATTGAGCCAACCCCGCTCGCCGAAAATGGATGGCGTGTGCACTGTACCGATTGTGCCGACATCACGATTTTTCAAGATGCTAATTCCTGGTACATGGGCGCAAATGTGCCCGGCAAACCCAGGGTGATGCTTCCCTATATCGGTGGCGTGGGTCGCTATCGCATGGCCTGCGATGAGGCGGTTCGTCGTGGGTATCTTGGTTTTGAACTCACGGGTGTTGGCAAAACCCAGTGCAACGACGGGCTTATTCGGCAAGTGCAACCCGATGTTGACATGGTGCTTGAAATGATGGGGACATTGAACTTGCCGGCAATCGAATCAATGACTCCCACAGGAGCGCGAGAGTTTTCAGAAGCGTCTTCAGCGGCTCGTCCTCCCGGACCTGAAGTGGGTGAAATGCTTGATGCGACATTGGCTGGAGCCGCTGGTGATCTGGCATATCGTCTCTATCGTCCAGCGACTGCTGGACCGCATCCTGTGATGGTGTATTTCCACGGTGGTGGTTGGGTGTTTGGAAGTCATTTGTCTGATGATCCGTTGTGTCGCGAACTTTGTGTGCAATCCAACACGCTAATCATTTCGGTGAATTATCGACATGCTCCAGAGGCGCGCTTTCCAGCAGCAGCACAAGATGGTTTTGCTGCGCTCAAGTGGGTGCACGAAAATGCTTCATCACTTGGTGGATTGCCCGGAAAACTCGCAGTGGGTGGCTGGAGTGCAGGTGGCAATGTGGCCGCAGTGGTGGCGCAGATGGCTCGCGACAATGATGGGCCTGCTCTTAGTGGGCAATTGCTGTTGTGTCCGGTGACGGATGGTTCGCGTCAACATCAATCTCATCTCGACAATGCTGATGGATACATTTTGACAAGGTCACTGATGGAGTGGTTCTGGAATCACTATGCAGACACAGATGACCGAAATAACCCTCATGCATCACCGCTCCTGGCGCATGATCTCAGTGGTTTGCCACCTGCAATGGTGGTTACTTGTCAGTTTGATCCTCTTCGTGATGAGGGTGATGCTTATGCGCAGGCGCTCAGTGCCGCAGGTGTTGCCGTCAATCATGTGCAAGCCCGCGGACACATCCACACTTCAATCACAATGGTCGACATGTTGCCATCTGGTGCGCCATACCGACGTCAAATGGCCGAGGGGATTCGTACTTTTTTTGCACACGGCTAATTTCATCGAATTTTAGGCCTTAGCCTTACAGTATGAGTTTTAACGCACGCCTGAAAACATCTGCACTGTCCTCAGTAATTTTGTTTGCGACGATAGGGCTCGTTGCCTGCGGGGGGAGTGGGTCTTCGTCCGACTCAAAGTCTGAACTTACGGAACTCGTGGATTCATCAGCAGCCACCCAACCAGCAGGAGCATCCGAGCCAAAAGTGGTGCTGCCAAAAGAAACACCGACAAAACTAGTAATCACAGATATCTCCCCAGGAACTGGCGATGGAGCGGCATCGGGAGACACTTTGGCGATGTTTTACGTTGGAGTTTTAAGCGCAGATGGCACGAGATTTGATGGCAATTTTGGTGCTGAACCATTTATTTTTACCTTGGGGCAAGGCAATGTAATTGAAGGCTGGGACAAGGGATTGATTGGCATCAAAGTGGGCGGCCGTCGTCAATTAGATATTCCGTCCGACCTCGCCTACGGAGAACAAGGCGCAGGCGATGTCATAAAACCCAATTCTGCGTTGTCGTTTATTGTCGAGGCAAGCTCGATTATCCCTGCATCAAAACCAGAAGACGCACCAAAGGTCACAGTCGTCGGCGCGAGCGCCAGGTCCGATTTGAAGATTGACGATCTGAGAAAAGGTTCGGGCGATGAAGTTAAAAAGGGTGCAAAAATAGCAGTTCAGATTGTTTCTTTTCGTGCAGACACTGGCGCCGAGTTGACTAACTCATGGACGACCCTGACCCCCATCACTTTGGCTTTGATTGATGAGCAAAATATTCCTGGCCTTATCAAAGGACTTCCTGGGATGAAAGTGGGCGGGCGACGGAAACTGACAATACCGTTTATGGATGTCTTTGGCGGCGCTGCTAACGATGATTTAGGGCTTCCCGCAAACACTGACTTGGTAGTCATCGTGGATGTAATCGCAATTTTATAATTTATAGCCAGCCATCGCCAGCACGCCGTGGCGGTAATTTAGAATTGCATTGATTTGACTTCGCAGAATTCTTCAAGTCCAAAGACACCTGCTTCTCGACCAATTCCACTTTGCTTGTATCCACCAAATGGTGCCTGAATATTAAAAGATCCACCGTTGACTTCTACTTGGCCAGCCTGAAGTTTACGACCGACAGCCTTGGCATGCTCAACATCTGCTCCCCACACTCCAGCAGCAAGTCCATAAACAGTGTCGTTGGCAATTCGGATGGCGTCTTCTTCTGTGTCATAAGGCATGATTGACAATACGGGTCCAAAAATTTCTTCACGGGCAATTGTCATCTCTGGTGTGACCCCCGAAAAAACTGTTGGCTGGACGTAGAAACCAACCTCAAGGCCCGCTGGTGCAGCGGTGCCACCCACAACGAGAGTTGCACCTTCGTCGATTCCCATTTGGATAAATCCGCGCACACGATCACGTTGAACGGCCGACACGAGCGGTCCGAGGCGATTAGCAGCATCAAATGGATCACCGGTTGAGTGCTTTGCCGCGGCTGCACCCGCAATTTGCTCTGCTTCGGCCAAACGCGCACGCGGAACAAGCATGCGAGTTAGAGCACTACAGGTTTGGCCTGAATTAGAAAAGCATTTGCCAACACCCGCCGCAACTGCTTTGGCAAAACCCTCTTCATCTAGGTCATCGAGGATCACATTGGGGCTTTTGCCGCCAAGTTCGAGGGATACTTTCTTGACATTCTCTGCAGCAACCACTGCCACTCGTTTTCCGGCTCGCGTTGAGCCAGTGAAACTCACCATGTCAACGCCTGGGTGAGCAGCAATCGCTTCTCCGACAACTGGACCGATGCCGGTGACCAAATTGAAAACACCGGCTGGCAGACCAACCTCATGAATAATCTCGGCAAGTATGAACGCATTTATCGGCGCGACTTCTGAAGGCTTGACAACGACGGTGTTGCCGGCGGCTAAGGCAGGTGCAACCTTGAGGGCGATTTGATGCAGGGGATAGTTCCAAGGGGTGATGCAACCCACAACTCCAAGTGGTTCGCGCACCACAGTTGAGTTACCTATTTGCTGTTCAAACTCATAGGTTGAAAGGAGACCGGCAGTGATTGCGAAGTTTCCTTTTGGGAGCCCAACTTGAATCATTGCGGAAAGAGCCACTGGCATACCAACTTCGCGGGCGATGGCTTCGGCGATTTCTTGTGTTCTGGCCTCAAGCCCTGCATGAATTTTCATCAGGTAGCCAGCACGAACCTCTTTAGACAAGTTGCTCCATCCCGCAAACGCCTCGCGTGCCGCAGCAACAGCTTTGTCAACATCACTAGATGTTCCATCTGGGATAGTCGCGATAATTTCTTCCGTAGCCGAGTTGGTGACTTGTAAGACACCTTTTCCTTCAGAAGGAACCCAAGCACCATTGATATATACCTTGTCATATGTGATCATGTCCAAATAGTAGACCAATCCAGCCAAGGTTCTCGCAGTGGGGTTTAGGTGAATGCAGGCAAGGAAGTGACGTCATTCATCATTGACTAGTCTTTACTTATGACTGCAGCACGCGTGACAAAAGATTCAATTGACTTGGGCATTGTGGTGGGAGATGTGCAAAAATCCCTGGCTTTTTATCGAGACCTCCTGGGTTTTGAATTCAAGGGTGAAATGCAGATGCCGGGTGGTGGAACTATGCAACGCCTGTTGTGCGGAACAACATTGCTCAAACTTGTGAGTGCTCCAACGACTCCTGAGCCTGCAACGGGAGGTGGAATAACTGGTGCACGCGGATACCGATATTTCACGATAAGTGTCAGCAATCTTGTCGAAATTACCGAGGCTGTCGCGGCGGCCGGGTATAAGGTGACGGTCTCTCCCAGAGAACTTCGCCCCGGTGTGAGTATTTCAATTGTTGAAGATCCAGACGCCAATTTGGTTGAGTTCTTACAACTCACCTGACACATGGCACGCGGTTGCCGATAAATAGGCGGCTCAGATTGGCTTGTTGGGCCTAGTCTTATTACCTATGGAGATTTTGCAATCACGCAAACTATCAAATGTCTTGTACGACATACGCGGTCCCGTGCTTGACGAGGCCAAGCGACTCGAAGCCCAGGGCCATCGTATTATCAAACTCAACATTGGCAATCCTGCCCCGTTTGGATTTGAAACACCTCCAGAAATTTTAGTGGAGGTCGTTCGTAATTTACCCAATTCACAGGGGTACTCCGATTCACAAGGCATTCTGTCGGCGCGTACGGCGATTGTTCAGCACTATCAAGAGCGTGGCATTGATATCACAGATGTCGATGATGTGTGGCTAGGCAACGGTGTCAGTGAACTAATTCAACTTGCGCTGAATGCCTTGTTGGATGAAGGTGATGAAGTCCTGATTCCTGCCCCTGATTATCCGCTTTGGACGGCAGCAACGAGTTTGTCTGGTGGTACTCCGATTCATTATTTGTGTGATGAATCAAATGGCTGGATGCCCGACATTGAGGATCTTCGCAGCAAAATCACAGACCGCACACGGGCAATAGTCGTTATCAATCCGAACAATCCGACAGGTGCCGTTTATAGTCCCGAAGTCTTGCGTCAAATTGCAGACATCGCTGTAGAGCGTGGACTGATCGTCATGGCCGACGAGATATACGACAAGGTTTTGTTTGACGATTCCGTGCACACAACATTCGCGGTCATTGCGCCAGATGTCCTCACCTTGACATTCAATGGATTATCAAAGGCATATCGTTTGTCAGGTTTTCGGTCGGGCTGGATGGTCATCACGGGCCCTCGCCAACATGCGAGTAGTTATATCGAAGGTATCAACATGTTGACCAACATGCGGTTGTGTGCCAATGTTCCAGCGCAACATGCGATTCAAACGGCACTTGGTGGCAGACAGAGTATTCGTGAACTGGTTTTGCCTCATGGTCGTCTTCTCGAACAGCGTGATGCCGCGATGAATGCTCTTGAAAAAATTCCTGGGGTGACATGTGTAAAGCCAAAAGGTGCGCTGTATGTGTTTCCCCGTCTTGATCCAGAGATGTATGAGATCGCTGATGATCGGCAATTCGTTTTGGATTTCTTGCGCGCCGAACATGTACTTGTCGTGCAGGGGACTGGGTTCAATTGGCCTGCACCTGATCACTTGCGAATCGTCACCTTGCCGTGGGCCGTTGATCTCACCGAGGCAATAGGTCGTCTTGGTAACTTCTTGTCTTCTTACAAACCGCCGGTGACTACAGCTTAAGTGCGCGGCTGAGGTGCTCTAGTAGGTCGTCATAAGATTCAAGTGCTTTGAACTGATTGAATTCTCTTTTGACATTGTCGGGGGCACGAAACAAAAAGCCTTCGTCAGCAGCCAACAACATAGCGACGTCGTTATAGGAGTCGCCCGCGGCAGCAACTCGGAAGTTGAGACTTCTGAGAGCGTTTACGGCGTGGCGTTTTTGATCAACTTGACGAAGTTCATAGTCAACGATTCGATCGTCTTGAACAATTAGTCGGTGACATAAAAGTGTCGGCCAATTTAACAGGCCCATGAAAGGTCGTCCGAATTGCTCAAAAGTATCTGAGAGAATTATCACCTGTGTGCGTTCTCTGAGCGTGTCAAGAAATTCAAGCGCTCCTGGTAGGGGTTCGAGTCCGGCGATGATTGCGGAGATTCGGCTCATTGTTAAACCATGTTGATTTAGTAATTGAATTCGACCACGCATCAAGATGTCGTAGTCAGGCTCGTCGCGAGTCGTACGGCGTAGGGCTTCGATTCCCGTGCTGTCAGCCACTGCGATCCATATTTCAGGCACCAAGACACCTTCAAGGTCGAGGGCGACGATTCCCTGTTGGGGAGTGTTTGCAACTGCCATGGTTCCATTCTCGCTGACTAGGAAACGAGCATAGTTGGATAGGGTTATTTTGTCATATTTATTTGGAGTAGAGGATCAGGGAACTTATGTCAAACAGATTTGAAAATGGCTTCGCGGGTCGTGTGGCGGTTGTGACTGGCGGAGGTACTGGAATGGGCCGCGAGTTGGTGCGCCAACTTGCCGCTGACGGGTGTGATGTTGCGACGTGTGATGTGATCGCGGAAAATCTCGCCGAAACTGTCGAGTTGTGCGCCGCTGACGGAAGCCGGGGACTGGTCTTGACCGCAATTGCCGATGTTTCTGATGAGCAACAGGTTCTCAAGTTTCGCGATGAGGTGGCCGCCTGGCGTCCACATGTAAATCTGCTTTTCAATAACGCCGGAATCGGTGGTGGTGGAAGCATCATTGACAATAATCGCGCCGAATGGGATAAAACTTTTGCAGTTTGTTGGTTCGGGGTTTATTACAACACGTTGGCGTTTTTGCCGTTGCTAATAAAGTCCGATGTTGGGCATGTCGTAAATACAAGTTCCGTGAATGGTTTCTGGGCTTCGCTGGGACCAGATATCCCCCACACCGCATACAGTTCTGCAAAATTTGCCGTCAAAGGGTTCACAGAGGCATTGATAACCGACTTCGCGTCGAACGCACCACACCTGCACGCATCTGTTGTGATGCCCGGACACATCGGTACGTCGATTGTCATTAACTCAGGGAAAATTCTTGGTCGAGATCCCAAAGAAATGACAGAGGAACAACTCGGCCAAATCCGCGAGCGCATTGGTCGCCGTGGTCTTGATATGAGTGCCGTCAGTGACGAAGATCTTCGGGTCGGCATGCAAGCACAGGCCGAGGCGTTCAGAGATGTGGCGCCAGTATCGGCAGCCGAGGCGGCAACAATCATTTTGAATGCCGTCAAGCAAGATGAGTGGCGCATTCTTGTAGGGGCAGATGCGGTTGTGCTGGACACCATGATTCGTACGGAGCCAGAAAATGCCTATACCCCAGACTTTTTTACAAGATTGCGGGCTGATGGAATATTTGGTTTTACCGGCTGAAACACCTGAGAGGACTTCTTAAGAAACCAGTGATCCACCATCACAGGAAATAACTTCGCCAACGGTAAAAGCGCCCGCACGCGAACTCAAAAAAATGGCCAGACCCGCGATGTCTTCGGGAGTACCGACGCGGCGGCGTGGATTAGTGCGGGCGACTGCTTCCCAGTCAGTGTTGTCAATGTCTCCGCCGCCGCCAACACCGGTGCTCAGCATCCATGTTGGGAAAGGTCCAGGGGCAATTGCATTGACGAGAATTTTACGTTTCACCAATGTGGCCGCCATTTGACGGGTTAGCGAATGAACTGCTGCTTTGGATGGACCATAAGAGTGCGTACTAAAGACTGGTGTCTGGATTCCGTCAATAGAGCCAATATTTATTACTCGAGACGGATCTTGGGCAGTCGCATTTTTTTCGAGTAACCCGAGCAGTCGTTGCGTTGTGAAGAAAACACCTTTGACATTGGTGTCAAACACCTTGTCCCATCCTGCTTCAGGATAATCCTCAAGAGGAGCACCCCACGAAACACCTGCATTATTGACCAAAATATCAAGGTGGTCTTCATAGTTGCTGAGTTGGGCAACCAACTGTTCAATACCTGAAATGTCTGCACAGTCAGCCGGAATAGAAATGCACTCGGCGCCATATTGGGCCGATAAACGCTGGGCAGTCGCGTCGCAGGCTGCTTTTTTGCGCGAACTGATGTACACCTTGGCACCGTTTGCCAAGAAGCCAGCTGCGATCATCTCCCCAATTCCGCGAGAACCACCAGTGATGAGGGCAACTTTTCCTTTAATTGAAAATAACGATTCAATGTTCATAAGAGGCATTTCCTTAATTGATGGAGAGGACGTATTGCTGGAAAGACAGGTTCAGTTGCGCGCAAATTTACGAAGAACGCGACCGGGTCGTTCGCCCGTGTGAGTCCCTTGTTCGGTGACGACTTTGCCGTTGACGATGGTTGCGGCATAACCACGAGCCTTGATGATGAATCGACCCTTGCCGTTGGGGAAGTCGTTGACATAAGTGGGGTATTCGGTCTGTAGCGCTTGGGGATTGAAGATATTGATGTCAGCAAAATTTCCAACGCTCAAGGTGCCACGCTCGATGAGTCCGAGCACTGCGGCGGGTTTGGCGGTGAGTTGATGCACGGCCTTTTCAAGGGAGACTCGTTTGCGATCACGATGCCAGTGGGATAAATAGTGCGTAGGAGCATCAGCATCACATATTTGACCGGCATGTGCACCCGCATCACCAAGACCAGGACAAACGTTTTCAAGTTGCAAAAATTCGTTCATTGACTCTGTATTGCGATTGAAGAACCACGTGTTGTACAACTCACGACCTTCACTCTCGAGGAGTCGATCGACGATTAGTTCTACGGGTGTTTTGCCAGCACGGGTAGCCAGTGCGGCAAGCGAAACTGGATTTACTTCGTTGTAGTCAGGTAGATCACCGAGTCCGAGCGGATGAATAAAGGCAGGGTCGTACCAGGTTCCTTTTTCGTTACCTTCTTCCAGTAACTCTGCCCGTCGCGCATTGTCACGCAAGACGGCGACACGTTCTTCGACTGTTGGAAGAGCCATCATCTTGGACCATGCCCTGCCTGCTACTGGTGGCGTTTGGGCGAGACCCGTCAACGTTCCACCTGGACGGGTCATCGTAACTGTCGTGATGGGCCCGATGTTTTGACTTGTATGAGTAAGAAATTGGTTCCAGCGCGACACACTCTCTAGGTCTCCGTCCCCGGCGCCACCAGAGAACAAAACACCAGAGCCCTTCTGGGCCATTGTGCGAAGCAGTTCAAATTCATATTTTGGTTTGGTGGGGAAATCGTTGACAGATTGAAATAATCCACCACCGGCACGATTCATTCCTTCAGCAATGGCGATGTATTCCTCGACCAGTGAATATGTCCCCGGAACACAACGACCATCTGGCACCTTGTGCAGCAAGAGACGCGAAGTTGAGTATCCAACGGCACCACCAGCAACAGACTCCTGAGCGATTTCTGCCATACGAGCAAGTTCTTCTGGAGTCGGAATCTCATCCGTCAAAGAACGTTCACCCATTACTTGGTAGCGCACAGCACAGTGTCCAACTAGTCCAACGATATTTAATGCGGGACGCATTTTTTCAACCGAATCCAAATACTCAGGGTATGTTTCCCAATCCCATGGCAATCCTTCAAGAATTGCCTGGCGGGGAATATCTTCGACGCTCTCCATCATCTCGGCAAGGTAAGCACGATCTTTTTCAATCACTGGTGCAAATGTGACTCCGCAGTTACCCATCAAAACTGTGGTGACTCCGTGCCACGAACTTGATGTCATAAATGGATCCCAGCTGATTTGGGCATCGAGATGGGTGTGCAAATCTACGAAGCCCGGTGAAACTGTCATTGCAGTTGCGTCTATCTCTCTGATGGCTGTGCAGTCGGACAAGTTGCCAATTGCTGCGATGCGATCTCCCGTAATTGCCACGTCTGCTTTGATAGACGCATGTCCGGTGCCATCAACAACTGTGCCATTGCGGATAATGATGTCGTAGTTCATATTTTCTAGGTTATCGCCTTGCCAAGACGTGTTGCAGGGACGATGCCTGAAGTTGAGCACGCTCAAATGCAGGAATCAGATCAAGGTCGTCGTCAATGATTTCGACGCTGATCGGGGCGTCAGGTGGTGTGTGTTTGAAGAACTGCTGGAGGTCAAATTCTCCGTTCCCGAGCAGTTCACGATTATGAATGCAGTCTTGAATGTAGTCGTCCATACCCGGTTTCATAGTGCCATCGTCTACTTGAACGTTCTTGACGAGGGAGTAGTCGAGGTCGGCGAGCGACGATATGCCCGCACCACGAAAGACATGCCAAGTGTCGACGCAGATACCCACATTTTGGTGTTTTGCATTACGAACAAATTTTTGGGCGGTTGCGATATCTGGAATATTTGTTGGTGGCAAGAACTCAAGTGCATAGTGAATGCCTGCGTCAGCAGTTCGTTGGGCAAGTGAACCAAGCCAACTCGCCGCGGCATTCAGGTCAATATCCTTGTGGTCACCGAATGGCGCAATGACTTGGATGCGTTCGGCGCTAAATGTTCTGGCGACATGTTCAAAATCAACAGCAGATTTATCGTCAAGTAGTCGCAGCGCTTCAAGTTCAAGAATACGAATGTCATGTTTGGCGAGCGTTTTTTTCAACTCTTCGTCACTGGTTCCGTTGGCGCGCAATCGCAGGTATTCGGTGACCCCAAATCCGATGCCATCGAAACCAGCGGCCGACGCAGCGGCAACTCGTTGTGCGAAATCAACATGACGCATGCTGAAGTACGCCAAAATTGTCTGACGCGAGCCAACACCGGGAATGCCTCCCGCTCCAGTTCCGTAGGCCTGTTGTGGCATCTTTACCCCCATTGCGACTTAATTTTTAAACTCTAGTGCCATGCGAGATACTCTTGAATGTGGCATCAGCGGAGAATCAATCAGAAACACCATTGGGTCAAGAGCGGTGCCCAGGCCCGAGTTATCGGGAGATTGTCCTAAAAGACATCGGCGGGGTTCCGCCACAAATGCTTGAAACCGAGTATCGCTTCCGCGGAGACGAACCCATTGGCTTTGAGCGATATACATCGACAGATTTTTTGAGACTTGAATTTGAGAGATTATGGTCCCGAACTTGGCAGTGGGCATGTCGTGAAGAGCAGATTCCAAACGAGGGAGACTTCCATGTGTATGACATTGGTGATCGATCAATTCTGATTGTCCGCTCGCCAGACAAAAAAATTCGTGCTTTTAATAATTTTTGTCTGCATCGGGGTACGCAACTCAAGCCATCAAATTCAAGTGGTAATGCAAACAGATTTACTTGCTCATTTCATGGCTGGGCCTGGTCAACATCGGGAAAACTGGCATCGATTCCGTGTCGCTGGGATTTTCCGCATGTCAAGGACGAAGATTTTGAGTTACCCGAGATTCAGGTCGATACATGGGGTGGCTTTGTTTTCGTGAATTTTGATTTGAAAGCAAAACCGCTACACGAGTATCTCGGGGTAATGACGACGCACTTCACTGGAACTTGGGATCTCTCGCAGCGATATACGGAAATTCATGTTCGTAAGCGACTGCCAGCAAACTGGAAAGCAGCGATGGAGGCCTTTCTTGAGGCGTATCACGTGTTCAAGACCCACTCAGAAGCACTTCGTGCGACTGGCGATGCGAACGCACAGTACGACGTATTTGGAGATCATGTTTCGCGTTTTATGCACACCTCTGGTTCGCAGAGCCCACATATTGCAGTGCAACAGACAGAACAAGAAATACTGAACTTTATGATTGGTCGCAAGTTCTCTAGCGGTGTCGATATCCCTCAGGTTCCCGATGGTCAGACTGCACGTGATGTGTACTCAAGATTCGTACAACAGCAATTGAAGGAAAAATATGGCCATGATTTTTCTGATTTCAAAGTGAGTGAAACGATTGATTCAATTGAGTATTTTGTTTTCCCCAACGGATTCTTTTTCCCTGGTGCGCACAAGCCGATGGTTTATCGATTTCTTCCGCATCCAACGAATCCAGATGAGTGCACTTTTGATTTGTTGTTCTTGCGGTTTGCTCCGGACGGCCAAGCGACTCCGCCACCTGCTCAACCCCATGACGTGGACATTCACGAGAGCTATATGTCAGCGCCAGGCATTGATCAGGGTTTGGGATACGTCTACGACCAAGACACCGACAACATGGCAGCCCAGACTCGCGGGTTTAAGGGCAGTTTGAGGACCGAGCAGGTCTCGGGCAACTACCAAGAGATTCGTTCTCGACATTTGCAGCAAACCGTGGACGCGTACCTCGCCAAGCCGTAACTAGTTCAAATAGAACATGGACTTGGCTGGTATGCCTAGCCTGATTCGCAACTATCCTTTGGGCATGCCTAAAACTGGAATGCACTCTGGAATAACAACTGACGACGCGATGAACTTGGCGATGTCCGAACACGCGGTACCGCTCTATGAAGCCGTGAAGGCGTTCATCAAGAATGAGATTGATCCGATTACGGAAGAATATTTCCGTTTAGGGGAAAATCGTGCCGACCACTGGGGCTATGGCGTAGGTCAACAAGAATTGATGGATTCCGTG
Source organism: Actinomycetota bacterium (assembly GCA_005790505.1). Lineage (GTDB taxonomy): Bacteria > Actinomycetota > Acidimicrobiia > Acidimicrobiales > Ilumatobacteraceae > UBA2093. The sequence goes on from SXUP01000042.1 coordinate 16,911, forward strand.
AAGGCCAAAGCGAAAGCAAATGGTCTCTGGAATTTCTTTTTGCCAAATGCCGAGACTGGAGAAGGTCTCTCAAATCTTGACTACGCATATATTGCCAACGAGTTGGGTCGCAACCCGATTGCTTCGGAGTGTTTCAATTGCAGTGCGCCAGATACTGGCAACATGGAAGTTCTTGAGCGCGTCGGGACGCCAGAACAAAAAAAGCAATGGCTTGAGCCGCTGCTGGCCGGCGAGATTCGCTCGGCATACGCAATGACAGAACCAGATGTTGCATCGTCGGATGCAAAGAACATTGCCTGTCGCGCCGTTCTTGATGGCGATGAGTGGCTAATTAACGGAGAAAAGTTTTACATTTCTGGAGCCGGAGATCCACGCTGCAAAATCATGATTTGTATGTTGCAAACAAGTCCTGACGGGCCACCTCATCGGCGTCACTCACAGATTTTGGTGCCAATGAATACCCCTGGTGTGGAAGTCCTCGGAGCAATGCATGTCTTTGGCGAAGATGACGCGCCACATGGACACATGCACTTGAGATTCACCGACGTGCGAGTTCCAAAGGCCAACATGTTGCTTGGTGAAGGTCGTGGTTTTGAGATCTCTCAGGTGCGACTCGGACCTGGACGTATTCACCATTGCATGCGCTCAATCGGATCAGCTGAGCGGGCGCTTGAACTCATGGTGCGTCGTGGTCTTAGTCGGGAAGCATTTGGAAAGCCAATAGCGCGACTTGGAAAAAACACGGAGGTTATCGCCAAAGCCAGAATTGAAATTGAGGCCATGCGTCTGATGGTTCTCCGTGCCGCCAAAGCAATGGACACGCTTGGCAATGCCGAGGCGCGAGTGTGGGTGAGTGCGGTCAAGGCAATGGTTCCTGAGCGTGTCTGTCAAATCATTGATGAAGCAATCCAGATGCACGGAGCAACCGGAGTTTCACAGTGGACACCGCTGTCGCGGATGTATGCAGGTCAACGGACATTGCGTTTGGCTGATGGTCCAGACGAAGTCCACTGGCATGTTGTAGGTCGGGCTGAGATTGCGCGATACGAAGGCGAAAACGATCCATTGACTGAAAGCAATCGTGGGGGAGCATTTTCGGGTCCTTCCTGAACGATGTTGATTGGTGGCTGAATCTCGGCATTTTTGTGCCGTAGCCTGAACGGCGTGACAAAGCCACTGCAGATTTCTTTTGTTCAGTCGGCCAAGGATGTGTCTGATTTGCCATCGTCACCAGTAGAGGTTGCTTTTGTCGGAAGATCAAATGTTGGCAAGTCAGCCTTGATTAATGCCTTGGCTCATCGCAAGCAACTGGCCAGAGTTTCAAATACCCCTGGGCGTACACAACTCATCAACTTGTTTGAAACGCCGACCAAAGCAACACTCGTTGACCTACCGGGTTATGGATATGCGGCGGTTCCGGGTCGCATCAAACAAGGCTGGGAAAAAATGATTGTCGGTTATTTGCTGGGACGCAAAGAACTAGCGATGGTCTATGTGCTCATTGACGGTGAAATCGGTCCCACGAAGCTAGACGTCCAGATGTTGGATCACTTGCGTGCAAATCTGGTCGCCCATACTGTTGTTGCCACAAAACAAGACAAGGTGAAATCACTCAAACGCGACGCCCGAAAGAAAGAACTTTCTGCTGGCTGTCAACTAGATGTAAACGATGTGGTGTGGGTGAGCGCCACAACTGGCGTCGGAATCGATGAATTGCGAACAATTGTCAACACACATCTCAAAATAATTTCAAAAAAGCACGCAACTACTAACGAGTAGTTGATAGGAATGAAGCATGAAAAATCCACGAGCAGCCAAAGAGACAGTCTCTGTTTCGCGCGATATTGCCGCAACACCAGAGCGCATCTGGGCGTTAGTGACAGATCTTACGCGGATGGGTGAATGGTCACCGGAAAACAAAGGTGGGGAATGGTCTGAGGGGGCAACGGGACCAGCACTTGGTGCGTGTTTTAAGGGGGCGAACAGCAACAAGAACCGCAACTGGAAAACAACAGTTGTTGTAGTTGCTTTTGATGCCCCGACGAAATTTGCCTTTGCATTGCGAGTCGGCAAAGCGCACTGGTGTGACTGGGTGTTTGAGATAGAGCCAATAGCGAATGGTTCGCACGTGACGCATTCATGGATAGACCGTCGCAGTAAATTAACCAACTGGGTGGGTGGCATCGTCAGTAAAGTTGAAAACCGTGCGGAGCACAATAGCAAGAACATGGCAGCCACACTTGAGGCTTTGGCGAAGACAGCAGTTTCAGAATCTCACTGATGAAGCAAGTTTTTTAACCTGAGTTGGTGGTGTTTAAGAGTCGCAGCGTGCGCCGAAGCGGATTACTCGGTGACACGAGGTTCTGGTCTGGATGTGTGTCGTCAAGGGAATTAGGCGGACCAGACATGGGTTCCACACAAAAAGCATGCACTGGCTCGGTGTAGAGCATCCAATGCGAGCAGTCACTCTGCAGGGTGACTTGAATACCTGCATTACTAATAGTTGGAGCCGATGAAGCGTGCATAAAACAGTCATCCCAAGGTTGTGAGGTTGGTGATGTTGCGATCGTGCTGACGATGTTGTCGGAGTCCCGGCGCAACATCACTTCAAAGTCTGTCTCTAGTTGCCATGTTTTTAAGAACCACGGATGCCAACCAAGCATTGCGGGCCACTCACCAAGGCCGCTATGAACAGAGAGCACGCAGGTTATTTCGTGTTGATCAACACTGATGGTGTGTTCGGTCCAGCCCTTAAATGGCCAAGTCGATTCGAAGTCGTAGCGCATTGTTATTGACGCAGTGGAATGCTCGACAACAGACCACGAATTGTCAAAAGCGAGACCATGAATTGCATGTGGTGAATCGTTGGCCACTACATCATGGGTGATGTCATTGTGGCGAAAAGTTGCATTACGTAGTCGACCAGCCCATGGCGCCATCACGAAGTTGCCCCATGCAGTGGGCGGGTCCGACTCACGAGATTGGCTCTGCGTGAGTAGCGGAACTCCGTTTATTTCAGCGCGTGTCATGCGGCCACCATGTTGGGGTGATACCCAGACTGAAAAAGTGGGAGAAGAAATGCAGAGGTCAGGTGACACGGGATGATTTTTTATTGGTCGTTCGTTGCCAGACCCATGCCAGCATCAATACAAGAATCAGGATAAAAGGCAAATTGCCAAGTTGAGAGTACAAGGTCCGTCCCTGACGTAGGTCAATGCTCTGAAAAATTACTTTTTGTTCGGTTATTTTCGTGCGTTGCAATACTTGTCCAGCAGGCGAAATAAAAGCGGTAAAGCCCGTTGGAGAGACTTGCGCCAACCACCGGTCTTGCTCGCGTGCGCGCAATTGCGAAGATGCGACCTGCTGCGTTTGAAGAACTGTCCAGGTGTAGCTTGATCCATTTGTCGGATTCATAATGAACGATGCATTGCGTGCGACACCTTCATTGGCACGACCCCCAAAGAACACCTCCCATGAAATGACTACTCCGGCACGCGTCATTCCGAGATCAAGAATTGCTGGGTTTTTTCCGGCGATCGCATCGCGCGGAACGAGATCAGTCGGTGCACCGAGGGTTTCAAGTAATGACCGCATTGGCATGAATTCACCGAAAGGAACTCGACGTTTTTTGTCGTACCTGCTGGTAATTGAGCCATCTGGCATCACTACGACTTGGGCGTTGGTGAAGGATTGCGCGCCGGCGTCTTCGGTTATTCCAACAGAGATGGGGACCGCGAGACGTCTGGCTTGCTCAGTCACGAGCGAAAGTTCTTGACTGTTGGTAAATATCGGCACATTGATGACGTTTTCAGGCCAGATGACGAGTTGAACTTTGTCGTCGACCGAAATAGTTTTGGTGGCGGCAAGGTGTTTATCAAAGACTTCTCGTGGGTCTGAGTCAATGGCATGAGTGCCCTGTTTGCCTCCGCCTTGCACAAGAGCGACATTGAGTTTGATGCCAGTCGATGAGACGGGCGAATAAGTGGAGCCAACAGCAATAAGCACTGCAATGAGGCCTGCAATGCGGAGTCGGTTTCGCCCAAAACCCAGGCGAAATGTACAAAATGTGATCAGGATTACCCCGCCAAGTGATGCGAGATGAACCAATGGACTCGATGCCTGTGAAATACCCAGTGAAGCAAGCGGAACACCACCGAACGGAAATGAAAATCGTAAGATTTCTGCCAGAGTGTGCGTGCATGATAATGCCAATGCGCGATGAGAAGACGAATTTTTGCCGATGACTCCACCTGCCAGTGCGGCGAGTCCGTGAAGTGCCGCAAAGATTACAACGGCAATCGGATAACCGGGTGCCGTAAGAAACCACATCCACACCCACCCAAGTGACAGCCAACCAAAACCAAAAATCCATCCAGTAACAAATCGATCACGCACCGACATCGTGTCATGGATAAGCATTGGCGCATAAAGGGCAAGTCCAACAAATGCGAGTGGCCACCAGCCCCACGGGGGCATCGATAGTGCAACAAGAAGTCCGCCAATGAGGGGTCTTAGGCGTTCTTTCATGATTCAAGGATGACTTGTGCGGTTGCGTGAGCTTGTTGAATACATGCTGGAATGCCGATGCCTCGATAACTCGCGCCGGCAAGATGCACATTCGGAGCAGCGACGGTTAGTGATGCTTCGATTCCGGCAAGACGCGAAAAATGATGTGGTCGATATTGGGGAAAAGAATCTGGCCACCGAGTGATACGTATTTCTTGGGGTTCGACATCGATATCAAGATGATGCTTCAGGTCGGCAAGTGTCAGATTGACGAGGGTGTCATCGGTGAGAGAATGCGTGTCAATCCCGTCACGGCCTACAGATGCACGAACGATCATGGAATCATCCGGCGTTCTCCAGTGTGCCCACTTATTGGAGCCAAACGAAACAGCAGTGACCCATCGTTGATCTGGTTTGGGGACAAGGTAGCCAGCACTTGTGAGTGAATGTTTCCATTGCGACCTGGGAACCGCGAGGGTGAGCATCACAACAGATGCATGAGACCACAGTGACAACTGCTGCGCCGCAGACGGGTCAAGTTGGGCAATTAACGGTGCAGTGTGCTTTGCTGGCGCTGCTAAAACAATTGCATCACCTGTGTGTGCATTTTCTGCACAGCGCACGACATAAGAGTTGTCGGCGGATTTTTCAATGTGAGTGACAGCAGAGTCAAGAAAAATACGTCCACCGAGTTGATGTATTCGTGCGGTTATAGCATCCGTGAGTGCTTGCATGCCACTGGTTGGAGATTCAAAGATGGGTCCTGATTGTTTGATTTTTGAACGGGTAGCGCGAGCCGCGAGCATCATGCTGCGTTGATTCATCAACTCGGCTATTTGTGGTACTGATTCAAGGCTGAAGTTGTCGGTGTCTGCCGCATAAATACTGCCGACAAGTGGATCCACGAGCAATTCGTGCACCTCTCGCCCAAATCTTTTGCGAATGACATGGCCGATGCAGTCTTGAGTGTCAGTTGTGCGAGGAAGTGTTGGCTCGATGGCGGCACGAATTTTTCCCCGAAGTGTGAACAAATTGCCAGAAGCAAAAGATTTCAGGTTGGCCGGCACTCCGAGCATGAGATCGCTGGGAATCAAGTGCAAACCGTTGTGCCAAACATGGGCGCCGATGGCGCGCGGAGACGTGAGCGTGGTTCCAAGTCCAACGTCGTGAGCAAGTTCGCTGGCCCATGGAACACGCGAAAGGAAAGCGTCTGCTCCCTCATCAATCGCATCAAGTCCCGCAAACGGTGAAGTGCGGATAAGTCCACCAACACGAGAGCTGGACTCAAGGACAACGACATCTAACGGTCGGTCCGTATTTTTCAATAAACTGTAGGCAGTCGTAAGTCCAGTGATGCCGCCACCCACAACGACGACTCGCTGTGGTTTTGTCATGCTTTGATTACTCGTTCGGCAAGCGCAGACATCACGAATGCATCATCATTGACGCATTTCGTGCGGGCGAAGGCAAGATTGAGGGACTGGGCCTGGTGTTCTGCTTCGATATCTAAGTCGTAGAGGACTTCTAGATGGTCCGCGACAAAACCGCAGGCACACACAAGCACGCCATCAACTGGTTCGTCTTTTGAGCGGGATGCCCCTAGATCTTGAATAACGGTCAAAATATCAGGGCCAATCCACGGCTCTGGTGTGCGCCCTGCAGATTGCCACGCAATGGACCACTGAGACCATTGCGATAAACCGACGGCGGTTGCAACAGCCTGGGCGGTGGAACGCAATTCATCTGGGTAGGGGTCTCCCGCATCAATGATTCGTTGTGGCAATGAGTGGGCGGTGAAAAGGACTTTGGTTTGCTGGGGCATGGTAGACAATTTATTTTTCATGTCGGAAGCCAGAAAATTTATGAAGGCTGGTTCCGTCGCCCATGATGTGACTGCAGTGACGGTGATTGCGTGCTTGCTGGCTGCCTCCTCTGCTCTGCCAACGTATTGTCCGATTGAGTAAGACGAAAAATGGGGAGCAAGGACCAAGGCAACGATTTTGGTGAATCCCTGTGCCGCGATGGTTTCAACAGCCTCCTCAATAAATGGTGTGGCATGTTTTAGACCAAGAAACACGGTGTATTCATCGGGGCATTTTTGGTCAAGGGCGCTTTGCAGTGCAGATTGTTGTGCTTCCGTAAGTTGTTTGAGAGGAGACAGTCCTCCGATTGCCTCGTAGCGATTGGAGAGATCTCTCAGTTGGTCGTCGGTTGGCGCGCGACCCCGCCGAATGTCGGTGTAATACGGCAGGATCTCTTCTTTGCTGCGAGGAGTTCCGTAGGCCATCAATAAGACGGCAATTTTTTGAGGGGGTGTTGTCATTGAGTTGTTCTTTCGTGTACGTGCTGGACAACCGCCTGAAGAATACTGGGATCTGTATTTGGCTGTACACCGTGCCCCAAATTAAAAATGTGCCCTAGGGCACCTGCATTGTCTGCCAATACATCGTCAACTCCGGCAATCGCAATGTCCGATGTTGCAAGCACCAATGCTGGGTCGAGGTTGCCTTGAATAATTGTGTTTGCGCCGAGTCTCGTGCGGGCCAAAGAGATGCTGGTGCGCCAATCAAGTCCGATGATTGAGTTACCGACACTGTTCATTGACTCAAGTAGGTGGTCGCATCCGATTCCAAAATGGATTCCAGGTGTGTTGGGATGGCGCAGGGCTAATTGTGAGAACACTTCAGTGGTGTGCGGGCGAACATAGGTGTCATAGTCAGAGCGCGATAGTGCGCCCGCCCATGAGTCAAACAACTGAAATGCTTCTGCACCTGCAGACACCTGAGCAGAAATGAATGTAATTGAGTGTTGCGTTAGGCGTTCCATTAGTTCATGCCACAAAATCGTGTCGGTGCGCATTAAGGCTTTTGTGTGTTCGTATGTGCGACTTGGTTTGCCTTCAATGAGATAGCTCGCAACCGTGAAAGGAGCCCCCGCGAAAGCCAAAAGTGGAACATGGAGTTCCTCGACAAGTGCCAGCACCGTGTCGGTGACATAGGAGATGTCGTCAAAGGTGAGCGCTCGTAGTCTTGCAAGATCAGCAGAACTGCGAAGTGGCCGTTGTGCGACTGGTCCGGTGCCGGGCGCAACATCAATCCCAAAACCAACAGCATGCGCCGGCACGATGATGTCACTAAACAAAACGGCGGCGTCAACGCCGTAGCGCTGTACGGGCTGCAGTGTAATTTGTGCTGCTAATTCGGGATTTTTGATCGCTTCCAAGATGCTTCCGTTGCCGCGGATGGCTCGATATTCGGGCAAACTGCGGCCTGCTTGACGCATAAACCAAACAGGGGTGTGGTGGGGCTGAGTACCACGGGCGGCGCAAAGGAATGGATCGTTAATGCGACTTGTCACAGGTATCTAAACGCTATCGGACACCTTTCAAACTTGACGGTGCGGGCGAGAAGTCTGTTGGCGAATTAGGGCATCAATACGTGCGATGCGGGTGCGTGCTGGCGGATGTGATGAAACTATGCGATCACGCCAATTACTTGGTCGCTCGCCACCGCCCTGTTCGATGACCTTGCGTAATGCCGATGATAATTGACGACCAAAACCCATATTGACAGCGTGTGCATCAGCTACAAATTCGGCGCCTTTACCGACGTAATTGCCGACCAACTGTGCTAGCCGCAAATCGGCGATAAATAGCCATGAGATTATTGTGATAAGGCCAGTAGAAATGCGACCAAGAAGATTTAGAAGTGATGAATGTGGTGTCATTGATTCGGTTGCAGCTTGTGCAACGTTTTGAAAAAAGAATCCGATCTGGGCAAGAACGATGATTGGAATACTTAACCACTGACCAATTGTCAACGCAATCGTATGAGACCCGATATGGTGTCGCACTTCATGGGCAATAACTCCGGTGAGTTCGTCATGAGTGAGCTCGGTAATCGCAAAACTAGAGACAATTACAAGATGGCCACCACTGGCAAATGCGTTGAGATCATCGGAATCAATTACTGCGAGGACAAATTTGCGGGGAGATATGTGATGTGCTTGGGCAACGACAAGCCAAGCACGTTGCAGGTCATCTCTTTCTTGACGAGTCGGTTTTCGGGCACCAAGAAGTTGTCGCAAAAATAATAATTGTGTTGGTTTCCAAAACAGAACAACGACAAAGATCAACCAGATACCGGCAAACATCAAATACGAGAACTGATGAAACAATGAGGTCGCCCACCAAAAAACTCCAACTGCAATCGCCCAGGCGGGCAAAAGTGCAACAACGGGGATAATCGCAGTGATGGCAACCTTGTCGATGGTGCGTGTCGAAGGCGACTGCGACACTCGGGGCATGGTGTCAAGTAGAGCAGTACGGGACCTGTGGGTCAATCACCGTATGGAATAATTATGGGGGTGTTCTACACTTGAGTCATGGGTGCAACTCGAGCAGAACGCATTGAAATGCGACAGCGCAACCCCAAGTGGAAGAACCCGCCCCTGTTTATTGATATGTCGATTTGCATCAATTGTGATGCGTGTTTGAGGCATTGCCCGGAGCAGTTGGGCGCAATTTTCAACCACGGCATTGACGTGGTGATAGTTCCAGAACTCTGCAGTGGCTGCGACAAGTGCCTACCTGTGTGCCCCGTGGATTGTATTCACCCTTTTGCGGACTGGGAAACGACTGGGTATCCCATTGAATGGTGGGAAGAACCTGGCAGTAGTAATGACCCCTATCAATAGGAATAAAGTCAAGGGCACGCAATAAGAGAGGGGTCCGACGTGACAGCACCAACAATTCCAGGAACAGAGCCGATGTCGCATGTGGGTGTTGGCGAAGTAGGCGTGCTCGTGGTGCACGGATTCACCGGCAACCCCGGAAGCATGCGTGGTTTGGCAAACGAATTTGTGTTGGCAGGTTTTCATGTGGAAATGCCTCAACTTGCAGGTCATGGCACAGCAGTTGAAGACATGGTGCCAACGCGATGGGCTGACTGGACACGCGATGCAAATGCGGCGTATGCACGGCTGGCACAACGCGCGAGCAAGATCGTCGTGGCAGGTTTGTCAATGGGTGGCTCCATTACATTGTGGCTCGCAACACAACATCCTGAATTGTGCGGAATCATCTGCGTCAACCCTGCAACAATGCCCCTGCCGACGGCACTTGTAGACGCGGTGCAGGGCATGCTTGATGCTGGAGAAGTACAAATAGAAGCGATCGGTAGCGACATTGCCGACCCTGATGTAGTGGAGAAGGCGTATCAAGCAACACCGTTAGCACCATTGATGTCATTTCAAAAAGATGGACTCGTGCCCTTGTCACAACGCTATGGAGATATTGCGATGTCGTTATTGTTATTCACATCAACGCAGGACCACGTTGTGTCGCCATCTGATAGTGATGCGCTCGCTGCAACATATGGCGGGGCAGTGGAGCGTGTCATCCTTGAGCGTAGTTACCACGTGGCTACCCAAGATTACGACCGCGAAATTATTTTTGAGAAGTCTGTTGACTTTGTCCGCAAGATGACGGCATAAGTAGTTGCTGAGTTCTCTCGTCGCTTCACTTCCGAGTCCGTCATCTGGCGTACTTGAAATTGGACCTCTGCGTCTAAATGCATATGGGCTGATGATTGCGCTTGGCGTAGTTGCGGCAGTGTCACTGGCCGGAAGACGTCTGGAAAAAAATGGTGTTGGAACCCGTGACGATATGTCAACTATTGCAATCTGGGCCGTACCCGCAGGTGTGATTGGCTCGCGTTTGTATCACGTCATTACCGACTGGGGTCGTTTTGACGGTGATGTTCTGGAGATGGTCAAGATCTGGAAAGGCGGACTCGGTATTTGGGGTGGCATTGCTCTTGGTGTGCCGGTGGGTTTATATGTGGCGCATCGTCGGGGTCTGGAAATCGGATCAGCATTGACATGTGTCGCACCGGCACTGCCTTTGGCGCAAGCGATTGGTCGCTGGGGGAACTGGTGGAATCAGGAACTATTTGGTCGGGCGACAACAATGCCGTGGGGTCTTGAAATATCGGCGGACAAAACTATTGCCGTCGGTTATCCGGTTGGCACCGTTTTTCATCCGACATTTCTTTACGAGTCAATTCTTTGTGTTCTGCTTTGTGTCGGACTCATTTATCTTGACCGACGGCTACCGATGCGATCGGGAGGCCTGTTTTTTGTGTACACCGCTAGTTATACGGCATTTAGATTTTTCATTGAGGGAATTCGTATTGACCCCGCCCAATCTGTTGGTGGACTACGCATCAATCAATGGGTGTCACTGGCGGTATTTGTTGTCTCAGTTCTGATTTTGCTCAGTTATTTTCGGCGTGGACGGGTTGTACGACTAGTAATTCAAGATGATGCAGGCGCTACGGTGAATCCCTATGAGTGAGCCAGTTTTGTATGAATTTCATGAACCAGGTGTTGGTGTCATTACTTTTAATCGCCCTGACCGAATGAACGCATGGACCCCAGAAATGGGTGACATGTATTTTGGCTACATCGATCAATGCGTTGCTGATCCAAAAGTGCGCGTCATCGTTGTGACGGGTGCGGGTCGTGGCTATTGCGCTGGGGCAGATATGGATTCGTTGCAACAAATCGAATCATCATCGGGTGCCGACCGCGATCCAAGTCGGGCGGCTGGTAGTCGCGTGCAACTAGAGATCACCGCAATTCCAAAACCAGTGATTGCGGCGGTCAACGGTGCGTGCGCTGGGCTCGGACTTGTACAGGCGTTGATGTGCGACATTCGTTTCGCTGCATCTGGAGCCAAGTTCACGACCGCATTTGCCAAGCGTGGACTGATTGCTGAATACGGTGTGTCATGGATTTTGCCCCGACTCGTCGGACCTGCAAGGGCAATGGACTTGCTGTTCTCAAGCAGAATCGTGTTGGCAGAAGAAGCTCAAGAAATGGGCATGGTAAACATGGTTCTGCCAGCAGATGAACTAATGGAATACACAATGACATATGCCCGAGATATGGCTCGCGATGTGTCCCCGACATCAATTTCAATCATGAAGCGACAGGTCTATGGCGATTACAACCAAGATCTTAATACCGCCGGAAAAACCGCAGTGGAACTGATGATCAAATCATTTGGTCGACCAGACTTTGCCGAAGGTGTTTCAAGTTTTGTGCAGAAGCGCCAGGCAGAGTTTCCGCCCGTCAATCAAAGCGCATAAATAGATCTCGTAAAGTAGCGGCAAGTTCTTCTGGAACAACCGGATTAAAAAACTCGCCTGTTGAAACTTCTGCTGCCGCGATATAGCGCATCAAGCCAGTAGCCCGCCAAGGTGAAACGATCTCGATGTTCATATGCACAGTCATATCGGTATTACTGAAATCACGTTGATTAATCCACATCATGTAGGGCAGTGGTTGTTGATACATCGCATCAAGGGCACTCATCGTGCGTCGTAAGACTCGTGCGAGGTCTTCAAGTTGTTCTGTTGACGATGACGGCAGGTCACCAACGGCTGTTGTTGGCCAGATCTCAAGTGCGACTGGATATTCAGAGGCAAACGCAACAGCAGTGCTCCACTCACTGCTGTGGTCCACAAGGAGTTCAGGCTGTGTCGGTGGTTCCCATCGCAGACGTTGTCTCGAGCGTTGTGGTACGTGGTCAAAGGCGTATAACTGCCCATGAGGATGACTGATGGTGGCTCCGACATCAGCACCGCGATTTTCAAAAATCAAAATAGTAGAGACGTCGCTTCTGGCAGCGTGGTGCCGTGTCCGTTCGACCCATAAATCAATCAGTCTTCGGATCGCATCAGTGGGCAGTGTCGCAAGGGATGCATCGTGTTGTGCTGAATACAACAACACCTCACAACGGTCTTCAGGCAATGCAGGCCAGCGATTGGAAAACCACCTGACGTCATAGGGTTCGGGGCTTTCAAGTCCACCCACACAAAAAGGGCACGCCTGGGCGACATCAGTTGCGGCGTTGGGGCGAGTTTGGCGTGACTGCACTACATGGACGCGTGTGTGGTGGGTGGGATCGACGCGGTCCATGGGTTGCACGATGACTAGTCTGACACTTCCGAGTACCGTATCGGCGGTGACACAACGAGTACACATTCCGAGTCCGAATTGTTCGGTCGTGATCGAGGTCGGAGACGCCATGCCCTTTGTCGCGTATTGGGGTGCGCCCATTGTCGACGCCGATGACGATGCCACGATGTCTTTGGCCCTTGATGAACTGATGCCGCGTGGCTCACTGCCAGGTGGTCTTGATCAAGAGTGTGCGATTGGTCTTGTTCCAATGCATGGTGACGGATGGGTGGGAAGACCTGGTCTGCAAGGTCATCGACGCGGAGGCACTTCATGGGCGCCACGCTTCAAAAACGCACAAGTGATTCCACTCGGGGGTGGAGGCATCGGTTGCGTAGTCACTGTTCAAGATGATGTTGCCGAATTAGAACTCGCCTTGAGGGTTGAATTGTGCGTGAGCGGAGCCTTGAGCATTCAAGCAACTATCCGCAATGTTGGATTGCAACGTTATTCGCTTGATGCATTGACGATCACTCTTCCGATGCCGAGGCGAGCAACGCGTCTGACAACATTTCATGGTCGCTGGTGCAAAGAGATGCGGCGCGACACGAGCGACTGGAAAGTTGGTGCTTGGACGGCAGAGAACCGTCGCGGTCGCACCAGTCATGAATATCCGCCGCTGGTATTTGCCCAGACCGATACGGCCTCTGCGGTCAGTGGTGAAGTGTGGGCCTTGCACACGGCATGGAGTGGCAATCACGTGACTTTGGCTGAGCGCCTTGCTGATGGTCGTCGATATATACAAATGGGGGAGTTGTTGCACAGCGGCGAGATTTGTTTAGAAGCAGGAGAGACCTACACGACTCCGCGAATTGTCGGTGCCTATTCCTCAATGGGTGATTCTGGAGTTGCTCAGGTGATGCAGGCGGAGGTGCGGTCAATGCGTGATCCGCTGTCATCGCGTCCTGTCACGCTCAATACGTGGGAAGCGGTGTATTTCAATCATGAACCCGACACTCTGCACCAACTTGCCCATGTTGCAGCCGATGTTGGGGTGGAGCGTTTTGTCCTGGATGACGGTTGGTTTTTAGGCCGCCGAAATGATTCTGCTGGTTTGGGTGATTGGTACGTTGACCCTGTCGTTTATCCGCACGGACTCGCACCATTAATTGACACGGTGAAATCCCGCGGAATGCAGTTTGGGTTGTGGCTTGAACCAGAGATGTTGAATCCTGACAGCGATCTGTATCGTGCGCATCCTGATTGGGTACTCGAACATGCTGGTTATCCGCATGTCTTGGGGCGTCACCAACTTGTGCTGAATCTAACTATTCCCGAAGCATATGAGTACATCTTGCGGCGCATTGATGCACTACTGACCGAGCACGATATTTCCTATCTGAAATGGGATATGAACAGACCTCACGTTGCTGCTGCGAACCCTCGTGGAACGGCAGCAACACATGCCCAAACAAAAGTGCTGTATATGTTGCTTGATGAGATTAGATTTTTACATCCAGGTGTTGAGATTGAGTCTTGCTCGTCAGGCGGTGGTCGCATTGATCACGAAATTTTGCGAAGAACTGAGCGAGTGTGGACAAGTGACACTAATGATCCGATATTGCGTCAGGCAATCCAACATCACACCTCACTTTTAGTTCCACCAGAAATGATGGGATGCCATATCGGAGCACCAACTGCCCACACCACGAACAAAACATCGACACTCACTTTTAGAGCGATTACTGCCATGTTTGGTCATCTTGGTATTGAATGGAATCTCTTGCACGCCACTCCGACTGAACTTGAAGAACTTCGTGCCGTTGTCGCACTGCACAAAGAACTACGTCATCTCCTGCATTCAGGACAGGTCATTTTCACCACCATGTTTGCTGATTCAGACGGAGAATATTTGGCCCACGGCGTGGCCTCAACAGATTTGAGTCGTGCCGTGATGGCTGTCTCTCGCTTGCTTGACATCAAAGCTGATGCCCCACCCAATTTGCGTATTGTCGGCCTAGATCATCGGCGTCAATACAAGGTGTCCTGTTTGCTCGGGCAACCCCTCGGTGGTGACTATGTCGTCAGTCACCACTCCGGATACGACATTGAGCACAATGGGCTTGAGATTTTGTCGATGCCGCCTGAATCGGCTGTGCTACTAATGCTTGAATCCTCGTAGAATTAGGGCGTGACATCCTCTCCATCTAATTCTTCAATTACTTCGGCTGAGGTCATCAAGGTTGCCCGATTAGCGCGACTTGACATTGACGCGGCTCAAGTTGAACACTTCACCGAACAACTTGCCAAAGTTCTTGGGCACTTCACCGATGTAGACGCCCTTGATCTTTCTGACGTTCAGCCAATGACTCAGGCATACCCCTTAGCCAATATTTTGCGCCAAGATGTTGAGCAGCCGTGTCTTGACCGCGATGAAGTTTTGGCTGCGGCACCACAAGCCCAAGATGGTCGTTTTCGTGTTCCAACAATTAACGGTGAGGCATAGCAGTGGCATCTCTCCCTACGACGGCTTCTGACATTGCTGCAGCCGTCGCTTCTGGTTCAGTCACCGCTTCTCTAGTCCTAGAACATCATCTTGCGGCAATTACGGCACGCGAAAGTGATGTGCACGCATTTAATTTGATCACAATAGAGAATGCGCGCCAACACGCTGCCCGAATTGATGCCGATGTCGCAGCCGGCAAATCAGTTGGTGCGCTCGCTGGAGTACCGCTGGCACTCAAAGACAACATGTGCACGCGTGGAATTGAGACAACTTGTTCGTCTCGCATACTGCAGGGCTGGAAGCCTCCCTATGATGCCACGGTTGTGCAACGACTTCGTGATGCTGGCGCAATCACGGTTGGTAAAACCAACCTGGACGAGTTTGCGATGGGATCGAGTACGGAAAACAGTGCATTTGGGCCGACCAAAAATCCTCTCGATCTTTCACGCGTTCCTGGCGGCAGTAGTGGCGGTAGTGCAGCAGCCGTAGCAGCCGGATTCAGTGCTGTGAGTTTAGGAAGTGACACTGGTGGCAGTATTCGTCAGCCCGCAGCACTGTGCGGTGTTGTTGGTGTCAAACCCACGTACGGACTCGTCAGTCGCTACGGACTCGTCGCTTTTGCGAGCAGTCTTGACCAAATTGGTCCGTTTGCAAACACGGTGTATGACGCCGCACTTGTCACAGAGGTGATTGCCGGACATGACCCAAAGGACTCCACCTCAATACCCCAACCCGTACCTGATTTGCGCTCCGCCGTTGGCAAGGGTGTGGCTGGTATGCGCATCGGTCGCATCACAGACTTGCCAGTCGGAGCAGAACCAGAAGTTTTGCAACGTCTCGATGATGCTTTTCAAGCTCTCGCTGCTGCTGGCGCTGAAATAGTTGACGTGACATTGCCCTCAATTGAATATGCGCTAACGGCTTACTACCTGATTGCGCCTGCCGAAGCCAGCAGTAACTTGGCTCGTTACGACGGCGTTCGATACGGTCTGCGCGCCGAAGCCTCAGAAGTAAACGCGATGTATGGTGCCACTCGTTCGGCTGGGTTCGGTGACGAAGTAAAGCGCCGCATCATGCTTGGAACTTATGCGTTGTCTGCCGGATACTTTGACGCGTACTACGGGAAAGCACTCAAAGTGCGGCGATTGATTGCCGATGACTTTGATCGTGCATATACCCAGGTTGACGCAATACTCACGCCAACATCACCAATGGTCGCATTTGAGTTTGGTGACAAAGTTGAAGACCCAATGGCAATGTATCTGTGTGACATCTACACCATCCCGAGCAATTTGGCAGGACATCCAGCCATGAGTTTGCCTTTTGGCCGTGGTGCACACGAGTTGCCCGTCGGTATTCAAGTCATGGCACCAGCCCTTGGCGAGGTTCCTATGTTTCGGGTTGCAGGCGCACTTGAAAATGCAGCAAGAGGTCTGGCATGACGGACATGTTGATACACAACGGTTGGGAACTTGTAGTTGGACTCGAGGTTCATGTTGAACTGGCAACCAAAACAAAGTTGTTCAGTGGATCACCCAATCGCTTTGGAGATGAGCCCAATACCAACATCGATCCAGTCACTCTTGGACTTCCTGGTGCGCTACCCGTGCTCAATCAGTATGCGGTCGAACTTGCAATGCGCATTGGAATAGCGCTCAACTGCACGGTGCAGGCATCGACTTTTCATCGCAAAAACTATTTTTATCCAGACATGCCCAAGGCGTATCAAATCAGCCAATATGACCAACCACTGAATGTTGATGGTTTTTTGATGTTGCCAGGCAAAGTCAGAATCGGAGTAGAGCGCGCGCATCTCGAAGAAGACACGGGCAAGAGCACGCATATCGGCGGAGCAACAGGTCGCATTCACGGCAGCGAGTATTCCCTCATTGACTTCAATCGCGCAGGTGTACCACTTGTTGAAATTGTTTCGCGTCCAGATATTCGAAGTAGTGAGCAGGCTCGTCAGTATGTTTCCGAATTGAGAGCAATTCTGTTGGCAGTAGGCGCATCCGATGCAAAGATGGAGGAAGGCTCAATGCGCGTTGACGCCAATGTGTCCGTCCGTAGGCCTGGTGCCGAACTCGGGACACGCTGTGAGATAAAAAATGTCAACTCGGTAAAGGCGATTGGTCGAGCAATTGACTATGAAGCACGTCGTCAGATTGACCTGATTGAAAATGGCGACAGGGTTCGTCAGGAAACTCGCCACTGGGACGATGGCGAAGGTCGTACACATACATTGCGCGTTAAAGAAGATGCTGACGATTACAGATATTTCTTGGAGCCTGACCTGGTTCCGCTTGCACCGAGCCTTGAGTGGATACAAACAGTGAAAGACAATATGCCACCATTGCCTGGTGCTCGTCGGGAGCGTTTATCCGAAATCACAGGTGTATCCCAGGAATCTGAAGCAGTAATCGTTGTTGTCGAACGTGGTCAAGACGACTACATTCACGAAGTCGTTGCCGCTGGTGGGGATGCAGGGAAAGCTCTGGTGTTTGTACAGCAGGCTTTCGCTGATGAGAGTGCAAAGCCACGAGTGCCGGCCAAAGATATTGCCTTGCTCACTGTGCTGGAGCGAGATGGAAAGATTACGTCCACTCAGAGCAAAACACTGCTCGGAGAAATTGTTTCCAATGGTGGTGGGGACGCAGTGGCACTCGCTTCGGCCAAGGGTTTTGAAGCAATGGATACATCGGCTAGTGAGGCAATGGTAGATGAGGCGATTGCCGCTAATCCAGACGCATGGGCTAAATATTGCGCTGGCGAAGAAAAAGCAATGGGTGCTCTTGTCGGAGCAATCATGAAGTTGTCACAAGGCAAAGCAGACGGCAAGGTCGTCACGGCGATTCTGCAGGCCCGTCGTACCAAATAAATGTAGGTTCTTCACTTGCACGGAGCGCGTCGTGATTGGCGTACAGTTCAATCATGGACTTTTTGATTCCAGAAGATATTCAAGCCACACTCCTTGAGATTGATGCCTTCATCGAGGCAGAAATAAAACCGCTTGAACAACAAGACGACAACATTCGGTTCTTTGATCATCGTCGTGAGTGGGCCAGGACAGATTTTGAAAACGGCGGAGTTCCGCGCGCTGATTGGGAAGAACTCTTGCGCGAGATGCGTCGTCGAGCAGACAAAGCAGGTTGGTTGCGGCTGGCGTTGCCAACAGAATTTGGCGGTCAGGGAGCATCAAATCTCAAGATGGCCATTATTCGCGAACATATGGCGTCAAGAGGTTTGGGTCTGCACAATGATCTGCAAAACGAGTCAAGCATCGTTGGTAATTTTCCGACAGTGCTGATGATGCGTGACTTTGGGACACCAGAGCAAATAAAAACATGGATGCCTGGTTTCTTGGATGGCACAAAGCGACTTGCCTTTGGTCTGACAGAACCAAATCATGGTTCTGACGCCACGTATCTAGAAACAACGGCGTTCCAAGATGGTGATGAGTGGGTCATTAGTGGAATGAAACGCTGGAACAGTGGGCTACACCACGCCACTCACGACATTATCTTTGCTCGCACAAGTGGTAATCCCGGAGACCCCAAAGGAATTTCGGCGTTTCTGGTGCCCACTGATGCACCAGGCTTCAAGGTGGAGTTTTTTTGGTGGACATTCAACATGCCAACCGATCATGCCGAGGTCAGCATGAAAGATGTACGCGTTGGCGCCGATGCACTTTTTGGTCGCCTTGATCATGGTCTTGAACTAGCGCAACACTTCGTCCATGAAAACCGCATTCGCCAAGCCGCATCTTCGCTTGGTGCGGCGCAGTTTTGTGTAGATGAAGCGGTGAAGTATTCAAATACTCGTGTCACATGGGGTAAAAAATTAAGTGTCAATCAGGGAATACAGTTTCCACTAGTTGAACTACACACCGAAGCCGCAATGCTGCGTCAGCTTGTGCGCTATACCGCTTGGATGCTTGACCACAAACACCATATGGAGGTCACTCATCTTGTGGCGATGTGCAACTACCGAGCGAACCGTTTGGCATGTGACGCGGCTGACCGAGCGATGCAAACGTGTGGTGGCATGGGGTATAGCCGGCATATGCCGTTTGAGCATATTTATCGGCATCATCGTAGGTATCGCATTACAGAAGGAAGTGAAGAGATCCAGATGCGCAAGGTGGCTAGCAACCTTTTTGGATTTGGTCGCCAACCGAAAGGACAAAAGTGAAAAAAATCCTCATCTGCATGGTGTTCAGTATCGGAGCAGTGGCCTGCAGTTCGGGTGACTCCGTAGAAAAGGTCGACGAACTTACTTGCTCAACGCCTTCAATTGAATGTCTGTTGCCGTGGCCCAATGATGCGCTGACGGTTTTTGAAAAATCAGCCGACAAAAACGGGCGAAAACTAAATCTGCAAGAGGCATGGATGCCAACCAACGCAACAGAGAAACCTATTGATGTGACGGATATGAACAGGGCAAATGGCTTTAGTCCCGGATCAGCAATTTTATTACTTGTTCCCGGTGTCAATTTGGAGGCAAGCAAACTTCCTACCTCGGACCATATCGAGGACTCTCTCAACAAAGATGCCGGAATTATTATTACTGATAAGGCGACAAAAGAAAAGATTCCATATTGGGCCGAATTAGATTCTCGCGCCACCAGCGACTCAACACGTTTGCTGATAGTGCATCCTGCCGTGTCACTGAAAGAAGGTCACACGCATGAGGTGCGAGTGCAAAGCCTGAAAGATATTGATGGCAAAATTCTTGAGGCTCCAGAAAAATGGTCATTTACAATTGCAGATACAGAGTCATTGTCACAACGGCTACTGCATATCCGCGCTGAGGCCTACACGGAACTCGCCGATCAGGCTCCGAAATTTTCTGTGACGAGCTCGCAAGTAGAGCAAGTTTCCGGGGCTGATGTGCGCACTGTCATGGGAACATTTGATGTTCCACTTTTTCTGTCAAAGGCCGAACCTGGCGGTACTTTCAATCTTGATGCCAACGGCCTCCCACAACGCGGGGTCGGAATGTATCCCTCCCGATTTATTTGTGTGATGCCAAACACCGTGGCGTCAACTTCCTCGCTACCGATCGTTTATGGACACGGTTTGCTCGGCGGTGCCGAGGAGGCTCTCAGCTTTAAGGGTGTAGCAGTCGAGCAGAACGCGACAGTTTGTGCCACTGATTGGATCGGAATGGCAAACTCAGATCTCTTGAATGTCGGCACACTCTTGCTTGATTTGTCAAATTTTTCTTCTCTTGCAGATCGTCTACAGCAGGGAATAGTGAACTTTCAGTTCTTGGGGCGCCTCTTAAATCACAAGGATGGGTTTGCATCGTCTGATGACTTCCAGTTCCAAGGTAAGCCTATTTTTGAATTAGGTGGCACACAGTTTTTGGGAAGTAGTCAAGGGGGCATCTTGGGCGGAGCGGCAAGTGCGGTGTCAACTGAATGGAGTCGCGTTGCTCTAGGGGTGCCCGGAATTAATTATTCTTTGTTATTGACTCGCTCAATCGACTGGGATCAATTTGCCCAAATTTTTGAAAAAGCATATGTAGATGACATTGAGCGGGTGATGGCAATTCAACTAGTGCAACTGTTATGGGATCGCGGAGAAAATAACGGCTATGCGCAACATCTAACAGCAAATACATACGACTCTTTTTCCCCGAAGGATGTCTTGTTGATTGAAGCCTTTGGTGACCATCAAGTAGCAAATATTTCAACTGAAATTTTGGCGCGCACCATTGGAGCGCGCGTTCACACGCCAGTGTTCGGGACAAAGAGGTCATCAGCTGCCATCCCGATGTGGGGTATAGAACCTTTGTCTGATGGGCGAACCAGTCCCGCATTGGTGCTGTGGGATTTTGCAAATCCAGCTCCCCCTGCAGACAATCAAGCGCCACGCTCACCCGAATATGGTGAGGACCCGCATGGGGCTGGATCGGGCGAGCCTCGCGTCGCAACACAGGTGTTCACTTTCTTGAAAACCGGCGAGATTCTTGATGTGTGTGATGGTGCTGCGTGCACCAGCGATGTTTTAACGCGCTGAGGACGGCGCAATAAGCACTGCCACGATTAGTCTTGAACCATGTCAACAGACTCGCATGGCACTCCAATTGACATAAAGCCACGTAGTCGTGATGTCACAGACGGTGTACAAAAAGCAGCATCAAGGGCGATGTTGCGGGCAGTTGGTCTGACTGATGACGACTGGCAAAAGCCCCAAGTAGGCATTGCTTCAAGTTGGAACGAGGTGACGCCGTGCAATATGTCATTGCGTCGACTTGCTGCGGCCGCCAAAAAAGGTGTGCAGGACGCGGGTGGTATCGCCCTTGAGTTCGGCACTATCACGGTGAGCGACGGCATCTCAATGGGACACGAAGGAATGCGGGCGTCACTAGTGAGTCGAGAAGTGATTACTGACAGCGTGGAGACTGTAATTCACGCTGAGCGATTTGATGCATTTGTCGGACTTGCTGGATGTGACAAGAGCATTCCTGGAATGCTGATGGCTGCTGCTCGTCTCAATCTGCCGTCAGTGTTTGTTTATAACGGCTCTACTGTGCCTGGTGTGCACGCGGGGAAAAATATCGACATCACTACCGTGTTCGAAGCCATTGGTGCTGTGGGGGCTGGAACAATGTCTGAAGCAGAACTCGGCGATATTGAACGTGCAGCGTGCCCTGGCGAGGGCGCATGTGGCGGAATGTTCACGGCAAACACGATGTCATCAATTGCTGAAGCACTTGGGATGAGTTTGCTTGGTAGTGCGTCAGCACCTGCAATAGATCCGAGTCGCGAAACAGACGCAGCCCTTGCAGGTGCTGCAGTCATGAATCAGTTACGTCTGGGAATTAGACCACGAGACATCATGACAAAAAAAGCATTTGAGAACGCAATTGCGGTGGTAAATGCGCTCGGTGGGAGCACAAATGCCGTGTTGCACCTGTTGGCAATTGCAAATGAGGCCCAAGTTGCACTCGGACTTGACGACTTCAACCGTATTGCTGCGCGCGTTCCTCATATTGCCGACACAAAACCTGGTGGTAAGTATCACATGACAGATGTTCATCGCATTGGTGGAGTGCCTGTCGTTCTAAAACATCTGCTTGATGCCGGGCTCCTACACGGCGATGTTCTCACATGCAATGGCAAGACAATGTCTCAAAACTTGGCTGATATCAATCCGCCAACCCCAGACGGTGAGGTTGTTCATTCATTAAGTAATCCAATTCATGCCGAGGGTGGCATCAACGTGTTGACTGGATCTCTTGCACCTCATGGGTCAGTTGTCAAGGTGGCTGGTCTATCCAAAGATCAAATGGTCTTTGAGGGTCCGGCGCGCGTTTTTGATGGTGAAGATGGCGCAATGGCTGCAGTGATGGACGGGAGTATCGCTCCTGGAACTGTGATTGTGATTCGCTACGAGGGTCCAAAGGGCGGACCAGGGATGCGCGAGATGTTGGCGATTACCGGAGCGCTGAAGGGCGCTGGTCGGGGAGCTGATTGTGCGCTAATTACAGATGGTCGCTTTAGTGGTGGCACCTGGGGATTTTGTATTGGTCACGTGGCTCCCGAGGCAGTTGATGGGGGACCAATTGCTTTTGTGCGAGATGGCGACATCGTGCGGGTTGATGTGCCCCAAAAACAGCTCAACTTGTTGGTTTCAGACAATGAACTGGGGCTCCGCCGACAAGGCTGGATCCCCAATGCCCCCCGCTATACAAGCGGGGTCTTGGCAAAATATGCCAAATTGGTGCAGGGTGCCGAAACTGGCGCGATAACCAATATCATCCTCTGACCCGTTTTTGAGAGATGCCCCCTGGGGTGGGGAGGTTCAGAACACTGCGACACCCCTTTGTCACACTACGCAGGCTTTGATTTCCTGCCATAGGACTCGTCGGTTTATAAAGATATAAAGCACAACCATTACCGTTTTGTCAACCCCAAAAGGAGCCACTACATGACCCATTCCACCTCTGACTCAATCAAGTCCAACATTGCCCAAGATCTTGATATTCAGATCACGAGTCTTTTGGGTGAATGTCCTCTGAGCGAGAATGGTAAGTGGGTTACCTATATCGAATCTGATCAGTTCCCCGAGGGGGCAATTGTGTTTCCAGTTCTAACAATTAGCGGTGCGAAGCAGTTGGCGTCGGAGCTTGCTGAAAAAACAGAAGAACTTGAATCGTGTCAGGTAACGACCTCGGCATACGAGCCATCTGACGCTGCAAACTCATTACCTCCAGAGGTTGCGGTCTACAAGTACCACCTCAAGGCTGACTAGTGGGCTTAGTCCAGACCATACTGCCACCCGAGGACTGGAGCATCACACTCACAAAAGACGATGTTGAGTGCTTCTCATTTGTAGCCCAGGTAACACGGCGTATAGAGAGTGCGAATGAAGTGGTGTGGTTGAGCATCAAAGACGGGAAACGCAAGTGGTGCGCAAGCGAGCGCAATACCACGGTGTGGGGCAACGCCGTCTATGACGGCAGCCCATTTGATTTAATGATCCCCTTCGGCCCGACCTTTCTCCGTCATGTGGCAGGGCTCGTGAGCGAATCAGATACCTGTTTTCTGACTGTATCGCCAGATAAAAAAGTGTGCATCGTCAGTTCTGGAAAAGAAGAAGTTCATGGCGATATCCCCTCTAAATGGGAACCTTCAACCATTGATTTAAATATTGAAGGAGACATCAACGTCACCCTGAGCAAGATACAGGCACGGCGACTCGGCGCATTAATCAATGAATGGCCTGGGCCGGTCGATAAAGATGAGTTTCCAAATTTTCTTGCACCATTTGTCATTATCGAAGTGGGTGATAAAAAAATGACATGCACAATGGATTGGTCACGCTATGGAGGTCGTGCCAACACCACTGTGTTTGCAATCAATTCGACACCCTATTGCAAATTTGAGTGCGATGCTTATGTTTTGGGTCATGGACTCACCGAAAATTTCTCTGAAGAAGAATGGAAAATGACAGTGTCTTCAACTAATCCAACTTCTCTCGGAGTTTATAACTCAGAGATTGGCTTTTTTGTCGCACTTGAGCGCGAGTGTGTTGAGCTTGTTCGCAAGCAGATTGAGTCTGAACTTAATTTGCTTGATGTCGACATGCTGGTGTGGGACACAAAGGCTGTGCATCCAGTAGTGCATTTTACGTATAATTCAACCCCGATGGATGTTGTTATTATGCCCGACAAAACAGAGCATGACGATTTCATCAGGGTGACGCTGTGTATTGCCAGCGGTGTGTCAAACAATTTGGCAACGTTTCAAGAAATCAATAATTTCAACGAGGCTCGCCTTGGTCAAAAATATGTCCTGAACGGCGATTCGATTTTTCTGGTCACCGATCTGTCAACGAGAAAAATTGACGATTTATTCGCGACCGTAATGACGATGCAACATCAGTATGCTGATTTGTCAGCGCTGTTCGCCGTGCTGAAAGACTAAATGCCACGGCCTTAAGGCCTTGCAAGTTCAGTTAAGCGTACTAATTACCCTATAGTCATCGGGTGCCCTCGGTAATAGAACCATTTTATGTAGCTGTCGATATTGTGGCGATGACGATTCAAGACAATGAACTCAAGACGGTGGTCGTGCATCGTCAGACTGCCAAAACAGGGGTATTGGCTCTGCCAGGTGGGCTAGTCAGGCCAAACGAGGGTCTCCGTCAAGCAGCCATACGTGAATTACGTGAAGAAACTGGGATAAAAGTCGGGGCTGATCAATTGCATCAGGGACGAGCATTTGGTGACCCCGATCGTGATCCACGTGGTCGGTATGTGAGCATTGCGTATGTTGCGTTATTGCCAGTAATTGATGTCATCAAGGCTGGATCTGATGCTTCATCTGCAGAACTTGTACCTGTGCAACGTATTTTGACCGGAAAATTGAAACTTGAATTCGACCATAACAAAATCGTGAGAGCTGCCTATAAAAAAGCGATAAAGCTGCTCGAAGAGACATCAGCAGCTACATCTTTTTGTGATCGCTCGGGTTTTTCACTCAGCGAATTGCGGCATGTTTACGAGACAATTCTTGGGTGGAAAATAGATCCGGCGAACTTTCGGCGCAAGGTTGCTGAGACCAAGGGATTAGTTGAGATTGTTGAACTTGGATTGGTTGCACCATCGGGCGGAACCCGTGGTCGCCCATCTGATATGTATATTCGTGGAAAAGCGACAGATTTAGATCCGCCGATGCGATTTAGGGGACCAAGCGACAAGAAATTGCGCTAGCGATTTGCGATGGCGCGCCAGCCCATCATGGTTGCACCCAAAAATATTGTGGCCACCACAATGAAAGCACCAGCTGTTCCGCGATCCCATACAAAGTGGCGCAACACCATGCCAAGTGCAACGCTGATGATCCAAATAGCGGCACCAGTAGACATTGCGCGCGGTGTGCGGTGTGCGCGAAGCATGAGCCATGCAATCACCACGGCGATCCAAAAGGGGGCAGCAACATCAAGGACCCCACTGACACCTGTGTCTTGGTCGTGATTGCGAGTGCCGATGAAAACCAATGCAAGTACGCACGCCATGTCATAGAGCAACGGACGCAACCTGGCACGAGACATGCTCACGGAATCTGGCATGTCAGTCTTCGTCGTAATATTCACGTCCCAAATGAGTGATTTGGTCTTCTCCCATTATCCAGCGCAAGGTGTTTTTGAGTTTGGTCAACTGAATAAAGAGATCATGTTCTGGGTACAAGCCAGGGGCAACTTGGGGGCTCTTGTAATAAAAGGACAACCACTCTTGGATGCCTCCAAGACCAGCGCGTTGGGCGAGATCGCTATAGAGCACCAAATCAAGGGCAAGAGGAGCAGCAAGAATGCTGTCACGACACAAAAAGTCAACTTTGATTTGCATTGGGTAGTTGAGCCATCCAAAAATGTCGATGTTGTCCCAACCTTCTTTGTTGTCACCTCGTGGTGGGTAGTAGTTGATGCTGACCTTATGAAATACATTTCCGTAAAGGTCGGGGTTTTTTGATGGCTCAAGGATGTCTTCCAGCACACCGAGTTTTGATTCTTCTTTTGTCTTGAAATTTTCTGGCGCATCCAATACCTCACCATCGCGGTTGCCCAAGATATTGGTGCTGTACCAGCCAGCCAGACCGAGTTGACGAGCTTTGAGCATTGGGGCAAGCACTGTTTTCATCAGCGTCTGACCAGTTTTGAAGTCCTTGCCACTGATTGGAACATTCATGTCAGTCGCCAATTGGCGTAATGCCGGCGCGTCAACGGCAAGGTTTGGGGCGCCGTTAGCAAATGGGACATTTTCAAGGATTGATGCGTAGGCATAGAGCATTGCAGGAGAAATCATCTCGTCATTTGCATCAATTGCGGCATTGAACGACTCAAGGGTCATGTGCTGAGGTCCTGGTTCAATAAAAATCTCAGTACTTGCACACCAGATCATGACAAGGCGATCAACTTTTTTCTCATCACGAAAACGGTTTATATCGGCGCGGATTGCATTGAGCATGTCGCGCTTGCTGATGTCACCCTTGGTATGTTCGCCAGTCAAATTGCGAGCGTACTTGCGCTCAAACGCCGCTGTCATGGGACGAATATCACGCAATGCTTCAGAGATTGATTCAAGATGCTTTCCCTGCTCGAGCACACCAGCACGCGAGGCCGCCACATACGCATCATCAGGAAACACATCCCATGCACCCCAGACAATGTCTTCAAGGCGTGCCAAGGGAACAAAATCTTTGATCAGTGGACTGCGATTGTCCGTGCGCTTGCCTAAACGAATAGTGCCCATTTGAGTCATAGAACCAATCGGTAGACCCTGGCCGCGCTTGGCAAGTTCAACTCCAGCAATCAGGGTGGTGGCGACAGCGCCAAGCCCAACCGTCAGAACTCCTAGGGCGCCAGTGGCAGGAGCAACAGTGTGAGGTGAGTTCATGGGTTTTGAGTCTTTCGGTTGTGTCGACTAGTTCCGCGCTTGTAGCGCTGGCGCAGCCAATGAGGACTCCCTAAGGATAGAGGCAAAGGTTGGTGGCACAGGATTGTTCCAGATATTGGGGGTTGTGGTGAGCCTGTGTTTGTGGCAGACTAAGCCTTGTGAACCGTTTGTTTCTTGCCACAGAATCTGTAGTAGTAGTCGTGTAGCGCGTCGGCCATCGCCGTACGCGCTAAAAACCTCCCATTTGGGAGGTTTTTTTATTTCCCAGCCACTTTTTACCAGTTACCACCCCACACTAGATACCCACAAGGAGACACCAAATGTCACAAAAAGAGACACTGACCGGAGCGGAAGCTCTCATTCGTTCGCTTGAAAAAGAGCAAGTGGGTGTGATGTTTGGTCTGCCAGGTGGTTGCATCTTGCCGGCCTATGACCCATTGCTCAAATCCAGTATTCGACACATCTTGGTGCGCCACGAACAGGGTGCTGGCCACATGGCAGAAGGATACGCCCATGTCACGGGGCGACCAGGCGTTGCCATGGTCACAAGTGGACCAGCAGCAACAAACATGGTGACCCCACTATGCGATGCCTACATGGACTCAATTCCTTTGGTTGTTATCACGGGTCAGGTTCCAACGACTGCCATCGGCACCGACGCTTTTCAGGAATGCGACACAGTTGGAATCACTCGAAGCGTGACAAAACACAACGAACTTGTTATGCGCGCAGAAGATATTCCGATGGCGATTCGTCAGGCCTTTCATGTTGCGACCACAGGTCGTCCTGGACCCGTGTTGATTGACCTTCCAAAAGATGTCTTGCAGAACTCAATGACATGGAACTGGCCAAGCGACGACGAAGTCGTTGATTCACTACCTGGCTATAAACCAATCACAAAAGGTCATCCAAGAATGATCAAAGAAGCCGCCAGATTAATTCTTGCCGCAGAACGCCCAATTTTGTACTTGGGTGGTGGTGTTCTCAAAGCTCGCGCAGCAGAAATCGTTCGTGAACTTGCTGAACTAACTCAAATTCCTGTTGTTACGACGCTGATGGCGCGCGGAGCCTTCCCCGATGATCATCCGTTGTGCTTGGGCATGCCTGGAATGCACGGTAACGCAACGGCAGTCACGGCAATGCAAAAGAGTGACCTCCTGATCGCACTAGGTTCCCGCTTTGACGATCGTGTCACTGGCAAAGTCTCGGGCTTCGCCCAAGAAGCAAAGATTATTCATGTCGATATCGATCCCGCAGAACAAGGCAAAGTTCGTCGCCCTGATGTTCCTATCGTTGGAGACTGTCGTTTGGTTGTCAAAGAATTGGTCAAAGCAATCAAAGACCTTCTTGAAGGTGGAGACACACAAGCAGATGTTGGTCCGTGGCGCAGTCGGTTGAGTGGTTGGCGCGAGCAGTTTCCACTGGCCTATGACGCCATGGAGCCAGGTGGTGCGCTCAAACCCCAGTTCTGTCTTGAAAAACTTCGTGACGGTGCACCAGACGGAACGATTGTTGCAAGTGGTGTCGGACAACATCAAATGTGGACCAGTCAGTATTGGAACTTTAACGAGCCATATACGTGGGTTAATTCCGGTGGACTCGGAACAATGGGTTTTGCTGTTCCAGCAGCGATTGGTGCAAAAGTTGGCCGACCTGACCGAACGGTTTGGGCGGTGGACGGTGATGGTTGTTTTCAGATGACTGCGCAGGAATTAATCACGGCAACAACTGAGAACATCCCAGTCAAGATCGCAATTCTGAACAATTCTTTCTTGGGTATGGTTCGCCAGTGGCAAGAAATGTTTTACGGAGAGCGCTATAGCGAGGTCAATCTTGGTGGTGGCGTGCCCGACTACGTGAAGTGGGCCGAGGCAATGGGCTGTGTTGGTATTCGCGTTGAGGCTGAAGAAGAAGTTGAAAACGCCATTGACAAAGCCAACAGCATCAACGACCGATCAGTGGTTGTTGAGTTCTGCGTCGAACAAATGGAAAAAGTCTTTCCGATGGTTCCTGCTGGGGCCGGAAACGATGATTTGTTGATCCAGCCAAGCCAAAACAGCCTTCGAGAGTTTTTGCGATGAATCCAGTGAATCCAAATAATCCCTACGGAGATTCGCATCAGCATCACATCTTGTCGGTGCTTGTGCAGAACCGACCCGGTGTTTTGGCGCGAGTTGCCGGACTTTTTGCGCGACGTGGGTACAACATTTTCTCACTCGCCGTTGCACCGACGGAAGACCCTGATTTCAGCCGTATCACTATCGTGGTTGATGTTGAATCGACGCCCCTTGAACAGGTTGTGAAGCAATTGTTCAAACTCGTTGAGGTTGTTCGCATCACCGAACTTGATCCACGCAAGTCTGTCGAACGCGAACTGATGATGTGCACTGTTCGCTCGGAGGGCAGTGCTCGTGGACAAATTCTGGAGTTGGTAAATGTTTTTGAGGGAAAGATTTTGGCTGTCGGAACAGACTCCCTGACTCTGTCTCTTGATGGCA
This sequence comes from Actinomycetota bacterium, assembly GCA_005790505.1. Lineage (GTDB taxonomy): Bacteria > Actinomycetota > Acidimicrobiia > Acidimicrobiales > Ilumatobacteraceae > UBA2093. The sequence goes on from SXUP01000042.1 coordinate 46,290, forward strand.
GTCCAGACAAACTCGACGACTGTGAGGAATTATTGCGAGGCTATGGCATCGTTGAAATTCAACGCACTGGTCGTGTGGCGTTACCCAAATTAGACCGCGAGGCACGGCAACGTACCCCAAAGAGAAAGGCCGACTAATGGCAGCAAAGATGTACTACGAAAAGGATGCGGATCCTTCAATTATCCGTGGGCGCAAAGTTGCCATCATCGGATACGGCTCCCAGGGTCATGCCCACGCGCTGAATCTCAAAGAGAGTGGCGTGCAAGTGGTAGTGGGTTTGCGCGAGGGTTCAACCTCGGCAGCCAAGGCGACTGCTGCTGGTTTGACGGTCAAGAGTATCGCTGATGCATCAAAGTGGGCAGATGTGATCATGCTCACTATGCCTGACACTGAGCAAAAAGAAACATATGCCAAGCACATCAGGCGTTACATGAAACCAGGTAAGGCACTCGCGTTTGCCCACGGATTCAATATTCGCTTCAAGCGCATCAAAGTGCCAGCAGGTGTTGACGTCATCATGATTGCGCCAAAAGGACCAGGTCACTTGGTGCGTCGCACATACACAGAGGGTGGCGGTGTGCCTTGTTTGATCGCCGTTGAACAAGATGCGACCGGCAAGGCAAAAGATTTGGCTTTGTCATACGCGGAAGCCATTGGTGGTGCGCGCGCGGGCGTGATTGAGACGACCTTCACGGAAGAAACCGAAACCGATCTGTTCGGTGAGCAGGTTGTTCTGTGTGGTGGTTTGACATCCTTGGTGCAGGCTGGGTTTGAAACTCTTGTTGATGCTGGATACCAACCAGAGATGGCATATTTTGAGTGCTTGCACGAAGTCAAACTGATCGTGGACTTGATGTATGAAGAGGGAATTGCTGGAATGCGTTACAGCATCAGTGACACCGCTGAATATGGTGATGTCTCGCGTGGTCCACGCATCGTGACTGAAGCAACCAAGAAGCAAATGAAAAAGATTTTGGCGGAAATTCAGAGTGGCAAGTTTGCGCGCGAGTGGATCAAAGAGAGCGAAAGCGGTCGGGCAAATTTCAATGCCTTGCGTAAAGCGGGTGCAGAACACCCAATTGAAGCGGTGGGGAAGCAGTTGCGCTCAATGATGCCTTGGATTTCAGCAGGTAAACAAAAGGTTTCCGAAGCCTCGGGAGGCTGACCAGTATTTAAATTTTTCCCTGTTTAGGGTGACAACAAGAATGCGATGGGGGTCGGATGTCTTGGACAAAATCAATGCTTTCACTTGTGCTCGCAGGGTGCTTGTTGTCGGCATGTGGTTCTGTGTCATCACAAACGGACAATGCGGTACGCAATTCTGCCCGAGTTGCAGGAACGGCCTGTAAAAAACCAGGTCAGGTCACAAATTTGTCGAAACAAAAGGTGGTTTGTGCTGGAACGCGCGCGGGAAACATCTGGTATGCCGTGGCCAAAACGAAAGCAAAGCCACTGAAATGTAATCGACTTGGTGTAACACGCAAGAAATCAGGGGTGCTGTGGGTTTGTGCGACAAATCAAACCGCCAAAATATGGGTTGGCACATTGGCAATGTCGCCATCACCAAATGTCCCCACCCTCGTGGGTGTTCCTAGTCCAGTGGATTCAACAACGGGGACAGTGCCTATTGACTCTGCGCCTCCTGAGACGCAGACAACAACTCCGCCAACAGACACGATTGTTGACGAATCAACCACCACGACAACGTCAGCTGCTACAACATCAACTTCTACAACAACAACACTGCCCCCCGTGGCTCCAACGGCTTCAGCTTTACAGGCATCGGCGTTGAGCGCAGGCGGCAATCACTCTTGTGCACTCGTTAGTGGCGGTGCGATCAATTGCTGGGGGGATAATACGAACGGTCAATTAGGCAATGGCACTTTTGTCACGAGCAATGTGCCTGTTCGGGTGATTGGCATTGATGGGGTAAATTTGCAGGCAACGGCGTTGAGCGCAGGCGATCAACATTCGTGCGCAATAATCACAGGTGGTGCAGTGCGGTGTTGGGGTCTCAATGTCGGTGGACAACTAGGCAATGCCACAAACACCAACAGCAATGTGCCAGTTGCGGTATCTGGTCTAGATGGTGTTGGGGCGGTGGCAACGGCGTTGAGCGCAGGTGCTGGGCACACATGTGCAGTGCTCAATAACGGCGCGATTATGTGTTGGGGCAGCAACGAAACGGCACAACTCGGAGACAACAGCACATCCAACAGCAATGTGCCAGTTGCAACAAGTGTGATCAACGGGATCACGTTACGGGCAGTGCAGGTGAGTGCTGGATATTTGCACACCTGTGCGGTGCTGCAACTGGGTGCGTCGATGTGCTGGGGCGACAACGCATCAGGGCAACTTGGTATTGGCACCTCCACAGCCCAAGCCAATGCACCTGTGTCGGTAGTGAGCACTGCAATGTCAACTCCAGTTGCCAGTATTAGTGCCGGATACTTGCACACATGTGCAGTGCTTGTGCTCGGTGCAGTGTGGTGCTGGGGCGAAAACAGAACAGGTCAATTAGGCATCAATAGTTCTGTCACTAAAAAAACTTCTCCGACAATGGTGGTGGGTCTTGACGGTACAAGTTTGTCGAGCACTGCGGTAACAAGTGCGACATCGCACACTTGTGGGCGTGTACAAAGTGGTGGTGGATTGCGTTGTTGGGGGTATAACTTTTATGGTGCGCTGGGTTCAGGCAATTATTCTGATGCACGGTCGCCTGTTGTCGTGCTTTCTCTGGGTGGTGGTCAAGAATCAGGCGTAGTGATAGCCGCGGGTGGCACACATACCTGTGCCGTTTTAAGCGCTGGCGGTGTGCGGTGTTGGGGTAATAATGAATTTGGGCAATCGGGTCAAGGTGCTTAAACCCAGACTGGTATTGGGTTTTAGAGATTTTTCTAAATCCGACCTAATAAGTCAGGATTATCCCGATAGGTTGCCCCAATGACAGAAAACAAATGGGGTTTTGAAACCCGCCAAATTCATGCAGGCCAAGAGTCCGATCCCACCACGGGCTCTCGAGCACTTCCGATCTATCAGACAACGAGCTATCAGTTCCGCGACGCTACTCACGCTCAGAACTTATTTGCACTTGCCGAAATTGGAAACATTTACACCCGCATCATGAACCCCACACAGGGAGTTCTTGAAGCTCGCTTGTCATCCCTTGAAGGTGGGACTGCAACTGCAGTTGGTCTCCCTGGTGCGTTGGTTGTAGCAAGCGGACAGAGTGCCGAGACACTTGCCATTTTGACCTTGGCAGAAGCAGGAAGTCACATCGTTGCATCACCATCTTTGTATGGCGGCACATACAACTTGTTGCACTACACACTGCCAAAAATGGGAATTGAAGTGACGTTTGTCAACGATCCACACAATCTTGAAGACTGGAAAAGTGCGGTGCGTCCAAACACAAAGGCTTTCTATGGTGAAGTTTTAGCCAACCCCAAAAATGACATATTTGACATTGAGGGTGTCTCAAAAGTTGCCAAAGCAGTTGGTGTTCCTTTGATCATTGACAATACCGTTCCAACTCCTTACGGAATTCGCCCCATTGAATGGGGCGCCGATATTGTCGTGCACTCACTCACCAAGTTCATTGCCGGTCATGGCACCTCAATCGGTGGAGCAATAATTGATGGTGGCAAGTTTGACTTTGGCGCAAGTGGTCGCTTCCCGAACATGACAGAACCAGATCCTAGTTATCACGGTCTTGCGTATTGGCCCGCCCTCGGTGCTGGCAGTTACATCATCAAGGCTCGCGTGCAGATGTTGCGAGATCTTGGAATGGCAATAAGTCCATTTAATGCATGGCAGATCCTGCAAGGTCTTGAAACATTGTCGCTGCGCATGGATCGCCATTGGAGCAATACCGAAAAAGTTGTTGCCTACTTGCAAAAGCAAAGTGCCGTTGAAAGTATCAACTACGCGGGGTTGCCAAGCAGCCCTTGGCATGAGCGAGGCAAGAAGTATTTCGCTGGCAAGGGTTTTGGCTCAGTTATCGCTTTTGTTGTCAAGGGCGGACTCAGCGATGGACAAAAATTCGTTGAAGCACTTAAATTGCACAGCCATGTTGCCAATATCGGCGATGTACGCAGTTTGGTGATCCAGCCTGCAAGCACAACCCACAGTCAACTCTCCCCCGAAGAACAAGCGTCATCGGGCGTGGTTCCAGGTTTAGTTCGCCTGTCTGTTGGTCTTGAAAATATTGAAGATATTTTGGCCGACCTAGATTTGGGCTTCAGCGCAATTAACTAGTCCACCGAACCAGCGTTGCCAGGGTCTTGGTCGCGCAGGAATTCTTCTAGTTCGGCAGCCAGGTCTTCGCCAGTAGCGATGGTGTCTTGCAGAATCTGATCGTGGTTTGCCTCAAGCATCGTCACATAATTTGTTGCCTGTGCATCGCCAACGACCGCTTCGTTGTGCAGTTCTTGCCAGCGATTGATTTCTTCAATCAAATTTATGTGATCGGTAGGGATTCCCAAAACATGTTGGAGGTGTTGCAATAGTGCTGCTGCACTTTTGGGATGTTGCGCGGCCATCAAGTAGTGCGGAACTCCCACGCGCAAACTCACGCTTGGAATTTTGGATCTATCTAGTGCTTCAAGCAGTACTCCCGCCATCCCTGTAGGTCCTTGATACTGGGGTTTGCTGAGGGCAAGTCGTTGGGCGAGATCACTGTTGGTGGTGCTACCCACAACAAACGGAACACGCGTGTGGGGCACTTGTTCGGCCGCGGCACCGAGACTGACAACAAGATTGCAACCCAGTCCTTGACACACGCTTACAATGCATTCTGCAAATGTTGACCAAGCAAAGTGGGGCTCAGAACCGTTGAGCACGATCAGATCTCGGGCACCTTCTGGATAACGAATAATCAAGAACTCATTTTCTGGCCAGCGAATACAACGTTCGCCGTCTTCGTCCAGATAAACCTCAGGGCGTTCTTGAGTGAAGTTGAAAAACGGATCAGGATCGATACCTGCAACCGTGATGACATCGCGCTCTTTGATCATCCAGTCAAGTGCTGATGTGGCAACGCCCCCAATATCAAATAGTCCCCGCAACGCCACCAACAACACGGGATTGCGCAAAGGGGCAATGTCATCCCAAAAAGTGTCAAGAACTTCGTCGACATCAAAACTCATCGTTTGTAAGGCTACGCAGTGAGATGCTCGACAACTACATCAATGCAACGCGTTAATTGCTCAACGTCAGCCGGGTCGACGGCTGGAAACATGCCCACACGCAACTGATTGCGGCCAAGTTTGCGGTAGCTATCAGTGTCAACCACGCCATTACTGCGCAAAACAGCGGACACTTGATTGGCGTCAACCCCTTCAAGGTCAATGGTGCCGACAACATTTGAGCGCTGTTCTGGATCGCTGACAAATGGCGTCGCCCACTTGCGAGATTGGGCCCAGTCGTACAGGATCCCAGCAGACTGGGAACTGCGGCCTGCAGCCCAAGCAAGACCTCCATTATTGAGCATCCATTGCACTTGTTCGTCAAGCATGATCAGTGTTGCAAGTGCCGGAGTGTTGTAAGTCTGATTGGCGACACTGTTGTCAAGAGCGATGCAGATGTCAAGAGACGCTGGTATCCAGCGATTTGTCGCTTTGATCTGACGAATACGCTCGATCGCCGCCGGGGAACATGCCGCCAACCACAAGCCACCGTCTGATGAAAAACTTTTTTGCGGCGCAAAATAATAAACATCAACCTCTGCAGGACTCCAGAGAAGTCCCCCAGCAGCAGATGTTGCATCAACAACAACAAGACCGTCGGCTCGGGGACGAGTAGGTTTCATTGCGACACCGGTCGATGTTTCATTGTGTGTGAGCGCATAGACGTCACAACTCTCGTCTGGCACTGCAGTTGGATGAGAGCCAGGCTCAGAAGAAATCACAACAGGGTTCTCAAGGTGTGGCGCCGCCAGGGTCGCTTCGGCGAACTTGGATGAAAACTCACCAAAAACCAAATGTTGACTGCGTTGCTTCACGAGTCCAAACATTGCGACATCCCAAAACACCGTCGAGCCACCGTTACCCAACACGATCTGCCAACCGTCAGGAAGAGAGAACAATTGCCCCAGTCCTGCGCGCACTGAGCCAACGATGCTTTTAATTGGAGCCTGTCGGTGGGAAGTACCCATCACGGTGCGACCGCGCTGCTGAATTGCCTCGATTTGTTCGGGGCGCACCTTGGAGGGCCCGCATCCAAATCGGCCATCATGGGGAAGAAGTTCAGCGGGAATCTTGAATGTATTGGGAGGTTTTTGGTTCACTGTGTAAGCATGGCATCTGTGACTACTCAAACCCAACGCGTATCAGCACGACTAGCAGCAATTGCCGAATCGGCGACACTGGCAGTAGATGCCAAGGCCAAGGCAATGAAAGCGCAAGGTCTCAATGTGATTGGTTTTGGTGCAGGAGAACCTGATTTTCCGACACCTGAGCACATTGTGGAGGCCGCCGCGATGGCGTGTCGTGATGTCAAGTATCACAGGTACACACCAGCCGCAGGTCTGCCAGAATTACGACAAGCAATCGCCGACAAAACCCTGCGGGATAGTTCGTTTTCGTGCTCAGCCGACCAGGTGCTGGTGACAAACGGCGGAAAGCACGCCGTGTTTACAGCGTTTGCTGCGTTGTGTGATTCAGGTGACGAAGTCATCTGTCCTGCTCCGTTTTGGACCACATATCCAGAAGCCATCATCCTGGCGGGTGGTGTTCCGATTATCATTGACACGACAGAAGAAACAGACTTTCGTGTGACCGTCGAACAACTTGAAAAAGCACGGACTCCACGCACCAAAGTGCTGTTATTTGTTTCGCCTGACAATCCGAGCGGTGCTGTTTATTCGCCGGCAGAAGTCACCGCCATCGGGGAGTGGGCAGTCAAAAATCGCATCTGGGTGATTACGGACGAGATCTATGAGCATCTGACCTATGGACATCATCAATTTACTTCGATGCCGACACTGGTGCCAGAGATTGTTGATCAGTGTGTCATCGTCAACGGTGTCGCCAAGACATATGCAATGACAGGTTGGCGGGTCGGCTGGATGATTGGTCCAAAAGATGTCATCAAAGCGAGCACAAACTTTCAGTCACACGCCACATCGAATGTGGGAAATGTGGCACAAGTTGCAGCACTTGCCGCAGTGAGTGGAGATTTGGCAGCAGTCGCCATGATGCGAACAGCATTTGAGCGCCGTGGCAAATTAATGCATCAAATGCTGAGCGCGATGCCTGGAGTGACATGCATGCAACCCCAAGGGGCGTTTTACTGCTTCCCCAATTTTTCAGGATTACTCGGGGTCGACATTGGTGGCCATACATCGCACAACACGATGGAACTGGCAGACTTTTTGCTGACCGAAATTCAGATCGCGTGTGTCCCGGGTGAGGCTTTTGGGTTGCCAGGGTATGCGAGGTTCTCTTTTGCATTGGGAGATGGCGAACTTGCCGATGGCATGGAGCGACTGTCAAAACTTCTAAATCGTTAGCACTTCTGCTATCCTGACATTTACCAAGGCAATAGTCTTGGGGCATAAAAAACAGCGAAGTCCGGTTCAACTCCGGCACTGTCCCGCAACGGTGAAGCTCCTTCGGATTAATTATCCGCAGCAGACAAGTCCGGTCGCCTGATTTATGCGCGTTTACCAACCCTCGAAGGAAGGGCGGTCCGCGGTGGAAGGCGTTGCCTTTTGTCTAGTCCCACTCTTCTTTCTCCAAGTTCCCTCGGAGGAAGAAAAAATGAAAAATCAATTACGTACCTCGGTACGAGTTTGCGCAGCGGCACTTTCGGTCGCTTTAATATCCCTAATTACGGCGTGCGGATCGTCAAGTTCGTCTGACATCACAGTTGCAACCGAGACGACAGTCGCAGTAGCCGTGCCACAGCGCATCGTGAGCCTGTCTGCAACCGCAACAGAAATGCTGTATGCGATTGGTGCGGGCCCACAAGTAGTTGCGGTTGATGAATACAGCAATTATCCAGCAGAGGCCGCGGAACTCGGCACAAAGCTCAATGCGTTTGAACCCAACGTTGAAGCGATTGCCGCCTACACACCTGATCTGGTGATTATTTCTAACGATATGGCATCAGTCACGGAAAGGTTGGCGGCTTTGAATATCAAGGTTTGGGTGGGTGCGGCTGCAGCATCGATAGAAGATGCTTATAAGCAAATAACTGAACTTGGAGATGTCACGGGTCATGTTGATGAGGCGACGCAGGTGGTAAAAACGATGAAAGACGGCATCAGCGCTGCTCTTGATGGAGTCAAAGCACCAACTGGCACATCGTATTTTTATGAACTTGACAACACTTATTACACGGTGACATCAAATACATTCGTGGGAGGCTTGATTTCAGGTCTTGGACTCACGAATATTGCCGATGGTGTTGAAGCTGGAAACGACTACCCACAACTAAATGCCGAGGCGTTGATAAAAGCCAACCCAAGCGTAATTTTCTTGGCTGATACCAAGTGCTGTGCTCAAAGTGCTGCAACAGTCGCTGCCCGTCCCGGCTGGGCGGCAATTTCGGCAGTCACAAATAATGCTGTTATCGAACTAGATGACGATATTTCCTCGCGATGGGGACCAAGACTTGTGAATTTGGTCGAACAAATTAGTGCCGCGATAAAAGCACTTAAATAAATAAAATGGTCCAACCGATACGAGCTCAGATGTCGTCACCGTGGTGGATTCCCACCGCGGCGGCGGCTCTGTTGCTTGCTTTGTTGGTTGGGGTGATGATCGGTCCTGCTGGTCCAACATGGTGGCGCATTCCGCTAGCGTTGGTTGACCGTTTGCCGCTCGTAGCAGTAGATAGTGGAGTATCAGAATCAGAGTGGAACATCGTCTGGCTCATCCGAATGCCTCGGGTGGTGTTGGCAGGATTGGTGGGGGCAACCTTGTCAATTGCTGGTGCTAGCTATCAAGGTGTATTTCGTAATCCACTTGTCGATCCATATCTGCTTGGAGTCGCAGCAGGTGCTGGACTTGGAGCAACATTTGTTTTTACAATCAATCGTGCGGGGAGTTCCAACTGGTTGATAGACCCACTGCCACTCGCAGCATTTGGATGCGGTCTGGGTGCTGTTTTGTTGACATATGTCGTGGGCACGGCATTTGGTGGCGAAAAATCTTCTACGACCTTGGTGCTTGCTGGGGTAGCGGTGACGTCATTGGTGACTGCCGTTCAGGCATTTTTATTGCAACGTCATTCGGATGTTTTACGCGAAGTGTATACGTGGATACTTGGTCGCCTATCAACTGCGACTTGGAGTGATGTCAGACTCGTAATCCCATATGTCATTTTGAGCACAACTGTTCTGCTTTTTCATCGGCGGTTGCTTGATGTCTTGCGTGTCGGCGATGACGAGGCGACTGCACTTGGTGCAAATGTTCGGCGGATCCGACTTGTCGTGGTGTTGTCGGCAACATTAGGAACAGCGGCAGTCGTAGCAGTTAGTGGCTTGATTGGCTTCGTTGGGATCATCGTCCCCCATGCCGTGAGACTCTTGGCTGGTGCCTCGTACCGTGTCGTATTGCCATTGAGTTTGTTATTTGGTGCGGCTTTTTTGATTGTGGCAGACATACCTGGACGTATTTTGAGCAATCCAGCAGAAACTCCAATCGGAGTTGTGACCGCATTTCTTGGCGCACCATTTTTCTTGTTGATTTTGCGTACTCGTCAGGCGTCACGATGACCTCCTTGAATTTTGAGAAGGTTTCGGTTCGTTATGGCCAGCGCCATGCTGTGCAGGAGTTCAGTGAAGCCGTGCGACCAGGTGAGTGGTTATGTCTCATCGGACCAAATGGTGCAGGAAAATCATCCCTACTGCGCGCCATTGTCGGCATAGTCACATTTACGGGAAATATCGTCGTGGATGGAGCCCCACTTGGCGACCGCAATTCTCGGCGTCGTGCTCAACTTGTTGCGTATGTACCTCAGATGCCTGTGATGCCATCAGATATGAATGCCTACGAGTATGTATTGCTGGGGCGCAATCCATATGTATCGCATTTTGGTTTTGAAACGGTACATGACAGTTCCATGGTTGACAGCGTGTTTGAGCGGCTCGACTTGTGTGACTTTGCGAATCGTCAGCTTGGAACATTGTCTGGTGGTGAGCGCCAGCGTGTGGCGATTGCTCGAGCTGTCGCCCAAGAAGCCCCGATTTTATTATTGGATGAACCAACGAGTTCGCTTGATATTGGGCATCAACAACAAGCCCTCGAGTTAGTAGACAAACTGCGTCGCGAACATGGGCTGACGGTGGTGTCAGCAATGCACGACCTCACTTTGGCCGGAAGCTATGCCGATCGGCTGGTGTTGATGCATGAGGGGCTGCGAGTGGTTGGTGGCACGGCAGAGGAAGTGCTGCGAGCCGAAACTTTGGCCGAGTTTTATGGTGTTTCAGTGCATGTTCATCATGAGCCTGATGGCACTGTGGCGGTGATTCCACGTCGTACTTTGAAATCTTGAAGCCTAAGTCTTAGTTTGGGGGAGTGGACCTTGACGACCAAGTAGCAGGTTGTGCCGCATCACACCAGTTGTTGTTGACTGCGATTGATGAGTTGACAGAGGCGCAATGTCGTGAGCCATCGTCGTTGCCTGATTGGTCTCGTGGGCACGTGTTGTCGCACCTAGCGCGCAATGCCTTGAGCCATGTGCACTTGCTTGACTGTGCGCAACGTGGCGAAATTGGAGAGCAGTATCCCGGTGGACACAAGGCAAGAAATGCTGGCATCAATGAGCATGCAAACGATAGTTGCGACGACTTAGTTGCAGCCGTGCGGAAAAGCATTTACGCCCTTGAAGGTGCGTGGGCCGGAGCGTCAGCACAGGCATGGGCTGGGGGCGGACAGCAGTCAACTGGAGCATTGATTCCGATGTCTGACATTGTTTTCCTGCGTTGGCGCGAAGTCGTGATCCATCTCACCGACCTTGATGTGGGATACGACTGCGGGGCATGGCCAGAGTTATACGTGCGGATGGAACTTGGCCGCCAGGTACAGGTGTGGGCATCACGCAAGCCAATGGGACTCACTGGTCTGCCACCAGAAGCTTTGGCATTGGACCCAGCATTCCGACTGGGGTGGCTCGTGGGACGCGCTCATCCAATCGGATTACCTCCAAGCCCAGGCCTCTGATGTTCAAAGTAAAAAGAGCCACAAGGTTAAAAATAATTTTTGTGTTCGGGCCTGTGTTATTGGCATGCGGTCTTGGCGCAGGATCAGCATCTGCACATGTGGTTCTGGAGAGTACATCACCAGCGGCTTCGTCAATTATTGCAAAGTCACCAACAGAGATAGTGCTGAACTTTGATGAAGAGGTGGAGACTTCACTCGGACAAATTGATTTATTTGATTCTGACAGCAAGTTGGTTGTGACGGGGCCTGTTGAACGAGATGACGCAGACAAATCCATCGTGCGGTCTTCTGTATCGACACTTAAAGATGGAGCATATGTTGTGGCGTGGCGAGTAACGAGTGTCGACGGTCATCCCGTGGAAGGTCTGTTTGCTTTTGAAGTAGGACAGACCGTTAGCGATCTGAACAGTGGCTTGGTTGCCGTCGTGGCAGCAAAGACATCTCAGTCAACAAATGTTGGCAAAGTGCAGGGGGTATTCAGGTTTCTTTCTTATTTGGGGGTGGCGGTCTTGTTTGGATTGTGTGTGCTTACATCGGCTGGAGAAATTTTGGGCAGATCACGGGCCCTTATTTTGGCAGCCGCTGCTTTACTATTGCAGTTGCTTGGGTCAGTAGGGCAGTTACTGCTTCAAGGACCCCACGCAACACGCGGCACATGGGGGCATATTTTTGACTTCTCTTTGCTGAAAGATGTGATGACTACTCGTCTTGGAATATCGGTTGCGATCCGTATCGGATTAATTGCTTTTGCGGTACTTCTACTGTTGGCGGTAAGGAAGAACTTCTACAGGAATGCAATATGGCAAAATACAGCTGCTCTAGTGGGTGTTGGGCTTGTACTTACGTTTAGTGCGAGTGGACACGCCAGTTCACAATCACAACCTGTCTTGGGTGTCGCACTGCATGCAGTCCACTTTGGTTCCGTAAGTATCTGGATGGGTGGATTGGTATCTCTCTTGTTGCTTGGTTCGCTGTCATTTGATGAACAAACAAAAGTCGGTGGAATACAAATAGTCCATCGCTACTCACGCCTCGCCACCTGGACATTGCCTGTCGCAGTGGCAACAGGAGTGGTGCAATCGTGGCAATTGCTTGGCGGATTTTCAGAAATAACCAATTCTTCTTTTGGTCGATTGTTGCTAGTCAAAGTATTGGGAGTCGTATTGATTGTCGTGTTGGCAGTATTTGCACGCTCAGTATTGGCTAAAACAGAAGCAGCCTCCATTCGTCGTGGAATACTTGTGGAGGCACTTGTTGGCATTGGCGTGTTGGCATTGACCGCCGCGCTGGTGGCGAGTTCTCCCGTTGAAATGTCGTCAGGTGCACAACCATCCAGCAGCGTGACACTTGTGCAAGACGGACTAATCGCTGATCTCACACTGACGCCAGCTGTTGTCGGAAGAGTGGAGCTTCATGCGCTTTTTACACCCCAAGGCGGCTCATTTCAAAGCGTTTTGTCGGTGACTGCCAAGTTGTCTCTGCCGGCGGGCAATGTTCCAGCGATTCCCGTACAGATGATCTCGGTTGGTGCAAATCACTGGACAGGTCAAGCGCAAGTAAAATTTTCAGGTGATTGGGCTATGGAAGTCTTGGTGAAACCAACGGCCGATGAGCAGATTGTCTTTACTTCTGAGGTCAAGATCAAGGATTAGCAAGATTTAGTTTGACGTGATGATGGGGCATGCCAGTTGCGTCATCCAAAAACATGCTGCCGACTACGACAAAACCATTGCGCTGATAGAACCCGAGTGCCGAGTCCCGCGCCCGTGCCCAGATGAGGCCAGTTGAGTTGGCAATTGCATGCTGGGCACCAGCCTCAAGAATCGTCGCACCTAGACCCTGCCCCTGCAGGTGACGGGCAACCGCCATCCCCTTGAGTTGGGTCGCTGGCATGTCGGCACTTCCAGACGAATCATCTATTGCTGGGAAAGGTCGTGTGATCCATGTTGAGCAGGCAACCACAACACCGTCTTTGCGAATACCCAAATGAACGGTCGACGGGTCGGCATCTTCCGCGTAATGCGCCGTAACTGATGGCGTGTTGACACGCAAAATCATTAGACGCAGTGGCATGACGTCATCAAGCGACATTTCTTGCACTTGCATGACTATTTACTTTAGTGGATTGCTCGGGGGAGCAATCGCTACCGTGCGCGTTGCAAGTGCCTCTGCCTCATGTGGATCATGAGTCACGAGCAACACTGTTGTGCGTGTTGCGATCAAAATGTCTCGGACATCGTCAATAAGTCGCCAGCGCAATGTTGAATCAAGAGCGCTGAATGGTTCGTCCAGCAGCAGTAGATGTGGTCTAGGCGCAATGGCACGGGCAAGCGCAATACGCCGCTGTTCTCCCCCCGACAGGTCATTGATGTGGCGGTCACCAAATTTTTCCATGCCGATAAGACGCAACAGTTCTTGCACCCTCTCGGCAATCATTTCGGGCGAGAGCCGTGGCGACACGAACCTGAGGCCAAATGCAATGTTGCGTGCGACACTAAAATGCGAAAAGAGATCAGAATTCTGAAAGACCATCCCGATTTTACGTTGATGGATTGGCTGCTCCGTGATGTCAATGCCGTCATATAAAACTGAGCCAGAGGCCAGCGGTATGACGCCGCAGATGGCCTGCAGAATAGTTGTTTTTCCGCTACCACTGGGCCCAACGAGAGCTGTTGTGCTTCCTGTCAAAACCTGAATAGAAAAATCTTGGACGATTGAAACACCACCGAGTACGACATTCATATTGCAAACTTCAAGCATTAATCATTGCTCCAATCACTAGTAAAACAAATAATGAGGCGAGTGCATAGCCACTAGATTGCACGACGTCCCCCGGGCGACCAAGCAGGCGAGCAATTGTCGTTGGAATAGTTTCGTTGCCGGTGCGGGTCAAGAATGATGTGGCACCAAACTCGCCGAGCGAAACCGCTGCACTTAGGCCAGCAGCAACTAAAAGTGGTCGTCGGATGATTGCGATGTCGACATACCACCAAGTCTGCAGTGGTGACGCACCGAGAATTCTGGCGGAGTCGCGCATGGATAGGGGGATTGACTGCAATGGTGCAGTAAGTGAGCGCAGAGCAAGCGGAAGCGCAATCGTGCAATGCGCGGAGACTAAAAGGAACCAATGTGAACGCCAATCAATGGGTGACTGATCAAAGGTAATGATCATGCCTAGACCCAATGCGACTGCAGATGTTGCCAGTGGTGCACTGGCCACAATTGCAATGAGTCGACGTGCAGTGTGGGTTGTTGAATATGCGCTAATTGAAGCGAGGCAAAGTGCCAACGGAACAGTTATTAAAACAGTGATTGAGGCAAATAAGACCGAGTTGCCAAGAGCTTTTGAAATATTGACACCCATCGGGCTAAGGGTGCCGTCAAAGAGATGACGCCATGGACTGAGACTCCAGTTGTTGTCAACCCGAAATGAGTTTATGAACATCACGAGAAATGGTGTCCCGACGAACAAGACAGTGGCAAACACTGAGGAGCGCACCAGTTTTTGCTGACGGGGATAATCACTAATCCAAGAGGGTCGATATGTGACTATTTTGAGAGGCGTCAAACTGCGTGGCATCGTGAGGCCCAGGACGAGGCCGACGACTACGAGTTGCAAGACAACGAGAGCAGTGGCGACGCTGGTATCACCTAACTGGACGGCGCGAATAAAAATTTCTACTTCGATTGTCGAGTAGCGAGGACCACCCAATATTCGGATGATTCCAAAAGAAGTAAAACAAAAAACAAAAATTATTCCGACGGCATTACCCACAGCGGAGCGAATCATTGGCCATGTTATAAGGCTGAATGTGTTCCAAGCAGTTGCACCCAATGTTCGTGATGCGGCGACGGTATTGGGATGTTCTTGTTGCCAACGTGCGCCGACAATACGTAAAACAATCGCGACATTGAAGATGACATGGGCGAACAAGATCCCAACTACTCCAGAATTTAAAGATTCAGGCAATACTGCTCGTATAGCCCCGGCGACGATGACTGTCGGGAGCACAAAAGGAACAGTCACCAGGGCGACGATGAATCGTTTGCCCGTAAAGTTCCATTGAGAGCAAGCCCACGTAATTGGAAATGCAACAATAAGCGTGAGAGCGGTGCTGAGAGTTGCCTGCCACAATGTGAACCAGAGAACGCTGCGAACCCCTGAGTTGCCAAGTACATCAATCAATATCGAGGCGTCAAAGGCTCGAATCAGTATTGTGCCCAGTGGCAAGAAATAAAACAAAAACAACCAAGCAGTTGGCAACACGCCACAAATAATCGCTGCGCGTCGCAGGGAAGCAAGTGTCGTAATCATCGCAACATGATGTTTGTCCAAGTATCCAACCATGCGGAGCGATTGGAGGCAATGTCAGCAGCCCCTAGGGTTAGTGGATTCTTGGGAATAACTGCAAACTTGGTAAAGACCTCGGGCAAAATAGCGTTTGGATTGATTGGCAAGACGAACAAAGTCAAAGGCATGGACTCCTGGAATATTTTTCCCGTCAAAAATTCGATCAATTTTTCGGCATTTTTGCTTTCCTTTGTTCCACGTAAAATTCCGGCATACTCAACTTGCTCAAAACATGTTTGTTCGATCACAGCCGTTGGTGGCTCTGTGACGGGTGGATCGCTATAGACGACTTCTGCGGGGGGACTGCTGCCGTAACTTACGACGAGGGGGTACTTGCCCTTGCCACTTGAGCCCGAAAACTCAACCGTGTAAGCAGATGTCCAGTCGTCAACAATCTTGACGCCGTTCGAGCGGAGATCTCTCCAGTATTGCTCCCAGCCATTAAGGCCAAACTTAGCAATAGTTGCCAACATAAAAGCGAGTCCCGGAGAACTTGTGACTGGATTTTGAATCACCAACATGTCCTTATATGTCGACAATGCAAGATCATCAAGTGTCGTGGGGGCACTGATACCAGCATCAGTGAAAAAACTTTTGTCATAGTTCACACACACGGCGGCGGTATCTACTTGTTTGTAGGAGTCAAACAACTTTCCCTCAATTGCACGGGAGATAAATGTGTTGTCAACACCCCACAACACGTCGGCCTCAGGGTTGCCAGCAGTCAGCAGAGCCTTGGAAACGAGGGTGCCTGTGTCTCCGCCAAGGCTGACAACTACGTTGATGCCAGTTTCTTTCGTGAACGACGAAAAAATTTCTGGTTCAGGGGTGAAGGCGTCGTACGCCAGCAACCTGACCGACTTGGGTGATGATGTCGTATCGCCAGAGGAACAAGCGCTCAACCCGAGTGTTGATACGAGAATTAATGCGATTCCACATTTTTTCATAGGTCTCCTAGTGCTTGTGGTTGGACAATTAAGAGTGTTCCGTTGGTGACCGAGGCTTCAACAGGTGATGACGTGACTATGTTGCTTACGCCACGAGATTCATGCTGCGACAATGTGGCGCTATCCAATTGCCACTTGGTGCCGCGTAGTGAGACGCCAGTGGCTGTGCCACTCAGAGCAAATATGCTCAAGAGAGATTCGACAGGTGCGTCAATATAAACGGGTGATCCAGCCCGAACAACGGTTAATCGTGATACACCAATGTACGCAGTGACATTGCACAAAGAAAGTGATTCTCGCCCCAATGCCTGAATGACTCCGAGTACATGATCAAGCCTGTCACCCCCGCCCGAGACCACCACGATGTCAGTGCATCCAATACTTTGGGCGTGTGTGAGTGCGAGTTCAGTATCCGTGGCATCTTTATCGGTTGAGAATTCAAGAACGGTTGCACCACTTTGTCGCGCCCGAACAAGGTCGGCGGCCAAAATGCTGTCCATATCGCCAATCAATACAGTTGGAGAGAGACCCAATACTTGAGCATTTCCCCAACCTGAATCAGCTGCCACTATTACTGCATCGACGGGCAGAAATTCAGCAATCTCAGGTCGCGGCTCAGCACCCCCCAAGATGATGACGGCAAATTTTTTAGTTGCTTTGGCTGGCGCCATTTTGTGCTCCCTCCGCTGGAATTACCCAGTTCAGGTCTGCGGGTCGGTGGCGGCAACCACCCTCTCAGCCCGCTGTACCTGCGAGCTCCCCGTGCGTACATCTCTATGTTAGTGCGTGCGCGACTTCCAAAGGACATCGACCGATAAATATGTTGGCGCCCAAGTGCCCGATATATGTTCTTACCTTTTCATATCTCTAGGGATAGGTTGTGAGGTGCAAAGCATCAAAAGGGAGTCGTGATGACAGAACTACAAAGCAAGGTGGCCCTAGTCACAGGGGGTGGTCGGGGAATAGGAAGAAGCATCTCTTTGTTGTTGGCCCAACATGGCGCCTCAATCGCCGTCAATTATCGTCGCGATAAAGACGCAGCAGATGCAACGGTACAAGAAATTCTGGCAGCAGGTGGTGTGGCATCTGCTCATCAGGGCTCTACTGATGACCCAGTGCAAAATACGGCACTTGTTAGTCAGGTGCTGGATCAATATGGGGGTATTGACATCCTGGTTCTTAATGCGGGCATCGCATCGCGCGGAAAATCAGTCGCTGAAACTGAGGCGGAAGAACTCTGGCGACTAGTTGCAACTCACGCGCTTGGGCCACATCAATTGTGCAAGGACGTTTTGCCAAGCATGCGTACACGAGGTCGTGGAGACATTATTTTTATTTCATCCGTGGCCACGAACTCAATGTCGGCAAATGGGGCTCCCTACAACATGGGCAAAGCGGCTCAAGAGGCATTGGCACTGACGCTGGCCAAAGAAGAGCGTGAACACGGTATTCATGTCAACGTCGTGGCACCTGGCTTGGTGGAGACTGACATGGGTCTGCGTCTTGCCCGCGCAATGACGGGTCAACGAGAGATGGAGGACCTACGTTCTCTTGATGCGCTGGCTCCATTTGGGAGAGTCTGCCAGCCAGAGGATGTAGCCAATATCGTTTTGTGGTTCTGTTCATCTGAGGCTGGCTATGTGACTGGTCAACGCGTAGAGGTGGACGGTGGCGGACCACGCAGGTAGCCTGTCAGTGTGAGCCCATTTGCACCAACCGCCCCAGATACTCTTGTTCAAATTACGCCCGAAGCACTTGAAACATTGCTTAAGTTGCGGGATGAAGAAGACGACAAAGATCGCCTCGGACTGCGGATTGAAGTTCTGGCCGAACCCGGCGAGGAGTTCAAATATGACCTATCTTTTGATGTCGTAACTCAGGCTGCTTTCACGGATGAAGTACGAACGATTGATGGTCTCAAAATTATTGTTCCTCAATCAAGTATGGATCACATTCGTGGTGCGACCCTTGACTTCAGTGAGCGGCAAGGATTACTGATCAGAAATCCCAACAAGCCACCTTCGTTGGTGATTGAGGGTTTGGTCAGCGATGATGAACTGTCTGCTCAAATTGAGGCGATTATCGGAACCGAAATCAATCCATCGTTGGCAGCGCATGGAGGCTTCGTAACTTTTGCTGGTCACGACGGTGAAGGAATTGCATATCTCACGATGGGTGGCGGCTGTCACGGTTGTTCGATGAGCAAAATGACAATGCTGGAGGGCGTGCAGACAACCCTTGTGGAGCAAATTCCAGAGTTGCTCAAAGTTCGCGATATCACCGATCACAGCACTGGCGAAAATCCGTACGCCTAGTCAGTAGCACTGGCTGGTTATTTTTTAGTCCAGACAGGTGCTCTCTTTTGAGCAAAAGCAAGTGGGCCTTCTTTTGCATCATCCGTGGAAAATATTGGCCAGCCGATTTCAAACTCCCGCTTGAGTCCATCTTCTTCTGACATGGACGCAGTTTCTTGAACTGATTTGAGAATCGCTTCGATTGCAAGTGGCCCGTTAGCAGCGATCATTTGGGCAAGTTCAAGTGCCTTGTTGAGTGCTTGGCCATCTGGCACGACATGTCCGATCAACCCAATGTCTTTTGCTTCTTGAGCGGTGTATCCGCGTGCCGTCAATAACATCTCAAGGGCATTTGTGTATCCAATTTGTCTCTGCAAGCGCACTGTCGATCCACCAACTGGAAATAATCCACGCTTGGCCTCAAATACTCCGAACGTGGCGCCCTGGCCGGCGACGCGAATATGTGTTGCTTGCAAAATTTCTGTGCCACCAGCCACGGCATGTCCTTCGACTGCGGCAATCAACGGTTTGTGCAGTCGATAGTGGCGCAGCAGACCTTTCCAATGAATATCTGGGTCGTCTGCCCATCTTTGTTTGTAGGCGTTTTCAGATTCTCCTTCGGCTTCATTGGCCCTTGCTTTGAGATCCATCCCGGTGCAGAAACTTCCGCCCGAGCCAGTGAGCACGGCACACCGCAGATCGTCGTCTTCATTGAGTGACTTCCAAGCGTCAGCCATGCCGACCAACATTGCCGGACTCAGTGCGTTCTTGGCTTCCGGTCTGTTCATCGTGACAACAAGAACATGACCGTCGCGCTCAACTTTGAGGTGTTCTGTTCCAGACATGTTGGTCTCTTCCTTTGCATGCGACTGAGGCGGGTTGATTTCACTACATTTTAGACAGGGAGCGGCGATTTTTTGTTTAGCCGAGCAGACGATGAGCACAACTATGACCTACAACTTGGCGGATCTCTTTGAACAGGCCGTCGACCAGTGGCCCGAAAGATTGTATGTGACTGATGAGCGCTCTCGCCGAACATATGCCGAACTTGAAACACGTGCAAACAAACTTGCCCACTATCTGGCGTCCCAAGGTGTCGGTGCGGGCGATCATGTGGGCATCTACGCCTACAACTGTGTGGAGTGGGTAGAAACACTGTGGGCAGTTTTTAAATTACGAGCGGTCTGGATCAATATCAACTATCGGTATGTCACTGATGAACTGGCCTATTTGTTCGCCAATGCTGGTCTGTCTTTTTTGGTTGTGCAATCAAATTTTGTTGCTCAGGCACAAGAAGTTCAGCCTGATTTACCAATGCTCGTGATGGGCACAGATTATGAAACTGCAATCGCTGGTCAATCTGCAGAGCGCGATTTTGGTCCACGATCAAATGACGACCAATACATCTTGTTCACAGGTGGCACCACTGGCATGCCAAAGGGTGTTATCTGGAGACACGAAGACGTGCTGATGGCGTTGGGTGGCGGAATCGATATCCGAACTGGCGAAGTGGTGTCGCATCCAACTGATTTTATTCCAAAAGGAAATACTGGATTTTCGATGGTGACATATCCATTGCCGCCGTTGATGCATGGTGCGTCACAATGGAGTGTGATGGGGCAGAGTTTTATCGGAAATTCAACTGTTCTTCGCGAAAAGTTTGATGCTAGAGGTGTTTGGCAGACGGTTGCCGCAGAAAAAGCCAATCTGATCATGCTCACTGGCGATGCAATGGCACGCCCACTACTTGACGCATGGAAAGAAATGTCCAACGCGGGTGATGCACCCGATGTGTCGTCGCTATTTGCAATCTCTTCCAGTGCTGTTTTGTTTTCCCAAACTTGCAAAGACGAATTTCTTGATAATTTCCCTAATCTGATAATCACGGATGCCATCGGGAGTAGCGAGAGTGGGGCCAACGGCATCACCATGGTGACAAAAGGCGCCAAAATGCAGGGTGGTCCAACGGTCACTGCATCAAGGGATGCAGTTGTGCTGGATGACAATTTGCTTCCAATGGTTGCCGGTTCAAACAAAATCGGAAAACTTGCCCGCTTTGGAAATATCCCGATCGGGTATTTGAATGATCCAGAGAAAACCGCCGCAACCTTTGTCGTTGGCGCGGACGGTGTTCGCTATGTGATTCCAGGAGACTTCGCCCAACTCGAATCGGACGGAAGTATCACCATGTTGGGTCGTGGTTCTGTGAGCATAAATACAGGTGGTGAAAAAGTATTTCCTGAAGAAGTAGAAAATTCACTCAAGTCGCATGCGGCAGTTTTTGATGCCGTGGTGGTCGGCATACCCGACGAGCGTTGGGGCGAATTAGTCACGGCCTTGGTGAGAGTGCGCTCAGGGACGACTTTGTCACTGATTGATTTGCAGGCGCATTGTCGGAAAAATATCGCCGGCTACAAAGTACCGCGAGCATTGGTTTTGGTCTCTGACATCGTGCGATCTCCGGCTGGCAAGCCTGACTATCGCTGGGCCAAGCAACATGCAATTGAGTCTGTGGCAAACGGTCAATCACAGTGACAGCGAGTCAAGGGCCCCTTAGTGGAGTGCGCGTGGTTGAACTCGTTGGCCAGGGTCCAGGTCCGATGGGAGCAACGATCCTGGCAGATCTGGGATGTGATGTTGTTGCCGTTGATCGGCCGTCGGTCGCACAAAAAGCAAAGAGAGAGCGACCCTCTATCTCTCCGTTCACAAGGGGAAAGCGAACGATTTCACTTGATCTGAAAAATGTTGATGATGTAGCGGTACTCAAAGAATTGATTGAGCATGCAGACGTGTTTGTTGATCCGTTCAGACCAGGAGTATGTGAGCGTCTAGGAATTGGACCAGATGCGTGTTTAGCCCTCAATCCGAGGCTGATCTTTGCGCGCATGACGGGGTTTGGGCAAGACGGTCCATTTGCCCAAGTTGCTGGTCACGATATTAATTACATCTCATTATCGGGTGTGCTTGACATGCTTGGACAATCTGATGGTGTACCACAACCTCCGATCAACTTGCTCGGCGATTTTGCGGGTGGTGGAATGTTGCTTGCAATGGGAGTTTCAGCGGCGCTCGTGCATCAACGCACGACTGGTCAGGGACAAGTTATTGACGTCTCGATGGTTGAAGGCGCAGCATTGGTCGGCGGAACATTTTTCCCGGGAGTAGACACAGGCAACTGGGGACCACGCGGAACAAATCATCTGGATGGGGCAGCACCTTTTTATGGCGTCTTTGAGTGCAGAGACGGAAAATATTTTGCAATTGGTGCGATTGAAGATCAATTCTTCGCAGAGCTTATTCATCGTATGCAGTTTGAAGATTTTGGACCACAATGGGATAAGTCCATTTGGCCAGCGCAGAAAATAAAAATGGCCGAGATGTTTGCAACCCGAACTCGTGACGAGTGGAGCGAGTTACTCGAAGGATTCGAGACTTGCGCTACGCCCGTGTTGAGTGCCAAAGAAGTTGAGACTCACCGTCATACCAGAGCACGTGGCACAGTCGTGCGCCGCAATGGCGGCTTGCACGCGCAGGCAGCACCACGTTTTTCGGCAACTCCCACTAATGCTGGCGAGCCTGTGCATCCTGGCTCACATACAGCCCAAGAGGTACTGCAAAGTTGGCAGACGCCAAACTAAATATCTATGGTGCAGAGTTGCCCAAGGGGCTTTGTGCACTCGCCGCAAGTAACTTGGCGCGCCAATCGATCACAATCTCGTTTGTTCTGGTTAACCACTTGCGTACTTTTTGGTCGGTGTTGCGTCTGTTTTCCCAATCTGCCCAATGTTGCCATGTCGGAACCACCCACAACACGATTGCCTCAGAGTCGTTGACGAGGGCGTGGCGGTATGCACCGACAAGTTGCCAGCCGTAAGAAGCAGCAATTTCAGTTTGTTGATCGTCAATCATTGCCAAATATTGTGTTGCGGTGCCGGGTTTGAGTTGAACAATTTCGTGGTAATAGCACTCACCTGTGATCCTGCTTGAATGGAGTTGCTCTGCTCTTGGCGTTTGAGCTGAGGCCAGCATGAGTCTGTCGTATCCACCACTGCGGTATTTGAGAGCCTCTGTCCACCATGGGACCAAATTTTTATCTTGATGAACTGCATTGGTGAATTCGTGCTTAAAATTTCGTGCGACTCCATCCCAACCATCCAGAAACTCCCAAAGATTGATACTTTCTGGCCAGCGTTCAGTCGTTCCCACAGTGGAGAAATTGCCGACCATCTGAAGTCTGCGCTCTTTAATAGCGGTAGGAATGTATGCACACATGTGCTCGTTGTAGGCCGCACGGCCTTGTCCAATAATGTCAATTGTCTCGTGTAAATAAACACAGTCATTGGTCATCGTTGCACATCCTTGATCGTAAAATTCTCTCTCGGATTAGTAAAGTTGTCTTGAAATACCACAACACCCGTGTTGTCCACATGCATGACAGTGCCATAAGAGCGCTCTGCCGTGTCATAGATCAATGATGCCCGCGCGCCATTGATAATTTTTTGTCGGAGCGTCGCATTGGGGGGAACGATTGAAGCGATGGCGGCATTGATTTGATTAGCCGTGGGAATATTTTGGGGTAGTGACGGATGTGTGAATTGGGGTGCCCGAAGACTGCGATCTTGGGGTGTCTGGGCATTTCCGCCCGCGTTGAACCAACTCATGACGACTGATTCGCTGCTGCTTGGATCATAAACATCCTCCTCTTTGCACCATTTTCCATTGCCTGCATACGTCAGCAAAGAAAAGTTAGGGAAGTCAAAGCGAACAGAGCCTCCAGCAGGATCTGGCAAGTGGTTCCAGATCCAAAAAGCAATTTGGTTGTCAAGGATGTCGTACCACTCGATTGAAAAAGTCATTGCCGGTACCATCTGCATTTGTGGAACAATCCAGTTCTGTATTTGTTCCGCCCCGACGAATACACCAAGGCAGTGTTCGGTGTACAACGCGTCTTCGGTGAATATTGCCGACCATGCGGGCCAATCATGACCGTATGCGCCAACACGCAAGAAATCATGAAACGCACGCTCTACTTCGTCACGCGTAAATGGTGCTAGCGACATACTGTTGCGCCATCAACAAGCATCGAATCACCACTTACAAAACTGGCACGATCACTGCATAGCCACACTGCTGCCTGAGCGATTTCTTCGGGCAGTCCGAGTGAACCACGACCCACTGACTTTGCGATCATCTTGCCAATTTCAGGATTAGAGTCGGTGAATTTTTGAATCATCGGCGTATTAGTGGTGCCCGGCAAAACAGCGTTTACTCGGATATTGCTTTTTGCGAACTCAAGTGCCGCAGTTTTTGTCAGACCAACAACACCATGCTTGGCGGCTACATAGTGTGGTAGACCGGCAAACCCCACGACACCCGCTCCACTAGATGTGTTTACAATCGCACCACCGCCAGATGCAAGCATCGCCGGTATCTCGTGTTTCATCGACAGAAAAACGCTCGTGAGATTTATTGCGATCATCTGGTTCCAATCATCAAGTGACAGGTCAGTAAATGCCGTCATGTTGCCGCTGATACCAGCATTGTTATGGGCACAATCAAGACGCCCAAAATGTTCGACAGTCGCGGCAACCATGGCGATAACTTGCTGCTCATCCGTTACGTCTGCTTGCACGCTGATAGCCCTACCGCCAAGATCGACAATGGCTTTGGCCACCTGTGCCGCGGCATC
The DNA here is from genome assembly GCA_005790505.1 of Actinomycetota bacterium. Lineage (GTDB taxonomy): Bacteria > Actinomycetota > Acidimicrobiia > Acidimicrobiales > Ilumatobacteraceae > UBA2093. The sequence continues at coordinate 70,739 of SXUP01000042.1, forward strand.
ACCATCTAGGTCTGCCACAACTACAGATGCCCCCTCTGCGGCAAAGAGGCGTGCACTGTGCTCTCCGATTCCCCTGCCCGCGCCGGTCACGAGAGCAACTTTTTGATCAACTAATCCCATTTCGTTTACCGTAGTCAATCCGCCATGGGGTACCGTGCGCATATGGTGAAACTAATTTCTTTACTTAAGCGCAAACCAGGAACCACGCACGAGGAGTTCCTGGCATATTGGAAAAACATTCACGGACCGCTGATTGTGGGTTCTTCTGCGGCTCAATATGTCAGCCGTTATGAACAGCACCCGACGGCATGGCCGGCACCAGGCAGCAAGCTTCCAGAACCAGAGTATGACGGGGTGACGATTCAATGGTTTGAGTCAACTGAGGCTTTTTTTGCGCACATGGGTGAGTCCGATTTTGGGGACATGATTGCTGATACAAAAAAGTTTCTCGATACCTCCAACATTGTTTGGACGTTGACTGACGACCCCAACGTTGTGATTGGTTAGCAGTGGGACTCGGCACCGTCATTGTCGCTGGTGGTGGTGTTGTACGCGACGGAGTCGTGCATGAACTTCGTGAACTTGTTGACAGAACTCAAGCAGGAGTTTTCAACTCATGGGCTGCAAAGGGACTATTTCAGTGGGACAACCCTGCACACCTCGGAACGATTGGCCTTCAGAGAGATGATCTTGTCTTGGCACAACTGAATCAAGCCGATGAGGTCTTGATGCTCGGAATTGATGAGGCAGAAATACCGCGCGCATCATTGTCAGTACTCAACATCGGCTGGCGCAATGTCTCTACAAGTGAAATATCTTCCCTACAGATCAATATTCGTGATTCCTTTGTTGCACGGCCGGCACTCTACGGTGCAATAGCAGCGGTGTGCGGGCCAATGTACACGCAAGACACGATGCCAATGAATCCCGCTCGCGCAGCGGCTGACCTTGCTGCTCACATGCCCGAAAATGCTTTTGTTGTAGCCGACGCCAATATATGTGGATTCTGGTTGGGACGAACATTTCCGACCCGTCAACTTGGCAGTGTGCTGTTGCCGACAACACCAATCCCTGGATTTGCAGCAACTGCGGCCATGACAGCGGCACGAGTTGGACAAACCGCAATTATCGTTACTGACGGCATTGATGAAGTAACAGAATCAGTTTTAGAGCGTGCCCGAAGTATTAATGCATCTTTTGTGGTCGAAATCTGGTCACAGGATGCGCAACCACTATCTAGTCAAGATCGGATTATGCGATTACAGACCGCCATACAGAATGGAGGTGTTGCAAGCCTTGAACTAGGTGTGGATTTTGCGCGCCGTAAAGATTTAGAAGAAGTCGCTGGCCCAATTTGTGTTTGGGGTCTGTAGCGACGTGTCACGCAAGGGCGGCAACGATTTGAGCAACTGTTGCTTGTAGTGCAATTGCAGCCAATGTGTTACGTAAAACATTTTGAGCATATTCAAGAGGGAAGCCCGCGACTGCGTCGGTGGCAATCACGACCGTGTATCCAAGGTTGACAGCCTCAATCGTCAGCCCGACAACACCTAAATTCAAAGAGACTCCAGAGACAATCAAAGTATCGATGCCTCGGTCACGCAGTCGAGCGTCAAGGTCTGTTCCACTAAATGGGCTCACCCCGTGGTGTCGTTCGCAGATAAGGTCTGATGGTGCCTGATGCAATTGGGGCAAAAGAGCGACAGCCTCCGTAGATTGCAATAAATAATTTGGGTCTTTGCGGGCTGCAGCCATCAGTGGTAAATCCATCCGAGTTCCGACCCGATCGGCGCGCAGGGTAAAAATGCAATGCATCACCGTGTAGTGATGAAGTCGTGCGGCATCAAGCAAAATGCCTGTCTGGTCGGCGACACCAAGAGCAACCGCATCTTGGAGCGCTACAAATGCGGCAAGATCTCCGCAAATACCCCGTTGCATCTCCATTGTGACTACGGCAGAAGTCAAAGGGTTGAATCGACCACTCATGTCCATAGCCACACGGTAGTTGCTCACGGTTCCCATAGAAACTTTGAAGCTTTTTCTTGCTACCGTTTCGGTCGAGGATATTTCATAATCGGGAGAAGAGATGACCAGTAAACCCATTGAATTAGGAACTCTATTGTTCACGATGGTTGAGCCTCGCAAGGGTCACGAGGTTGAATACAACAGGTGGTACGAGACGGATCACTTTTATGGTGGATGTCTTGTGGGTGCGAATACATTTGCAGGGGACCGATTCGTAGCGACTCGAGAATTAAAAAAGTTGCGGTATCCAGCAGTGACGCCGATGACCCCAGACCCCCAGACTGGTTCATATTTGGCGATTTATTGGGTCTTAAAAGGGTTTCATGATGAGTGGAACCGTTGGAGTGTTGACACCGTCAAGAATCTGCATGCAACAGGACGCATGTTTACCGAACGAGACCATATTCATACACTGCTCTACAACAATGAATGGTCAATTCAAAATGGTGAGCGCAATACTCCTGTAGAGCAAGCCCTTGACAGAAACTTTGCTGGAATAATCGTCAATGTTGGTGAAGTCGCCCCCAACAAGTCCCATGCTGATATCGAGGCCTGGACTCGCGAGGTGTGGGCTCCTCGAGCAATGAGCAAGAAGTGGGGCCCACAATTGATTCTTAACGCAACACCACTTCCGTTACTTGACGACGCGCCACCAGACGTGCCACGCACGGCAAACGCCGATCGCCGATTTTTGCAGATTCATTTTGTGGATCGTGATCCAGCGAAGGGTTGGGAGAAGGGATACGCAAACTTCGGTCAAGCACTAAATGACAGTGGTGTTGCTACACATCTTTGGACCGCCCCGTTTGTTCAAACTGTTTTTGGAACTGACAAATACACGGATCAATTGTGACATCAGTGTCCGATGACTTGGGTCAATTTAGTGGCAAGCGCGTGCTTGTCACCGGTGTTACCGGTTGGGTTGCGGGACCAATCGCCGAATCACTCGCCCGTGCCGGAGCAGAAGTTTTTGGAGCGGCACGCTTTGGCAAACCTGAACAGCGTGAACCATTTGTCGCCAAGGGTGTGAATTGCGTGTCAATTGACCTTGAAAAAGGACTACTTGAGGAAGTTCCGTCTGATCTTGATTTTGTTTTGCATTTCGCAGTTGCAAAGAGCAGCGATTTTGATCAGGCATTTGCGGCCAACGCAGACGGCAGTGCAATGTTGATGGAAACAGTGGTGGCAAAGAGCAACAACTTGTTGGCTTTTTTGCATTGCTCGTCAACTGCCGTGTACGCACCACATAATCATGACCCACGAGCGGAAACTGATTTGCTGGGCGACAGCCATCGTCCGATGCCCGGAATGCCGACTTACAGTATTTCTAAAATCGCTGGTGAGGTGCTGGTGCGGTATACCGCCAAACGCCTGGGAGTGCCAACGGTTGTTGCCCGACTCAATGTTCCCTATGGCGATACCTATGGATGGATGTTGTTTCATCTAATGATGATGGAGCGTGACATGGCTGTGCCAGTACACATCAATCAGCCGACAAGTTATACACCGATCCACGCAGACGACATCACGCGCAGTCTTCCATACTTGCTGTCGGTTGCGTCTTCCCCAGCAACCATTATCAATTGGGGTGGAGATCAGATTGTAAGTATCGAGGACTGGTGTCAGGAAATGGGTCGCCTCACCGGACTGACGCCGAAGTTTGAACCAACTACGGCAACAATTGCGGCGATAATCCCTGATCTCACAAAATTGCATGCCACTGGGTTTAATTCATCAGTTGATTGGCATGATGGTATCCGTCGCCTGATTGCGGCGAACAGACCAGACTTGCTGAAAGGCTGAAATGAAACTTGGGCTTACGATCTTTGCCACTGACCAATCAGTCGCACTTACAGACTTGGCGATTGAGGCAGAAAATCGTGGGTATCACAGTTTGTATTTGCCAGAGCACACGCATATTCCCTCCAGTCGTGCCACGCCAGCGCCAACGGGTGGACCAGAATTGCCAAACGAGTATTTGCGAACCCTTGACCCAATGGTGTCGCTTGGTGGGTGTGCCGCAGTGACAAAAAGTTTGTTGTTGGGTAGTGGCGTCTCATTGGTCGCACAACACGATCCAGTGAGTTACGCCAAGGAGTGGGCCACACTCGATTATGTAAGTAATGGTCGAGCCGTGATGGGCGTAGGTTTTGGTTGGAACAGAGAAGAAATGGGTCATCACGGAGTCGAGTATTCCACTCGCCGAGACAAAGTTCGGGAGTATGTACTCACGATGCAGGCATTATGGTCCCAAGAAGAGGCGTCATTTAAAGGTGACTACATTTCGCTGGACCCAAGTTGGGCGTGGCCAAAACCAAAACAGCAACCTCGTATTCGCACGCTCGTCGGAGGTGCTGGGGGTCCAAAAATATTTGCTCACATCAGTGAGTGGGCAGATGGCTGGTTTCCAATTGGTGGATCTGGGGTGCGTGAGGCATTACCAGCCCTCACTGAGGCCTGGAAAAAAGCGGGTCGGAGTGGCTCGCCAGATGTCGTGCCGTTCGGAACGTTGCCTTCGGTTGAAAAATTGGCGTACTACGAAGAAATCGGTTGTACCGAAGTAGTACTTCGCCTGCCTACGGCAGAGCGCGACGAAGTGTTTCGCATTCTTGATAAATACGACGTTTTCTTGTAACCAGTTTTATTCCTGAGAAATCATCTGAACCAAGAGGTCTTTGTGCATGATGAGATCTTCGGGATTATCTGGCTGAACTGCCTCACCATAAGCAATTTGCCTTCCTGAGGTTCGAATCGAGATGGCAGCAAATCTTGTTGCACCATAAACCTCGTACCAATGCAAATCGCCAACATCAAAACCTCCGGCAGACACATAGTCGGCAAGCACATCAGCAGGCAACATGAAATCAGGAAAGCCAGTCATTCCATAGTTGACTGCAAGATTCTGAAAGAAGCGATGCATGAAAGACATCCAACCAACATCAACTCCGGCTGGGGCGAGGTTGACCATTTCCCAGTCGAGTACGGCGACTGGTTGGGTGCGGTCATAAAGAATATTGCCAATTCTGGCGTCGCCCCATGACAAGACGGTTGGTCCATGATCGGTTGGCATATTCGCAACAAGCCAGTCGAAGGCGGCTTCAATAGTGGCGTAAGAGATTCCGTTGCGTGCCCAGTCATAGTAAGAGCGTTGCTCTTGCAATAAACGTTGCAGTGGGTTGTTGCTGTGTGGTGCGGCGAATGTGGTGTCTGCCCCGTCAAGAGACATAGCGTGCAATTGGGCAAGTATGTTCACCGAGTTGCGTTGGAGTTCGCGCAATTCTGTTGCTGAAAAATCATCCAACACGCTTCCGCCAAATGTGTACGGCATCATGTCTGGTGGTGCCACGCCGGCAACCCGATCCATCACAAAAAATGGATCACCGAGAAGGTCTTCAGATCCTTCAACGAAGCGGATATTTGGAACAGGTACCGCCGAGCGAGATGCAACAAGCTGGATTGCCTTGACTTGTGCGTCAAGGTCATAGACCGGAAACACGGGCCAGTCCTCCATACTTGGGCGAATACGTGCAACCATTTGCTCATCGAGACCATCGTGATGCAATGTAAATAAAATTGTTTCGCTGCTCATTCCGGTGCCAGTTGGAATACCAACATCACTGATCGAACACTGATGTTCAAATTTGTCGGTGAACCATGCCTCAAGTGAACGAGCGATGTCTTGAGGATTTCGTTTCGAAGGTAATGGCATGTCAGCGTACGTACAGAATATTTTCGAATCTGTCAGCGATGCGCCAACCATCCTTGGTGCGCACGACTTTGTCTTGGTACCAGCCGTTGGCTTCCATATAGGTTGGTGTCTCGCCCGGAATACGCATCACCATTTTGTACATCGAACGAACAGATGCCGAATCATTGTCGGTAAAAGTGACTATCGCATTGCTGGCTTGGCTCGAGGTCACGTCAAACATGCCAAATGTATTTTGTAACCATTCAGCGGCCTGCGCTGGTGTGCCGGCGATACCACCTGCAGTTGTGTAGTCGGCGTGGGCGTCGGGGGCAAAAGTTGCCAACCATGCATCCCAGTCGCCATCAAGCATTGCAAACGAATAAGCGTTGAGTAACTCAACGATAAGTGCGCGGTCTTCTGTCTGTGTCATCTTGTTCCTCAATCAAAGTGTCAAACTAAAATCTACTCAGCCCAACTGACTTCCAAGAATCGAGATGAAAGACACCATTTCACCCGGATATCCACCCAGATTATGCGTCAAAGCCAAAGTGCGATCCGTTCTGATTTGTCTGTCTGCACCAGCTTCACCGCGCAACTGCAGCCAAGCCTCAAACATCATGCGCAAACCAGACGCTCCAACTGGATGACCAAAAGACTTGAGACCACCATCTGGGTTGACAGGAAGTTGGCCATGGAGATCGAATCGACCATCCAAGATGTCTCGCCATGCCGTTCCACGTTCGCTGAACAACAAATCTTCCATGAGTACTAATTCTGTGATCGTGAAGCAATCGTGCACTTCTGCAAGGGCTATTTGCTTGCTGGGGTTCGTTATTCCGGCCTGCTCGTAAGCGTCGACGGCACAAGCTGCAATTTCTGGAAATGTGGTGTAGTCATAGGCGGGGTCGGTAAGACCAGAACCGTTGCCTGCCACAAACGAGAGGGCCTTGATAAACAAAGGCTTGTCCGTGTATTTATGCGCATCTTGGGCACGACAGACGATTGCCGCGGCCGCACCATCAGCAACACCAGCACAATCGAATAGTCCAAGGTCTCCAGCCATCTTTGGGGAGTTTTTAATTGTCTCCATTGAGACCTCTTTGCGAAACTGTGCCCGCGAATTGCGCGCCCCGTTGTAATGGTTTTTCCACGCAACACGGGCAACGGCTTCACGAAGTTCATTCGGGTCAACTCCAAATTTTTTGCCGTATGCGGGTGTCACCATCGAAAACATTGCCGCTGCGGTGAGCGTTCGTCCGGTCCCGTCATTCGGGGGAGGTGTGGCATTGAGTCCCTGGAAACCACTGTCTTTGGTTTTTTCAACTCCGAGAGCCATTGCGATGTCGTATGCACCACTTGCTACGGCATATGCGGCTTGGCGCAGCGCTTCACTGCCGGTAGCGCAATAGTTTTCAACACGAGTAACTGGTTTATTTTGCAACTGCAGCGGGCGTGCAAGCGTGATGCCACTCATTCCGCCTTGTGCAGTACCAAGCCAATAAGCGTCAACAGCATCTTTACCAATGCCTACTGATGAGTAACACTCGTTCGCAGCATTGACGATCAAATCGTCAAGACCAAGATTCCAGTGTTCAACAAAATTCGTGCAACCCATGCCGATAATGGCGATTTGATCTTTGATTCCGTGTGATGCCATGAGTGATCTCCAGTTATGTGACGCCCTATGGCGTGCGAACCAATGTTGCTTTCCAGAAGTAGTTAGGGATGTCATCCGTGATGGAAAGACGACGGAAGGTCATTCGCACGCGAGCACCGATTGAAATCTCATCAGCATCAATGTCACACAGCTCGACCGGGAAACGTCCACCACCATCAAAGTCGACAACGGCAAACACGATGGGTGGGCTCGGTGAATAAGCAAGTCGGTCAATTGTGAATGTGGCAATTGTTCCAAGGACGTCAGCCATTGGGGCATCTTTCATATTGTCAGTGCGTTGTCCGTCAGCAGAAACACGTAGTGGCGGCAAATGCACTGCACCTGTGGTGGTGTCTCGGGATCCGACAAATCCGTATTTCCAGTTTTCGTTACGAGCGGAGGCGGTGGCAGACACACGTTGGGGTTCGGGGCGACGAGGTGGTTCAATTGCCAACATTGTTCGCCAGCTCAAGAATCGCCCATACGAAATAGGTGCACCGCAGGCCAGTTGTTGGGCAACAGTGGTGTCGGGTTGAACTAGTGGCAAATGTTTTGTCGTACGAAAGAGCATCACGTCAGCGCCGTCCGTGAGAGATACCAATGCCACAATTTGATCTGGCTCAGATTGTTCGAGGAGCAGTGCCAATAACACCCCCGGCTGAGCAGCTCCATTGATGCCCACGACTGCCGACAAGTTGTCAAGAACCCTTGCGACCCCTAATTTGGCCGCCACTGCTGAAGAGATGCGAGCGCTTGGTGACGAGACTGCAACCATTGCAATGTCAGACGCTTGGATGCCGGCGTCTTGAAGTGCTTTTTTCCAGGCGCTTTGTGCAAGTGGCGCATAGGTGACTTCACTAAATTTTTCATCCCAGGTTTTAGTGCGTTGACTTCCTGGAGCCCGCCAGCGGTCAATGAATTCTTCCGTTGCGCTAGTTGCGCCGATGAACTCGGCAGCAAGTGGAGCATCGGTTTCATCACAGATCACGAAAGCCGCGGCCGCATCACCACTATTTGCTTCCTCAGAACTTCCAGCAAGACCAGAGCGAATGTCAGCGCTTGCAACGATGTTGACTCCTGATGATCGCACTGCAAGGATAAGGCCTCCCATCGCACTGCGAACACTGCTACCAAGATCAATGCACAGTGCTGAGTCATCGAGACGCAAGGCCGCGTGCACAATCGTGGCATTCGTTTTATCTGTGTAGGTGGGGCTCACGGTTGCAAACATCAGTTGAGTCGGCATCACAGATGTCCGACGCAGAGCGATGCGACCAGCCTCAACAGCCATGGTGGTGGTGTCTTCATCAAATGAGGCAACGGTGCGTGTTCCTTTGCCTCCGCCTTGTCCGACAAACAAGGCAATCTGGGTTTTGTCTAAACGACGGTACGGCAAGTACGCGCCCCATGAAGAAATTCCTCGCACCCCGTAATCCTACGATGTCATTACTGTCTGCCCACTTGCTAGGGGGTGGTGGTGGGTTACGGTTTACACATGCAGTTGGGAGACATTGGCAATGCCGAAGCCGGCGCTCAGGGCAAACCCCTTGATGGAGTTCGCATTCTTGCCTTGGAGCAGATGCAGGCTCTTCCTTACGCCACTCAGTTATTGGCGCGTCTGGGAGCCGATGTCATCAAAGTAGAGCATCCAAGCGGTGGTGACTTGGCGCGCGGTTCGCTGCCAGCGATGGTGCAATCAGATGGCGGCAAGGCAGGTGCGACATTTCTGCGGAATAATTTGAATAAGCGCTCAATCACGGTTGATCTGAAAAATCCAGCAGGACGGGAACTGATTTTGCAACTCGCCCCGAAGTTTGACATCGTGGCAGAAAACTTCAAAGGTGGCGCTCTAGGACGAATGGGGCTGGGTTACGACAACATTCGTGCGGTGCACCCAGCGGTGGTTTATTTATCGATCTCTGGATTTGGAAACACCGTTGAGTCACCGTATCGGGCGTGGCCTGCGTATGCCGCGGTTGCAGAGGCGATGAGCGGTGTCTATGAATGGAAGCGTCAACTAGACCAACCCCCATCTGTAAGCCCGGTCGGGGCGCTCGGCGACATTGGTACGGCGTTATTTGGGGTGATTGGTGTGCTCGCTGCATTGCGCCACCGCGACAACACCGGTCTCGGTCAGTATGTAGATATTTCGATGTTGGATTCAATGGTGTCATTTGCTGATGTCGTCGTGAACTGGTGGTCAATGGGTGAGCGCCCAGAACCTGGCGCTGGTCTCAAAATGATTTTGGATGGATTTTTGGCGAGTGACGGTTGGTTCATCGTGCAGTGCGGACGAGAACATGAGTTTGAAAAGTTCGTGACTGTAATCGGCGCGGCACAATTGGCGACAGATAGTCGGTTTGCGACACGCGAGGGCTGGCGCAAGCATATTGATGTCATAAGACAAGCGGTGTCGGTGTGGGCAGTAGACAAGACCTCAGTTCAAGCGTGTCACCTACTCAGCAATGCAGGCGTAGCCGCAGGTCCGGTGCTGAGCGCACAACAAGTCATGGAGGACCCGCACATTGACGCCCGAAATATGTTGGTTCGTATTCCGCGCACAGATGGTGTCGCAGAGCCAGTTGTCGTGCCCGGAAATCCCGTCAAAATGACTGGCATGGCCGATGGTCCCGACACTATGCCTCCGGATTTGGGTCAACATACCGACAGTGTTTTGATAAGTGAACTGGGACTAAATGTTGATGAAATAGAACGATTGCGCAGTATGGGAGCAATTGGCTGAAGCAGTTGTTTAGGAATCTAGCGAAGAAATATTGAGTTGGTCTAGAAGACGTGTGCTGCGAAAAAAGAAAATAATGGAGAGATAAATGCAGGCATCAACGGCGATAACTGCTCGAACATTGAAAATATCCCCAAAAAATCCAATCGTGAAAGCGCCTATTGGAATGCCACCCATGACCCCAAGTAGGTAAAAACTCATTGCTCGTCCACGCATGTGGTCGGGAACAAGTCCTTGAATCAATGTGTTGAGTGCCACGGCCATCGTGAGATGAGCCATGCCACTGATGAAGTAGCCAAGTAGTCCGACCCAATAGATGCTGCTTACGGCAATCAGCGCCGTAGAAACGCAGTACAGCATCAAACTTGTAGTTACTGTTTGAGAACGTTTGTACTTTCCTGCGCTTTTGGCGGCGAAGATACTGGCCAACGTAGAACCAACGCCAAGAGCAGTCATCAGCCCGGCATTATCAGTGCTCGGGCGATCAAACACTCGGGCGGCGACAGCGGCAGCAACAAATTGGAGTGACTGTCCAAAGGCACTGCTGATGAAAGCCAAGATGATCGCCATTCGTAACGGCAAATGTCGCCACATGAAGGAAGCACCATCAAGCATCGCTTGTTTGACCGTCAGATCACGAGATGCCGTTGAACCGACTCGTGTTTTTATAACTAGTAGTACGCCAATAACCAAAATATAGGTAGAAGCGTTGCACAAGATTGCTGCCCCCGTGCCAAAAGTTCCAATGACTATTCCGGCAAGTCCCGGACCAATCATTCTGGCCAAAGTAAATTGAACCGAGTTAAGGCGCACGGCGCTGAGCATGTCTTCTTTGGGAACTAGCGATGGCACAAAAGCCTGCCAAGAAGAAGCACCGTATCCAGTAGCAATGCCACCAATAAAGCCGATGCCGACAATGCGCCATGGCGTGAGTTGGTCAACTGAGTACAAAGAAAACAACGAAAAACTGGCGCTCATTTGAACCGACTGGGTAATCAGTAGCAGTTTTTTGCGCGAGAATCGGTCGGCAATCACTCCGGCATGGGGTGTAAGGAGAACCGCCGGCAAAGCTCCAGCAAGTGAAGAAAAACCCAACCAAGTGGCTTTCCCCGTCAAATCAAATAATAGGGCCGGAACTGCAACCATCTGCATCCAGGACGCCCCATTAGAGATTGCAGCCGCAATGAAAAACCAGCGAAAAGACCGATGGCGAAAAACACTTGTTGATGTTTTGACTCCAGGGTGCGCTGCTAAATCTTGCGCCTCTAACTCGCCATCAAGGTCGTCGATACTCACAGGTCAGCAAAAGGCATATCAAGATTGGGAACCTGTAGCCCACCGTCGACAGCAAGAATTTGCCCCGTTACATAACTAGAAGCTGGTGAAGCCAAGTACAAAACAGCGGCTGCGATGTCGTTGGGTTGGCCGATGCGGCGCATCGGAGTGCCGCGCTCAAGAGCATTACGAATGTCGTCATTGGTCATCACGACTGCCAATGCATCGGTAAGTATTGCTCCCGGTGCGACGGCATTTACTCGAATACGCGGATTAAGTTCTGCTGCAAGAAGTCGAACGGAGTGGTCAACCGCAGCCTTTACAGATCCGTAAACCGCATATCCACGCCCGACTACATGCCCAACAGCTGACGAGATCAGAATTATGCTTCCGCCATCGTTGGTCAACATGTGAGGCACTGCGACTCGCGCCAATCTAAGACCAGTTGTCACATTGCGCTCCCATGCGTCGGAGAGAATCGCATCAGTTGCACGTAAGAATTGTCCAGGCATTGCTCCACCAACAACATTGACAACAATGTCAAGGCGACCCATCTCGGTAGCAGCCTGATTTACTGCTGCTGTCACAGCACCCGTATCCATTGCATCACACTGAATTGCGAGTGCCCGACAACCACGAGCACGAATCTGCTCGGCAACATTGTCAATTTGGTCTTGTGAACGCGCCAACACAACAACATCTGCACCCGCATCAGCTAGGGCAAGCGCACTTGCTGCACCAATGCCACGACCAGCACCATTGAGCAAAGCAACTTTTCCATCAAGGCGAAATTGATCAAGAACACTCATTTTTTTACGCTTTCTTTAAATCATCCAGCGTGATAGCGAATCAATCACGCAGTTTGGTTTTGTGCCGCCTTCTGTTTCAACAGTGATTCGAATTGTCGTTTGAATCCCATTTTTTATATCCGTGACCTCAATCAGTTCTGCGCCTGCACGAATTCGAGAGCCGACCACGACCGGTGCGGGGAATCTCACCAGGTCAGCCCCGTAGTTGATCCCCATTGAGACATCTAGCACTTCAATAATTTGGGGCAAAAACATGTTGGAGAGCGACAATGTCAGATAGCCATGAGCGATTGGTGCGCCAAATGGACCGTTCCTTGCCCTATCGACGTCTACGTGGATCCACTGGTGGTCACCAGTGGCATCTGCAAAGACATCAACTCTGTCCTGTGTGATTTCAAGCCAGTCGCTGTAGCCAAGATGAGTACCCAGTGCGACGCGCACTGCATCAATCCCGCGCAGTGTGGTTACAGCCATTACTAGGCACCAAGGTTCTTGAGAGTCGTCTCGGCTTCGTCCATGATGCGACCAATAAGTTCGGCGCATGTTGGTAAGTCGGTGATTAACCCAACAACTTGCCCACTCGCCATCACTCCAGATTCAATTTTGCCGTCCACAAGTGAGGCTTTGAGCAACATTGGGGTATTGGCGGCCATCAGCATTTGCGTGTAAGTGAGATCCATTGATTTACGCATTGCCAGACCCTCGCGCAGCATGTCGGTGAGTTTTGCGCCGGTCAACTTGCAGAATTTCAGGGCGTTAATTGCTGCGCGTGGCAGAGCAATTAGGCGACCCCCTGTGCTTTCAAGATGATCCACAAGTTCAGTCCGCAAAACTCGATGAGGCACACCGTCAACTTCCGTGGTGACGACCGTTCCTTGCACATTTTTGGTCAGGTAATACTGCTTCACGGAGTCTGGAACAGTGGAGTCACTTGTGAGCAGAAATCTGGTACCCATTGCAACGGCATCTGCCCCGTAAGCAAGTGCGGCAACCAGTCCTTGACCACTAAAAAATCCACCAGCAGCAATTACTGGAACGCGACCTGCCACGGCGTCTACAACATCAGGCAACAAAATTGATGTCGGCACAGAACCAGTGTGTCCTCCGCCCTCTCCACCCTGCACAAGAACAGCATCGACACCCCAGTCCAAAACTTTTTCAGCATGTCGTCGTGCCCCAATTGATGGAATCACCAATACACCTGCATTGTGCAGTCGCTCAATCAACCTTTCTTGTGGCGCTTGGGCAAATGATGCAACTCGGATTTGTTGCTCAATTAAGAAATCAATGCGTTCGTCAATGTCTACAGAATCAGCACGCATATTGACACCAAAGGGCTTCGTTGTGCGTTGCTTTACTTGCTCGACTGCATGACGCAGTTCGTCCATGTCCATCGTGGCACTCGCCAGTATTCCGAGTGCACCCGCATTTGCAGTTGCCGAAACTAAGCGAGCACCAGCGACCCAGCCCATTCCGGTCTGCACGATTGGGACGTCAACGCCGACGAGGTCACAAAACTTTGTCTGCAAGGAGGGATGCATGGCTACGCCACCTCACGATGTCTGAGGCCGCGCGGGTCTAAACGATTTAGAGCAGCAAGCTCTTGTTCTGTTGGCGCGCGGGAGGTCGGCACATCGGGGGCAATTTCAAGGGTGAAACCAGTATTGGCGATGACTTCTTCGACTGCAACACCTGGATGAACACTCCGCAGCCGCATCGTATGTGTTGGTGTCTCAAAGTCAAAAACTGCCAAGTTGGTAATCACTCGTGGAAGGCGATGATGTCGTTTCACGATTTCACCCAATTTCGATGCACGGTCGTATCCCAGGCCACTCACCATGTCTACTTCTTCGACAAATACTTTGCTGGATTGTTTAGGGATAAAAAAACTCGTAGCGTGACTAATTGTATTTCCGGGTCCGCCCCGAACTCCAAGAAGTTGCGCCTTTGGTTGTTTCCATGGGCCAATATTGGCGATGTTGGTATTGCCGAAGCGATCTATTTGGCTTGCTCCCATCATGACGTGGCGACGGCCACTCCAGACAGTGTCAAACACGCTGCGAAATGGAATCCAGCCTTCAATTAATTTGTCAGAACTCCCAAGTGGCAGATCGTTGCCGACAAAAAATGCCTCTCCATCGCTTACAAGTAAATCTGGTTCAAAGGTTGCCCTTGCCAGTCGGGCACCAAGCATTGGGACTGTACCCATTCCGCTGGCAAACAGTTCTCCGTCACCACGAAAAGACTCAGCGGCAGCAACTACAACAATGTCGGCCAGCGTGATGTCGGCGCTCATGACGCGTTCTCCTTGTGCCACTGCACAACTGCTTGTTGATAGTCGGCCTCGGTACCACGAAGAAAGCGGTCTTCAAAAGCGGCCCACTCTGCAGCATTTCCCGCTGCCTTGACATATGCCGACTGAAACTTTTCGTCACGTTCGTAGTCGGGGGTGCAGAGGGTGAAATGTGCACCATTTGGTGACTCAATCACACCGTCAACCATTGAGCGATTGATTCGCAAGGAGTGAAAGGAAGACTCCTGCAACATTTGCTCTGTACTTGAAATCTTTTCACAACTTAAAAATCGCAGTCCTGGCTCACAGGCACCCAAAAACATGTCATCAAAATATAAATCAGGGCCTAAAAACTGGGCGTTGCCATGAATGTCGCTTCGATTGAGATGAACAAAGACAGCATCGAGGCGAATTGCAGGCACCGCAAGAAGTTGTTCCGCATCGGCGTAAGGGGACGTCACCATTTTTAATGCTGGATTCACATCGACAACCCCACTGCCAAGGCCAGCACGAGTTGGTAAAAAAGGAAGCCTGAGTGAGCCGGCATACAAAGCCCACTGCAGCATGCCCTCATCGTATTCAATACATTCTGCCAACGTTGCGTTTTGACGCGCGCTGCGGAAGTGTGGTTCTAATGCGATTGAGTCAAGCGAAACAAAACCGTATATCAGTTTTCTTATTTTTCCGGCTGCGCAGAGCAAGCCGACATCGGGGCCCCCGTATGACACGACTGTGAGATCTTTAATATCAGTGCGCAATAACGCCCGCACTAATGACATTGGCTTGCGACGTGAGCCCCATCCGCCGATGCCAAGCGTCATTCCATTTTCAATCAAAGCAACAGCATCGTCAGCAGTTGTTCTTTTATCTCTGGCCATTTATTTCAATCTTCCATAGTTACTTATCAGTGTCGGCATTGCGCTTGTCAACAAACGCCCCACGCAGTTCATCGCTGACACCAGATAAGTTCAATTCAAATGTAAAACCCTGCTCAAATCGGTAGCTGCGCTTTACATCCCACAAATCAATGCCGTTGAGGCTTTCTTTGGCGGCGCGTATAACAGTGGGGGACTTGGCTGCGATGCTGGTGGCGATTTTTATTGCTTCGGCGCGCAAATCTGCCCGAGGAACAACAGCCAACACGCTTCCAAAATGATGCAACTCTTGAGCCGTTGCTGTCGCTGCCGTATAGACCATCGCACGCATTTTGTGCTGCGGAACAAGACGTGACAGGTGAGTCGCTGCTCCTAATGCGCCGCGGTCAACTTCAGGTAATCCAAAATAAGCATCATCGCTGGCAATAATGATGTCCGAGTTGCCTACAAGTCCAATGCCTCCCCCAACACAAAAGCCCTGAACCGCAGAGATAACGGGAACAGGACAGTCGTACACTGCCGAAAAAGCTGCATAGCATCCTTTGTTCGCTCCGATAAGAGCGTCAAAGCCTGGAGTGTTTTGCATCTCTTTAATATCAACTCCGGCGTTAAAACCTTTTCCTTCGGCACGCAACACCACCACCCGCACCGCTGGATTTTTGCCCAGCGCAGAAACCGTGTCGGCAACCTCAAACCATTGTGCAACCGTGAGAGCATTGACGGGAGGACAATCCATAACGACCTCGGCAATTCCGTTGGTCTGGATTGTGCTTGTAATTCCCATGTAATAGAGGTTAGTGGGTTTCTGACGATTCGTCAGAAGCGAGCAATTACAGGGGCACTAGAGTCATGGAGGTGATAGCAATGGATTTCTCGGGCAAGGTTGTACTCGTAACTGGCGGAACGACTGGTGTCGGTCGTGGCATCGCGCAGTGCTTCGAGGCTGCGGGGGCCACGATTATCGTGTGCGCGCGCAATGCCGTTGATGATCTACCCGCGGGCTGGTCCTTCGTATCAGTTGATCTGCGCGATGGTGATGCGGCTTGGAAGATGATTGATGATGTTGTTGGGAAGCATGGTTCTATTGATGTTTTAATCAATAACGCGGGTGGTTCTCCGCCTGCTGAGACAACTTCTTCATCACCACGCTTTACAGAACGCATCGTTGCTTTAAATTTGTTGTCAAGTATTTACACCGCGCAACGGGCGAATCATCACATGCAACAAGGCAATGGTGGCTCGATCGTCAATATTGGAAGTGTTGTTGCGTTGCGCCCAGCTCCAACAGTTGCCGCCTATGGTGCGGCAAAGGCTGGACTGCTCAACTTCACGACAACAGCGGGTCAAGAGTGGGCACCAAAAGTGCGTGTGAACTGTGTAACTGCTGGGGCGGTGCGCACAGAAAATGCAGAAATGCACTACGGAGACGCTGACGGAATTGCCCGTGTAGAAGCCACGATTCCGATGCAACGAATGGCACTACCTGCTGACATCGGCAGTGCGTGTGTGTTCTTATCCAGTTCAAATGCCACCTACATAACTGGGGCAAACATTGTGCTGCATGGTGGTGGTGACAGGCCACCATTTCTTGACGCCGCCAAGAAGTAAAACACTAGGATTTCAAGATGGCAATCGTTTCTCTTGGTCGTGCGCTCACAAATGTCGCTAGAGCCGATCCTGATCGTGCTGCGGTCACTTGCGATGGCATCACCACTACGCGCGCTGAACTTGAGGCACTAAGCAATCAGATAGCAAGAGCTTTTAGTTCTCTCGGCGTCAAGCAAGGTGATTTCGTTACGATTGGGTTGCCTAACTCTGCCAAGTTTTATGCAGTGACATTTGCATTATGGAAATTAGGCGCGGTGCCACAGCCTGTGTCACCGCGTTTACCCATAAGAGAGCGACAGGGGATCGTCGAACTAGCGAACTCGCCAATAGTCGTAGGAGCTGATTTTGACGCCCATCCAGGACGTGTGTGCTTGTCGATGGACTGGATGCCAGATAGTTCGTTGTCAACCGAACCCCTTGACGACTGCATTGCACCTGCATGGAAAGCCCCAACATCTGGTGGAAGCACAGGGCGCCCAAAACTAATTGTGGCAAGCGATCCAGGAGTACTTGATGACGAGGCAGACCCAGGGCAAGGTGTGCAACGCAATGGCACGATGATGGTTCCTGGTCCGCTCTATCACAATGCGCCGTTTGCATATTCAAGTCGCGCCATAGCGAATGGCAATCACATTGTGACGATGGCAAAGTTCGATGCCGAGCAGACTCTTGCAGGCGTGCAAGAACATCAGTGCGACTGGATGCTTTTGGTTCCAACGATGATGCTGCGAATGTGGAGACTCAGTGATCGCGAGCGCTACAACGTGTCATCTCTCCGAGTTGTCTGGCATATGGCTGCGCCGTGCCCGCCATGGCTAAAAGAGTCTTTTATCAACTGGCTTGGTGGCGAAAAATTGTTTGAGTTGTACGCCGGAACAGAAGCACAAGCAGTAACAGTTATTCGTGGCGATGAGTGGCTGTCACGTCGTGGTTCGGTCGGTAGGTGCATCATGGGCGAAATGAAAGTATTGGATGAAAACAATAATCTTTTACCATTTGGAGAAATTGGTGAAATTTACATGCGTGCGCCCGCAGGGAGGCAGACCTATCGATATGTAGGTGCTCAAGCCAAGATAACGACGGATGGCTGGGAGTCACTTGGCGATATGGGTTGGATGGACGCTGATGGTTATGTGTACCTATCAGATCGTCTCACCGACATGATTTTGGCAGGTGGTGCAAATATTTATCCTGCTGAAATTGAGGCCGCGATTGACGAGTATCCATCGGTGCGCTCGTCGGCAGCGATTGGATTGCCAGACGAAGATTTGGGAGCTTGCGTACACGCCATCGTGCAACTAACCCCCGACACGGAGATTGACATGGATCATTTTCGTGCATTCCTCGGAGAACGCCTTGTCCGTTACAAGGTGCCAAGAACTTTTGAGTTCGTAGATGAACCCTTGCGTGATGATGCCGGAAAAGTTCGGCGTAGTCAGTTGCGCGCCGATCGTGTATCAGCCGAATCTTGAAAAACTATAGGGAGTTGTGATGATGAAGGTGCAAGAAATCTGGTTGTATCCGGTGAAATCGATGATGGGGCAGACCGTCCAGAATTGCATACTCACCGAAACGGGCATTTCTGGCGATCGCATCTGGGCAGCACGCGATCAAGAGCGCGGCGGGATACGTGGTGCCAAAAAAATTGGTGGATTGATGGGCTTGGCTGCGCGCCATCTTGATCAGGCAACAGGTCTTGTTGAGATCACTTTGCCGGATGGCTCTATCGTGCGAACTGATGAGCAAAGTGTTCATCAAGTTGTGAGCACGGCAATTGAACATCCAGTTGTCTTAGAAAAATTAAGGGCTGCCCAAGACCTGGAGCACTTTCGCCGTGGAGCGCCAGACAGCACTGATGTGATGCAGGAGTTGCGTGCGGTATTTGGACGCACTGAAGACGAGCCACTGCCAGATTTTTCGATTTTTCCGCCAAGTATCATGGAATTTGAATCTCCACCAGGTTCGTACTACGACGTCTGGCCATTGATGGTGATGACGACGTCTGCCTTGCGCTCGCTAGCGATGTCTGTTCCAAGTTCCAACATGGATGTCAGGCGGTTTCGGCCCAGTCTGGTGATTGACTCGGGTGAACTTGATGGTCATCCAGAATTTTCATGGAAAGGCAGACGTGCTCAAATCGGAACTGCCCAAATTGAGTTTCTTTCTGCCTGCCCGCGATGCGTCATGGTGACCCGCGCCGTTACTCCTCAAATTCCTGTTGACCGAGAAGTACTGCGACACATCGTTCGCGATCTGGATCAAAATGTGGGTATCTATGCTCGCATCACCACGCCAGGATCATTTAATGTCGGCGACGAAATGTCGTTTATCCCCTGATTAGGCGTGTTGACTGCTGACTGAAACAACTTCGCCAGTCATGTAACTGGAGTAATCGCTCGCCAAAAAGACAATGACATTGGCGATTTCCCATGGTTCTGCTGGTCGTCCGAATGCTTCGCGTTGAGACAACTCATCAAGCAACTTGTCACTCGTAACTTTTGCCAAGAAGGCATGCATTGCAATTGATGGGGCAACAGCATTAACTCGTACCCCATGGGCGGCGGCTTCCATTGCGGTCGCGCGGGTCAGTGCCATGACGCCGGCTTTTGCCGCGGCGTAGTGAGCCTGTTCTGCTTGTGCGCGCCATCCCAGAACTGACGCATTGTTAACGATGACTCCAGAGCCACGGGGATACATGTGATTGAGTGCCGCTCTGGTCATGCG
This sequence comes from Actinomycetota bacterium, assembly GCA_005790505.1. GTDB lineage: Bacteria > Actinomycetota > Acidimicrobiia > Acidimicrobiales > Ilumatobacteraceae > UBA2093. The sequence goes on from SXUP01000042.1 coordinate 90,433, forward strand.
AAAAGTTCCAGTGAGTGTGACATCCAGGACAACTGACCATTGCTCGTCAGTCATCTCGTGCACTTGAGCGCTCCCACCAAGACCTGCGTTGTTCACCAATATGTCGATGCCACCAAGGTGACCTGCTGCGTCGCGCACGAGTCGCTGCACATCGTCTTCATTGGTTACATCGCAAGCAATTGCGTGTACCCCAAGTTCCGCAGCAGTTTGGGCGAGTCGACGTTCGTGTTTGTCGCTAATTACAACACGAGCACCTTCTTCTACGCACTTGCGTGCGGTAGCTGCTCCGATACCAGTGCCAGCAGCAGCCGTGATCAGTACTCCTTTACCCGCAAGTAATCCGTGTCCCGGCACGTAGGTTGGTGGTGTTGTCATGTTGGCTCCTTTGGCAGACCAAGAACACGTTCACCCAAAATATTACGTTGGATTTCGTTCGACCCACCGTAGATGGTGTCAGACCTCGTGAACAGAAATAGTTTTTGCTCAAGTGAGTACTGGTGGTCGGGCATAATTGTGCTGTGCGCCCCGATGACGTCCATTGCGAGTTCGCCAAGATCACGGTGCCATGTTCCCCAGAATAATTTGGAGATGCTTGCTTCTGGGCCCGGTACTCCTCCCGACATCGAACGAAGCGCATTCCACTTCATGAGTTGCATCCCGATGAAGGATTGCACGACTCGTTGACGCACAACAGCGTCGTTGAGTGCACCATTTGCGCGAGCAACATCAATTAGATTGTTGAGCTCTCGCTCAAAACCAACTTGTTGGGCAAGCGTGCTAATGCCACGCTCAAGAGCAAGCAGACCCATCGCTACAGACCAACCACTGCCAACTTCGCCCACCACCATATCCAGTTCGGTACGTGCGTCAGAAAAAAATGTCTCATTGAATTCGCCGCCGCCAGTCATCTGTACGATGGGGCGAACTTCAATACCCGACTGATTCATTGGCACAAGCATGAAGGTCAATCCTTGATGTCGCTTTGATCCCTCTTCAGTCCGCACAACTGCAAAGCACCAGTCGCTGACATGGGCGAGTGATGTCCAGACTTTTTGACCATTGATAACCCACTCATCACCCACTCGGTGCGCCTTGGTTTGCACGTTCGCCAGATCACTTCCAGCGTTTGGCTCGCTATAGCCCTGACACCAGCGCTCATTGCCGTCAAGAATGCCCGGCAAAAAACGTGCGCATTGAGCAGGTGTTCCGTATTCAATCAGGGATGGTCCAAGCAAGTGTTCTCCCATGTGATTAACACGAGCAGGGGCTTGGGCAAGAGTGTATTCCTGGGCCCAGATCATTTGTTTGCTGACAGATGCTCCGCGTCCGCCGTGCTCGGTTGGCCAACCCAGGCCGATCCAACCAGCGTGACCAAGTGTTTTTTCCCAGGCGACACGAATATCAAAACCAATGTCCTCATCGCCAGGACCACCGCGTCCTTTTAGATCAGCAAACTCTCCAACGACATTTTCTTTAAGCCAAGCGCGTACGAAATGCCTGAACTCTTCGTCATCGTCGGGAAGCACAGCCACAAATGCCATAAATTTTTTACGCGTTTGGCTTATCTTTGGCTGCCGCCGCAAGGCGTTGGTCCTCGACGGTTTTCAGGAATGGCAATTCCTCAAAACCAACGACGCTGGCGAGACTGTCTTCAATTTCTTCAGGCGTCCAACGACCCTCTTTGAACATCGCACGCTGTTCGCGGGGTTGGCTCCACACCGCAATCTTTCCCCCTACCACCGTGTAGACCTGCCCCGTGATGTGTTTCGCTTTATCACTAAGCAAAAACACCACCATTGGTGAAACATCTTCTGGATCACCAATTTCTTTTAGGGTTGTAGGGACATTCGCCGACATGCGAGTGCGGGCAACAGGCGCAATTACATTAGAGCGCACTCCATAGCGATTCAGCCCGACTGCTGCTGAATAGTTGAGAGAAACTATGCCACCTTTTGCGGCCGCATAGTTTGGTTGTGATACCGAGCCGAGTGCCCACACGCCTGATGTGAAACCAATCAGGGATCCACCTCCTTCTTGCTTGCGCATCACTGCCGAAGCGGTTCGGTACATCGTGAATGTTCCTTTGAGATGCACGCGCACAACATCGTCCCACTCGCTTTCTTCCATGTTGAAAAGCATTCGTTCACGCAAAATTCCAGCCACACAAACAACGCCATCAATGCGACCACCTGTGTCGAGTGCTGCTTTTACAACCGCTTCAGCACCAGCCATTGTGCTGATATCACTCGCCACAGCCACAGCGCGACCACCAAGAGCAATTATTTCGTCAACAACCGATTGAGCAATTTCGCTGCTGGGCTCCGATCCATCCATTGATACACCAAAGTCAGCAACTATGACGATGGCACCAGCCTTGGCGCAATCCAGCGCCACGCAACGACCAATTCCACGACCACCACCCGTTACCGCGACAACTTTGTCTTGTAGGTATCCTGACACGATAACCCCTTTTGTTTTGAAGGCGAATAAGACTCAACACCCCTCCGCTAACCCGCTATCTTCTGCGCAAAGACAAGCAAAATATGGTTTCTGATGAGGCGTCAGAAACTAAAGTACCATAATATTGTTGAGATTCAACAGGTCAATGTCGGGTTCGCAAAACTCGTCAATATTCGTATTATGGGGTTCACATGTATCTCGCAGAGACATCAGAGCAACAAGCAATGCGCAAAGAGTTGCGCGAATATTTCGCGGCGATGCTCACGCCAGAACTAAAAGCCGCCGTGTCCGAAACAGGGGCGAGTCCCGAACCCTTTCGTGAAGCGATTCGCCAGATGGGCAAAGACGGTTGGCTTGGTCTTGGTTGGCCAAAGGAGTTTGGCGGGCAAGGTCGCCCTGCCACGGATCAGTTCTTATTGTTTGACGAAGTACAACGTGCTCGCGCGCCGTTCCCGTTTGTCACAGTCAATACAGTAGGGCCAGCCATAATGGCTTACGGTCGCGAGGATCAAAAGGCTCAGTTTTTACCGGGGATACTTGCTGGAGAAATCAACTTTGCAATCGGTTATACCGAACCAGAAGCAGGTACTGACCTAGCTAGTCTGCGCACGTCGGCTGTGCTAGACGGCGACGAATGGGTAATTAACGGAAACAAAGTTTATACCTCGGGGGCAAATCAGGCTGACTATATTTGGCTGGCTTGTCGAACGGATTCCGAAGCCCCCAAGCATAAAGGAATCAGCATTATCATTGTTCCAACATCATCGCCTGGATTTTCATGGACTCCAATTGTGACGGTCGGAGACGTAATGACGACCGCAACCTACTACAGCGAAGTTCGCGTGCCCAAAAATAATGTTGTGGGTGAAATAAATGGTGGATGGAAACTCATAACGGCGCAACTTAATCATGAGCGCGTTGGTCTTGCTGCCTTATCTGGGCTAACCGCGCGACTTGTTGAGGACGTTACCGATTGGGCAAAGGTAACAAAGTCGGGTGGGGCAAATAACGAAATGATGATCGACTTACCATGGGTTCAAATAGATATTGCCAAGTCGCATGCTTTGCTAGATGCGACTCGTTTGATGACATGGAAACTTGTAAAGGCGGTGAGTGACAATACGCTCGGTCCTGCTGAAGCCTCTGTCGTCAAGGTTTTTGGAACTGAAAAAGCTGTCGAGGTTTATCGTATCTTGCAGGGAATTTTGGGGCCTACTGCCCATCTCAAGGAAGGCTCTAAGGGATCAATGTTGCACGGAGAAGTCGAGCGCGCTGCTCGTGCCGCACAGATTAATACCTTTGGTGGTGGAGTAAATGAGGTTGGTCGCCAATTAGTCGCAAGTGCTGGACTTGGATTGGTGTTGTCGGCGCGATAATTGGCTCAGATGCGTTGCAGGATAGTTGCGGTACTTACCGCACCACCACAGCACATCGTAATGAGTGCAAACTCTTTGTCGGAGCGCTCAAGTTCGTGGAGCGCTGTGGTGATCAGGCGGGCACCAGTAGATCCGACGGGATGCCCCAAGGCGATTGCCCCACCATTGACGTTGACCTTGTTTACGAGCGCATCTTGATCAATGTTATAAACCTTGGCCCACGACAAAACGACCGAGGCAAACGCCTCATTGATTTCAACAATGTCAATATCATTGAGCGTCATTCCAGTCATCTCTAGGACTTTGCGCGTTGAGTCTACTGGTCCGTCAAGGTGGTAAAACGGGTCACTTCCCACAAGGCACTGCGCAATCATCCGCGCCCGCGGACGTAATCCCTCGGCTTTGGCGCGGGACTCATCCATCCACAGCACAGCAGCCGCACCATCACTAATTTGACTTGAGTTACCTGCAGTGTGCATTCCCTCTGGCATCACTGGTTTTAATGCAGCAAGTTTTTCTGCGCTCGTCTCGCGAAGTCCACCGTCGCGACTGATGATTTGGGTCTTGCCATCTGCATCAATAACATCCACCGGAATAATTTCTCGTTCAAAGCGGCCCTCTTCTGTTGCGCGAATTGCCTTTTGTTGCGAAATCAGGCCCAAGAAATCAACATCTGCTCGGGTGATTCCACGCCTTTGAGCGATGCGTTCTGCCGCTCCGAACTGGTCGGGCATATCCCATGGAAATGCGTCGGGGCGAGAACTCCCGTTGATGAGGTTGCCTTCAACGATGGGCACATTGGCGCCAAGCCATACCTTGCTCATGTGTTCAACTCCGCAGGCGATGCCACTGTCGATTGCGCCAGCAGTTATCAGGTTGGCAATCATGTGATTGGCTTGTTGGGATGATCCACATTGGCAATCAATTGTCGTGGACGCGATCTCATAGGGCATTTGTGCACTGAGCCATGCAGTGCGAGTGATATTGCTTCCTTGTTCGCCTGCTTGAGTAACACATCCACCTACAAGTTGTCCGATTGACAATGGCTCAACTCCAGATCGTGCGAGAACGCCTTGTTGGGCTTTTGCGAGAAGGTGTGCGGCGTGGATATCTGCAAAGAACCCATTCCGTTTCCCGATTGCAGTTCTGCCTGCTTCAATGATGACTGGTATTCCCATATCTGGCTCCCAATGAAACGGGGAATTCGGTTTGAATGCCCATCAATTCTGACAAGATTACATTTTTACTGTATTCTTATAATTTGACTTACGCTATCAAGATGTTGTGGTCGTATCATGGAGAACTATGAGTGGTCCGCATCGCAGTGCGCTGAAGGGCAAGCACAGTATGTCTTTTGTAGGGCTTGGGGGTGCCTTGGCTCTCTCTTTACTGGGTTGCGCCGAATCTGGGGCGTCGCAAGCAAAGTTTGTACTGCGTGGTGCCGACGAAGTTCAGGTGATGTCCGCAGCCCAAGTGGCAGCACTTCGTCAACCAATTGTCGATCCTGCTGACGCATCGAAGCCAAATGAAGCAGGGGAGACCAGCAGCGAAACAGTTCCGCTCAATGCTGATAATCGTGCCCCCGAAGTAAAACTTTTCGCGGCCTATCAAAAATTCAATGCCTGCCTAAAAGCGGACGGTTTCAAGATTGAAGGTAATCTTCAAGATCCCAAAAATCCTGCGTTTCAAAACAAGGAGTATGTGGCCTCGTTAACGAAGTGTGCAGCACGCACAGATATTCTAAACGTGGTGCGCGCTACACAAGAAGCGACATCAAAGCTGACGCCGGAAGAAGTAAAGGGCAGAAATGAAATCTTCAAAGCGCTTTCTGAATGTCTGAAACAGCGTGGCTGGACGGTTGAACTGTCGGTGAACAGCATCGGACTTCTGCAGCCCCAGCAGTTTCGTGCGGCAGATGGAACTCTCAATGAGCGAGATCTAGACCAGTGCTTGACGGAAACTGGCGTGAATACAAGTGACCCAGGGGGGCCATAGTGAGTAAGCGCAATATTTTGTCGGCGTTTGCCGTAATCGCGTTAGTTGTATCTGCGGTTTTTATCGGCAGATCGTTGGGAGGGACCTCGTCTGGATCTTCAACAGGTTTACTCATTGTCCCTCGCCAGGTTGAGCGTCGTTCCCTTGAGGATGTATTGACAGTGACGGGGGAAATAAGACGTGATGAAACAAAAAAAATTAATTCACCCGTTGACGGTCAGGTAAGTGATGTCGCCGTGAGCGATGGTGCAACAGTAAACGCAGGAGACACAATTTTTTCTCTGGATGGGCGCGACTCCGTCGCGGTCAAGGGGAAGTTCGCCTTTTATCGGTCTCTAGATGTTGGTGATGTGGGTCCAGACGTAAAGCAACTTGAAGATGTTTTGATTTCGGCTGGGACGGGGTTGAAGAAATCAGATCAGCTTTACACAGAAGAAACTCGAACTGCTTTGGGCAAATGGCAAGCAATTCACGCTTATCCGGCAGCCGTGGCTTCATCTGAAAAAACAATCACGGTGTCTCTGGGGCAAAATCAAGCAGGTTATTCAATAGGCAAGTACAACTCCATCGCATATGTCATCAGTCCATCAGCAAAAGCAACTTCAATCGGAACAGGACCAGGATCGGCACGACGCCTCCCGCGCGTTGCCCCGACGATCTCAATAGCGGTGAATCGTACGAGCGTGCTTGAAGGTGAATCGGTTATTTTTACTGTGACTGCGTCGGCTGCACCGGCGGCAGATCTGACGATAAATCTAAATGTTGGTGGCTCAAGCACAGGTGGCGTGAGTGCTGTAAAAAATAACGCCGACTATGCCACCGTCAATAACACAGTCGTGATACCTGCCGGAACAACTACCGCAAGCATTACGAGGCAGATTTTTACCGACTCGGTTATCGAAGACGAAGAAGATCTTCAGATTTCCATTGGGCAACAGAGTTTTGGTGGCTCTAACGAGGCATATACACTCGGGTCGACCAGTGCTGCCCGCGTTGTGATTCCGGCAAATGGCTCCGACCTTATTCGCACACTTACGATTGAAGCGTCTACAGATAAAGTTGCCGAGGGCCGTAGCGTCACGTTCACGGTCAAAACAACCGTGAAGTCGAACCAGACTCTTGATTTCTACGTTGCTACTGCGGGTGTTGCCGTGTCTGGAACTGACTACGTAAAAATTAATCAAGATGATTTACAGATCGATGCGAATAATACGACAATGACGTTCAGTATTGATGTGCGCGCAGATGATGTCGTTGAGACTGATGAAGTGTTCACCGTTTCATTGGTTGCAGATCCCAACTACTCAGCGAGTGCTCAGCCATATATCGTGGGTGCTCCTGCGTCAGCATCCGTCACGATTGACTCCGAGGACCTTCCTACACTCAGTTTGAACGGTGGGGGAATCGTGAAAAAAGGCACATCTACAAGTTTTGTCATTTCCGCGGACGAAGCAGTCTCGGCTGACACCTCTGTGACGTATCAGTTGTCTGGCTCTGGGAAAGCCGGAGACGACTACGGAGTGCTGAGCGGAGTAGCAGTTTTGAAAAAAGGAAAAACGTCGGTGAAGGTCAGGATTGACACTCTTAATAACGGTGTAATTTTTAAACCCAGCGACATGTTGGTCGCCAATTGGCCATCGCGAATCGGCACCCTTAACGTAAAGGCAGGAGAATTTGTTCTTCTCGGCAAGACGCTATTTAATCTAACTGAGCCCGTCTTTACGGTTGTAATGAGCGTGAGTCCTACAGATCGTGCCAAGTTGTCGTTGGACATGAATGTCAAAGTAAATTTCAACGCAGGTGAAAGCATTCTGGACGGCAAAATAAGTGAGCTTGATGCGTCGCCAACAGTTGACGGACAGGGTAACTCTGCCTATGAAGGCAAAGTTTTAGTCAAGTCCGATCTGGAGTCTGTTGATGGGGCATCGGTGTCAATTGATGTGATTCTGGAGAAAAAAGACAATGTACTTGCTGTGCCAGTCGCAGCGGTTTTACGTGCGTCTGACGCCGACGAAGTCCGAGTCGTAAATGATAAAGGGACAATTTCACGAGTCAAAGTAAAGATTGGCCTGATTGATGGTGAGTGGGCAGAGATAGTTGAAGGCCTTACTGGCACTGAACTCGTGGTCATTGATGTTGACCCTGCCGCAGACAAACCCAACACGGTGACTCAAGACTCCTGACGCCATGACAGCAGAAGCGGTAATGGAACTGGCGAATGTTTCGCGGGTTTACGGTCAAGGAGAAGCCACAGTTTTTGCGTTGCGTAATGTTTCGTTACGTATCCAATCAGGCGAGTTCGTTTCAATTGTCGGACCATCTGGCTCGGGTAAATCAACCATGCTCGGTTTATTGGGTTGTCTTGATGTGCCAACGAGCGGAACAATCACTGTTTGTGGCAGAGAAATAACAGCACTTGGTGATGCCGAACGAACTGCCGTAAGAGGCAGAACGATCGGGTTTGTTTTTCAGCAGTTCCATCTGATTCCCCATCTTGACGCGGCTGGAAATGTTGAAACGGCTCTGTTGTATCGGGGACTCAAGCCAGCAGAACGGCGTGATCGTGCCCTTGCTGCGCTCCAACAAGTTGGACTTCTTCCGCGCGCTGAGCACCGACCAGTTCAATTGTCCGGCGGAGAACAACAACGAGTGGCGCTCGCTCGCGCCCTCGTCACAGAGCCACGTATCCTGCTCGGCGACGAGCCAACTGGTGCTCTCGACACCAAGAATGCGGCAATGGTGATGGAACTTTTCGCCAATCTTCGCTCCCCTGAACGAGCAGTAATCTTGGTGACACACGATCCGGGTGTTGCAGCAGCAGCAGATCGCAAGATCTCAATGCTTGATGGTGAGATCGTGGCTGACGAGCGCAGGGCAGTTTTGTTGTGAACACGTTTAAAGATTTATTACGAGTGTCGCTGGGTGGACTTTTGGCACGCAAAGTAAGAACCGTCCTGCTACTTCTGGGTCCAATGATTGGAGTCGCGGCAATCATTGCGGCTGTCGGTCTCACCGACAGCGCCAAAGGTGATCTCAAGCGTAAAGTCACCGAACTCGGAACCAATCTCGTGTTGGTGTCGGCGCAAAGCAGTGTTGGTCGACAGAACCCAACGCTTCCAGCAGATGCAACAGATCGTGCCAGCAAAGTCATTACGGTGGAAAAAGTCGCTGCGATAACGCAGTTGTCCAACATCGTGGTTACACCGTATGAGCGGGCCAAGTCGCAGTTTGAGACCGTACCAATCCCGGTCGTGGCGGTGGACAGCGAGTTGCCCAATGTTCTAGAGGTGCCACTAATAAGTGGTCGCTGGATAAACGCCTTTGATGAGTCTGCTACGACCAGAGCAGCAGTAATTGGCATTGGGTTGGCGCGTGAATTCAATTACTTGCCAGGAGAAATACGAACCATCGAACTCAACGGAATCAGATATGGCGTAGTTGGAATACTTGGTGAAGTGGAGCTTGAGCCAGCATTTGACAATGCAGTGTTCGTGGCGTTTCAAGCCGCAGAACAAGACTTTGTTGATAACGACATCTTGCCGAACAAGGTTTATGTCCGTTGTGAAAATGGCACGGAAACAGAGACTGCCATCGCTTTAAAAACAGCGGTCAATTTAGGTGGGCCGCAAGAGGTTCAGACTGAGATAAAAGCGGCTGCTCTTGAACTTGCGGCGCAAAGTGATCGTCAACTTCAGCTCATCGTGGTGTCCATGGGCTTGCTGGCGGTGATTGTTGGTGGACTTGGAATCGCTAATGTAATGTCAATTTCGGTAATTCAACGTTCTGCTGAAATAGGCATTAGGAGAGCATTGGGTCATTCTCGGGCAATTATTGGTGCACAATTTATGCTCGAGTCCTTGGTAGTTGGTTTTCTAGGTGGGGTGATGGGTGTGCTTCTTGGAGTTGGTGCCATTTTTACAGGAGTGAAAATTTCTGGATGGGTGTTTGTGCTGGCCTCGTGGCTTCCACCTGCCGGAATTGTTTTGGCGATGTTGATTTCTGTGTTGGCTGGTGTATATCCATCTGCTCGTGCTGCTCGACTTGAACCACTTGAAACGCTTCGCCTGGGCTGAAACACTGCAATAACTTTTTTCTGACAGGTAAAATCAAAGATTGGAGTGCCTAGACTTGCCTGATGGGCACTTTTTTAGGAAATTTTGCTTCGCTGAACACGCATGAATTGCCTCTTTGGTTTGATGGAGCCAAGTTTGGAATATTTGTCCACTGGTACTCATCAACCGTTCCTGCATACGCACCTATCACGGATGATCCATTTACTTTGGCGCGAGAAAAAGGTGAGAGAGAAGCATTCGCTGAGAGTCCTTATTCTGAGTGGTACTGGAATTCCCTAAATATTGAGGGATCATCAGTTTCAAAACATCACCTTGCAAAGTACGGAGACAAGCCCTACGAAGATTTCGTTCCCGAATGGCTCGAACTGACAAAAGGATGGCAACCGGAGCGATGGGCTGAATTATTTTCTGCCTCTGGTGCGATGTATTGCGTGATGGGGACAAAGCATCACGATGGTGTTTTACTTTGGCCGAGCGCAACTCCTAATCCCTACAAGGGGTCGGCATGGTCATCATCGCGGGACATTGTTGGGGAGTGTGCTGATGCTGTTCGATCCGAAGGAATGCGATTTGGCTTGTATTACTCAGGCGGAATTGACTGGGCATTTCAAGGTCTCGGAATCGACAGTTGGAGAAAGTTATACGAAGCCATCCCACAAGATGACGAGTATCACGCCTATGTAGACGCGCACTATCGGGAATTGATAAGTCGCTATAAGCCTGATGTTCTGTGGAATGACATCGGTTATCCAGGCTTTGGCGAAGGTGCCGCAGAACTAATGGCGCACTTCTATAACACCAACCCAGAGGGAGTCGTGAACGATCGCTTTGACTTTTTAGGTGTGATGGCTGGAAAATCTCATGCTGATTTCACAACACCTGAATACACAACGAAGCCTCCTCTGGGTACAAAAAAGTTTGAGGTATGTCGTGGAATTGGCACGAGTTTTGGCTACAACGAGTCTGAGGACGAATCTTCGTACGCATCATCAGCAGAACTCATTCATTTGTTAGTCAATATTGTCGCCGAGGGTGGAAACTTTTTATTGAACGTGGGTCCAATGGCAACCGGAGAAATCCCTTGGGCCCAGCAAGAGCGGTTGCTGGCGATGGGGCAGTGGCTGTCAGTTAACGGTGAGGCAATCTATTCATCATCAGTGTGTAGAAGCAATTCGCTGTTGACGTCTGAGGGAATTCCTGTTCGGCTTACTGCCGGCGTTGACGGCGCAATCTATGCAATCGTCTTGGGGCGACCTAGTAGCAAAGTTGTCCACATTGACGGTCTACCAACAGGCGATACGACGTTGCTTGGTTATGACGGTCGGCTGAATCGAATCGGCGATGACGTCATTTTGCCGTATCGCCCCGATAACACGCCAGCATTTACGTTACGCGTTGTTTGATTGACGATTAATTGCCCGCATGACGTCAGCAGCAACGCGTGCTGCACCCGGTATCGGAACTGGGCACGGAGTTGTCACGCCAGATTTATTGACTGTGTAGGCAACAGGACACAGATGAAGACCGTCAGGAGATCGCACTGCGACCTTGCGCGATTGAGGGCATAAATTACCGTCAATTTCTTTTGAGCAGGGCAGAAATCTCTTTGCTCTTCCGGCGGAGTCGTAGAGTGAACGGGCCACACTGACATAGCGATTATTCGTTCGTTTAGCCAATTGGAAGAGCGATTGGTTCAAAATATCAGTAAATGTTACTGAGCGTGTTTGCTGGCGAATCAATTCTTGCTCAATCGAGCGACCGAACCCCGTGAGAATGATTATGGCTTTGGGAAAATAAGTTATCAATCGCTCAATCTGATCAATTGTCACTCTTGTTATTTTTGACGGGCTGGGCAATGAACCGAATGCCGTCATGCAGGGAGTCAAATAATTGCCCACAAACATGATGACAATATATTTCGGGGAATACTTTTTAGCATCTGACTTCGCTTGATCAAGCCAATCACAGGCGTTGTAACCAAAGAATGCGCGCGTGATGAGTCTTGCCTTTGAAGTTGTCCGCAGATTTTTTTCCAGATAATTGGAAATCTCAACCCCGATGGAGTCGCCGTAGAGCAAAACGGGGGGTGTTTCTATCGCTGCTTTCAAGTGGGAGGATTTGACTGGTGCAGTGGCACAAAATGTGATGATGCATGCAAACAGGATGCTTGCTTTGGCTAATCGCGGGTGCAGGTAGGGCATGTTCTGCTGGTCACAAGAAATGCTATCGGCCGCTTTGTTTGAGTTTTGTCGCGCGTTCACGTTCTTTGCGCTCTTTGCGCACGGCACGCTTGGCTGCCTGAGCATCTTCATCAACAATTCGCACCATTACTGATGTGTTGTTGGAGGCATTGGCAAAGCGCGGGTCAGTGGCGACTAATTGACGAAAACCAGCAAGTGAGCGTGAGTACTGAACAACCATCAAGCGCACGGCGTCAAGACCAAATTTTTCAACTGCTTCTGGAAGCACGGCTTGAAGTTGTTCAAGAGTGGGGTCTTCTGATGCATCTCCTAGTTTTTCAATACAGTGTTGAGTGCACGGTTCTCCCAAAATAATGCCAGCATCGTGACTTGTTCGACGACGAGCAATTCCGTCGCGAATCGCCCCACCAAGAGTGGCTGGAGAGGCGTATGCCTCTGCAGAGAGTCCAGCGACTTTGGCAAATGTGTCTTTGATGTCACCCTCAAGAGCACCGGCGAGAGATGACAATGAGTCATCGGTCAGGGATTCAAGGACCGCGGCGTATTTCAAGCCAATCAGAATTCTGTCTTTGTCGTCGCTCATTTTGTTCCTCCGTGTTACCGCCAAGAGTTTATTGGAGAAAACACGGCATTTGTCGTCTCAATTAAATGGCCAAGGCCTGGATCTCTCTAACCTGCACATTTATCGGTACCCCAGTTCGAACATTTGGGAGTGTGCCGGCAAGACCTAAGTTTGATTTCCATTTGATCTTCCATTCAATGGACATCCGCGCTTGAAACACTTTGTTGGATTTGCCTGAAGAAGCATGGGAATAGGTGTACATGCAGTCAGACTTTGCAAGATCACCATCACTTTTTTTCCAGACCTGACCAGGTCCGATGCATGAAACATCGCCCGTTCCCAACTCGCCATCGCCAGGGGAATAAATGACACGAGACGGAGTGGCGGTAGTTTTTACCCACAACACTCCTGCTGAAGTCGCAATGGATGCTGTCACGGAAATCGGATGCCACAATACGCGCGACACCCAAAACCATGTCCCGACTTTGACAACTAATTGACGCGAAGGTGGCGCCATGCCAAAAAGTGGAATTGGAACATCATCAAAGACTTTGTCTGCGGCAATTTTCGCCATCTGAGAACTGGCTGAATCTCTAATCCAGTATTCGCTTGATGTTTCTGGTGGACCAATGCAACGGCGTTGATATACCGAGTAAGAGGCGTCTCCGAGTTGACGAATAATTCGAACAGTCCGCCCACTTATTTTGTCAATCTCCGTCGAGTAGCGCCATGTGCAGGCTAATTTGTCTTTTGCTGGTTCTCCGTATGTGACGCTGGCGCTGATTCTGGTGCCAAGTACAGAACCATTCCCGATCGCATTTCCGTTGGTGTCTTTGGCATGAGCGACATTATGTCTTGCGACGCCGGCAATGACGGTGGGTGCCACGGCGATTGTCAGCACGCAACACAGGTAGGTGACCACGAGTTTTAGTCGCGATGTTTGATGATGCACCGCTCCCCCTCATCTTGTGCGATGTTTGATACAACAATGGAATGTGGATTCTGAAGCCTTTGTCTGGAAATTGTGGGTCAGGGTGATTTGTGTTCAAAACCGCTAGATTTGACATACCCAGAAATCAGGAGAACACCTCAAAGTGGTCTCTGGGAATAGGTAAACAATGACGCAACAACATCCCGATTTGGAGGCCGAGCAAGCCTTCATCGACCATGCTTATGAATGTCTTGAGCGCAGCAAGACCGATGCTTGGAAGTTGCGAGATATGACCCAACCAGGTCTTGGTGGGACATTTCAGGCGAGATACGAAAGAGATGTCTTTGATGAAGCACTCGTTAATCGTCTCGTGCAATTAGATCTGCGTGATGCATCTCTGGTTTTTGGTCGGATTGATCGCTTGGCTGAGTCCCCTGCGGCTGTCGAGAGCTTTCATATCGGTCGCTTGGCAGTTTCGGATGAGAATCGTGAGCCAGTCGTAGTGGATTGGCGTGCGCCGGTCGCCGAACCTTTTTATCGGGCCACTGGTCGCGAGACAATGGGTCTTGCACGTCGTCGACATTTCGCCGTCGAGGGTCGTGAGTTGTTGGGAATCGAAGACGAACTATTTGGTGATCTGCATCTAGGAGTTGGGCACGATGAAGGACTAGGAGGTGAACAAACCCTTGGTGCTGGGCTGAGTGGTTACAGCACATTGTTGTCTGTGTTGCAACGCGGTCGCACAGGGCAACTCGGTGACATTGTTGCCACGATTCAGTCTGAACAAGATGAGATAATTCGCTCTTCGCCGTCTGGGGTTCTCATTGTGCAAGGAGGTCCCGGAACAGGAAAGACAGTTGTTGCCCTCCATCGGGCTGCATATCTGCTCTATACATATCGTTTCCCCCTTGAAGATCAGGGAGTTCTGGTAATTGGCCCCAATCGAGTGTTCTTGCGCTACATCGAACGTGTCCTTCCATCACTCGGTGAGGCAGGTGTCGAGCAGGTGGTTTTGGCTGATCTTGTGCGCGGAGTTGACTGGGGAGGTTTTGACACCATGGAAACAGCCCGAGTCAAGGGTGGCATCACCATGACTCGTGTTGTCAGTAAGGCGGTCTCAGATCGTGAGCGACCACTGCGGGAAGATGTTGTCTTTCCATTTCGCACTGGCTATGTACGTCTGCGCGCGAGTGAATCAGAGCGCATCGTCAAAAATGCAAAGAGACGATTTGCTCATCACAATGCTGCTCGACGGTGGGTAGAGACAGAAGTCTGGAACGCGATTATCGCCACATGGCGCACCGAAGTGGAAATAGAAGAAATAAAGGACGCCCTTAGATCAACTCCGGAGTATCGGCAGGCCATTGAGAGCATGTGGCCAATACTGACACCAGCAGAACTGCTTCACGACCTCTTTGGGAGCAAGGCGCTTTTAAAGTTGGCTGCTCAGAAGTTTTTATCAGAATCAGAATATTTAAGTTTGTATCGCCCACGCACGGACGATGTCTCGAGAGTCAAGTGGTCCAATGCTGATGCAGCCTTGCTGGACGAGGCTCGTGCCAGGCTTGGTGTGCGCGGTGCCAAAAATGGCAAAGTCAACGAAACAGAAGACATTCGCATGTATGGACACATTGTGGTTGACGAGGTTCAAGATCTCACTCCAATGCAACTCAACATGGTGGCGAGGCGCTCCTTAAATGGTGCAATGACCGTCGTTGGGGATATTGCCCAGGCCACTGGCCCTTTTGCCCCCTCAAGTTGGGACGATATAAAGAAGTTTCTTCCCGACGCTAAGGGCTCGCGTATCGTCGGACTATCAGTGGGGTATCGCATCCCATCACAAATAATGGAACTCGCGGACAAAGTCATGCATGCTGCAACTCCGGGTCTGAGATCACCACGAAGCGTTCGGGATGGTGACGAGGTTCCGATGTTTGTGCGAGCAGAGACAAGACAGGATGTGATTGGTGTTGCTGTCGAGCAAACGAAGTTACTGGCGGGGCGACTTGGAGGCGGAAGTACTGGAGTTGTCTGCCCCGACTCAATGGTGGATGAAATTTCTGCAGCACTGCAATTGCTCGGGGTAGAACACGGACGCGCTAGTTCTGCTGCGCTCGGCAAAGTCATTACTGTCGTACCCGTCAGTTTGGTGAAAGGTCTTGAATTAGACGGTGTCGTGGTTGTAGAACCTGCTGCCATCGTTGATGACGAACTCCACGGTTTAAGAGCTCTCTATGTCGCCTTGACACGATCAACTCGGAGTCTTGTAATTGTCCACCATCAAGCCCTGCCCGAGGCAATGCTCTAATTTAAGTCGTCAATCGCGGCAACAATCAGCGGTAAATATCGGAGCGCCTTATCGGCATCAGCAGGTCGTTTGCGTTCGACGGCCGAGGTAATTAAACCGACCATCCGTTCGATGTCGCTGAAAATATCAAGACTTGAATCTTTTATCTGGGGCTTGAGTACCTCCCAGTTTGCCAGAACATCATTAAGCCTCAATTTTGCCGTTTTTGTATCCCCACTGGCGATTGCATCTCCAAGCCCATTTGTCGCTTCAAGAATATTAGTGAGCAGTTCTTCTGCTGTGCCGATAGGCAAAGTAGTGGTTACATTAATTTTGACAGGTGCTGTTGTATCAGCGGAGCCGACAATCGTGGTTGAACAACCCGCTAGCACCAGAAGAGCAACAATGGAACAAGATTCGGCGATTTTTTTCTTTGTGCTCAGGCGCACGTCGTCTCCTTAGGCAGTTGTAACTAAAATTCGTGCGCTGGTGAAAGACGCCACCTTCACTGCTTTGCCTTCCATCTCTACTGTAACTACTCCAGTTTTTTGAGAAGCAGTCACAACGCCAGAGCTGCCCGGAATTAGTTTTGTTTTTTCCAAAAAATCCAATACGCCGCTGGCAAATTCAAGTTCTTCTGGAATTCGGCTTACGGTAAATGCATGGCCGACTTCAACATCGGAAAGACGGATTGCAGTTGGAGCGGTGTAATCACTCCCAGGAATTGGATTCCCGTGTGGACATGTTGTGGGTCCACCAAGTACCCGTGCAATAGCGCCTTCTACTTCTCCAGACATGACGTGCTCCCACTTACCGGCCTCACGATGTGCGTGGGCCCACGACAACCCGAGTATGTCGGTAAGAAAACGTTCGGCAAGTCGGTGTCGCCGAACAACACTTTGAGCCAGTTTTTCACCCTTGGGGGTCAAACGGATTTTTTGGTCGCGGAGTGAAATTAACTTCTCCGTTTCGAGGCGATGAATCATCTCTGAAACAGATGGACGAGAAACAAGGAGTCGATCAGCGATGCGAGCTTGGATTACATCGACGTCGTCTTCGCGCAATTCATAGATGCATACACAGTATTCCTCAAAGGCAGGATGATGTTCCCCTTGAATTGGCATGCCCCAACCCTACCCGAGTACGCAATTTGGTTCACCTCGTGCCAACTGGTTGTCAGTCGTGATGATGCCCCAAAGACCGCAGACCTGCCCACGCAAGCCCTGCGAGTTGCGTGCCAAGTTTTTCCGGATCGATTTGTGTACCTTGGGCAATCAGGTGACGGCTTACTGCCTCTGCCATTCCGACTAGTCCAAATGCCATTGTTCGACGTTCTGCCTCAGAAAGATTGACGATAATTAAGGGTGCAATTGCATCAGCAGCTTGTCGCTCGATATGGCGAATTGCATCGGCGAACTCGGCATCATTTCTTGCGCTACCTGTAAAGAGCAGTATGAACGCTTCGCGATTATCAACGACCCAATCAAAGTAAGTCACCATCCCACGCTCTGTTTGCAAACGACCATCAGAAATTTCATTTGTTGCCCGTCGTATTTGAGTTATCAGGTCATGACCTAACGCTTCAAGCAATTCTAAATACAGGGCACGTTTGCCTATAAAATGTTGATAGAGGACTGGCTTGGTAACTCCGACCGACTCGGCAATTTGTGACATTGAGGTCTCGTGAAATCCAGTGCGAGAAAACTCTGTCAGAGCAACCGCCATGATTTGGTCACGACGCTCAATCGCATCAACTCTAAGGGTCATGGTCGACCCATCTCGCGGTCTTCGCGAATGGCGGCCTTCACTGCATAGCCAAGAATGATTGAAGGGGCGAGCAAGATGCCGCCAATCACCAATGTCACGGTAATTACAGAGACAATCGGACCAGAAAAGCCCATCACGAATGCCATTACAAACGTGCTGACACTTACAGCCCACAGCAGGTACCCGATGCGATTCGCCAGCAACGCATATTTGGCGATTATTTTGCGTCGCGTCAAAACCATGTCGTCATCAGCCGAGCGACCTACTGAAGGAGATTCCATAACGACGAAGATTACGGCTTTTGGAGTGACTTCATGCACTTAGGGAGCATTTTTTGGTGCGTGATTGGTGTCATTGGCAGGGGGTCAGTAGCGTGAAAGGGGCATGGAAACAGTTGTCGAGCTAAGGGGAGTGGTGGCGGTTCTAAGTAGTTTTCCAGCGCTTGCCGGAATTGATCTTGCAGTGCACCGCGGGGAAATTGTCTTGCTACACGGACCAAACGGTGCGGGGAAAACTTCCGTGTTGCGCGTCTGTGCTGGACTTCTACCGATTGAGCGCGGTGAGGGCTCAGTTATGGGCGTTAATTTGCGAACACAACGCGAGAGTGTGCGCGAGCGAGTGGGACTACTCGGCCACTCAAATGGTTTGTATCTAGAACTGACAGTGGCACAAAATGTCGCTTTTTGGGCGTCTGCTGTTGGTGCGAGTGCTCAAGAAGTCGCGCTTGCCATGCAACAAATGAAAATTGATGGTCGACTCACTAATGTAAAGGCTTCACAGTTGTCTGCTGGTCAACGCAGGCGCTGTGCGCTCGCATCTTTGATGGTTCGACGCGCGTCTCTTTGGCTCCTTGATGAACCTCATGCTGGACTTGATCAAGAGGGACGAGATGAGTTGGACGCGATACTTCGCACGGCTGTAATGAGTGGAGCAACCGTCATCTTGGCTTCCCATGAAACGCAAAGATCCAGGTCTCTGGCGACACGGGTCATCACAGTTGATGGTGGTCTTATTTCCGGAAGTGAATCATGACAACGCGCCTGCAAACCGTGCGACGTGTTTCCTGGGCTGTTGTTTGCAAAGACTTGCGCATTGAGTGGAACAGTAAAGTCCTGCTCAATCAAGTTGCACCCTTTTCACTGGTCGTCATGATTATGTTTGCATTTGCTCTGGACAATGAGGGCATTTTGCAACGTGTGGCCCCGGGTCTGTTGTGGCTTGCGACACTGTTTTCAATGTTGATCATTGTGCAGAGGTCTTTTGCGGTTGAGACTGCAGACGGTGCCCTAGATGCATTACGAGTAGCAGGTACTGAACCGCTTGGAATTTTTATCGGTAAATCACTGGCACTAATGGTTCAGCTTTTTGCACTTGAATTAATGTTGCTGGCAGTTGCGCTAGTTTTATACACTGTTGAACCAACAGCCACGGGGTACGCAGAGACTTTTGCCACAATGGTTGTAGCCACTGTCGGCTTGGGTTTCGTCGGTACACTTTACGGCGGTCTTGGTGCTGGCGCACGGGGGCGCGAAACGCTGCTTCCGCTTTTATTGTTGCCAGCAGTGGCACCAGTTTTGATTGGCGCAACTCGGGCAACCGAAGCGGCGTTCGAAAGTGGTGGAGCACAATCTTCCCAAGGTTGGCCGTGGATTGGTTTATTGGCCGTGTTTGCAGGTGTTTTTGGAGCGGTTGGTGCGTTGGCTTTTGGGCCGATGATTGAGGAGTAACAAAGATGACAACATTCCAAACCGCATTCGAAGCCAAATCAAAGACCACAGGAACCGCCGCATCTAAAAAACTCGGTGCAGCAACGATCGTGGCGGTTATATTTCTAGTGCTGAGCGGTTTAATTTTTTCGGCAGAAGATGTGGTGCAGGGGAGCACAGTACGCATCATGTACGTTCACGTTCCATCTATTTGGGTGGCGTATTTGGCCTTTGCGCTGACGGCAATATTTTCGGGAGTGTATTTGAGCAACCGGTCACGCTCTTTAATTTGGGATCGCCTTGCTGGTGCGTCTGCTGAGATTGGTGTTTTATTTGTCGCAGTTTCACTCGTGACTGGCAGTTTGTGGGGGCGTCTGACCTGGGGAACATTTTGGGTCTGGGATGCGCGCCTAACAAGCACGGCATTTTTATTTATTACTTACATTGGTTATCTTGCAGTTCGTCGTTTGGGTGGGACGTTCCGCCAAAGAGCGAGACGATCTTCAGTAATGGCACTCCTTTCCGTTTTGGAGATTCCACTGGTTCATTTCAGCGTCAACTTGTGGCGAACGCTCCACCAGAAAGCTTCAGTTGCGGATCCAAATGCCAAGGTAAGCCTGGACGGCTTGATGCTTTTCACTCTGTTTTGGGGGCTCATATCTTTCACCATGCTGTTTGCTTGGTTGCTCGTTCATCGTCAACGGTTGATGGCCCTAGAGGATGCAGTGCAAGACAGGGGCCTTGACCGTGCAATCCAACAGCGACGCACAGAGGCAGGGCTCTGACATGGATCACGCTTCGTTCATCATTGCAAGTTATGCGTTGACTTTCGTCTCGATTGCTGGATATGCCCTTTACATAGTGCGTCGGGCCCGCCGACTTGGTGCCCTTACGTCAGATGATGACAAGCCATGGATCTAACTCCACGACCTATCGCCGCTCCAGAATCGCGGGCACAGCGCCAGCGACGCCGTTGGATACCAGTTGCCATTGTTGCTCTGGCGCTTGCTGCTGGTGGAATAGTCGTCACACAATTTTTGACGAGCGCGATTGATTATTACTGCAATGTTGACGAAGTGGGTCTACGTGAGGGATGTGTCGGCCAACGCAGAATTCGAGTTCAGGGTAATGTGTTGGAAAATTCACTGCAGCAGGTTGATGGTGTCACTCTGTTTGCGCTGTCCTTTAATGACAAGACACTTCAGGTCCGCTATCAGGGAGACCCAGGCGGAGTTTTTCAGGAATGTATTCCCGTGGTTGCTCACGGTCGAATTATAAATGGGATTTTTGACAGTGACAGAATAGAAGTCAAGCACACGAATCAATACGTTGAGAAAAATAAGTCAAGATTCGACGAAGCTACAAATGAGACAGCAGCGTGTTCGCAATCGCCGGAGTGAGCGGGTCTCTGGGTCAGGCAGCTTTGCTGGTTGGTCTAGTCGGTGCCGTATTTGGAATGTTCGCCAGTGTCGTGGGTACGCGTCAAAATGACGAAAAGGTTTTGCGCCTGGTGCCTCGGTTTGCAACCCTTTGCGTCGTTGCCACAATAAGTGCATTCGCCTGCATGGAATACGCCATGATTACACGCGATTTTTCTTTGGCGTATGTTCAAAAAGTTGGCTCAAGGAGTACTCCGGCGCTGTACAACTTCACTGCGGTGTGGAGTGCGCTGGAGGGCTCGATTCTGATGTGGATGCTAATTTTGGCAGCCTTCACCGTAACTATTGCCTGGAAATATAAAGACAAACTGACTGACCCTCTCGTTGCGTGGGCAATGGCAACAATGTTTTTTGTCTCCACTTTCTTTTTTATCCTCACGCTTGGACCTGCAAATCCTTTTAGCAAGGGAGCAGCGGGAGTCTTGGATGGTCCGGGTCCAAATCCACTTTTGCAAAATCATATTTTAGTCGTTTTTCATCCACCGATTTTGTACTTGGGTTATGTCGGCATGACCATCCCTTTTGCTTTCGCGATCGGCGCTTTGATCACTGGTCGATTAGGAGAAGGTTGGTTGTTAGAGACTCGTCGATGGGCATTATTTTCATGGGGTTTCTTGACCTTTGGCATCATTCTTGGCGGTTGGTGGAGTTACGAAGTTTTGGGCTGGAGCGGAGTTTGGGCGTGGGATCCAGTTGAGAACGCCTCCTTTATTCCGTGGTTGACCGGCACTGCCTATATCCATTCCGTGCTGGTGCAGGAACGGCGTGGAATGCTGCGCGTCTGGAACTTGTCGTTACTTATTGCCACGTTTAGTTTGACAATTCTGGGAACATTTCTGACGCGCTCAGGCGTTCTGAATAGTGTGCACGCTTTTAGCGAGAGCGATATCGGGCCTTATCTCCTGACATTTTTTGGAGTGGTCGTCATCGTGTCTGTCGGACTTATTGGTTGGCGAGGTGAAAAACTCCGATCCCCCGGAACGATTGACTCACCAATCTCGCGCGAAGGTGCTTTTTTAGCCAACAATGTTTTGTTTGGTATTTTTGCTTTTGTCGTGTTGCTCGGAACAGTTTTCCCGTTGATTGTCGAAGCACTTCAGAATCGACAGTTGATCGTTGGTGAACCATTTTTTGATCAGTTGGCAACGCCAATCGGAATTACGCTGTTGGTTTTGATGTGCATCGCTCCCGTACTGCCGTGGCGCAAGGCATCTGGTGAACTCTTGCGCCACCGCTTATTTTGGCCAGCGTGGGCTGGTCTTGGAGCTCTGATTTTGAGTCTTTTCGTTGGTGCAGTTGGCCTTGCTCCTCTGCTTACATTTTCGCTCGGTGGATTCGCTGCTGGCGCTGCGCTGCGACAACTCGCATTGGCTACGCGGCGTCAAGGTTTTCGTGGTCTCGTTGGTCGGGCCAATGGCGGAATGGTGGTGCACATCGGGGTCATTGTTATCGCTGTTGCGTTGGCTGCATCCAATTCGTATACGCGAAGCCAAGAACTGACTTTGAACCTTGGTAGTCCTGCTCAATACGGAGGTCACAGTTTTGAATTTGTGCGCTTTGTCGAGGAAAAAGATGACCGTCGAATCTCTGTAAAAGCAGAAATTCTCGTGGACGGGAGCGGAACGTACGCACCAGCAATTCAAAAGTTTACAAATATCGGTCAAAATATTGGAACACCTTCTGTGAAGTCAATGTTTACAAAAGACATTTATCTCACCTTGCAGCCACCAGTGAAAGTGTCTACCGACCAAGTAAAGATAAAAGTTTTTATTAAGCCTCTCATGATGTGGATGTGGATCGGTGGTGGTCTGATGGCCGTCGGAACGCTGCTCTCGGCTTTTCCAGGTTCTCGTCGCAGACCCACCGACCCTGTTTCTGCTCCCGTTGCCCAAGAAGTATCAGCATGACGCAATCGAGTCCTGCACGCCGCACAGTTCCAATCGTGTCTGGCGTAATTGGGCTGATTGTCGTCGCATTTCTTGTAGTTTTGGCGGGGGCGTCACCAAGTGATGGCGTTACTGCGTCGTCACCTTTACTTGGTCGCGCAGCGCCTGTTGTGCGGTCTGAGACTCTTGACGGGGCTACATTTGAAATTGCTCGTCGTCGTGGAAGCTGGGTGATGCTGAACTTTTTCAACTCCACTTGTGTTCCGTGCATTCAGGAGCACGGAGTAATAAAAGACTTTGTTGAGTCACAATCTGCAAAATCCGATGCAGTGGAATTTTTTACAATAATCAATGATGACAATGATGCTGCTGTAAAAGATTTTTTTCGCACCAACGGAGGTAACTGGCCACAAGTCAAAGATGGCGATGGTGCGATTGCCGTGGCGTTTGGTGTCGCCAAGGTTCCTGAGACTTGGATCATTGATCCCAACGGATTTGTGAGGATGCGTGTAGTCGGCGCAGTGAAGAAAGGCTTTCTAGAGGCTCGTATGACAGAGCTATACGGACAATCTGAAGGATCACAGCAATGACATCAATGTTTTATCAGAAACTCAAGTCGTGGCCAGTGTGGATGTTCATGGGTTTTCTGGCGGTTGCTCTATTGGCGGTCGGGGCTGGTCGGCAATCTGGGCCACTCACTCAAGAAGACCGTATTGACAACATCAATCAGCGGCTTGCATGTCCAACTTGTGATGGTGAAAGTGTCTACGTATCTCAAGCGCCAGCTGCTCAAAACATTCGCAATGAAGTCGCTCGCCAAGTGGCAAGTGGTCAACGCACAGACGATGAAGTCGTGGCTTATGTCGAAAATAGTTTTGGTGGACAAGTGCTTCTGGTGCCCCGAGCAACAGGTTTGGATATCCTTGTCTGGGTTCTTCCAATTGCGGCGTTGGTTTGTTGCACTGCCGGATTAGCGCTCACGTTTCGGCGCTGGAAGCGCGAGCAGGGCGGGCAAGCAACAGATGCTGACCGAATTCTTGTGGCACAATTGTTAGAACTTGACACTCATAATACGGACACCTTGTGAAGCCAGACAGTCAGGCCCAAGACCAGGCAAGGCGTGAAGAGCAGGCATTTTTGTTGCAGTCGCTTCGGGATCTTGAGCGTGAGTATCTTGCAGGCGACATCGACGAAATTGACTATCAGACATTAAAATCTGGCTACATTTCTCGTGCCGCCGAAACCACTCGCGCTATAGAAAATACAGTTGATAAAATTCGAAAAGAATCCCCCCGTCGGATGCTTCGTTCAATTGTTACTGTTTCGTTGATTCTCGTGATTGCGCTGGGCGCAGGTTACTTGGTCGCCAAACAATCAGGCCAACGCTTGCCGGGTCAAAATATTACGGGGGGAACTCCCGAGAGCAGGTCTGCCATCCTTTCTCAAGCACGCGCCGTGAATCTGAGTGACCCAGTGCAAGCGATTCAGTTGTACTCAGGTGTGCTCAAAATTGAGCCAGACAATGTTGAGGCGTTGACCTATCGATCATGGCTGTTGGCTTTGGCCGCAAATAGTGCGTCAAGCAACGTGCGCGACACAGCAATGGCAACCGCGGTGCAAGATTTAGTAACGGCAACAAGAATTGACCCCTCGTATCCTGATGCGTGGTGTTTTCTAGGGATTGTTGAATTTCGTTTTCTTGATAATGCCACGGTGGCTCAACCATCCCTCGAGAAATGCCAGGCCCAAAATCCACCACGAGAGGTTGCATCATATGTTGATGCCATTGTGCGACAGGTCAACGACGCAGTATCTGAAAAAAAATAATTACGAGGTGAGTACTTTTGGTGGGGATAAGCACTCAGCACTTACAAACTGCGATCTGTCCCTGTGCAGGATGTAAATTCCTGCTTTGCGTGAGTCAGTAGGTGTTGTCATTTTCAGTCCGCGCCGAATCAGTGCCTGCACTGCATTGGGGATGACATCACCATGGCTACATAAAACGGAGTTCTCCTCGACGGCGTTAAGCAGGGCGATGGTTTCTTCGAAGTTCGCTCCCTCGGCGAGTTGGCTGACAATGTTTACTGTTAGTCCACAATGCTTCGCAATGGGTTCGACAGTCTGAATGCAGCGCAGGAACGGACTGGAATAAATAGCCGGTGGCAGATGTTTTGACAGTGTTTCTACCAGTAGTTGGGATTGCTCAAGCCCCGCACTTGTAAGGGGTCGATCGAAGTCTTCTCCGTCCCATCTCGAGCGACTTCCTGCTTTGGCATGACGAATAAGGAAAACGGGCACGGTTCAAACCGTAGCAACAGAGTTAGTCAAAGTCATAAAAATAGGGCAGACTCAGGGTGTGGGATTTTTCGATCGAAATCGTCAAGATGTTGAATCTAAGGGGTTTGATCCCGCACGCTTGCCGCCTGGCCAGTATCTGACCGATAGGTTTCCGGTCTTACATGTTGGCGATGTTCCGACATACGCCGAGGGGGAGTGGAATCTTTCAATTTCAGGCCTCGTTGATAACCCATACACGCTCACCTTTGAACAATTGACTGCGCTACCTGCGCACACCATTACAACAGACATTCATTGCGTCACGAAGTGGTCAAAGTTCGACACGGGCTGGACAGGGGTTCGCGTTCGGGACTTGCTGCAAAACGCAGGAGTGTCAAGCGAGGCGACTCATTTTATGGGACACGCAGAGTACGGCTATACGGCCAACTTGCCTTTACAAGATGTTATGGGTGATAACGCACTTGTTGTCTATGCCTTTGAAGGTGAACCAATCGAGCCAATCCATGGTGGTCCCGTCAGACTTTTGGTTCCGCATTTGTATTTTTGGAAATCACCAAAATGGCTGAGGGGACTAGAACTAATTGCGAATGACAAACCTGGCTTCTGGGAGCGCAACGGATACCACATGTACGGCGATCCATTTCTAGAGCAACGTTTTTGGGGTGACTAGAGAAAAGTTTTTCGCTAGACGGTCGTGGTGCAAAATGTGTCACCCTGAGGCAATGAGCCAACTGTTGACGGATCAGTGTCGCCATACAGTGCGCTGAGCATGCCTTTGACCATGCCGCGATCAACAGCACAGACCACCGGATTTTCAATCGCCACATCCCCAAACGGACAATGGCTTGTCACGATTCGAAGTTGGTTGTTTCGATTATCTGCGTGTGCTGCGAAGCCGTGTGCAGTAAGCGCATCAGCAACTGCTTGCATTGCGGAACGCAAAGATTTTTGACCTGCAGCAAAATCATGGCCGGCTAATCCCGCAGCCATCGCCTTTCCGTATTCTTGGCCGACTTCTTCGGCGATTGTTTGAGCGATGCCAGTCGGAAGCGCAGCGAGTGCTTTCCCAAGAAGCGACAACACCAAGTCGTCGCTCCGCACTGGAAAGTCCAAAACATCTCCAGCAGAAGCTGCTCGGTAGCGCTTAGACGGGCGCCCTGCCCCCCCGTTTTCGGCGCGTTCAACAGCAATGTCTAAGTATCCACCTGCTGACAATTTGTCCAGATGGTGGCGCGCCACATTGGGATGCAGATCAAACTTTTCTGCCACCTGAGAGGCGGTGGAACCGTTAAGTGCTTCGCGCACGAATAAGTAGACAGCGCGACGCGTTGGGTCACCAAAAGCAGAGGTAATCGCCGAGACCGTGGCATTAAAAGACCTCGGAGTCTTAACAGGGGTGGTCGTTGCTTCGGTCACGCCGTTATTGTACCTATAGCGGTCATGCTAAATGCTTGTCGCTAACCCCCAAATCCCCCCATCTGGAGACCCCATGAGCACGACAACCGCCGAACAAGTGATTGAAGCACTTCGACCAGTCGAAGACCCTGAACTGCATCGGTCCATCGTCGATCTCGGAATGGTTCGCGATGTGGTGGTTGATGGGTCAACTGTGACGCTCACAGTAGTGCTGACTATTCCTGGGTGTCCATTGCGCAATGAAATCCAGAGCCGAGTTGATGGCGCAATATTGCCACTCGCAGGGATCAGTTCTGTCAATCTCAATTTTGGTGTGATGACTGATGCAGAGCGAGAAAATGTTCGTCGCATGGTGCACGGAGATGCTGCTGCGTCAGCCGGAACGAATCCCAAGCAAGGTCATTCCGAGGGTAGAACGATTCCCTTTGCTCAACTCGGGAGCAAGACGCGCCCGATTTTGATTGCTTCCGGTAAAGGCGGTGTCGGAAAAAGTAGTGTCACAACCAATCTTGCAGTTGCGCTAGCCGCGCGTGGACATAGTGTCGGAGTCGTTGACGCAGACATCTATGGTTTTTCGATTCCGCGAATGCTCGGAACAGATCGTGATCCTGTAGCAATTGATCAAATGTTATTGCCACCAGAAGCCTGGGGTGTGCGTTGTATCAGTATTGGATATTTTGTTCCCGAAGGGCAAGCAGTTATTTGGCGGGGACCGATGCTGCACAAAGCGTTAGAACAATTTCTGACTGACGTGTTTTGGGACGAACCCGACTACCTGCTCATTGACATGCCGCCAGGCACCGGCGACATTGCGCTTAGTCTTAGTCAATATCTGCCACGAGCGGAAGTTTTCATCGTCACGACTCCCCAAGAGGCTGCTCAAAAAGTGGCGCGAATGTCAGCACTGATGGCACAAAAAGTGAACCTACCGGTGAAGGGAATAATTGAGAATATGTCATGGTTTACCGGTGATGACGGCAAAAGATATGAACTTTTCGGATCGGGCGGGGGCCAGGCTCTTGCTGATGAGTTGGGCGTTCCGCTGTTGGCGCAGATTCCATTTGTGGCGCAGTTGCGTGAAGGTGGAGACAACGGTCGCCCGATTGCAGCCGTGGCCCCTGAGTCCCCCGTAGGGGCTGCTTTTTTTGCTCTTGCGGAGCGCGTCGAAGAATTAAGGCCAAAGAAATTGTTTAGCAAGAGTCTTAAACTGGTCTGACGGCTACGGTCAGTAACCAAAGTTCAACAGGAGGAAAAACGTGGACGTACGTATTGGAGTTACACAGGCAACGCGAGAGATCTCAATTGAACTTGAAGACGATGCAGCAACACGCAAAAAAGTAAAGACCGCGGTTGAGGCTGCTCTTTCTGGTGCCTCTGACACATTGTGGATTACGGATAAACGAGGCCGCGATATCGGCATTACTGCAGCCAAAATTGCCTATGTAGAAATCGGCTCTGCTGATGCCGACAGGCGTATCGGCTTTGGGGGCTGATTCAATAATTGACCCATTGCCCTAGCCTTCGTTAGTCCATAGGGCAGACTTCTCCTGAGGACTTCTGATGGCAACAATCGCTGAACTGGCAAAACTACACACCGAGTTCTCCAGAGAGCAGGTCGCTCATTTGCAAGCGCTTGCCGGAGAATGGGGCATGTTGGCAGACTTGTGCTTTGCCGACATGTTGTTGTACGTGCCAACTACTGATGAGACGTGGCTGGTGATCGCTCAAGTGCGAGCCGCCACCGGGCAAACACTTTATTTGGTCGACTGGGTTGGGGCCTCTGCCAATTACTCGGAGCGTCCACTTTTGGCACAGGCATTTCAATCGGGCGAAATCATCGAAGGAGAAATTGCAGTTGAAGGCATGTCTGACACGTGCCGGATGATGGCCATCCCAGTGCGCTATGACGGCGCAACAATCGCTGTGCTGACTCGCGAATGGAACACACAAAGCAGTCGTCAGCCAGGTGAGTTGGAACGCACATATCTGGAAATATTCCAGCGTTTTGCCCACATGATTATGCTCGGTGAATTTCCGTTTGAAGGTCGTGTGGCTGATGGCAGCGTGGCACCACGGGTAGGGGACGGCGCGGTCGTTCTTGATGCCGAAACGCGAGTTCGGTATGCGTCACCAAACGCAACATCTGCTCTTCATCGCGTCGGCATCAGCGCCAATGCAGTTGGTCAGACGCTTGCGGAGTTGGGCATGATTGATAGTCCAGTGCGACAGGCTTTCGAGCGCCAGGAGCCCGTTGTAGAGGAGTTCGAGCAAACTTCTGATGTGACACTGCTTACTCGATGTATTCCCATTCTCGACAGGGTTGATGGCGTGCCCGTGGTGACTGGAGCCGTAATGCTGTTGCGCGATGTGACAGAGTTGCGTCGTCGTGATCGATTGTTGTTGTCAAAAGATGCGACAATTCGTGAAATTCATCATAGAGTCAAAAACAATCT
Organism: Actinomycetota bacterium; assembly: GCA_005790505.1. Lineage (GTDB taxonomy): Bacteria > Actinomycetota > Acidimicrobiia > Acidimicrobiales > Ilumatobacteraceae > UBA2093. The sequence goes on from SXUP01000042.1 coordinate 119,283, forward strand.
GCAAACTATTTCGGCGTTGCTCCGATTACAGGGGAGGCGATTGGAGTCAGATGAAGCAAAAGCTGCAGTCGCCGAATCAGTGCGTCGCATTCGGACAATTGCGTTGGTTCATGAAACTTTGTCACGAGAGCCAGGTGACGATGTAGCTTTTATCGAAATCGTCCGACCACTTGTGCGTCTCGTTGAAGAAGGTTTACAGTCACCAGATCGCCCCGTAAGGTTTGTTGTCCACGGTGACGGGGGTCGCTTGCCTGCAAATGTTGCAACGCCGTTATCAGTGGTGTTGACAGAATTGCTTCAAAATGCGATTGATCACGGCTTTCCCGAAGGAGAAGGTGGTGGCACAGTTGCGGTGCAACTTGAATCTGACAATGAATATCTCAACATCACGGTTGTTGACGACGGCCGGGGAATCGACCCTGACTTTGACCTTTCCACTGCGACGGGGCTCGGGCTATCCATTGTTAGAACTCTCGTGACCACAGAATTGGCAGGAACCATCGATATGCGAGTGCCTACGGCGCAAGAACTAGAAACAGTCGAACTTTTATTGCGCCCTGGCTACACCGGAACCGTAATTGAACTTCGGGTCCCATTAATTGGGGAGTAGGGCTTCAGCCAGCGCGAGAGATACGCCGTTGGGAGGCAATATCGCGTCGAAGTTGTCGACGTTCTTCTTCGGAAGTTCCACCCCAGATGCCGGTGTCTTGATTTGTTTCAATTGCAAATTCAAGACAATCAACTGAAACTGGACACTCACTACAAACGCTCTTGGCTCGAGAAATTTGTAGCAGCGCTTGTCCTGTAGTGCCGATGGGAAAAAATAATTCAGGATCTGTATCTCTGCATATCGCACCGTCACGCCATGTGTAATCGGCACTTCCAAGAGCGAGGCTAGACGCGAGGATTGACACGTCGGGTTCCTTTGCTGGGTTAAGGATGCAATGCATCGGTGGATAAGTCGCGTGGTTCCCCACGAGTGCAAACGCTATGGGGAAACCAGCGGTATCGCAAGGGGGAGGGCATAGTTCCATGCGTGTATTTTATTTTTATTTTGACCGCTTTTGCTTAAAGACTGATAGGGGCGCAGCGTTCGTGTGCTAACACTTCGGGCGTGCCACAATCCCCATTGAGCCTCAAACACACGCAGGTTATTGCTCACCGTGGGGCATCTCGGGCTGAACTCGAAAACACACTCGCTGCCTTTGAGAAAGCAGTAAGCATGGGCGCACATGCAGTTGAACTTGATGTTCGTTTGTCGCTAGATGGAGTCATGGTGGTGCACCACGATGCCAAAATCAAGGACGGTCGGGCCATTTGCCAGATTGAAGCACGAGAGTTACCTGCGCATATTCCAACACTGGAGCAAGCCTTAGAGGTTTGTGTGGGGTTGTGGGTCAATATTGAAATCAAAAATGACCCGAATGAACCAGACTTTGACCCGACGGACAAGCTGGCTGTCTCGGTCGCTGACTTACTGAGAAGGCGTGCTTGGTGCAACCGATGCTTGATCTCCTGCTTTCGGCGGGAGACCGTTGACGCGATGCATGCACTTTTGCCTGAGGTTGGCACGGCTTGGCTAACCACGGGCGTGCGCGATGTCGACATTGCCGACGTTGCAGTCGGATTACGCGACTCTGGTCATGTCGCTTTGCATCCGTGGGTCAATCTGTTGACTGAGCATGTAGTTGAGGTTTGTCATGACAATGGTATTGAGGTCAACACTTGGACATGTGACGATGCCGAGAGGATGCGTCAAATAATTTCATGGGGAGTCGACGGGATCTGCACGAATGTGCCAGACATTGCTCTGGCTGTCTTGGCCGAGCCGTAAAAGTCCCAACCAGAAAGCTCCTTGGACAAGCAACCTGATGCTTTGTTCAAAAACTCAAACGCAAAGATTGGTGATACTGCAGACGCCTTCAATTGTTGAAATGAGTATGTCTCCGGTGCCCAAGAATTGTGGAGGCTTGCGAGCCACCCCAACGCCGCTTGGCGTTCCGGTATAAATCACATCTCCAGGAAAAAGTTCGACGATGCTTGACAAGTAGGAGATGAGGTAGTCAACCGGAAAAATAAGGTCATCGGTGAGGGAGTTCTGAACTTCTTGGCCGTTAAGCAGACATGTCAAGCGCAATGCATCACGATTTGAAAGATTTGCTGAGTCTGTTATCCATGGTCCAAATGGCGCGTATCCCTGGCGGCTTTTACCGAGATTGAATTGCGGTGGTTGTGTCGCATTTTGAAGCGCGCGATCAGAAATATCTTGGCCAACACAGACTCCTGCCACATGTTCCCAGGCAGACGCAATGTCGATATCTCGACCTCCCGTTGCGATAACCACCACAAGTTCTGCTTCCCAGTCAACAGTGGTTTGAGAAATCTGAATGTCTCCGAATGGAGAGTTGATTGCGGACACGAATTTAGTGAAAGTAAGTGGTGATGGCGGGATGGTTGCGCCAGTTTCCATGGCGTGGGCGCGGTAATTGAGACCGATTCCAAAGAGTTGTTTTGGACGTGGCGAGGGCGCGTCGAGTGAAGTTGGGTCAAGTGGCTCACCAGCCTCAGTGATGGAGTTGGCAAATTCACGAAGTTCTGCCCAGCGGGCAAATGCTTGCATTGGGTCGCTCGTGAAAAGACCGTTGCTCACCTGTTCTAGGTCGACGCAATGAGTGCCTTTACCAACTACCAATTGAGCGCGGCCCTGATATGTTGCAAATCGTAAAACCAAGGCGTACCCCCAGTACCTTTAAACGCCACCAAAGCCTATATGTTTCTTCCTATGTTATCTTAGGAGACGTAGTGAAAGTAGATGGGGGCGAATTTATGAAAAAGTTCGGAATCGGTGTACTCGTGGTGTCTCTCGTGTTAATCGGATTAGTATTCGCTCTGAGATCATCTGAAACGCCGTTCGATGCGGCACTGACTGCACCATTGATAAAAAATGTTGGTGAAACCACCGTCAGAGGACCAATAGAAAATACCGCAACGAACAAAACAAGGGTTGGCACTTTTGATTTTGAGGGCAAGCATTTCAATTATGCTCAGAGCGAGTTTTTCATAAGCGGCACGGCGCAGGCATTCACTTCTTCGGTGCCGTTGACTGATGATGGACTATGGACCGTCACTCCTGCAGCGACCGCAGACTATAAAACCCGCATTGTCGTTCGGCGACCCGTAGATCCAGCAAAATTCAATGGAACCGTAATGGTGGAGTGGATGAACGTCACGGCCGGCTTTGATACTCCACCTGTATGGAGCTTTGGCGCGACAGAAATGCAGCGCAGTGGAGCCATTTGGGTTGGAGTATCGGCTCAAAAAGTTGGCATAGATGGCGGGGGGAACGCGCTCGGCGCAGCGCTGTCGCTGAAAAAAGCAAATCCGACTCGATACAACGAGTTAGTACATCCAGGGGACAACTTTAGTTATGACATCTTCAGTCAAGTTGGAGGAACCATCTGGCGAAACCCAGCAAAATTATTTGGTGAACTAGTACCGATTCAAGTTGTGGCATTGGGCGAATCTCAATCAGCATTTCGTCTAGCTACATACATCAACGCTCTTGCCCCCCTGCAAGATGTATACAGCGGATATTTTGTTCACAGTCGTGGCTCGCGTGGTGCCGCGCTGTCAGTGCCTCCCTTGGCAGATGTTGCTGGACCATTGGCGTTGCGCAGTCGTACTGACATTAAGCGACCTGTTCTCGTGTTTTCATCGGAGTCGGATGTTATCGGCGTCAATCTTGGGTATCGTCGCGCATACCAGCAAGACTCTAAGTGGTTCAGAAGTTGGGAAGTAGCGGGCACTGCGCACGGTGATGCTTATTCACTCGGAATAGGAGATCTCGATGACGGCAAAGGCTCTGGAGATACATCTTTGTTCAAGGCGATGATTAATCCACCGAGTTCAATTTATTTTGGTGCAGTGAAATGTGACTTCCCTATTAACGCTGGGTCTCACACCTATGTGTTGCGTTCAGCGCTGTCAGCACTCGACTCATGGGTGCGTAGTGGTGTCGCACCGAAATCAATGCCTCTATTGGAGGCCAACGACGACAATTTGTCATATCAACGTGATTCGAATGGAAATGCAAAGGGCGGCATCCGCACGCCGCATGTAGACGTGCCGATTGCAACTTTGTCAGCCCAAGGACAGCCCACCGAAGGTCGCTCGTTCTGCGGGCTCTTTGGAGTCACCACCGTCTTTGGGCCCGAACAGTTAAGTGCTCTGTATGCGAGCAAAGATGCGTTCATTGAAAAGTGGGTTGCGGCGACAAACAAAGCTGTTGAAGCAGGGGCAATACTTGAGGTTGATGCGGTGCGCATCCGAGAACAAGCAAAGTACTACCCAGGAAAATGACAGATGCGAGAGAAGCAATCGAGAGGCTTCTTTTCGCTTATTGTGATGGCATCGATCGTGGAAACTTGGCTGCAACAGCCGAGTTATTTGGAATTGATGGTCTCTACGGACAAATAGATGGCCCCGCAGCCTGCGGAGCCGCGCAAGTGCTCGCGGCAATGCAACGCAGTGTTCGCATGTACGACGGCGTTCCGCGAACACGCCATATTGTCACCAATATTGTGATTGATATCAATGACGATCAAATATCTGCGCAATCTCGTTCTTATGTGCAGGTACTACATCAAGCACCAGGGGGAGAACTTGGTCCGATAGCAGTTGGAACTTATATTGATCGGGTGCATTTGTCGGGCGGATCTTGGAAATTTGCGGAGCGACGCATGATGCTTGAGCTTATTGGTGATATGGGTACACACCTTTTGTTTAATCCCTTCGTATAACCAATGAAGGCAGTCTCTGGTAATCGGCCCCCAAGGGTGGTGATCCTGAGTGTCATCATTGCGGCATTTGTGACCCTTGCGTCACAAGTGCTTGTTACGCGCCTTTTATCGGCGCTTATTTTTTATCACTTTAGTTTTTTGGCAATCAGTTTGGCCTTGCTCGGAACCGGAGCAGGGGGTTTGTACACTGCGCTCATCACGCCTACCTCGGATGATGAGGGAACAATTAGTCAACTCCGAGTATGGATGATGCGTTTTTCCATCTCACTCGTGTTGCTTCCGGTCGTCGCAGTGCGGCTCAATCTTGAATATTCCACTTTGACACTGCGTTTTGTTGTTTCACTCCTGATTTTGTGTGGATTTATTGCTATCCCATCATTTGCTGGGGGTGTTGTAATCGCAATCGCACTTCGCACTTATACCCAAGCCATTGGTCGCTTGTATTTTTTTGATCTCGTTGCCGCTGCGCTTGGTGCTGTGGCTGTAGTGCCGGCAATGTGGTTGCTGGAACCCCCTATTTTGCTCTTGGCGCTCGGCACTGTAGTCGCTGTTGTGGCGATTTTTTTGTCAAGTGGTTCTCGTGCGAGATGGCGAAGTGTTTTCTTGGCCCTCATGACATCGGTGCTGCTGTTGGTGTCTTTTCCGTCAAAACTTGTTGAAGCCCCATTGACCGGACTCAGCGAGGTTGATTCAATTCGAGTTGATGACTGGACTCCATTGTCGCGAACCATCGGACTCGTACCTCGCAGCGGAGAAGGTTTAGGAGTTGTTCTTTACGACAGGGTCACTGCCCCAATTATTGCCTATACCCGAGGTGATCCATCGCCAGGCTGGGAAGAATTAAAACTTGGCCCGCAGACGATTGCAACTGCGATTGTGCCGACAGGGCCAGCTCTGATTATCGGTGGTGGTGGTGGACGCGATATTCATAATTTGAGATCTGCAGGAGTATCTGAACTTGACGTAATTGAACTTAACGAGGGTGTGCGCAAAGTCGTTGACGAAAAACTTGCCAAATTCACAGGCTCTCCGTATTCGCTCCCTGGAGTGCACACGGTTATCGGAGATGGCCGATCAGTTTTGTCTCGTCGTCCAGCGAAATACTCACAAATTCAGATTAGTTTTACTGATTCTTTGAGTGCCGGTGGCGCGTCGGCATTTGCCTTGTCGGAAAATAATCTGTACACGGTGGAGGCATTCAAGGAGTATCTCTCTAAATTGCAGCCAGGCGGAGTGTTAGCAGTGACGAGATTGCGTCGTCTCGTAGGTGATGAATCGCTGCGAACCACGATTATCGCGCTCAAAGCGGTAGAGGAACTCGGGGCGCAAAATCCCGCATCTCAAGTAGTGGTGGTCATGGGAACCGATTTCTTTGACTCCCAGTTTGGAACTGTGATGGTGAAGTCCACGCCGTTCACTGATCAGGAATTGGAAATCATTACAAGGCTCGCTGATGAGCGTGGTAATGGTGTTGCTTTTGCAAGTGGCAGCCCCTCAATGTATGAGTGGGCCGAATTAAGCGCAGCAGAGTCGCCAGAGATTTTTTGTCGTGCTTATAGGTTGAACGTCTGTCCAACAACAGACGACAAGCCCTTCTTTTTCAACATGAAAAAGTTTGCTGATATTGGGCAAAAGACGGCAGGGTATTCTTTCTCGGTAGATCCGGTGTTGATTCTGTTTTTGACGTTTGCAATATTGCTGCTGCTGTCAGTCTTGGGCTATTTTATCCCACTTCGCCGAATCCCTAAAAATAAAAAGCCACCTCGCTTGGTGCTCATCTACTTTGTCTCGATCGGGCTTGGTTATCTGATAGTGGAGTCAGTCATGATTCAACGATTGGTGCTGTTGCTGGGTTACCCCACCTACAGTCTCTCGATAGTGCTGTCATCGCTGTTGGCTTGGACTGGCATCGGTGCTTGGTTCAGCAGTCGCTTTGTGGATCAACGACGAGCCTTGCGTATTGCTCTTGGCGTGGCAACTGCACTCATCTTTTCGAGTGCGTGGTGGTTGCCAGAACTTGTTGGCAGCCAGATAACGGCTTCATTTGCAGTAAGGGTCTTGATTGCTGTTGTGGTTGTGATGCCATTTGGGCTCACGATGGGAACAGCGATGCCCACAGGAATACGACGCATGGAGCGCATTGTTTCTGAGTCAACTCCGTTCGCTTGGGCGGTTAATGGTTTTGCGTCAGTAGTGGCTGCAGCAGCAGCCACAGTGCTGTCTCTTCAGTTGGGATTCTTTGCCACAACAATGGCAGGAGCAGTGGCCTACCTAGTGGCGCTCGTGGTGTCTCAGGCGCCACAGTGGGAGGACTAGTCTTGAGCGCCGAGTCAAAGGGGGTTACAAAATGGGAGTTCGTCGAGTTGTCACTGGTCATAAAAACGGCAAAGCGGTTTTTGCCTCTGATATCGAGGTAGAACCAGTGGTGGTGGCTTTGCAGCCAAGTGCCGATTTTTACAGATTGTGGGGCGCAGACGCCACCCCGTCATTTCCAGATGATGGTTCAGCACCGATTCAGACCACGTATTTCCCACCAATTGGGGGGTTTCGATTTGGTTTGTTCACCGTCGCCCCAAATGATGCACCAGGGCCGGCCCCCGACATTGACATCGCTGCAGGTTTAGCGGAGATGGAAGCAAAGTTGCCAGGGCTCATGGCGTATTTAGAGCCGGAAAATCCAGGAATGCACACGACCGACACGATTGATTTTGAAGTTGTTCTATCAGGAGAGGTCGTGCTCGAATTAGACGACGGGGTCGAGAAGGTTTTGCGAGTCGGTGACACCGTTGTTCAAAATGGCACGAGACATCGATGGAGCAATCGGGGTTCTGTTCCGGCGGTTCTCGCGGTGATTTTGCTCGGTGCCAAGCACGAAAGTTTCCCAAAATAGGGTTTTACGTTTCGTAAAGCGAGAACTTAACTTCTCGTAAAGCAAATTGCTACAAAGTATGGGGTAAAACTAGTTTTAGGAAGTGGATGTTGTTGCTGTGCAAAATGTGCCAGCAATACACCGCCTCACGGTAAGCCCGACTGGCGTAGATCCGCGGTGTAGTGCGCTGATGAGAGATGCCATGGATTTGGGTATTACAACCCTGCAATCGGCACAGATATCAGATCTTATTTTTGTGCGTGGTGATGTCACCGAGCAAGACCAACGACAACTCGAAGATATTTTGGTTGATTCACTGCTCCAACAGGCATCTTGGGGCCTTCAAGGGTCCAAGAGCAAACACGTCGTCGAGAGCACACTGCACTCCGGAGTGACAGATTCAGTTGCCCACGAGTTGCATCGCGTCGCCACACGACTCGGAGTTGCAATCGATGCAGTCGCCACCGGAAAGCGTTTTGAGCTCACCGGCAATTTGACGAGGATGGATGTGGACATTTTGGTTCGCAAGCTCTTGGTCAATTCGGTTATCGAGAACTGCTCTATTGATTCCCCAATCGTTCCGGCATTTGCTCAAGCAGGTCCGCCTACACCATCACTAGTTTCGTATGTATCAATACCGCCAGACGCAAGTGATTCAGAATTGCAGGAACTAAATATTGAGCGCGGACTCGCCATGGATATTGAAGAATTACGTGCGGTGCGGAACCACTATGCCTCTGCTGGTGCGGTTGCTCGCGACATTGAATTAGAGTCCATCGCTCAAACGTGGAGCGAACATTGCGCCCATAAAACATTTCGTGCTTCAATCACTCTTGACGATTCCATAACTATTCCATCGCTGATTAATCAGTTACGCCAGACGACTGAACTTATAGATGCGCCATACGTGGTTAGTTCTTTTGTGGGTAATGCCGGAATTATTTCCTTTGTCCCTGGCACAACTATTGCCCTGAAGTGTGAAACCCATAACCATCCCAGCGCCATTGAACCATTTGGTGGAGCAAATACTGGAGTAGGGGGTGTTATTCGTGACGTGCTTGGGGCGTCTCATCTTCCAATCGCGTGTACGAATATCTTGTGTTTTGGAAGACCAACGACAAGAGCAGACGACTTACCAGAAGGAGTATTTCATCCCCGACGAATTCGTGCAGGTGTTGTCGCAGGCATTGCCGACTACGGGAACAAGATTGGTCTACCAACCGTGGCTGGCGCGGTGTTGTACGACGATGGCTATATCGCCAATCCTCTTGTGTACGCGGGTTGCATTGGTGTTGCCCATCGCCCGTATAACGCGCAGGTTCCCCAAACAAGTGACCGCATCATTGTCTTGGGTGGGCGCACCGGAAGAGATGGCTTGCGTGGAGCAACGTTTTCTTCAATGACAATGGATGCAACGACTGGAGATGTTTCGGGGGCCAGCGTTCAAATCGGTGATCCAATTACAGAAAAACTACTGATTGATGTCTTGGGTCGTGGTCAAGATTTGTTTAGGGCAATCACTGATTGTGGTGCGGGAGGGTTATCTTCAGCGATTGGAGAAATGGCGCAAGGTATTGGTGCTTGTGTTGAGCTGAGCGAACTACCACTGAAATATCCGGGTCTTGCTCCGTGGGAGATTTGGCTATCAGAGGCACAAGAACGCATGGTCGTGGCAGTTGATGAGGCCGGCGTTGCTGCTCTTCAAGAAACCTGTGAGAGATTCGGTGTTGAGTTCACTGATGTGGGATTTTTCACGGGAACTAATCGGTTGGTTGTGCAGCATGACGGCGATGTGGTCGTAGATCTTGACCTTGATTTTTTACATGATGGACGACCACAGCGGCACATGAGCGCGGTAATGCCGACTCCATTCAGAGAATTGATGACTCGAGAGCAGTTCATCAAAACTTTTGGGGACATTGATGTTGTTGACTCACTCAAGCGCCTGTTGGCTCATCCCAATATTGCAAGTAAGGCTGCCGTGATTCATCGATACGATCATGAAATAAGGGGGGCGACATTGGTGCGTCCGTTGATTGGCGCCCGCACTGATGGACACGCAGATGGTGTTGTCATCGCCGAACCACTAGATCATCACGGCATTGCGATTGGTATTGGAGTGAACCCTTGGTTTGGTGCCCTTGACGCAGAACGCATGGCATTGTCCGTTGTTGACGAGGCAATGCGCAATGTTGTCGCCGTTGGTGCTGATCCAGATTCTGTCGCCTTGCTTGACAATTTTTCATGGGGCAATCCACGGCGCCCATCTACTTTGGGTGATCTCGTGGCAGCAGTGAAAGGTTGCTGCGATGCAGCCATGACCTTTCAGGCGCCATTTGTGTCAGGAAAAGATTCTCTGAATAACGAGTATCTGGGTAGCGATGGTGAGCGCCATTCTGTTCCACCAACCTTGGTGATTACGGCGATAGCCCATGTTCCAGATGTTGCCGCCACTGTCACGCCAGACCTCAAAGCTGTTGGAAATCTGGTGGTCTTGATAGGTCGTACTGATTTAGAGTTTGGGGCAAGCCACTTGGCGATGGTGCACGGGGTTGCCGATGCAGGAGCAGTGCCGGCTTTTGATCCGTCTGCACTTGACCGCTATCGACTCGTGCACAAAGCCATGCGTGACGGCCTTGTGAGCGCCTGCCACGATGTCGCAGAAGGTGGTATTGCCGTTGCAATTGCCGAGATGGCGATGGCTGGTCGGTTGGGCGTAAATATGTCATCTGATTTAGTTAAGGAACAGTTGTTCAGTGAATCAAACAGCAGGTTTTTGCTGGAAGTAGCACCAACAAATGTCGACACTCTTTTGAAGAGATTTGGTGACTCTTCCGTCGTCATCGGCATTGTCACCCAAGAACAAAAACTTCAATTTTCCAGTGACGAAGGTGTTTTCATAGACGAGTTGCTTGACATATGGCAGAGGGTCTCATGAAACATCCAGTTGCCGCGGTGTTGTGTGCTCCCGGAACAAACCGTGATAACGATGTCACATTCGCCCTGCAGTTGGCAGGCGCGTGTCCCGTCACGGTGCTAACAACTGAGTTGCTCACAAATCCTTCCCGAATTGATGATGCTGATATCTTGGTGATTGCTGGTGGGTTTTCGTATGCAGATGCCCTTGGTGCTGGACGACTATTTGCCGTTGAACTGGAGCATGCGGTAGGGGAACGAATCTCAGATGCGATTGCCCAAGGTCGGGCAGTGCTTGGAATTTGCAACGGATTCCAGACGCTCGTGCGAATGGGTGTCTTGCCTGGTTCTGGAGAGTCTGCTGCACTTGGTCACAATGCCAGCGGAGTCTTCGACTGCCGATGGGTGGAACTAGAAGCGACATCAAAGAAATGTGTTTGGACAAAAAATCTCTCCCAAAACATCGAGTGCCCAATTGCTCACGGTGAAGGTCGTTTTACCTGCACCCAGGACACGCTGGAAAAATTGCAAGGAAACGATCAGATTGCATTGCGCTATGTGGATGCCAACCCCAACGGTTCTCTTGACAATGTTGCTGGCGTGTGCGACCAGACAGGGGTTGTACTGGGGTTAATGCCACACCCTGAGAATCATGTTGTCTCGCGTCAGCATCCACAATCACATCGGGGCGTTTCAAGGGGCCTCGGATTATCCCTTTTTCAGTCAGGAGTCTGCTATGCCCGCCGTTGAAGCTTGTAGTGATATTTCGTTGCCTCTCCCGGATCGTCGGGCTGGCAAAGTGCGAGTGTCTTATGCGCTGCCAGAGACTCGGCGTTTGTTCGTGACCACCGACCGTCTGTCGGCATTTGATCGCATCGTCGCCAATGTTCCATATAAGGGTCAAGTTCTCAATCAATTAGCAGCATGGTGGTTTATGCAGACTCGCAGTATCATCAACAACCATTTTATTAGTTGTCCTGATCCAAATGCGACGATTGGTCATGCCGCACAGCCCTTGCCAGTTGAGGTTGTCGTACGTGGTGTGATTACAGGTTCAACATCGACGTCTCTGTGGCGCCAGTACGACCAAGGTGCTCGCAATATTTATGGCTACGAATTTCCTGACGGACTCGGTAAGAACACGCTGTTGCCACATGCAATCATCACGCCAACAACAAAAGGTGATGCTGGGGCACACGACGAACCGTTGACGTGTGCAGAAGTCACCGAACGGGGGCTTGTTGATCCCAGTGTCTGGAACATTGTTCAGGAGGCCGCGCTTGCACTATTTGCGCATGGACAAGATGTCGCCAAGCGTGCAGGTTTACTGCTTGCCGACACAAAATATGAGTTCGGAATAGCGGCAGATGGCTCCGTGATGCTGATTGATGAAATGCACACTCCAGATTCTTCGCGGTTTTGGGAACTGTCGTCATATCAAAATCGTCTTGATGCGGGTGTCGAACCAGAGAGTCTCGACAAAGAACCAGTGCGGCTTGCTCTTGACGCAGTGGGCTATCGCGGTGACGGCGATCCGCCAGTGCTTGATGCATCGGTAATTGCCACAACAACGGACCGTTATGTTGCCGCCTATACACGACTAACTGGTGATTCGTTCGAGTATGGCGAGTATCCGGTGCAGGATCGCCTAAATCATCAACTTCAACAGTCAGGAATACTATGAAACCACTTGTCATCATATTAATGGGATCTCCAGCAGATGCTGAACACTCAGCCAAGATCGCAAGTGCCGCAGAAAATTTTGGATTTGAGGTAATAACTCGGGTGGGCTCCGCACATCGAACACCAGAACATGTCCTGCAGATTGTGCGTAGCCACGACGCTGAATTGCGACCCAAGGTATTCATTACTGTTGCTGGTCGCTCAAATGCACTGTCTGGGTTCACGGATCCCCAAGTTGGGGCGCCTGTTATTGCGTGTCCACCTCCCGGAGATGAAATAGATATTTGGAGCAGTTTGAGAATGCCCCCTGGCGTTGGTTGTGCAGTCGTGCTTGAGCCGATAAACGCAGCACTGTTCGCGGCCAAAATAATGGCGATAAACAACCCAGATGTGGCCAAAAAAGTTGGGGAATTTCAAGCAGAGCAGCGCAATCGTGTGATTTCTGCAGACGCCAAGAGCAATCATGGGTGAGCACAAATTTTCTGATCTGATGGCAGATCGTCTTCATGAAGAATGTGGGGTAGTTGGTATCTCTGCACCGTCAGACGACGTAGCACAGATGGTTTTTTTTGGTTTATTTGCTCTTCAACATCGTGGTCAAGAGGCTGCCGGCATAGCAGTGTCAGACGGTTCTCAGGCACGGATTCACAAAGACGATGGTTTGGTAAGCCATGTTTTTACTCCAGCCACACTCGCCCCACTGCGCGGACAACACGGCATTGGACATACGCGGTATTCCACTACGGGTGGTTCTGGATCGCGCAATGCACAACCATTCTTAGTAGAAACAGTGCACGGACCACTTGCCGTTGCGCACAATGGCAACCTTGTCAATGCGCATGAGTTACGAGCAGAACTACTTGCGCGTGGATTCGGGCTCACCGCATCTTCAGACACTGAAGTGATGACTTTGATGTTGGCGTCAGCGGGTGGACAGACATGGGAAGACCGACTAGCACGCATGTTGTCATCGTGGACAGGAGCGTACTCACTTGTAATTCTGGCTGAAGATCGCGTCATTGCCGTGCGTGACCCATGGGGATTCAGGCCATTGTCGGTGGGTCGTTTGCCAGATGGTGGGTATGCGGTTGCGTCGGAGACATGCGCATTAAGCACACTGGGTTGTAAGGAAATGTCTGAAGTTGCGCCAGGGGAAATTATTACATTGCGTGGTTCGGAGATGAGTCGTCGGCAAGCGCTTGTGCCGTCTGTTCAATCGGCTCGGTGTACATTTGAGTTTGTATATTTCTCTCGACCCGATTCGCAATGGGATGGTCTCAGTGTGCACGGAGTACGCCAGCGCATGGGAGAACAACTCGCTCGTGAATCTGCAGTAGATGCAGATGTCGTTGTTCCGGTTCCAGACTCATCTATTCCTGCGGCGGTTGGTTATTCACGGCAAAGTGGAATTCCGTACAATGATGGCTTAATCAAGAATCGCTACATTGGTCGAACATTTATTGAACCAACGACACTCATGCGAGAGCGTGGAGTAGCAATGAAATTTAACGCACTTGCCGAGAACCTCACTGGGCGCCGAGTGATTTTGATCGATGATTCGCTTGTGCGGGGTACAACTGCTGGTCCACTTGTTCAGTTATTACGAGAGGCAGGTGCAACTGAGGTTCACTTACGCATTACGAGTCCACCCATCAAACATCCCTGTCACTTTGGAGTCGACATGGGCCACGATGACGATCTCATTGCAGCACGACTCAATCTTGAAGAGTTGCGCAAAGTCGTTAATGCTGATTCGCTTGCGTTTTTGTCACTAGACGGAATGATGTCAGCAGTTGGTCGCCAAGATGGCTACTGCAATGCGTGCTTTACTGGCATCTATCCAGTGCCTGTGCAAGCACCAAGACGCAAAGACTCCTTTGAACAGGTGTTGGCGTGACGGCTAACGAGCCGCTCACGATTTTGGTGCTCGGCAGTGGTGGTCGCGAACATGCAATGGCTTTGTGTGCCAAGCAATCACTACGTTGCGCTCGCTTGTTGGTTGCGCCCGGCAACGCCGGAATGCCAGGCGAGCGATTTAATATTTCCGCAGACGACGTTCAAGGCGTCGTTGCTCTGTGCAAAGCAGAGCATGTTGATCTTGTTTTGGTTGGTCCAGAGGCTGCGCTGGCTGCTGGCGTAGTTGATGCGCTCTTGGCTGTTGATATCAGGGCGTTTGGTCCTACCCAAAAACTTGCACAACTAGAATCGTCCAAGGCGTTCACGCGGTTGTTGGCTGACGAACTCGGTATCCCGTCACCGCGATATGGAGCATTTGCCAAAGGTCAAGTGAATGAAGCGATGCATTGGTGGAAAACTCTCGATACGAAAGTAGTTGTCAAGCAATCTGGCTTAGCGGGTGGCAAGGGTGTCGTGGTGCCTGTCTCTGCGAAAGAGACAGAGATGGCGATTGCAGGTGCATGTGCAATCGGAGAAGTTGTCATAGAGGAGTGTCTGCGCGGACCAGAAGTGTCATTGATCGCAATGTGCGACGGAACAGATGCTGTCTTGTTGCCCATCGCCCAAGACCACAAGCGCATTGCAGAGGGTGATCTTGGTCTTAACACGGGGGGAATGGGGGCCTATGCTCCCGTCGAAACGCCTTATTCTTCTGCTGAATTATGTGCCACATTTATTCAGCCTGTACTTGATTACTTTGTCGCCCAAGGAACGCCATATAAAGGCGTCCTCTATGCAGGTCTGATGTTGACTCCCGACGGACCACGACTGCTTGAGTACAACTGTCGATTTGGTGATCCTGAAGCGCAGGTGTTGTTGTCCTTGCTAAACACGGACCTCATTGAGATTGTCCTGGCATGTGTTGCCGGAACATTGAGGGGTATTTCTGTCAAATTGAAGTCGGCAAGCGCCCTTGCCGTGGTGTTGGTGACGGCGAATTATCCATCTGATCCGAGGCTGGGTGATGTCATTACTGGATTAGGAATTGAAGAACTGCAGACCAACGTTTTTCACGGTGGGACAGAGTGTCGTGAAGCAAATATAGTGACGAGTTCTGGGCGGGTGGTGACGGTGGTTGGCGTTGGCGCAACTCTTGGCGTGGCGCGTGACTACGCCTACAAACGAGCAGAGAGGATCTCTTTTGCAGGCTCTTATTTTCGACGCGACATCGGATGGCGTGCACCAGCTGCATCGTTGACGTCTTATTCTTCAACTGGTGTTGACATTGATGAGGGCAACAGAGCTGTCGAATTGCTCAAAGAGAGTGTCGCTTCCACATCAACGGACAAAGTCCTGCGTGGCGTTGGCGCATTCGGTGGGGCACTCGACGTGTCGTTTCTAAAAGAATTTGACCATCCGGTTTTAGTGGCATCAACTGATGGAGTCGGAACCAAGGTCGAATTGGCTTCACGAACTGGTCGGGTGCGCGGGACTGGTCACGACATTGTTAATCACTGCATTAACGACGTCTTGGTGCAGGGGGCCAAGCCAATGTTTTTTCTCGATTATTTGGCGTCATCTCGCATCAAAGCCGAGCTAGTGGCCGAAGTAGTTGCTGGTATGTCAGCGGCATGTGCTGATTCAGGGTGTGTCCTGCTCGGCGGTGAAACTGCTGAGATGCCAGGCGTCTATGTGCCTGGTGCGTTTGATATCGCCGGCACACTTGTCGGAGTCGTTGAACGGGATCAGTTGTTGCCACGCAACGGCATAGCACCAGGCGATGTGTTGATTGGTCTTGCATCAAGTGGGCCACACACGAACGGGTATTCATTGTTGCGAAAAATTTTTGAGTGGCTCCCGCTTGAAGTTGCACCTCCACCACTCACTCGCCCACTAATTGATGCATTGCTTGAACCACATCGCAGTTACTTGCAACTTCTCGCACCTCTCTTGACAGACACGCGACTCAAGGCCCTCGTGCACATAACTGGTGGCGGACTAATTGAGAACATTCCACGCGTATTGCCCCGAGGAGTGAGCGCCAGGGTTGTACTGGGCTCATGGCCGACACCACCGTTGTTCGCTCTTGTTGAGCAATTGACATCACTTGGCACTGATGAGTTGTATCGAACGCTCAATATGGGGGTCGGAATGGTCTTGATAGTTGGAGCCCGGGATGCGACGACCATTCAAGAGATGATCGCCGAAGAAAGTTGGTTGATTGGGGAGTTGTGCTCAAGTGTTGGGGCCGCAGATGAAGTGATCCTGCAATGATTGATCGGACACGATTATTGGTCATGGTGTCAGGTAACGGCTCAAACCTGCAGGCAATCTTGGATGCTTGTGCTGACGGATGGCTGACTGCTGATGTTGTCGGAGTAATCAGCAATAAAGCAGACATTCATGCCCTAGCCCGCGCAACAAAAGCCAATGTGGCGACGGTCGTAGTGACCCCAAAATCAGAAGAGGACCGTCGGCAATATGATCGCCGACTCGTAGACATTGCTCTCGGGTTCACGCCGGACTTCGTGATTCTTGCGGGGTTTATGAGAGTCTTGTCAATGGAGTTTCTCGCGCACTTTCCGCAACGAGTAGTCAACCTTCACCCCGCCCTACCTGGCGAACTGTTCGGAACGAGGGCAATTGAGCGGGCATTCGCTGAGTCACGCGATAACTGGCGAACCCATAGCGGAGTAACTGTACATCTTGTGCCAGACGAAGGTGTTGACACTGGTCCAGTATTGGGCAGCGCGATAGTACCAATTCATGCTGACGACACCCTTGAAACTTTTTCAGAACGCATGCATCAGCAAGAGCACGAATTGCTTGTTCAGACAATCGGAGCGTTATGCCGCCAGCAGACTTTATTGCAATCCAAGGAGATATCGCAATGAATCCATTGAATCACCAACTTTTTACACCGCTTGAAGGATTGACTTTTGACGACGTCGTGCTTGTGCCAGGTTTCAGTGATACTTTGCCAGACAAAGTCAACGTGGCGACGCAGTTGGCTGGCGGTATTTCTCTGGAGCTGCCGATTGTGTCAGCAGCGATGGATAAAGTCACGGAGGCGCCAATGGCTATTGCGTTGGCTCGAGTCGGTGGACTCGGTGTTTTACATCGCAACATGACAATCGAAGAACAAGAAAGCCATGTCCAGCGCGTGAAGCGTTCACAGTCGGGGATGATTACAGATCCGGTCACTTTGCCAATCACTGCAACGTTGGCGGATGCCGAAACACTGATGAATCGGTATCACTTCTCGGGCGTCCCGATCACAGACGAAGACGGAGTCCTGCTTGGAATTTTGACAAATCGTGATGTTCGTTTTTGCGAGCCATCCGACTACACGCGACCTGTCTGTGATTTCATGACAAGTGCGCCATTGGTGACTGCAAAGGTCGGGACCTCGCTGTTTGACGCGCGCGCCATCTTGCAAAAACACCGAATTGAAAAACTTCCCCTTGTGGATGAAGCGGGACGATTGATGGGACTCATCACGGTCAAAGACATCATGAAGAGCAAGGATTATCCAACCGCCACACGGGACTCGGCTGGTCGTCTTCGCGTCGGAGCGGCAGTCGGAGTTGGCTCAGATCTAGAACAGCGCGTCAGTGCTCTTGTGGCAGCTGGTGTTGATGTCGTGGTGGTAGATACTGCCCACGGGCATACTCAAGGGGTTTTGACCGCTGTGACTCGTATAAAAAATGCGTGGCCCGATCTGGCGGTGATTGCTGGGAATGTAGTGACAGAAGAAGGTGTTGATGCATTGGTCGAGGTTGGAGTTGATGGAATCAAGGTGGGTGTTGGTGCTGGTTCTATTTGCACAACCCGAGTCATTGCTGGCGCAGGCATGCCTCAATTGTCGGCAGTGTGGTTTACGGCGCAACGTGCCGCGCAACATGGAATACCGATAATCGCAGACGGGGGTATCACCTATTCAGGCGACCTCGTAAAAGCATTTGCCGCCGGTGCACAAGTGGTGATGCTTGGAAGTTTGTTGGCAGGCACCGATGAAGCACCAGGCGACCTTGAATTGTTTGAGGGTCGGCGCTACAAGACTTACCGTGGAATGGGTTCAATCGGGGCGATGCAGGGTCTAGGTGCTGATCGATACGGTACGGGTCAAGGTGACACCAGTCGCCAAAAACTTGTCCCCGAAGGCATCGAAGGTCGGGTCGCCTATTCTGGTTCGCTCGGTGATGTCGTGTATCAACTAATTGGCGGTTTGCGATCTGGAATGGGATATGTTGGGGCGTCTTCATTGCCTCAACTCGCTCAAAAGGCACGTTTTATGCGAGTAACAACGGCTGGTCGGGAAGAAAGCCACCCACACGATGTAACGATCACCCATGAGGCCCCGAACTATCACCAATGATGTACTTATTCGTTTGCGTTTTCTTGAGATGTGCTGGCATGGAGTATAAATAGCAAATGGGAAATAACAAGTTATCAGGCAAGGTAGCCATCATCAGCGGTGGTGCACGAGGTATGGGTGCGGCCGAAGCGGCTCTATTTGTAAGTGAAGGCGCAAAAGTCGTGATCACTGATGTCTTAGACGAAGACGGAAAGCTAAAAGCAAAAGAAATTTCTCCAGATGGATCCGCCTGCGTCTTCATGCATCACGATGTGACTAATAAAGATAATTGGGCGGCGATAGTCGCGGCAACTGTTGAGATTTTTGGTCATGTTGACGTGCTGGTAAACAATGCTGGGATTTTTGAATATGGTGGAATTGTCGATACAACTCTGGAGCAGTGGAACCACACAATTTCAATAAATCAAACAGGTGTTTTTTTGGGGATGCAGGCAGTGGCAACCCATATGGCAAGCCGCAAAACAGGATCAATTGTCAACATATCGTCTGTTGCGGGTATGACTGCTAGCCCCGGGTTTATTGCTTATGGCGCTAGCAAATGGGCTGTTCGTGGCATGACAAAATCTGTCGCTAAAGAACTTGCGGCATTTGGGGTTCGAGTGAATAGCATCCATCCCGGAATTATTGACACGGCAATGCTTCAAACTTTCGAGCAAGCCGGCGATGGAGTGCGCGATGCGGTGCGACAACGAATTCCAATGGGTCGCGAAGCAGACCCAATTGAGATTGCACGATTGGCGTTGTATTTGGCGTGTGAGGACAGTTCTTATTCCACCGGTTCAGAGTTTGTTGCTGACGGTGGATTCATGTCTTGATGGAATCTTTAATCGCTCGTAAAACATGGAGAACACTTGAGCCGATTCATGGGATGATTTATTTTGTTCCAGAAGCAGAGGCAGAATATATGCATCTCGGTGTTACATTGCAACGGACTGGATACTTTGCATCGCGCGCAGCCCCGATGGGTGCAGTAAATGCTGACGTAGTTATCAGCACTTTTTATAATTTTAATCCAGCCCTTGTGCGTGCCGCCATGGTTGGTGCATGGGAAATTGCGCCACCCTCAGAGTTCACTAAAGTTCGTTTCAGAGCAGTGGATGCGGCGCTGCGTCGCGCCTGGGGAGATGACGTTGTCTGCTCATCAGAAGTGCATGAGTTGGCTTCTCTTTTGCGACGAATCGCAGAAGTTGCCTGTGAAAAACCAGAAGGGCGACCACTATTTGCCGGTCACTCATCGGTACCATGGCCAGATCAGCCCCACCTCGTGCTGTGGCATGCTCAAACATTGCTGCGGGAGTTTCGTGGTGACGGACACATTGCGGCGCTAACTACAGAGGGGTTGAGCGGAATTGAGGCACTTGTTTCGCACGCTGCGTCGGGTGAGGTGCCTGCCCAAGCCCTTACATCGTCTCGAAGTTGGAGCGACGAGGAGTGGCGCAGCGCAATTGATGGCATGCGTGGTCGGGGATTAGTGACCAAAAGTGGTGATCTCGCTTTCACCCCTGCCGGAAATGAGCAACGTAAGCGCATTGAGGCCACAACAGATGCATTGGCAACGGCTCCCTATGCCGCATTTGGTGAAAAAGTGTGCGAGAAAATTCGCGAACTTGGTCGCCCGTTGAGCAAAGCAATTCTGGAGGCAGGATTACTTCCGCTGCGCTAGTCAGAGCGAGGTGTTCGATTAGTGACATAGGCGCCAGCGAGAGCAAAGGCACATCCGACGACTGAGAGCACGGCGACGGACTCATCTAGCAGAGCCACACCAAGTCCAAGAGACACGACGGGGATGATGTAGGTGGTTACAGAAGCGCGAGTGCTGCCGACTCGGCCTGCAAGCGTTACTGCTGCCGCATAAGCAAGACCAGTTCCAAGAATCCCAAGTGCGAGCACTGCAACAAAGGAATGCCAGGCAAAAGTACTGCGCGGAACAGAAGCAATGCCGAATGGTGCGGTCACAATCAATGCAATTATTTGGGCACGCAGCACGACTGGAAGAGCACCATTTCGTTGCTGCAGCGGGACTGCAATATTTAGTGCAAATCCGTAACACACGATTGCCAACAAAACCATGCCAACCCCAACTGCGCTGGACCCACCCTTGCCAGCCGTCGGGATTGCAATACATAGGACACCGACAAAGCCAATGCCAAGCCCAAGTAGTTGTCTTCTTGTTGGCAAATGACGAACGACGATTGAGGCAACCGTGGCGACAAATAATGGAGTCGCTCCATTGAGCATTCCAGTCACGCTCGTTGAGACCCGCTGTTCTGCGAACGGAAACAGACTGAGGGGGATAACCATCCACAACAATGCAAGGAGAGCAATAAGAGGGTAATCAACCCGCAGGATTGGCTTGCGAGCCGCAGGTATCGCAATCAAGACTGCCCCACCGAACAGAATTCGTAGTGGGGTAATGAGGGCTGGATCAAAAGCATCAAGGGCTTCGGCAATCAAGTAGAAACTTGCACCCCAGATGATGCCTGGAATGATCAGTAGAAGCCAGTCAGACCGCTCCATGAAACTCTTCATTCATGTCATCGGTGTCTTTGATTCGAAAACTTTTTCTGGCGAGGAGGTAACCTGCCGCTACAAGTGCCACCATTACAAACGCAGTAACTGCGTACGTTGTTCGTCGGCCAAATGTTTCATATGTAAATCCCGCTACAGATGCGGCTATTCCGCCGGCAAGAGTTTGAAGTCCACCAAGTAAACCTTGAGCACTAGCCAAACGCGCTGGTGGAGCAACGAGGCCCACTGCCATGCCAGTTCCAGTGACAGTTAGTCCGTCAATTATTCCGTGCATGATTCCGACCGACAACAACATCCACGCGATTGGCAAGTTGCCGTACAACAACATACAGACAGACCCGAGTAAGAGACCAGTAGATGCGGCAACAAACGGACCGATGCGGTGCGTAAGTTTGCCACCGATTGGCCCCAATACGATCAGAGGTAGTGCAAATAATGTAATCCCAAGGTTTGCCATCCATGTTGAAGATCCAAGGTCTTTCATCACCAGAGTCCACACCACATCAAATGTGCCGATCATGATAAAGAGTGCGAGCCCGATGACGACTGCACCTGCCAATGCCGGTACCTTAAGCAAGTCAAAAGCCAAATGCTCATCGGCGCGATCTTCTTGGGCTGTTTCCTCAATTTGCAGCGTGCAAGAGATAAGTCCTGCCGCCAGCATTGAGCAACCGACAATCACAAAAGGTGTAGCAATCCCGAATGTGTCTGCCGTAAGTGCGGAGAGAACTGGACCCATTGCAAATCCGGCAACTTCAACTGACAACACACGCCCAAGGTTGCGCCCCATGTTTTCTCGGTCGGACAAGATTACGATGCGCCTTATCGCTGGCAGTGCCATGCCGGCTCCAAACCCCATCAACACGCGGGCTCCAAGTAAAATTTCAAAACTAGTTCCGAAGGCCATGGCAAATGCCCCAATGGCTTCAAATGAAAAACCCAGAGTGACTAGTCGCCTGGCATATCCATGGTCGGCGAGCGGAGCGATCAAAATTTGGGACAAAAATGACGTGAAAAATCCTGCAGCCACGAGCAGGCCCAGTTTTGTCTCCGAGATGCCATACCTATCACGGAAATCATCTAAAACGGTAAACATAACGCCGTAGCTCATCGCGCTCAAGCCGACACCAGCCTGCAAAATCGGAATAATCCGATGAGTTTTCATAAACTTTTAAGGACGCGTCGCAGGTGAAACAGTTTTTGCTGGATCTCGTTCAATGAAACCATCCAAAATGGAGTCAATAGCATCCATTATTGCGGGCTCAAGGACTATTCCTGCCGCCTTGACATTGTCATCGAGTTGTTCTGGTCGAGTCGCTCCGACAATTGCTGATGCAACATTTTTATTTTGCAAAACCCACGCCACTCCAAGTTGTGCCATGGTGAGTCCAGCCTGATCGGCGATCGGTTTTATTACTTGGACCTTTGTCAAGGTTGCATCGTTGAGCCAACGTTTAATGAAATTTTTGCCACTGAGTTCGTCCGTGGCACGCGAACCATCTGGGGGCGGTTTCCCAGGAAGGTACTTGCCAGTGAGTACTCCTTGGGCAAGTGGAGACCACACAATCTGACCAAGCCCTTCTTGTTGGCAAGTCGGAACCACCTGGTCTTCAATGACTCTCCAGAGCATCGAATACTGAGGCTGATTGGAAATGAATGGCACATGCAGTTCGCGGGCGAGTGCGGCGCCACGAGAAATCTCGTCTGCTGTCCATTCAGAAACGCCGATGTAGAGAACTTTTCCTTGCCGAACAATGTCAGAAAAAGCAAGCATTGTTTCCTCAAGGGGAGTCTCCATATCAAAACGGTGGGCCTGATAGAGATCGACGTAGTCCGTTCCGAGACGACGGAGTGAGCCGTCAATTGATTCTAAAATGTGCTTGCGCGAGAGACCTCTGTTATTTGAACTTTTGCCCGTTGGGAAAAATACTTTGGTGCAAATCTCAACAGAACTTCGGCGTACCTCGCCAAGAGCACGACCCAGAACGCCCTCTGCCCGAGTTGCTGCATAGGCATCTGCAGTGTCAAATGTTGTAATTCCAAGATCCAGTGCACGTTGCACGCAGACTTTTGCGAGATCTTCTTCGACTTGGCTCCCGTGAGTTATCCAGTTGCCGTAACTAACAGCTGAGACTTTGAAACCACTATTACCCAGATACCGATATTCCATATACACACACTACGGGTGAAGCCATTATTTGAAGGTGTCAGACACCGCTTGTTGTAACGCCGGCCAAGCCGCCGCAAGACCTGGATGCAATTCATATTTTTGAACATCGGTAATAAGTACCCATTGCAAATCCTCTGACTCGGCATTTGACAAGTAGGCCCCTGCATCGCTGTAGGTGTGCGCTATCACGGTGTCATATTTCCAGTCTCCGTGGTCATCAGAAAATATCGCCTTGATTTCTAGGTGATGAGGTTCAATGCCTGCTTCTTCATGGGCTTCGCGAGCGGCCGCGGCGACTGAGTCTTCATGAGAGTCGAGTGCCCCGCCTGGCAACGCCCATGTACCTCCGCCATGAGTCCAGGGCGCTCTGAGTTGCAGCAGCACCACAGGCTCAGGCGTATCTTTGCGCACGACAAGGAGTCCCGCTGCGCCGTGGAGTCCCCAATGGCGGTTGTTGCACTGACGGCAAAATACCCAACCGTCTCCATCGCGAAATCCCACTTCTTGATGTTGTCACATTTGGCAATAGTGTGCCTATATGGAAGTACTGCCAATGACAGGTGTGCTAGGTGCACGGGTGTTGATCTCTGACATCAAGACACTTTCAGACTCAGAAATTCAAGAACTGCGAGGCTTAGTTTGTGAGCACCTTGTTGTCGTTATTCCTGCTCAGTCCCTGACAGCCAAACAGCAGGCCGACTTCTCCCTGCGGTGGGGTGAGCCAGGAGAAGTGCCCTTTATTGAGTCGAGTCCGGAGCATCCAAATGTAATTCGTGTTCTTAAAGAAGCAATTGATGGCAATGCATTCAATTTTGGTGGTTCCTGGCACAGTGATTTTTCTTTTCAGACCGCGCCACCTGCATTTACGATGTTGTATGCGATAGATATTCCACCGTATGGTGGTGACACTTTGTGGTCATCTCTCGTGGCGGCATACAACAGTCTTGACCAAGATCGTCGTGAGCAATTTGAGGCTTTGACCGCGGTGCATACGGCGCGTGATGCGTATTCGAAAAAAATGCAACCACTGCACTCGGGCTTATCAAGCATGACGATTGTGTGCGATGATTCAGCAGACGAGACCGAGCATCACCCACTCGTCTGTGTGCATCCCGAAACTGGTCGAAAAATACTGTTCTACAACCGTGCATACGTTCGAGATATTGATGGACTCCAAGATTCTGTCGCTGCGTCAACGTTGGAGTGGCTATATTCCCACACAACAGAGGCCCGTTTTACGTGTCGTCATCGCTGGAGCGTGGGAGATTTAGCGATTTGGGATAATCGCTCGGCACAGCATTACGCACTCAATGACTATGCCGGTTTCCGTCGGGAGTTGCACCGCACCACCGTGGCGGGCACGCGCCCTACGATGGGGTCGTGAAAACACCGCCAGTTTCTCCGCACATTGTCGCGTACCCCAGAGCGCCAGAGGGGGCACCAAATGTCGTGGTTATCCTGCTCGACGATGTTGGATTCGGGCAACTGGGTTGTTTTGGTGGGCTGATAAATACACCCCATATTGATCGGCTGGCGAGCCAAGGTTTGCGGTACAACCGTTTTCATGTGACTTCAATCTGTTCGTCAACGCGTGCAGCATTGCTGACTGGCCGAAATCATCATGCAGTTGGTATCGGAGCCACCCAAGAAACATCCTTTGCGTTACCCGGGTACCACGGACGTCTACCAAAAACTGCCGCTCTGCTACCACGAATATTGCGTGACAATGGCTATAACACGATGGCGGTAGGCAAATGGCATCTCACACCTCAAGCAGAGTATTCCAGTGCGGGTCCCTTTGATCGTTGGCCAATTGGGCAGGGCTTTGAGCGCTATTACGGATTTCTTGGTGCCGAAACCAATCACTGGTCACCAGAACTTGTGCGAGACAATACTCCGACTGCACAACCGCGCACTGTTGCCCAGGGATATCACCTCACAGAGGACTTAGTCGACAACGCAATTGCGATGATGCGTGATCAACAATATGGTGCCCCGAACAAACCTTTTCTATGTTGGTTCGCAACCGGGGCTGCACACGCTCCACATCATGTCCCACCAGATTGGATAACGCCCTATCGCGGTGCATTTGATGACGGGTGGGAGTCACTGCGTGAGCAAACATTTATGCGACAACTTGAACTTGGAGTAATTCCCAACGACACAATCCTGACTCCTCGTCCATCATGGGTTCAGAAGTGGGGAGCATTGTCAGAAGATGAGCATCGCTTGTTCGCGCGTTACATGGAAGTTTTTGCAGGTTTTGTCAGTCACACAGATGCTCAAATTGGTCGCATCCTGCAATATCTCGATGACAACAATTTGAGTGAGAATACGATCGTGTTGTTGATGAGTGACAATGGTGCGAGTAGTGAAGGTGGGGTGCACGGAACACTCAATGAAGCAGCATCTTGGTTGGGTGATTTTGCTTCGGTCCAGGACGCCCTCGAAAGCATTGACGAAATCGGCGGTCCGTTACACACAAACCACTATCCATTCGGTTGGGCGTGGGCTGGCAATTCACCTTTTCAGTTATGGAAACGGTATTCATGGCTGGGTGGTGTTCGGGCGCCACTCATTGTGCGGTGGCCACAACGCATCTCAGATGTTGGTGCAATTCGATCACAATTCATGCATGCTGTTGATATTGCCCCCACTCTGCTCGCAGCAATCGGCCTTGACATGCCAGACAATGTTGACGGTGTTGCCCAACAGCATGTTGACGGAATCAGTGCAGCAGCAACATTCACTAATTCGCAATCACCTGAGCATCGAACACTTCAGTATTTCGAGATGCACGGATCCCGATCAATCTACAAAGACGGCTGGAAAGCGACCACGAATTTCGTTTCCCCATTGTTTAATGAGCGGGCACACATCATCGGAAGTCACTCATACGAGAGTGACGAATGGCAGTTGTTTAACCTCGAGAAAGACTTCTCAGAATCAACCGACGTTGCGTCCGACAATTGTGAGTTGGTTGGGCTACTTGAAGATGCATGGTTATCTGAAGCCCGACGCAACAACGTTTTTCCACTTTTTGATCCGTCTGCTGGATATCCACCCCACCCCGGTGAATATCCGCTTCCACGCGTCATGACCTATCGGCCAAGTGACAGACCTATCGCCGCCGGCCGAGTGCCGGCAATGTTTGGCAGTTTCTCCCTTCACGCAGATGTGCAGTGTTCAACAAATCAGGAGGTGGGCGTTGTTGCTGCGTGCGGTGACCATCAAGGAGGATGGGTCGTGCACATAGTTGCAGGTGTTGTGCATGTTGATGTCGTGCATGGCACGCATCAATGCCACATGCAATCAGTTGATGCATTGGCAATTGGTGATCATAACGTTGTTGTTTCAATGAAGACGGGTGGTCATCTGGTGTTGACAATTGACGGTCAAGATGTCTCGTTTGCAACTTTTACAGGCATGTTTTTCTTTCCGGGCGTCACAACATCTGCTGGTGCAATGTGGATTGGGCAACATTCAGGACTTGGGGTTACAGACACTTATGTTGTGCCGGCAATCTGTACTGCAAATATTCGTTCGGTAACCATTGTTGCTGGTTCAGGGCGAGTTGGCATTGATATGTCTACAGTACTGAGTGTTGCAGAGGGCGCCGATTAGTCAGAAGCGCTGGGAGCGACCAAAAGTGTCAGAATGTGCTCGTCCAACCCGCCGTTGATCTTGGGAGACCCAAGGCACGGCGCACTAGTGTTGGAGCAGGATGTCTGGGGAATGAGAGGCAAAACGTGAAGAGTTCATTAAGTAAGGCTGTTACTTTTTTGGGCGTATTCTTTGCACTGGGTTTTGTGTTGTGGTCACCGCTTGCTCATGCCGCTGACGAGGAAGACAGCGCAATCACTATTTTGATCGCGGAGCGGGTCGCAGGCAGCAAAGTTCAAGAAAAAATCCCCGTCGCTGGGGTAAAAGTTAGGGTCGAAGGCGCCGCTGGTTCAGCAGTTGGAGTGACGGATGCCAAGGGCATCGCCGTACTTGGGGTTCCCCCGGTCGGGAAGTACGAGGTTTCTTTTGATGTTTCAACGCTCCCCAAAGGAGTGGCGGTTGGGGCTGACTCAAAAACTAGCCTGAGCATAGATTTTAGTTCCGGCGTCTCTGTGGGCAGCGGAAAATCAGTCTCTTTTTTTGTTGGGAATGACGCCCGAGTAGCGGAGGGGCGATGGGAGCAATTACCCCAAGTACTAGTCGGAGGCATCAGAATAAGTTTAATTTTGGCGATTTGTTCGATTGGGCTGGCGCTCATATTCGGCACAACTGGTCTCACAAATTTTGCACACAGCGAGATAATTACAGTCGGTGCAATGGTGGCTTTTTGGTTCAATCAAAACGGTCCGCAATGGCCATTATTGTTGGCGGCACCATTCGGGATTGTGGGTGCCGCATTGATGGGCGGGGCATTTGAGTTGAGATTGTGGAGACCACTGCGTCGCCGTGGAACAAGTTTGACATCAATGATGATTGTCTCCATCGGAATGGCTATCGGCATAAGGTATGTTTTGCTCTTTCTGCTTGGTGGACGCAACCGCCGCTACGCGCAATATGTTGGCGATCCTGAAATTGATTTTGGCCCTTTTGGGATAACTCCGCGCGATATCGCAATCATGGTTATTGCGCTGATTGTCGTTGTTGGTTTTTCATTATTTTTGTTGTATGCGCGTTTTGGTAAAGCAATTCGTGCTGTTTCGGATAATCCAGATTTAGCCTCCGCAACCGGAATCAATACGGACCGCGTGATTTTACTCGTATGGATATTGGGTGGCGCTTTGGCAGGTCTTGGCGGTGTAATGAATGGTGCCTCAACGGGAGTGCAATGGGATATGGGAAACGTGATTTTGCTGCTGCTGTTTGCAGCATTCACCATCGGTGGTTTGGGTAATCCCTTTGGGGCACTTGTTGGCTCGTTTGTAATTGGCATGTTTACACAACTCTGGACTTGGGTTTTCCCGAGTGTTGTAGAACTTAAGGCGCTCGGAGCCCTGATCGCCCTCGTGGTTGTTTTGCTGGTTAGACCAGAGGGCATTTTGGGCAAAAAGGAGCGCGTTGGATGAATTGGGGACTAATTTTCTCAAATTCGGTGTATACAGCGATCAGCGCCAACGCAATTGCTTACATGCTTGTTGCTACGGGTCTTAACGTTCATTTCGGATATACAGGTCTTCTCAACTTTGGACAAGCAGGTTTTGCTGCGATTGGTGCATATAGCTTAAGTATTCCAATCAGTAGGTTTGATTGGCCCTGGCCGTTTGCAGTATTACTGGTCATCGTGTCAGCGGTCGCTCTTGCACTGATGCTGGGTTTTGCAACATTGCGATTACGTCCTGATTATTTGGCTGTTGTGACAATTGCAATCGCAGAAATTATTCGCTTGTGTCTCAACTCTGTTCGCTTCACCTGGCTTACTGGCGGGAATGACGGCCTCCAGGGTTTTACAGGTTTCATGGAGAAACTGAATCCTTTCCCGCAGCAGGGAATTTGGCTCTGGAAGCAAAAAATTGATGGGTATAGATTGTGGCTCTTGGTTAGTGGCTGGGTTTTGTTGCTGATTGTTGCGACGCTCGTGTATTTGTTGATGCGTAGTCCTTGGGGCAGAGTGTTGCGCAGTATTCGCGAGGACGAGGACGCGGCTCGCAGTTTGGGGAAAAATGTTTTTGCCTACAAATTGCAGAGCCTTATGATTGGCGGTGTTATCGGAGCCATTGGTGGCATGTGGTTGGTACTTGACAAGCAGTCCTCACAACCAGGGGACTTTGCCACGACATTCACCTTTTTTGCCTACACCATTATTATTTTGGGTGGAGTCGCCAGGGTGAAGGGGCCCATAATTGGTACGGTTATTTTTTTGTTTATTATCCAGTTTGTTGATATTGCCTTACAGCAAGCCACGAAAACAACCCCAACCGACCCCACTCCGGTTCTGCCAACATGGTTGATCGATCAGAATAATTATGCCCAGTTGCGATTTATGCTTGCCGGTTTTGCGTTGGCAGCTCTGGTCGTTTTTAGACCTCAAGGAATATTTGGTGATAAGCGAGAGCAGGCCTTTGATGTCCATTGACGCAAAATCAAAATCGTTTGAATCTGTTCCCGGCTCAAGCAAGCCTGATGCGATTTTGGTCGTTGACAATGTCACACGTTCATTTGGTGGGCTAGTCGCCGTCAATGTCGCACATCTTGAAATTCCACGAAACTGCATAACGGCACTCATCGGACCAAATGGTGCTGGGAAAACTACATTTTTTAATGTACTGACTGGTTTTGATGAACCTGACAGTGGGGACTGGGAGTTCAACGGCTCCTCTCTTGCTGGCGTCTCGGCATATAAGGTCGCGAGGCGCGGAATGGTAAGAACCTTTCAGCTCACAAAAGCATTGTCGCGGATGACAATCATCGACAACATGAGACTTGGCGCTCGTGGTCAACTGGGGGAAAGTGCATGGCGCGGAATCCTGCGCCCCTTGTGGGCATCGCAAGAACTAGAAAATACAAAAAAAGCAGAGAACCTTTTGGAGAGATTCAATCTCGGGCACATGCGGGACGAGCTTGCCGGCTCACTATCTGGGGGACAACGTAAATTGCTTGAGATGGCACGAGCATTGATGGTTGAACCAGAAATTGTGATGCTTGACGAACCAATGGCTGGTGTCAATCCTGTTCTAAAGCAAAGCCTATTTCAACATATCAAGGGGCTTCGAGATGAAGGAAGAACCGTGCTGTTTGTTGAGCATGATATGGATATGGTGAGAGAAATCAGTGATTGGATTATCGTAATGGCACAAGGTGAGGTCATCGCCGAAGGAACCTTTGACAATGTTGGTTCAAATCCAGTAGTCGTAAATGCATACTTAGGATCACATCACGAGGTTGATATTGGAGGTCAGTCGTGACCAACGTGATCGAGGTGTCTGAGGTAATCGCCGGATATGTGCCCGAAGTCGACATTTTGAATGGCTGTAATCTTTCGGTTGGTTCAGGAGAATTTGTCGGAATTATTGGACCTAACGGTGCTGGTAAATCAACCTTGCTCAAGGCAGTTTTGGGACTCGTCAATATTCGAAGTGGCACGGTAAGGCTAAATGGTGAAGAAATCACTGGTAAAAGGCCGTACGAACTCGTCGCCCGAGGTGTTGGTTATGTTCCGCAGACACGGAACGTATTTACGACCCTTTCCGTCAAGGAAAATCTTGAGATGGGTTGTTTCATCAAGCCATCTTTAATAGAAGAGCGACTCGAGTATGTGGTGTCACTATTTTCTCAACTTGGTGGACGGCTGAATCAACGTGCTGGTTCGTTGTCTGGCGGAGAACGCCAGATGGTCGCAATGGGTCGTGCACTGATGCTGAACCCAACGGCGTTGTTGCTTGACGAACCATCCGCAGGGTTATCGCCCGCTTTGCAAGATGAAGTGTTCATTCAATGTCGCTCTATTAATGAATCGGGTGTTGCCATTTTGATGGTTGAACAAAATGCGAGAAGATGTCTGCAAGTCGTTGGCAGGGGATACGTGCTTGACCAGGGAACAAATGCCTACACAGGTACGGGTCGCGAGCTATTGGCAGACCCTAAAGTTATTCAGTTGTACTTGGGTACATTGTCTCGCTCGACTGGTGGTTAACTTGAGAAACTAAAAGGCCCCGAGTGCTTTCGCACCCGGGGCCTTTTAGTTTTCTAAAACTGACTATTTATTCGCCAGCGTCGAATGCTTTACCCAGGCCGTTGCCCATGTTGCCGTCACATCCGTATACCTTGATGACCTTTGGTCCAACACCCTTTTCCACCATGGTGGCGAGGATCTTGGAGGACTCTTCAAAGCCGATGATTGCGACCGCATCAGGTGCTGCTGCCTTGATTGCATCTACTTCTGCGTCAAATGTAACTGCCTTCTCGTCGTAGATCTTTGAGATCACAACTTTGGCACCATTTGCCTCAAGGTTTTTCTGGAGGTCTTCAGCCAAGCCGGTTCCGTATGCATCGTTACGAGCAATGATTGCTACGTTCGCTGCACCATCATCAGTGATGACTTTGGCCAAAACAGCACCCTGCACAATGTCTGAAGGTGCACTACGGAAGTAGAGACCCTTGTCGGCGTATGTGGAGAGTTTCTTTGAGGTATTGGCAGGCGAGAACTGGACAACACCAGCAGCAGTGATCTTGTCGATCACAGTCAAGCTGACACCAGATGATGCTGCACCAATGATTGCGTCAACGTTCTGGGAAAGTTGAGCGTCAACGGTCTTTGATGCAGTGTCAGTGGTTGCGTCACCAGAGTCACCCTTGATTCCAACAACTGGCTTACCCAAAACACCACCACCATCATTGATGTCTTTGATGGCGAGGTCGAAACCAGCAAATTCTGGTGGTCCGAGGAAAGCAAGTGATCCAGTTTGAGGCAAGATCGATCCGATGGTCAAAACACCATCACCAGCGCGAGTACCTTCAACCTCAACCTGAGCAACATCTGCATCGGCAGGTGCTTCCGCTTCAATGTAGGTGGTCTTGTCGTCAGCGAGGCGGTTGTCTGCCCCAAAAACAAGAACTCCATAGGAAGCTTTGAGTGGTTCTCCGTTGCCAGAGAATTCAAGCGGGCCAGAAACACCATCAAAGTCAATGTCTGTTCCTGCGTCGATAAGGGCTATACAACCTTTGAAGTCTGAGCACTTTTCACCGTCACGGGTAATTCCATTGATTTCTTTGGCGTATTCAATGCCGTCTGTTTTTGCCTTGGCTACTGCAAGTGCAATCACCATGACGGAGTCGTAGGACTCTGCCGCGTACGAATAATCGTCGAGGGCTGGATCTATCTCCTTCAAGCGGGCCTTGAATTCATCAGAAAGTGCGACGAGAGGAGCTGTTCCCTTCATGCCTTCCAATTCACCATTTGATGCTGCAGCAGTTGTATCGCTACCTGCCACAGTTGTATCAGTTGACGCATCGTCACTGCCACAGGCGCTTGCTACGAGAGCAAGTCCAATGGCCAATGCAGCGACGCGCCGCACTAAGGATTTATTCATGTGTATTCCCCTTCATTCGTTTGAAGCAGCAACCCCGGGGTTGCTACTAGTTATATGTCCCTAAGGCTATGACCCAAAATTGGATACGACAAGAGACCGGCAAGATTACTAGAATAAATATAGAGTCAGTCATAGCCAGCAGAACTCATTTCAGGGCTCAGACCCAGAGCGCGCTTTATTGGGATACATGTCCGTATTCTGATGCAGTGGGTCGGGTCGCAAAAATCAAGAATGGGCATATTCCCCGGGTCTGTGGGTCGTGCGGGCTCAAGTTTGAGTGGCGCAAGAAATGGGCCCGGGATTGGGACAATGTGAAGTTTTGCTCCGACACCTGTCGTCAGCGCTTCAAAGCCTGAATTCTTTACCAGCGCCACATTATGAACAACACAATCAGGGAGAAGGCAATGCAGACAATTCCTCAGACAGAAATCTCTCTGATCGCTGGACGTGTTCAATTCGTCCGAGATTCATTTCGTGCCGGATTGACGCGCCCAATCGAGTGGCGACGAACCCAGCTGCAGCGCATGATTGCCATGTTGACCGAGCATGAACAGGAATTTTTAGATGCGCTACGACATGATCTTGGAAAACCCACTACCGAGGCATTCATTACGGATCTCGCCTTCGTAACTGGCGAGATTAGAGCAATGATAAAAAATCTGCAGAAATGGAATAGACCCGTCCGAGTGGCTTCTCCTCTAGTAACAATGCCAGCCAAATCCCGTCTGATGCCAGAACCACTTGGTGTTGTTTTGATTATTGCCCCGTGGAACTATCCAGTGCAGTTGCTTTTGGTACCAGCAGCTGGAGCAATTGCAGCCGGAAACGCGGTAGTGCTCAAGCCGTCAGAAATATCAGCATCAGTATCAGCTCTGCTAGCGAGGCTGATACCCCAGTATCTTGACCAAGGAGCTGTTACAACAGTTGAAGGCGGTGTAGCAGAGACAACTGAACTGTTGGACCAACAGTACGATCATATTTTTTATACTGGCAACGGCGTGGTGGGGCGCGTTGTCATGACTGCCGCTGCCAAAAATCTCACTCCAGTCACCCTGGAATTGGGCGGCAAGAGCCCAGTCATCGTCGATGCGTCGGCCAATGTCGGAGTTGCCGCTCGGCGAATTGCATGGGGTAAGTGGTTAAATGCTGGGCAAACATGCGTTGCTCCTGACTATGTGCTGGTCCATGAGTCTCTGCAAGACAAGTTGATATCTGAATTGAAGTCTGTAATTACAGATTTTTATGGGGTAGAACCGCACCATAGCGAGAGTTACGCCCGCATTGTGTCGCCCCACCATTTTGATCGACTCAAGGCTTTGCTTCAAGGCTCAACAGTCGCGATAGGGGGTGACTCGATAGCCCAGGATCGCTACATTGCTCCAACGGTTTTGACCAAGGTTGACCCATCCTCGGAGGTCATGCAGGAAGAAATCTTCGGTCCGATTTTGCCGATTATTCCGATTGCTGATCTCAATGAAGCGATCAATTTCGTAGCCAACCGACCGCACCCGTTGGCGTTGTATGTCTTTGCTGAAAACAAAAAGGCCATCGCCGAAGTACTTGAACGCACTACGGCTGGCGGCGTCACCGTCAATGGAACCATCATGCACCTCACTAATCCACGCCTTCCATTTGGTGGGGTCGGAGAGAGCGGCATGGGCGGGTACCACGGCAAGGCAGGAGTTCGAGTTTTTCAGCACCTCAAACCAGTGCTACTGCGGGGCACCATGATTGATCCATCAATTGCATATCCACCCTTTACCGAACGCAAGTTGAGGCTTTTTCGCAAGGTGCTGTAGTAGTTTTGGTCTCCAATGAGTGACCAAATAGACACCCGTGAAATGTGGCTAACACCAGAAGAAATTGCTGGCGTTCGCAATCAAGTGCCCTTGATTTATGTCGATGCGGTGCCCGTGCGTGTAGACGCTGATGGCGTCGTAACCCATGTGGGACTGCTCCTGCGTCAAGCGGCTGATGGCAGTATTAGTCGCATGGTGGTGTCAGGACGTGTCATGCTCAACGAAAAAATCCGTGATGCCCTCGTGCGCCATCTTGAAAAGGATTTGGGCCCATTGGCTCTACCGCGGATTCCGCCCGAACCATCTCCGTTCACGGTGGTGGAGTACTTCCAGGACCCGTCTATTTCTGGTTATTACGATCCCCGACACCATGCCGTGAGTTTGGCCTTTGTCGTGCCAGTCACCGGAGAATGCACGCCAACACAACAGGCACTCGACTTGGTTTGGTTCACACCGCAACAAGCCGTTAGTGATGACGTGCGCAAGGCAATGACGAGCGGTCACGATCGTCTGTTGCGCATCGCTCTCGCGTCAGTCGGTCAACTTCCGTAAATCTGATTTGCCATCATCCCCGTTGTGACTATGACCATTTGCAACTAACCCTGTCATCTATAATCAAAATGTGCCCCAGAAAGATGCACTTTTCCATGCAGCCGCGGTGTTGCGGACGGCACTCCTGGGTCATGCTACTGAAGCATTTTTTGCCCGACGCTTGATGGGTCCTGCGCCAACAAATGGTGCAGTAATAGAGAATATTTTGTGCCACGGCAATCATCTTGAGATTGTTTTTGATGACGGAATAGTTATGCATTCACAACTGCGTCGAAAAGGGTCATGGCACCTGTATCGCATCGGCGAAAAATGGCACGAACGCAGAAGTAAAGCAGACATTGTTATTGAATTAAGTGACTCGTTCGCTGTGTGTTTTGGGGCCTTAAGTATCGAGACTTTTAGACAATTTGACCAGCACAGGCACCCTCGCGCAGGGAGAAGTGGGCCCGACATCAGTCGTGATGGCGCCGATCTTCAAGAGTGCGTCAATCGCATGATCCATTACGACAATCCAGATGCGACAATTTCTGAGACGCTTCTTGATCAGCGCGTTATGCGTGGCGTCGGAAATGTTTTTCGTTGTGAGATATTGTGGGCTTGTGGTGTTCACCCGTGGGCACGTATCACCGACCTGCCACAGTCGTCACTTCTTGACATTGTGCGCACAGCAGCTTCACAGGTGCGCGCCAATCTCAATTCTTCGGCTCGGGTAGTTGCGCCACATATTTCGGGTGGACTTGCTGTTTATGCACGCAACGGTCACAGATGTTTGCGATGTGGTGACATCATTACGCTTGACAACTCCAGCGCAGATAAGCGACCAGTGTATTGGTGTTCTGGCTGTCAGATCGCTGGTGAACCATTTCGTGAACTCGACCAATCAGAGCCAATCGCAAAATTGATGGATCCCCATCCAGCCGCTGTGCTTTTTATGACGGATTTTTTTCGCAACCGTGAGGCGCCCGTCGGCCTTTAAAAATTAAGCGTTACCCATAACCCGGTCAATGATGATTTCAATGGCAACTCGATCTGGGCGAACTTTTGGCTCTTGGTACCGACTTGCATAGGCATTCACGGCGGTGGCGACTCGATCTGGATCTGATGTTGCACTTATCGTCCCCTCAAGGGTCAGCCACCGACCTCCATCTACTTGACTCACCGCGGCGCGACCACCGCGACGCGCATTGCGAACTTTAGTGCAGTTATCAAAAGTTATTATCCGCACGAGATTTTCCGTTGCATCAAAACTAAAACCTACTGGGACAACATGAGGAGAACCATCTGCACGCAATGTGGTGAGAGACGCCAAGTGGCGCTCAGACAAAAATGCGAGCATTGATGGAGTCAATTCAGATGGGGTCATAAAAGGGGAGGATCGTAGGGAAACTTGTCATGTCATCGCCAGCGCATCTAACAGGTCCACTTGCGTCGCTTTGCGTGCCGGATAGGCCGCGGCAATCACACCAACAATGAAGGACAAAATCAATATCACGAGTGTTCCTGATGTGGGGACCGTAAAACGTTTGATTCCTTGATCTCGCAGTGAAAAAATAACAACCCATCCAAGTCCCAATCCGAGCAGGATGCCCGTTACGGCTCCGAGAAGCGATGTAATCACGCTTTCATAGCGCACAGTTGTTCGCACTTGAGACTTTGTCATTCCAACAGCACGCATCAGACCGATTTCACGTTGGCGTTCGTGTACCGACAACAACAAAGTGATGATAATCCCAACTATTGCAATAATTACGGAGAGAAATAGGAGTCCATAGATCAGTCCCAATAATTGATTGACCTGTGACGCTTGCCGCTCTATGTATTCAGATTTGCTGAGTAATTTTCCGGTGCCGTATTTCTTGATGATAGATTCAAGTGATTCTCGGATACTTGAGTCCTTTGCGCCATCTTTTTTGAGAACAAATATTGCAGCATCAAATCTACTTACGGCTGTTCCGACAAAAAGTTCACGACTTACGGTAAAACCACCAGCCAATTGATCTCGTACATAAATGCCCTGCACAATAAGGTCATATTTTGATCCGTCAGAAAGTGAAACAATCACGGTCGAGCCCTCAACAAGGGAATTATTTAGTGCAGTTTTTTCGCTCACAAATATGCCATTTTTTGTGAGGACCTGAGGTGATTTGTTGATTAATCCAATATCAAAAATGCCATCAATTGTCTTTGGATCAATTACCGTGACAAATTTACTCTCGTTTTCTCCGCCCAATTCAACATTGGCAAGAGATACCCCTAATCCAGAGGCCCGCTGTACTTCTGGAAGTGCGTTGATGTCATCTGCAAGTGAAGGACTGAATCCACCAAAGAATCTGTCATCGGCGTTGATTGCGAAATCGCCCGTGAACTGTTTGCCAAAGATGTCAGTGATCTCGGCTCTGATGGTAGAGGCAAGTACGGTAACTGCCATTACAAGCGCTACGCCAATTAAAACCGGTGCCGCCGTGCGAGATGTGCGCTTTGGGTTTCTTGCCGCATTCTGTCGTGCCATCGTGCCTGTGATCCCACGCAGACGAGCGGCGGGTCGGCCAATAAATAGGCTTATCGGACGCGCAACAGCGGGGCCTGCAATCAGCACCGCAATAAAAACCAACAGAATTGCGATCCCCAATAAAACATTGTCGGCGCCCTGGATAACTGCAAGCAAAACTCCAAGACCAGCAGTAGCAAAGGCGAGAGCAACGCCGACGCGACGACCAATAGACCCAGCAGTATCAAGCGCGGTACTCCGCATGGCAGCTAGTGGCGGTACCTTGCCGGCCCGAAGAGCGGGCAAGATCGCAGAAATAACAGTGACCACCATTCCAACAATTAACACCGTGCTAATTGTTTGTTGAGTGAACACTAGTTTGCCAGGAGGAAGTTCTATCCCGGTCACGCGCAGTAATGCACTGAGCCCTTGAGCCAAAAGTACTCCCGCAAAAAGACCGGTGATTGATCCAACAATTCCGACAGCAATCGCCTCAATCAGCATCGCCTGAGTAATTTGTCGTTTGCTTGCTCCGATTGCGCGGAAAAGGGCATTTTCACGTTGTCGCTGCGCTGCCGTAATCGAAAACACATTGTAAATGACAAAACAACCAACACCGAGAGCGATGAACGAAAAAACACTAAGCAATGTCGAGAAAAATGATAGACCCTCACCCACATCATTTTGAGTTTCCTGAGTGATTTGTGCACCAGTAAGCGTTTCAATGTTTAGGTCGTTGGGCAGAGATGCTGTAATTTTGTCGGCAAGAGCATCGTCGCTCAGCGTGCCATCGCCTTGTAATAAAACTGCATCAACGTACCCAGATTTTGTCAGGAATTCTGATGCAGTTTTGATATCAAACAGGGCAAATGTTGCGCCTCCGGGGGCTCGGACATCGCCATATCGGGCGATGCCGACCAACTTAAAAGCACGACTCCCGCCTGCAGCGACAACTTTGACAGTGTCTCCGATGTTGAATTTCTCTTTTTTAGCAGTGACATCGTCTATCGCGAGTTCGTCAGGCTTTGCCGGTAATACACCTCTAGAAATTACCCAAAGTTCACCTTTGTAATCTGAGATTGACGATCCAAACGTTGGAGGTCCGATTCCACTTTCTCCGACGGGTTTACCATCTTTGCCAATAATGCGGGCAAAGGCTTGGATATTTCCAGCAGCACCACTGACGCCTGGAATATTTCGAACTAGGTCAATAGTAGAAATTGGAATGAACTGACGCTCTTCTTGCCCAAAGCCAGCATCTATAACTTTACTGGAGCGAACGTATCCATCCGTGTTTTTGTAAATATCAGCAAACAACTGATCGAACGTGGTGGTGAGTGTGTCAGAAAAAATATATGTTCCAGAAAGAAAAGCTGTTCCCAAAACCACGGCTATTGAAGTTAAAAAAAGTCTCGCTTTACGCGCCAAGACGCCTTTGAGGGCAACATGAAACATTGCTCTAATTGCCGAGGCTCTTCATGCGATCCAGAACCTTTGCCGCGCTGGGTTCAAGCATCTCATCAACTATTTTTCCATCAGCCAGAAAAATTATGCGATCAGCAAATGCAGCAGACAAAGGGTCGTGGGTGACCATCACGATTGTTTGCCCCAGTTCATCAACTGCGCGGCGCATAAAGGTCAGGATTTCCGTACCAGTGGTGCTATCAACATTTCCAGTTGGCTCGTCTGCAAAGATGATTCTCGGTTGCGTTGCCAAGGCTCTCGCAACAGCAACGCGTTGCTGTTGTCCGCCTGATAATTCACTTGGGCGATGGGTGAGTCGATTGGACAAACCAACCGTGTCAATTACTTTTTTAATCCACTCTGAATCACCAGTCTTGTTTCCGAGCAACAAAGGGAGAAGAATATTCTCTTCTGCGCTGAGAGTCGGCACCAAATTAAAAGCTTGAAAAATAAAGCCAACTCGCTCGCGTCGCATAAGAGTGAGTTCTTTATCGGTAAGGGTTGATAAATCAAGCCCGTCAATCAGGACGCTGCCAGAGGTGAGTTGGTCAAGCCCTGCAATGCAATGCATAAGGGTGGATTTTCCAGATCCACTCGGTCCCATGATGGCAGTGAACTGTCCTGAGGCAAAATCAACTGAAATATCATTGAGGGCATAGATGACTTCATCACCCGAGCCGTATTGCTTGATGGCATGTTTTGCAGCCGCAGCGACGGAATCTTTCACAATAGGGAATTCCACATTCCTATCGTATGTCCTGAAGTTAAAAAATGGACAAGATACAAAGGACGAGTGACTTATTATTGGGTCGGCTGGGCAAGCACCCGCAGATAAGGCTTTACTGTTTTCCATCCTTGTGGAAACAATTTTTTAGCCTCTTCATCGGTCACGACGGCCCCGATGATTACGTCGCCACCATTTTCCCAATTTGCTGGGGTAGCAACTTTAAATTTTGCAGTCAACTGCAGCGAATCAATCACCCGTAAAATTTCATCAAAGTTACGCCCAGTTGACGCGGGGTAGGTGAGAGTGAGTTTGATTTTCTTATCTGGTCCAATAATGAAAACTGAGCGAACAGTCATCGTGTCGCTTGCATTTGGATGAATCATGTCGTATAAGTTGCTGACCGTCCGATCTGGGTCGCCGATCATCGGGAAATTAACAGCAGTTCCTTGAGTCTCTGCAATGTCGGTTTCCCACTTCTCATGGGAGTCCACCGAGTCCACAGAGAGACCGATAACTTTTACATTGCGCCGGTCAAACTCTGGCTTTATCTTGGCGACATAGCCCAGCTCAGTTGTGCAGACTGGCGTAAAATCTTTGGGGTGGCTAAAAAGCACTCCCCATGAGTCTCCTAACCAATC
This sequence comes from Actinomycetota bacterium, assembly GCA_005790505.1. Lineage (GTDB taxonomy): Bacteria > Actinomycetota > Acidimicrobiia > Acidimicrobiales > Ilumatobacteraceae > UBA2093. The sequence goes on from SXUP01000042.1 coordinate 159,217, forward strand.
ATGAAACGAGATCGAACCTTGGGTGGTGTCGGCTTTAAAATCTGGTGCAACGTCTCCGAGGCGAACGTTCATAATGTCTCCTTAGTAAAAGGTCTTGTGGTGGGGTATTTGACTTAACGGGTTTTACAAACTCGCAATATCTAAGGATAAGGGCAGAAAGATAAAACCTGACCAATTGAGTCGGGTTTATTGAATTTTTCCCCGTGGTTGGGGATCAGTCCCTACTAGCCTTTATATATGGCTACTGAAGACGGAATCATAATGGACGGCAAAGTGGTGCGAGATGCCCTCTTGGCAGGTCTAAGAGACCAAATAATGGCCGCTGGGACCCCTGCTATCACCTTGGCCACAGTGTTGGTAGGTGACGACGGTCCGAGTCGCAAATATGTGGGTAGCAAGCACAAGCAAGCCCAGTCCATTGGTATGAAATCAGTAGGCGTGGATCTGCCTGCCACGGCGACGCAGGCCGAGGTGGAATCAGCCGTAAAAAATCTTGTTGATGATGTCGCGGTGCACGGAATTCTGGTTCAGATTCCGCTGCCAGCGAATCTCAATGAAGAGTCAGTGCTAGACCTGCTTCCGGCAGCAAAAGATGTCGATGGTCTAACGACAGCTTCACTAGGACGTCTTGTGCGTGGCATTGACGGACATATTGGGTGCACTCCGCTGGGCGTCATGCGCTTGCTTGAGTTTTATGGCATCACCACATCTGGCAAACGAGCAGTTGTGGTCGGACGTTCGACGCTTGTGGGATATCCCTTATCAATCCTGCTCGCAAGAAAAGGAATCGACTGTACCGTTACTCTCGCTCATTCACGCACACCTAACTTGGCAGCAGTCTGTCGCGAAGCGGATATTCTGATTTCGGCAACCGGAATGGCACGCAGCATAACCTCAGAATTCGTAAAGCCAGGAGCGTGCGTTGTTGATGTTGGCATCTCGCGAACCGAAAGTGGAATCGTGGGTGATGTTGATTTTGAAGCAGTAAAAAAAGTTGCCGGATTTGTCACCCCAATGCCAGGTGGCACAGGAGTAATGACTGTTGCGTGTTTGCTGGAAAACACATTGAGTGCCGCACGCATGCAGGGTGTCGCGATTTAAGTGCTACTTACGGTTGAATATTTGTCGACCAATCGGCAGGATGGCTGGAAGTTCGCGCATCAGTACGTCGTATCCTGGCCGTCGTTGCTCGGATCGTTTGTCCATCATTGGCACTGAAGCGGTGCGTAGCAATAAGGTCATTGTGGCTGGTCCAATCAGCGTCCACCACCAAGACGCCGGATGACCAGCAACACCGAAGCACCAGATTCCCCACCAGACGCACAGTTCTCCGAAGTAATTTGGATGACGCGAAAGCGACCATAACCCACTCCGACAGGGTGCTTTTGATTCGGCACGGTGTGTCCGTAGTTGTGCATCGGCAACCAACTCGATAATTGCACCACCAACAATCAGGACAACAGAGACAGCATCAAGCAGATTTACTTCATTAGTGCCAAGAGTAAGTGCGGCGTAGAAACCAAGACAAGCGGTCCATACCTGAAGGGTGGGAAACAGATGAACCACCGTCAAATTGACGGCCCACCAGGGCAATCCAGTATCTTCTTTCATTTGTGTGTAACGCCAATCTTCATGTTTGAATCCTGGCCAATTGCGAGCCCAGTTCGATGTCAGTCGAAGGCCCCAAATAGAGACACAGATCAACACTAAGACAACCCGGGTACCGGGAATGTTGGTGCCTCGAACTGCGAATCCCCATGCAATGAGGATTGGTGCAGTACTCCAATAAGCGTCGTACAAACTGCCGTTATGAACCATGCACGAAATCAAAAAAATGATCGCGGTTGCGGCAAGGTCAGTCACCAGCGTGGCAACGAGTGGGTGCGAGTTGCTAAAAAGTGGGAACAACCCGATGGCGACACCGATTAAGGCGGTGTATACCGCCGCCACGATTGCTAGTGCTCGACTTTGTGATAGTTCAATTATTCCCATGCCCTGAGGCTAGTAAAAAGGGGGGTCGGTATAGGCTGATGGCATGCATCGCAGGGCATTTGGTGTGTTTGCAATTTTGTTGGCAATGGTGTGCCAACCAGTCATCTCTGAAGCTTCGATGGTGCCGAACTCCAACAAGAACAGTCGCTACATTGTTCAATTAGTAGACGGAACCAATCCGACCGACTTTTTAGCAGGGCTAAGCGACAGCATCTCTGAAATCCACGTCCACACGGAGGCAATCAATGGTTTTACGGGGAGAATGACCACACTTCAGGCAAAGTTGCTGCGGTCAAGTTTGAATGTTGTGTCTGTGGAATCTGACTACATAATCCAGACATCTGCCACTCAAACAGCAGGACCAGTCGGAATTGGCAGTGGGACAGTGCCGTGGGGTCTTGACCGACTCGATCAGCGCACAAAGACCCTTGACAATTCCTACACCTATGGCACCGATGGAACGAGAGTTACCGCGTACGTCATTGATACTGGAATTCGCGCGACTCACCAAGAATTTGGAACACCCTCACGAGTCGTTGGAGGCTGGTCGTATTTATCCAATGCCAGTAATTTTCCATCAATATCCTGTACGCCTGCCGCAGGGGCGTTGGTGCCTGTCGCGCCCAGCAATTTTGATGTGTACACGCCTGCGGATGTCGGATTAACAGATAACCATGGTCATGGTACGCATATTGCCGGCACCATCGGCGGCGCAACAACCGGAATTGCCAAAAACGTCACAATGGTCGCGGTACGTGCGCTTAATTCATGTGGTTCTACCAGCGTTGCAGTCGGTCTGCAGGCTATTGAGTGGGTGATTGCAAATCATGTTTCTGGACCAGCGGTTGCCAATATGAGTTTTGGCTTGACAGGAACATCGTCTTCATTGACAAATGCAGTCTCAAATCTTATTGCAGATGGTGTCACCGTCGTTGCTGCTGCCGGCAATGGCTCTAATGGTGTTCCAGCAGACGCGTGCTCGGTGCTCCCGGCAAGTGCAACAGATGTTATTTCAGTTGCCGCCTCCGATATTGACGACAAGGAGACCTCTTTTACAAATTATGGTTCATGCGTTGATATTTTTGCCCCCGGACATCAGATTCTTTCGGCGTCACATATTACATCTTCGAATATATTTTCTGATGTGGATTATTCATTTTCCAGCGGAACATCTATGGCGGCTCCACATGTGACCGGAGTCGTCGCTCGGTTGCTTGACTGTGTTTCCACCCTTACTCCAGCAGAGGTATGGCTACGACTCAAGTCTCGAGCAACACCTTTGGTGATGACTTATGTTTCCCCCCTGCATTCTCCGGCATCACCAGATGTTTTTTTGTATGCATCATTACCAGCAATTGCCGAAGCACCGTGTAGTCCACGAACGGTGTCGGCAACACCAGAGCCCAGAGCAGTAACTATTTCCTGGCCAGCATCAGTTGAAGATAATGGTTCATTAATTACGGCATATACAGTCGCCCTGACTCCTGGTGGCCATACCTGCTCTACGCTTGAGTTGTCTTGTTCTTTTGCTGGTTTGCAGGCTGGCACCACCTATACCGTGACTGTAACTGCAACGAATGCGGCGGGCGCGAGTATGGCGGTAACGACAACAGCCATCCCAACGGGACAACCCGCGGCACTGACAAAAATAAGTACAAGTCTTGGTAATCAGTGGATAAAAATTACCCTTGTTGATGGTGATACAACCGACACTGTTTATACCGCATCAACAAGAGGTGGAAAAGCGTGCATTATTCGCCGAGTCACAAAATCATGCCGGATCAAAGACCTAAAAAATGGGAGTTCGTACGCAGTGACTGTCAGCGGAGCGACCTCGACCGCGACGGTGCCATCAATGCTGACCGTGCGCTCTCTCATAGTCGGTGGGATACAACAAAAGGTTTCGAAAATCAAACGGGGCAAAACTCTTAAACTTGCACAGGTCGTGACTACACAATCAACCGGTAAAAAATCATGGAAGATCACAAAAGGTACTTGCTCAATCACCACGACAATTTTGAGGGCATCGCCAAAATCTGGTGTCTGCAGGCTACGGGTAACGGTTGCAAAGACAAGCAAGTTCCCATCAATGGTCTCCGTATTGGCTTTTGATGTTAGTTAGTCACTCGTTTAAAAATGTGCGAGAATAAGAAAATGAAAATTTATCTCTCGAGAATTGCTGTCATCGTCGTAATGGCCGCTGGGGTACTGCCAGCTTGTGGCGGGTCCCAATCAACCCTTAAATTGGCAACATTCAAGATATCTGGTGGCTGGGAGCAGGTTCTTGTGACCGATGCAACGGTTGGCGAAGAATTGCAACTGATCTCTGGCGAAGAAAAGGTGTTGCAAACAATTGTTGCCGACACCGAGGGTGCAGCTCTTTTTCGAAAAGTTTCATCGGGATCATTGACAGTGCGCTCGCCGCAAACAAAGACCCAGAGTGCGCCTGTTGATGTGCGTGCTCTTGATGCTGCGGCGCCGAAAGGTTTCTACTCGAGTCAATCCCTCATCGCTCCTGGTTTTGGCTATCTCACTACCCGTGACGGAACAACTTTGTCGATCAATGTTATGTTGCCCGCCAAAATTGATGATGGCCCATTCCCAACGGTTGTAGAATATTCTGGCTACGGGCCAAGCAATCCGGGTGATACGACATTTGGCCAACTCCTGAATGCATTGGGTTACGCCTACGTCGGAGTCAATATGCGTGGCACTGGATGCTCCGGCGGATCATTTCGTTTCTTCGAGCCGATGCAACGTCTCGACGCTTACGATGCGATTGAGATCGTCGCCGCACAAACTTGGGTGAAATTCAACATGGTCGGCATGGTCGGTATCAGTTATCCCGGAATCAGCCAATTGTTCGCCGCTTCAACGCAGCCCCCAAGTCTGGCAGCGATTACTCCTCTATCTGTCCTTGATGACAGCGTGCGCGCAACGTTGTATCCGGGTGGAATCCTAAATACTGGATTCGCCGTTGAATGGACAAAACAACGCGTTGAGCAAGCAAAGCCATTCGGACAGGGATGGGAGCAAGGTTTAGTTGACAAAGGTGATACAGCATGTGCAAATAATCAGAAATTACGTGGGCAAAATCCAGATTTGGTTGCTGAAATTGAAGCAGAAAAGTTTTACAGTTCCGAGGTGGGAGATGAAATAAATCCGCAACTGTTTGTCGGTAAAATCAAGGTACCGGTGTTCTTGGCTGGAGCTTGGCAAGACGAGCAAACAGGTGGACGCTTCGCCACGATGCTTGACAAATTTACCTCAGTACCTCAGATGTATGTATATCTGGTCAACGGTTTACACACGGAGTCACTTGTAAGCACTGGTATTTTTCCGCGCATGGTGGAATTTTTAGATTTATATGTAGCGCGCAAAAATCCATCACTCACAGCGGCAAAACTTGTCGCGCCATTGCTGGCGAGTGCTGTGACTGGCGTTAACGGTACAGACTTTGGGCCTGACAGATTTATCGGAAAATCCTACGAACAGGCTCTGAGTGCCTATGAAGCTGAGCCGCGTGTGAATGTGTTGTTTGAAGAAGGATCAGCGGACGGTGTTGCATCAGGTTCGGCTTCACCTCGTTGGATTAGTGCATTTGAGGAGTGGCCGATTCCACAAGCCATCGCCAAGACATGGTACCTGGGTGAAAACAATACGTTGACTCTAGATCTGCCTGCTTCGACAGACGCGAGTGATTCATACAAGGCAGATCCCAAGTCAATTGCTAAAACTTTTTTGAAAGACGCTGGAAGTATCTGGAAAGCAGGAGTGAAGTGGGATTGGCCTTACAACATCATCGGAACTGCAGCAACGTACACCTCTGCGCCACTAACAGAAACCATGGTTATCGCCGGCAGTGGCTCTGCAGATCTTTTCATTAAGTCGAGTGCACCCGACACTGACTTGGAGGTAACTGTCAGCGAAATTCGTCCCGATGGTCAAGAGATGTACATCCAAAGTGGCTGGTTGCGTGCAACGCAGCGGACCCTAGATGTTGATCAAAGTACAGCACTGAGACCAGTTCATGGTTTTTATGAGAAAGATTTTGCGGTGCTTCCAGCCGATGAGTGGACACCCGTGCGGGTCGAGATTTTTCCATTTGCACATGCTTTTCGGGCCGGCTCTCGTCTCCGAGTCAACATTGATGCGCCAGGCGGTAATCGCCCTGTATGGGAGTTTCTTTCGATCTCAAATGGAGAGACGGTCAACATTGCTCGCGGCGCCGATCACCCATCTGGCATTGTGCTCAGTGTCGTGACAGGAGTCGAAGTTCCCTCTGAATATCCAAAATGTACCCTGCGCGGTCAGCCTTGCCGTATCGCACAGTAAGTACATGATTGGTCTCGGAACATTAATCAACGTCGCCACTGTAGTGGTGGGAAGTCTCGTGGGCCTACTTGTTGGCAAACGCATCCCCGAAGCAATGCGTGAGACGGTGGTACAAGTTGTTGGTCTTGTAACGATTGCAATCGGTATAAAAGATGCAATTGGAACCCACAATATGGTTTTTCCACTCGTTGGAATGGTGATTGGTGCAATCATCGGAGAAGTGCTGCGAATTGAGTATCGACTCGAACAACTTGGGAATGTCATGAAGCGACGATTTGTCAAGACTGATGAATCAGACCAAGAGCATCGGTTTGTACGAGGGTTTGTCACGGCGTCGCTACTTTATTGTGTTGGTCCCCTCACAATCCTCGGTGCAATTCAAGACGCATCTGGTCAAACACCCCAGTTGTACATCATCAAGGGGTCACTTGATGGTTTTATCTCAGTTATTTTTGCCGCCATCTACGGGATCGGGGTTATGTTCAGCGCAGTGAGTGTCTTTGTCGTGCAAGGAACACTCACCGTTCTTGGAACATCAATTGATTCATTGTTGGACGACCGCATGAGATCAGAACTTTTTGCGGCAGGAGGGCTTGCAGTCGTGGCAATCGGCATCAATTTGTTAGAAATCAAAAAAATACGACTCGGTTCATTGTTGCCAGGTTTAGTGGTTACACCAATTTTGGTGGCAATCTTTGCCCGCTAATATTCAGCGATTGCGTAGTATTTCAAGCGCCTGATCCGCGTGAGCGTTCATGCGCAACTCACTGCTGATTCGAGCCAAAATGACCCGCTGTGTGTCGATAACAAAAGTAACTCGCTTTGTCGGGAGCAGACTGATTGAGCGTGCGACCCCCAAACTTTTTGCCACTTTTTGATCAGGGTCTGAGAGTAATGGATAGTCAAACTCATACTTGTCAGAGAATTGTTTTTGTTTGGCCACTTCGTCAATGCTGATGCCCACGCGTTGGGCTCCGAGGGCACCAAACTCAGCAGCAAGATCCCGAAAATGACAACTTTCAGCAGTGCAACCCTTGGTCATGGCTGCAGGATAGAAAAATAAAACAACGGGACCGTCGAGTAGCAAGTCGGATAGTCGCCGCGTTGTGTTGGTTTGGTCGCGCAACTCAAAGTCTTCAACGATGTCACCTTTTTCCATGTCCCAAGGCTACTCATCTCTGGGAACAACGCACAGATTGAACTCAAAGCAAATATGGGCAATGTCTGCATCCCTGATTACAGCACACGCCCCGTTGGGCGAGATAGAGCGCTGTCGTGGCGAAAAGTCCCGTATTTGGGTCGATGTACCCGCTCATCTTGCGTTCTATGGCGCGTGCATGTTCGGACAAGATGAGTTCCCGATTCGGGTGCGCTAATGGCAACCGAGATAAGTGTGGCTCGGTCAGCGGGCGCGGGGCAAGTGCGTCAAGGGGAGTTGTCATATTGGTTCGGGGGTCTCATTAGCAGTGATCTGTGTGGTGTAGTATTCCAACATGGAATCTCTTGTGTTAGTAGCGTCAGTTATTTTACTAGTCATCCTGGTTCTAGGCCTTGTTGCAGTGGTGCTGGTCAAAAAACTAGGCCGAACAATCAAGGAAAGAATTGCTGCGTTGGTTATCAGTGCAATTGCTGTCTTGGCTGGTGGTTGGCTGATGTTTCTTGATGTTGGCATTGGAGTACGTGCGTTAGGGGCTGGGGTAGCAGCGGCAGGAGTTATTAGTATCTGGCGCAACAGTCAGAAAAAAAACTAACCCGAAATTCATATCGGCTCATGGACTGGTCGAACTTCGATCCAGTCTGTCGCCAGACGTCGGTCAGAGATTAACCACGCGTTGTCTACTCGTCTGTAATGGTCAAGGTATCGAATGCTCATCACTCGGTTCCATCTGCCGTTGTCTGAATACAGATGCTGGGCGTAACAGTATGTCTCAGCCGATGCTTTGTCTAGGTCCGTAGGGTCAAACAAGATTGTCTGCTGAGAAAGTGCATGACTCGTGACCTCATACTTGAGGAGTCCTTGCATCGCACGCTCAATTTGCTCGTGTCCAATGCGTTCGTAGATTGGTGGCTGCCCAATCGGCTGGCCAGAGTAGGCCGATAGTTTTCCATCCATGGTGAAAAGTTTTGCTACGGAGACAAATTCTCGTCTATCGACGCCGTGGGCATAAGCCTCAACAAGTGCACGAAGAGTGAGTCTGTCGGTGATTCGTGTTTCATCATTCATCACGACACCACTTCATCAAACCGACGTCTGAAATCAGCAAAAAATTTTGGCGCATCATCAATATCGGCGCAAAACACCTGCAGGGGTAAATGTGCGGCAGTTGCGCCAGCATCAATGAGGGCTGGAACATTTTGTATGGTCGCCGCAAGATCCCAATTATCGTCAGAATTTTTGGATAGTGGAATCGAACCTTGAATGATGAGCGCTGTTGCGTCTCGGCCGTGCTCCTTCATCGCTTGAGTAATCTTTTGTACTCCGCAACGCACACCATCAAGTGATTCCCCCATGATTGGAATCCAGCCATTTCCGAGTCGGGCCAAGCGATTTAGATTCGTAGGAGTCAGGGTTCCGGCGATAAGAATCGGAACACCGCCTGGTTGTACGGGTTGGGGTGAGAGGTAGATTTCGTCAAAGTCAATAGTTGGAGAGTGAAATGACGCTGGAAGATTATTCCAGAGTTCGATGCAGGCCCCGAGAGTATCGGTAAAAATGCGACTGCGGTTGTCCCACTCGACTCCGGCAGCGTCATATTCTTCGCGTTGCCAGCCAATTCCAACACCAAGTTCAAGGCGTCCCTGTGAAATGACATCAAGTGTCGCAGTTGTTTTTGCGAACACAGCAGCACCACGCAGTGATGGGAGAACCACGCTTGTTGCAAGTCGCACATGAGATGTCGCTGCAGCAATCCCGGCCAACACCGTCAATGGCTCATACCACGGCGCGTCAGGGGTGGTGGGAAAGCGACCCCAGCGGTACTCCTGCGTGTTGGCACCCATCACCACGTGGTCAACGAGCACGATGCGATCAATGCCTGCGTCTTCGGCCATTTTGCCCAGTTCGATGAATCGGTGACCAAAACCTGAAGGCATCCACGTGCCAAAATTAGGTAAACCGATTGACAGGACAGGTTTCATCTCTATCTATTCTCGCAGGTATCCAAGCAATTTCGAGCAGGCTTACAGAAAATTGTCTGCTTCCCCTACGCTAGACGGGTGACTGAAAACGATATCAGAGTTGGCCTTCTAGCCTATGGGGCAATCGGGCATGAGCATAATTTAGCTGTTCAAAAAACCCCAGGTCTGTCATTGACCGCAGTCTGTGACATGAACCCGCAACGAATTGACGCAGCACTTGAACTTGCTCCAAATGCCACTCCATTTTTGGATGCTTTCGCGATGCTTGACTCTGGTTGCGTGGATCTCGTCGTAATTTCCACTCCACCTAATAGTCATTATCAATGGGCAAAAGAGGCATTGCAACGTGGGATCCACGTGGTTCTTGAAAAGCCGATGGCCTTGACGACTGATGAATGTGATGAACTCATTAGTCTCGCTGCGGTGCAGAAGTTGCTATTGGTGGTGTATCAGAACAGACGATTCGACGCTGATTTCATCACGATGCGTAGCCTAATTGCAGCAGGCGCAATCGGAGATATTTTTCAATACGATTCTTTCGTGGGTGGCTACGCGGAGCCTTGCTCGTACTGGCACTCTGATGTAGCGGTGTCAGGTGGAGCAATTTTTGATTGGGGGAGTCATTTCCTGGATCAAGTGCTGGCAATCATGAAAGATGAAGTTGCACATGTCAGTGGCCAAAATCACAAGAGACACTGGAACCATTGCACGAACGCCGACCACGCGCAGGTAACTATCACATTCGTGAACGGCAAGCAGGCTACTTTTGTTAACTCTGATCTAGCAGCAGCACGCAAGCCCAAGTTTTATGTTCTCGGAACCACAGGGGCAATTGTTGGGGATTGGGATCCCGTTGCCGAGCCAGCAGTCGCAGATCTGCCTGCAATCCTGACACTTCATCGTGGGGATGCAACTCGTGAAGCCGTCAAACTTGAGTGCACGCCGCCCCACGCCTTCCATCATTCCATTGTTAAGTTTCTGCGCAACGGCACGCCGATGGAAGTGAATGCGGTGTCATCGCGAAATGTTGTTGCCATCATGCAAGCGGCCGAACAGTCCGCGTTATGCAATGGTCTGCCTGTGACTCCTGTATTGCGCTACTCATAAGCAATGAGCATCAGGTGGGGATTTCTTGGTGCGGGATTTGTTGCAACAGCAGGAATGGCGCCCGCAGTACACTCGGCAAAAAATGCCCAGCTATATGGAGTTGCTAGTAGGAGTAAAAAACGCTCTCAGGCTCTTGGTCCGACCCATGTCTACGAAAATTACGATCTATTGCTGGCAGATCCTGCAATCGACGCTGTCTATATCAGTCTTGCCAATAATCAACACTTTGAATGGGTCACAAAGGCCTTGCATGCCGGAAAACATGTGTTGTGCGAAAAACCACTGGCGCTGAATGCAAATGAAGCCCAACAAATGCGCCAAACCGCTGACCAATGCAATCTCGTATTGGTAGAAGCAGTGTGGGCCAGGTGGCATCCGCGTTTTCAGCGCATCCAAGAACTTGTGACAAACGGATCTCTTGGTCAACTCCAACGAATCGACTCAGCATTCACGTCAACCTCGCAATTTGTTGACAATTATCGTCTGCAGCCCGAGATGGGTGGTGGGGCATTGCTGGATGTCGGTTGTTATCAAGTCCATGCTTGGGTGGCGCTAACCAATGGTGCAAAAGATTTTCAGATCGTAGGCGTGACTCGCGAGGTTGGACCCACGGGGGTTGACCTCACCACATCTGTGAGTGGGCGAGTCAACGGTTCAATTGGCGTGACTGCCGTCAGCTCATTTGTGATGGAGTCATCGCAAGCCTTGGTCATAACGGGTGAAAAAAGCAGTATCAGGACCGATGAGGGCGAAGCGTTTACGACGTGGCGCAAGTCCAGCTCGTTATTGATTGCCGATGCGACCGAAGTGTTTGCTGCTACTGATGCATTCGTCATCATGACTGAAAATGTCAGCAGTCATATTGAGGATGGATCTGGTTGGATTGTTTCGCTATCTGACTCGGTGCGAGTTGCACAGATTCTGGATGAAATTGCCATGACTGTGACAGAACACTAGAAATTTATGCATTGAGTTCAGTCGAAAAAATTATTGAGTGGGGTCGGTGTCGGCAAGAATAGGAATGAGTGTCAATTCTGGTTCATCTTTTTCTAGTCTCTGTAGTCGATAGCGATTTTCAAATAAGGCTACGAGAGCACCGTCACCTCGGCGCAAAATGCGGATTCCACCAATGTGACGCAGACGCTCAATGCTGGCAGTGTCAGTGACCCTGATCGCTTGATATGAAGCAAATTGCATATCAACAGGTGCGTTGAATTCATGTTCTAGGCGGTATGCGAATACTTCAATCTGCAGTGCTCCAACCGCGGCAAGAACTGGGTCTGCCTCGGCAACATCCAAGTCCCGCAGCACCTGCACAACACCCTCTTCGTCAAGTTGGGCCAGGCCCCGCCGAAACTGCTTAAAACGTCCCATGTCGAGTGGACGTGCAACCGCATAAACTTCAGGGGCAAATCTCGGTAGAGGTGGATATGAGACACGTGACCCTGCGTACAGAGTGTCTCCAATTTGTAATCCAGTCGCGTTGACGAGGCCAATAATGTCTCCCGGATACGCATCTTCAATTGTTTCTCGATCAGAACCGAACGCTGTCGTGGCATATTTTGTACCAACTGCTCTGCCAGTCCGCGCACAAGAGACATCCATTGCCCGCTCAAAATGCCCAGAACAGACCCGTGCAAAGGCCAAACGGTCTCTGTGGTTGGGGTCCATATTTGCTTGAACCTTGAAGACAAAGGCTGAAAAAGGACTCTCAAGAGTGCGTGCTGCTCCGGAGTCATCTATGCGTGGCGCTGGCGCTGGCGCTAAATCGACTGCTGCATCTAAAAGCATGCGAACACCAAAGTTTGTCAGTGCTGATCCGACAAAAACTGGAGTGGAGACACCTGCAAGAAAACTCTCAGCGTCAACGTTAGCCCCGATAGCGTCGAGGAGGGCACAAGCATCAAGGGCTGCCGTCCATGAAGTTCCCTCCTCTGCTGCTGCACGCGTGGTCTCAACTAATTCTTCAGGGGCTGCTGATGAGCCACCGCTTGTGCGAGTAAATCGAATGTAGTCACCATTGCGTCGATCAATGACGCCCCGAAAATCTCCTGGGATACCAACAGGCCATACTGCTGGTGTTGGACGCAGCCCGATTTTCTGCTCTATTTCATCAAGCAACTCAAGCGGATCTTTTCCTGGTCTGTCAAATTTATTAAGAAATGTCAATACTGGAAGCCCGCGTGCCTTGCACACCTGAAACAATTTCAGTGTCTGGGCTTCAATGCCCTTGGCGGTGTCAAGAACCATGATTACCGCGTCCACGGCGGCAAGCACTCGGTAAGTATCTTCGGAGAAATCTTTATGACCAGGTGTGTCAAGCAAGTTGAACATGTACCCACGATATGGAAATTGCATCACCGCAGATGAAATCGAGATGCCACGTTGTTTCTCTATCTCCATCCAGTCAGATGTCGAGGCACGACGATTATCGCGAGCATGCACCGCTCCAGCTTCTTGCACAGCGCCGGCATAGAGCAAAAACTTCTCCGTGAGGGTTGTCTTGCCAGCATCAGGATGGCTGATTATTGCAAAGGTGCGCCGCTGTTGGGCTTCCTTGAGGACATCAGTTATCGTGCTCACTGTGTCGCTCGATTTTTTTGCATTGCCTATAGACGCTATCTGCCACACCCGTCGATAGCGTACATTTAAGAGATGACTAGTTGGAATACAACAGGTGGCATTCACGAGATTCCACTCGCAGGCATGTCCGGTCGGCTGATGCTCTGCGGCAAACATTTTATTGGACCAAATGTCCAAGTCGCCCTTGAACTTTTGCGAGATCCAACTGTTGTGTGTTTGGTACAACGCCACGAACTAGAGCACCGTTACGATGAGTACATCGAATGGCTTGAAAATAATGTTGGCTCAGGGGCAATTTGGTTTCCAATCCCTGATCTAGATGCTCCTTCGTTGAAAGATGGAATAAACCTTTGCAGGATGATTCATTCAGGTGTGTGCAGTGGTGGGGACTATATTGTGCATTGTGCTGCTGGAATTGGCCGATCTGGCACTATCGCGGCTGCAGTGCTCATGCTGAATGGGTTATCGTTTGATGAATCAGTAATTCATGTCAGGACACACCGACCAATGGCTGGTCCAGAGACAGGAAAACAGACGGATTTCCTAAGGGCGCTACAGGACAAACTCAGTGATCTATTACCGC
>SXUP01000043.1 GCA_005790505.1 Actinomycetota bacterium
CTCCATAATTGTTGGAAGTAAATCAAGGTTCGTCACAGCACAATCATCAAGTCTTCCTGCAACTTGGTTTGGCATTTTAATAAACATTGGAATAGTGAACAAGTCGGTAACTTGACCAGCATTGGAAAAATCAGTTGATCGCTTCATTATGCCTGGCTCAAAGGAAATCCCGTGATCTGCGGTGATAATCACAAGGGACTTATCCCATTGATTAGCCTTTTGCATTCTTTTGATCAAGGACGAGATCATCGAATCCACCGCACCTAGTTGGTATAAGTATCGCTGCAGGTCCACTCGAGTATTCGAGCCTGTAGTCAAGTTGAGGTCACCCAGAAATGGTGAAGCCGTACTTTTGCGCAGGTCTGGCAACATCAGCCACGGGCGGTGGGGCGCAATCAGATGCAAGATTGTGGCGGTGTTGGTCTTTGAATCGACAAGGCGATCAACGGCTTCATTGAACATTCGCAATTGAAAGAATGGCCCACCAACACGGGTCATGTCGAACTTGTCATCTGCCCCAATTTTCTTGACCTTTTGAGTCTGGTCTGATGCTCCCTCATTAACCGAAAATCTGCCCCATGATTCGCCGATTGCTGGCAAGTTATTTCGAAGTGATTGGGGCAGGATTCGATGTCCGAATACAACTCCCGCATCTTTAAGGAATGTTTTTAGACGAGATGCATTGAGTCGCTCGAGGTCAATGGGATTGGTTGACGCACAAACTTTGATTGGGCACAGTGATGTCACCGACTCATATCCATTTATCGGATAAGACCCTTGCAGCATCGTAAAGATATTGTCAGGATGAACGGATAGAAAAGGCTTATCACCTTTTTTTGGAATGTTTGATGTGAAAATTGCTGGCACTGCCTGAGTCGTATGCTGACTCACCGCAGTTGCGTTTCGGTGCCACGTGCTGAATGAAGCAAGTTTTGCAAAACCCGGAAATCGCTCCGCATTGATGTTGCCTTGACTATCCAGCAGCGCAAAAAGAGGTGACTCGTCAAAAACAATAAGAACTATCGGAGGTGTGGTGACGGTGACCGCTGATGAAACAATCTTCTGATTTGTTGTGCCAAAGACTGGCTGAATCTGCACGACGAAAACAATTACAAGAAGCGGTGCCAAAGCCCCGACATACGAGACAAAAGTGCGCACTGTCGCTTTGAGCACAATCGCCGCCGTGATTGATGCTCCGAGCACTATCGACATAAAAAAAGCCAAAATATCCAAGGAGAGACCCAGCTGCCTTGTCACCGCTAGACCAAAAATAAAACAAAATAAACCGACAAAACAGTAGTGAACAATCCTCGCCGCACGAAGGCTGACAAGTCCCACAAAAATTTGTATTACAAGGGCGATGATGGCTGGAAGTAGCGCGACGACAAAAATGAAGAACGCTACTTCTAATTTGCTTATCTTGGCAGTTGCAAAGATTTCCAGATTCTTGCCGTAGAGGTCAAGCATTGGCTGGGATATAGAAATAGTCGCCAGTGCCAGTAAAATAACACCGTCCTTGAGGGCACTTCTGGGCGTCATGTCCGCCGTGTGACGTGAAATATCGTTCGTGTGCCTCCGGCAAGTAGCATTTTTTTACGCACTTCAAAACGTGTCATGAGCAGCTGCTCAAAGGTTTCGAGATTGAAGTCGTCATGAATTCCCTCTCTTTTGTTGCGCAATAGCGTTTGGACCATCGGATCATCGGCATGGGGCATTTCAATTACCAATTCCGGACTCAAATCATGCAATAAATCAAGCTGGTTGGAGATCGGCACATTGTATGTGAGGGCCAAGTGATGGATAACTGCAAGATAGAGAACAACATCAGGGTTGCCACGCGTAAATAAACCAGTGCGTTCATTCCCTCTCCAGCCGATACCCCCACCTGTGTCGGCAAGATCCACAAACAATGGAATGATTTTCTCGACATTTTCTTTGCGCAAAGATTGATATAGACGGTCAATCACAAGCGGATCTGCGTCCATTGCCACGACATAATCAGAGTGCGCAGAAGCAATGCGACTAAACCGACCATCATTGCATCCGATGTCCCAGACCTGAGAGCGATGCGACCCAGCGATTGCGTCCCGTACGAAGCGATCTTTTTCGTCCAAACTGCTTTCTAGATAGTGGGCACGATCTGAGTAATCAGACCACGTCGATTCCGAGTCTTTGAGAGTCAGACTATGTACGAGTTTGATAAGTTTCCGCAGGGTCGCATCCAGAACCGATGCATTCATTCCCGCGTTTGCTGCCTCTTTTTTTACTTCAACCTTTGTTGCCGAAAATCTCTCTTGTGCGATTGCATGCAAGACGACATGTGTCAATCTCCCTGGACGGGACTTCAATAATTTTCGGGGCAACAACTTACGCATTGTGTCGGGGCTCACCCCATTGACAGAACCCCGCAAGAAAGGCTGATATTGAACCCCCAGATAAGACTGCAGCATTAACGGGTATAGGAACAGTTCGCAGAATTGCCGATACCCATACCAAGGATCGGAAGTTTTGCGCAATTCGAACGACCCAGCATCAATAAACTGAGGTCTAGATCCGATGAACTGAATATTGTAGGGTGTCGCATCTTTGACTCCGACACCATCTGCGAGGGCAGTTCGGGTGAGTTCAAGTTGCAACAATGCAGCATCTTTGAGCATCGAAAATGTCCACTCATATGGATACGACACCAAAGGTACTTTTGGGTGTTTCATCGCCGCCACCCATGGTGGGCCAAGACCAACCGAGGATGGATCAACCATCTCGCAGGGAATCAGTTGGCCTGATTTGAGCGCATCTTGAATCGACTTTTTGGACCAAACTGCATCAAGATCGGATTTACCAATCTCCGTGAAGCCACGCAGAACGGCGTTACCCGTAACAAAAACACGACTTAGGGGATCTCTAAAAGAACCAGAGTCCTGAGTGATGATCGCCATTGGGCTTAGTTCGCAGGAGAAGCACTATCGCCATCAGCGGCATCTTCTGGGGCGGCATCAGAATTGCTTTTTGACGAGAACTTCGACTTAAAGCGAGACATACCCATTTTGATGGCCACCCCGATGCCAGCGATTCCCCCTGCTAGGGCGGTCACAATCATGCTTCCAGTTCCGGCGTCAAGATAGTTCAACATGGGGGCAAGGTTACCTCAATTTCTCCCTCTCAAGAGGGATAAGACCCTTCCTAAAACACCGCTCGCTCAAGAGTTGTCTTGGCTAGCCTTGCAAAGTGGCTCATAATCCTGACACCAACGCCGTTACTGCAGGGCGAGATGGTTCACAGCCGCTTGCTACTCCTTTGTGGGCGACCACCGTTTGGTCTTCTGAAGGCCTAGACGACACCGCCAGTCGCGCCAGTTCATTGAGAGCGCCCAATTACTACGGACGCCACGCTAATCCAACCGTTTCGCAATTCGAAAATGCGATCGCCGATTTAGAGGGCGCTGAGTCGGCGATGGCCTTTGGCTCTGGCATGGGAGCGATTGCTTCTATCGTCCTGGCTTTTTGTAATTCTGGAAGCCACATCGTGGCACAAAATACGCTCTACGGTGGGACGCTTGCGTTTTTAGAAGGTCCATGTCGTCGCCTTGGAATTGACGTCACCTATGTAGACCCTTCAGTGCCTGGAGCCTTTAGCGCTGCCATTCAGCTCGGTCGCACAATGTTGATACTGGCAGAGACTCCGTCAAACCCACGACTATCTATTTGCAACTTGACCGAACTTGGCGCGATCAAAGGCCCCTTCACGGTCGTTGATTCGACTTTGGCAACGCCACTCTCACAGCGCCCACTAGATCACGGAATTAATCTGGTGATGCACTCAGCAACAAAAGGCATCGGTGGTCACAACGATGCGATGCTAGGTGTAGTTGCGGGCGAAAAAGATCTGATTGATGCCCTCTGGGCATATGGGGTACTGCATGGAGCGACAGCATCTCCCTATGACGCGCTGAACGGTTTGCGAGGAATCCGAACTTTGCCGGTGCGTCTTCGTCAACAATCCTCGTCAGCACTAAAAATCGCCAATGTCCTGCAAGAGCATCCCGCAGTGTCCTCTGTGATGTATCCCCATCTCGCATCACATCCCCAATATGCTCTGGCAAAAGAACAAATGGGCAACGGAGGATCACTCGTTTCGTTTGAAATTCACGGTGGTCTCGACGCCATTCGCGAAATGTTCAACAAACTTAAACTTGTTCATGCTGCAACATCATTTGGTGGCGCCGAAACTCTTATTTGCCATCCCCTAACGAGCACCCACGTTGGTTTGCCTGCCGAAATGCTCGCCACGATGGGCGTCACGATGGGCCTCATTCGTTTGTCCGTTGGTCTTGAGCACCCAGATGACATCATCGCCGAGCTCACAACTGCGTTATCGCATCACTGACGACTGAACACTATTTCTTTTTTGGTGGCATTGGAAAAAATGCACTTGTGCGTTGCATGTATTGGGCATAACCAGGTTTGCGCTTTGACATTGAACGCTCAAGCATTGGCACACCGCTTACTTTCATCAAGAAAAATGTCATTGCCACTGGTCCGATTAGACCAATTGCGCCCGACCCTGTTTCTGCTGCCACAACCGCGATACCCCACCAAACGACCGAGTCACCAAAGTAATTTGGGTGTCTCGTCACGCTCCACAGGCCGGTATCAAGAACTTTTTGAGAACTCTCGGGATCGGCTCGGAATCGGGCCAGTTGCCGATCTCCGATGGCCTCAAAGCCAATTCCGATAAACCACAGGATAATTCCAATCACAGCGATGGGTCCGAGGCCTGGTGTCGAGTCGGCATTTCCCAACTGAACAGGCAGCGAAACAACCCACATCAGTGTTCCTTGCAGACCAAATACGGTGACCAAACTGTATATCGGAAATCGTGAACCGCGTTTTTTTCTCATCGCTACATAACGCCAGTCCTCACCTTTGCCATGATTTCGCCAATACAAATATCCCGCTAAACGCAGACCCCAAACTGTGACCATTGCAGTCAGCAACCATTGTCGACTTGAATCACCTTCAACTGTGATTTGCATTACCCAAGCCACCACTACGAACCCGAAACCCCAAACAACGTCCACAATCGAGGCATTCTTGAGCAACACGCTCAACCCCCATGTGGCGACCATTAACACTGTGATCGCGATAGCGCTATAGAGCAATGCATTGCCCGTCATTAGTTACCCCATTTTTCTGATTGCAATGACGTCACTTAGTTTTCTATCCATCTCTATCCATTGTTCATCAAGCCACGCGGCAAATGCTACTCCTGAGGGAACAGTCTGACGAGCGTGCCGAGTCAAGACCACTCGGCATGCTGCTTCCTTAATGGCAAGACGCCGTAGCATCCCCCTAAAATTGTCAAGTCCATCAAAACCAACATGCCAAACCGTAACAACATCGGCATTTGGCACCGCATCAATCAGCACTGCAGAACCTGCCGGCTTTGGGGGCAACAAATACTGGAGGTTGCCGAGCCTTTGAGCTCGCTCAGGATCTTTAGTGCGGATCTTTTGGAGTGCCCTTTGAAGTTTCTTGGAACTTGTTCGAGTGCCTTCTGGAAAAATAATTGCCACATCACTATTTGTCATTCCCCGTGCCATCTCCGCAATGCCTGCGAGTTCCACCTGGGTGTTTACTGCTGAACGATCCACAAAGTAATTCGGTATTCGGCGACCGACAACATCAAGGCAGGGGTCG
This sequence comes from Actinomycetota bacterium, assembly GCA_005790505.1. Classification (GTDB taxonomy): domain Bacteria; phylum Actinomycetota; class Acidimicrobiia; order Acidimicrobiales; family Ilumatobacteraceae; genus UBA2093. The sequence goes on from SXUP01000043.1 coordinate 5,697, forward strand.
AACGATAATTCTTTTTTTAACACAAACCGTGGGTTGCGTTTTGCCCCCACCGACAAGACCCAGCCAGCTGTCAGTGCGTCTGCGATACTGGCATGTCGACACAGTGCAACCAACGGATTGTTCCCCAACGAATCAAGACCCTCAATCTCGACTCGCAACGAGCACGTCACTCTCACTGCTGCAAGTACGCGCGTTGACCACCATCTCTGGATCGCGAAATGCCATGACTCACGGCCAGACTGCCCCACGATCCATAACGCGCCTGCCATTGTCACCCCAGCTATTTCGAGCCAGCAATAACAGGTGCCAAAGGCCAATAAGCGCACTATTGGGAGTCGAAATTTACCTCGAATCAAATCTGCGAGGGCGCCCAAGATAATCCAAAGAGGCGATAAACCGACAAGAAGCACGCCGGCAATAAAAACACCGCCAATGGTGATGCAGCGGCGCGTGAGAGCGTTTTTCACAATCAAACTTTAGAACATCAATCCCTTGAATTGCCAACGAGGACCCGATTTTAGTGGGTTTCAAGTTGACAAATAGTATAAATTCAATGGCATGACTGATTTGGCCTTCACTTCCCAAAAGCCTGTGTCATTTGTTGTCGATGGACGTGCCGTTACTGTTGCTGGAGATCATCCCCATTTGTTGTCAGCCCTTCGTGAAGAACTGAACATAACCTCCGTCAAAGACGGCTGCTCCCCAACTGGGCAATGCGGATCTTGCACGGTGATGATCGATGGCAAAGTGCAGGTCTCTTGTCAATTCCCGATGTCCAAACTTGCCGGCAAAAACATTGTCACGCTTGAAGGCATTGATGAAGCGGAGCGTCGCAAGTATGCCGAGGCTTTTGCTTCATGCGGAGGTCTGCAGTGCGGATTTTGTATTCCTGGAATCGTGATGCGCGCAAAAGCCCAGGTGGATAAAAAGGGCCCAGACCTCCAACGGCAAGACATGGCTAGACATTTAGGGGCACATCTTTGTCGTTGCACCGGCTACGTAAAGATTCTTGATGCCATTGAAGCAGTCGCACAGGACACACAAGTTCACGTCCAAAAATCTGGGGGAATCGGATCAAGCGGCATGAAATACGAAGCAATCGAGTTAGCGCTAGGTGACCGCGATTATGTAGACGATATTCGTGTTCCTGGGATGTTGCATGCTGCTGTTCATCTCACAGCGCACACACGTGCTGAGATAATTACAATTGACACCACTCGCGCTTTAAGTGCGCCGGGCGTCGTGGCTGTGTTTACCGCGGCAGACGTGCCTGGGGACCTATATGTCGGCATCATTGACAGAGATTGGCCCGTTTTTATTCCGGTCGGTGGGAAAACTTCTTTTGGGGGTGACATATTGGCATTGGTCGTTGCCGACACACTTCGTCAGGCGCGATTTGCGGCAACTCTTGTGCAGGTGACATACAAAGAGATGCGACCAGTTGTTGATGTAATCGCGGCTCTTGAAGACTCTGAGATTGCTGTCTGGAATACCGATACGAATATTTTGTCACGCAGTGAATACGCACGTGGAGATGTCGATGCCGCTCTAGCGACAAGCGCCCATGTCATTACAGAAATTTTTCAAACCCAAAGAATAGAGCAAGCATTTCTTGAGCCCGAAAGCACCTTGGCTGTGCCTGATGCCGCGGCCGGCACCCTGCATGTTTATTCAGGAGGTCAAGGTGTTTGGGATGACCGTGATCAAATTTGTGCCGTGCTTGCTCTTGATTCATCACAGGTGACAGTTGAATTGGTCTCAAACGGTGGCGCCTTCGGTGGCAAAGAAGACATGTCAAACCAAGCGCAGACATCGCTTGCAGCGTGGTTGCTACAACGGCCAGTCAAGTGCACATTTTCTCGCGAGGAAAGTTTGTTGGTTCATGCCAAACGCCATCCCATCAGAATGGAATACACGGTTGGATGCGATGAGGCTGGTTTGCTGACCGCAGTTCGTGCCCGAATGGTGGGCGACTCAGGCGCATACGCGAGCGTGGGAATGAAAGTGCTTGAAAGAGCAGCAGGCCACGCTACGGGTCCTTATCACACGCCAACAGTTGATGTTTCGTCGATTGCCGTGCGCACCAACAATCCCATCTGCGGAGCCTTTCGGGGTTTTGGCGCAAATCAGGCGCAATTTGCAATGGAAGGTTGTCTTGACCGCCTTGCTGCCGACTTGGGAATAAGTGGTTGGGAAATTCGCAAATTAAATGTAATTCGCCCGGGACAAGTATGGGGACCTGGGCAAATAATGGACGAGGGTTGTATTGGTGCGGAGCGTTGTCTCGACGAGATAAAACCTCGCTACGACGCTGAACGCACAGCCGGAAAAGCAGTCGGGCTCGGATTGGGTCTCAAGAACTCCGGTCTTGGAAATGGTTTTCGCGAAGTTGCTCGAGCCGTTGTGAGATTTTGTTCAAATGACACCGTAGAAGTGCGTCACGGCTGGACTGAAATGGGTCAAGGCGTCCACACCGTTGCATTGCAGGTTGCCGTCGAAGAACTCGGAGTTGACGCGGACAAAATTCGCGTCATTGTCGATACAACTCGCCAACTCGGCTTTGGTCAAACAACAGGAAGTCGCGGAACTCTTATGGCTGCAGCGAGTGTTCAACGTGCTTGTCGTGCCGCATCTGCAGATGGACGCCAATTAAATGTTGATTACACGGGTGAATACGTAATTGATTGGACACAACATCTTGGTGAACCAGGAGTAGAGCATCCAGTAATCCACTCAACATTTGGTTACGCAGCACAAATGGTGGTTATGGACCCCAAGACACAAAAAATCGAACGAGTGATTGCAGTCCACGATGTCGGTCGTGCGGTTAACCCGCAATTGTGCGAGGGTCAAGTCGAAGGATCAGTGCACATGGGTCTTGGATATGCACTCACTGAAGATTTTCCATCGGATGATCGGGGCTACCCCACCAACATGACTTTGCGATCACTTGGTATTCTGCGGCCGAAAGATGTTCCACCGATTGAAGTCACGCTGGTTGAATGCCCACAGCCAAACAGCCCTTACGGAATCAAAGGTGTCGGTGAAATAGGGCTCGTTCCGACTGCTCCCGCAGTTGCTGCCGCACTTCATGATGCCGACGGAATATGGCGACACTCACTGCCAATGGTTGCCAATAATCAAGACTTGAACGACTGACCACTTTTTGCGAGAAGAAATATCGAAGGATAATAATGCCAACACCAGTTGCACTCTATTTACAAGATGCCCATCCGATTCGGGAGGGAATGCAATATGTCACGTATGCCGAGTCATGTGGTTTTGATGCGGTGTGGCAAGCCGACAGTCGTCTCGTTCGAGACGCGATTGTGCCGATGGCGGCATTTGCTTCAATCTCAGAGACGATAAAAATTGGTTCTGGAGTAGTTGATTGCTGGACTCGTAATCCCGCTCGATTGGCTGCAACGTTTAGCACCCTTGATGATCTTGCGCCCGGGCGAGTGATTTTAGGTATTGGTGCATGGTGGGACCCGTTGGCACAGAAAGTTGGCGTCAGTCGCGATAAGCCGTTGCGGGCAATGCGCGAAATTATCACGTCCGTTCGTGCTTTGTTGGCAAACGAAACAGTTACTTTTCAGGGTGAATTCGTCCACTTAGACGGAGTCGAGTTGGACTACGTTTACCAAGACCGTCGGCCAAAAGACGTGCCCATATATCTCGGTGCAACAGGTATGCAGATGATGGAACTCGCTGGCGAGATTGCTGATGGTGTTGTGCTGAATTATCTCGTGTCTCCCGACTACAACCGCAAGGCAATAGAACACCTAGCGATTGGGGCGGACAAGGCTGGGAAAAATTGGCAAGATATTGATCGGCCACAATTAGTGGTGTGTTCTGTTCATGAAGACCGGGCCACTGCGGTCGATATGGCACGTTTGATGGTGACGCAGTACCTAGGGCAACAACCACACATCATGAAAGCATCAGGAGTTCCACAGTCACTGCTAGACAAAGTAGGAGAAGTGTTGACTTGGCCTGCCACGCATCAACAAGTGGTTGCCGCTTCAAGACTTGTTCCTGATGAGATTGTGCACATGCTTACTGCCTCGGGTACCCCAGACGATGCCCGTTCAAAGGTCCGCGAATATATTAAAGACGGAGCAACATGTCCTATTTTATATCCGCTAGGAGACGTGTACGCCACAATCAACGCTTTCACAGGCTGGCAAGCCTAAGCAGGCCAAAGCTATCCAGCAATCGTAGTAGTTGTAGTACTAGTGGTAGATGTTGTCGTTGATGTTGTCGTTGATGTTGTCGTTGATGTTGTAGTCGTTGATGTTGTCGTTGATGTTGTCGTTGATGTTGTCGTTGATGTTGTCGTTGATGTTGTCGTTGTCGGCGGCCTGAAGAACGGGCCTCCCCATCCCCAGCGAATATCCATCGGTGCGCCTATTGGGGTGCCAACCGTAGATTTGATCGCATCAAGGGCTCGACGCAACTGCATCCATCCATCCCATGCCGAAACACCAGTCGTCGGACATCCACCTTTCACTTGCGTGCATGCAGCAGTTTGCACCGTCAGGGCACCGATGCGCAGTGTTTTGCCCATCTCAATTGAACGTGCCGCCATCACCGCCCACTGCCGCGCCTGAGAGGCACTCTGCGTATGAATCTGAGGCATCGCAATAACATTTGAACCGGCGTGCGAAGACATCCACAACACATCATCAATTGTCCAACCGTTGTTGCAGGTGAGTTTCCCGACTACTTGAGGACATCCATCTGCAGACCCAAAGTTCCACAGTCGCGCCTTTGTCGTGGCCACATAACCATCTACCCAGGCCCGAGCTTGTCCGGGCGGACCCCACCCGGGCTCTAGGTCCATTGCGCCAGAAATCAGCACTCGCGAATCGGCCAACTCGCGAGTACGCCCAACAGCGACGGCCATTGCGACGCCACCCAGATATCCGTTGTAACGGGAAACACCACCTGCATTACTGGTGCCAATAGAGACCTCCCACCGACCAGTGCCACACGTTGCTAGACCAGCAGCCCATGCTGATGCGACCTTGGCAATGTTTTCGTAGGAGATACCCATTCCCCAACCAGAAGTACCCGTGGCAGTTTGGATTCCAAATGAAAGCACAACAACACCGGTAGTAACTTTTTTTGCTTGTTCACATGCAACCGCTTGAGCAGCAGGCAAGGTTTTTTCGAGAGGAAAAACATCTTTGCCCCGCACATAACTTCCGATCGCAACATTCCAACCCGCAGAGCTTTTCTCTGGGACTCCCGCCACATAAATCAGTGGGGTTTCAGGAGTCATTACCGGGCTCGGCAAAGTTGTCTGTGGAGAGGTCGTTGCCGCCACAATCCTGAAGCGCATCGAAAAACTCTTTGTTCCTTTTCCCTTCGCTTTTATGGCAACGGTCACCCGACAGAACCCAGACTTTTGTGTCGTAACTCGGAGCAAGATCTTGTTGCAGGCACCACCAACTCTCCACGTTTTTGTCCCAACCAAATTGGTGCGCAGCAGCGACGGCAAGGCAGTGGTGGTCTCTGGCAGCAAGGTTTGAACCTGCCATGTTGCTTCTGAAGTGGCTGCCACGCGGGCTTGCACGACATCGGGAGCAAGAGTCGCAACTAGGGCAACGCAAGCAGTAATCACTTTTAGATGACGACTAGACATTATGTTGCTCCTTTTGGAAACAAGCCACACGCGGATAATACCTGCTAATGAAATATTACCCCTCAATCAAGAAGATGCCACCTGATAACGAATTGGCAAGCGCTTTAAGCCTCCAACAAAAATAGTTTTCATAAAAGCTGGTTCTCCTGCAAGTTCAATACTCTTCAACCGAGGGACTAATTCAGCCAACATCGCTTTTATTTCCATCCGCGCCAGCATTGCACCAAGACAAAAATGAACTCCGAACCCAAATGCAAGTTGTTTATTCGGACTACGCCCGACATCAAATGTGAATGGGTTTTCAAAAACGGATTCGTCTCTATTTGCTGATGGATAAGACAACAGGACACTTTCACCTTTTTTTATCGTTTTGCCACTCAATTCATAGTCCTCATTTGCCGTCCGCATGAAATGTTTCACTGGCGTCGTCCAACGAATTATTTCGTCCGCTGCAGAGTTAATGAGCGCAGGATCATTACGCAATCTCTCGAGTTGATCAGGATTCTGGATCAACGCCAAAAGTCCTCCAGCAATTGCGGAGGACGTTGTATCGTGACCTGCAGTTGCAGTGATCACATAGTAAGAAATAGTCTGCGTCATCGTCAGAGCAGCGCCATCGATCACCGCGTTTGCTACGACCGACGCCAGGTCATTAGTCGGATGGGCGCGACGATCTTCAGTAAGTTTGGTGAAATAAGCAAAAAAGTCGGCAACAACCTCCATTACATTGATCGGATCCGATCCTCGCTGCAAGTCTTCATCTTGGGCACCAAAAAGTTGCTGTGTCAGGACCAGCATTTTTTCATAGTCCTGTTCTGGAAGTCCCAAAATATCCAGGATGACCGTGAGGGGCATGAACATGGCAATATCTCGCACAAAGTCACATTCCCCACCCATTTCTGCCATTTTGTCAACGTATCGTTTTGCTAATTCGGCGATTCTGCTCTCCAACTTGACAAGATTTTTGGGAAGGAACCACTCGGATGTCACGCCTCTTAACTTTCGATGTTCTGGATCATCAACATGAATCAGCGTGCGAAGTAAATCACCGTCGCGCTTACGTCGCTCATCATCGGCGGCGCCAGCAAGCACTGGCCTTGGTTCATTCAAAAATATCCCGTTATGCGCTTCAATTTCCAAAACATCGGCGTGGCGCGTGATGGCATAGAAAGGATTAAAGAGACTTTCAAATCCAACAGGGGCCTTGACCAAATGGATCGGGCTTTCTCGGCGCAAGACGGTGCATGCCCTGTGGAACCCATCATCGTCTGCGTAGGCCGCCGGGTTGACGAAAACAAATCCTGCTTCTTCGGCTGTGATTGACATCTTATTTTACTTCCTTGCGTCGGAAATCTTGCAGGTACTTTATCGCACCTCTACTGACCATGAAAAGCCACCAAGTACCATTGGTTCATGCATCGCGCTGAACAAGCCGCCGTCGAGTTACTTCCCTGCGATGGAAGTGCGATGCTGTTGCCAAATTTCCTTAGTGTCGATGCTGCTGACTCTTGTTTTTTACAACTCTTACAGCACAACCCGTGGGAACAATGTTCAATCACGATGTTCGGCAAGAAAATAGCTGAACCACGGCTTTCCACGTGGCACAGCGTCGACAATCAGCCCTATGTGTATTCGGGATTACGCCGCATACCTGCAGCATGGACACCATTGTTGTCTGAATTGCTCGAACTGTGCCAGGTTGAATCTGCGGCGAGATTCAATTCTGTCCTAATCAATCTATATCGCGATGGCAGAGACAGCATGGGTTGGCATGCAGACAATGAAAAAGAAAATGGTTTCGAACCGACGATTGCCTCAATCAGTTTGGGTTCAGATCGAAGATTCGATCTCCGCCATCGCGAGTCAAAAGAGACCATTCGCACGGTGTTGACCCATGGTTCGTTGTTGGTGATGTCGGGAAAATCCCAAGATCACTGGCTTCATCAGGTTCCAAAAACAAAAGTAGTCTTAGAACCCAGAATTAACCTCACTTTTCGCTGGGTTCACTCGAATCTCTAAAGCGCATTTAAAAAACGAAGTATTGCGGCATTCGTCTCGATTGGATGGGTCAGGTTCGCCGCATGCGGTGCACCATCAATTACAACTAGTTCTGCTTTGCCTGTTAATTGATCTCTCAAAATTTCTGCTTTGACGACAGGTATTGCTTGGTCAAGCGACCCGTGCAATATCAATGCTGGTGCATTTATCTCCGCGAGTCGAGGCGTTATATCATCGCGATCCATCAAGCAATGAAATGCACGGCTGAACTGTGGACGGTCTAAGGCTGCCCACTTATTGGTCCACTCGGGCCAATCCCCTGGCCCCAGAATAAGTCCCGCGACTATTTCTTGCACGGGTGCTGGCCCATGCTCCATCCACGCATCATGCAATCCGTTATAGCCTTCAACTTTTGATGGATCTTCTGTGCCAGATTGAGTATCAATTAAAATCAGTGCACGAACACGTTCTGGTGCCAGCAGAGCTAATCGCAGACTGATGAATCCACCCTGCGACATTCCCCCAATCACTGCTTTGTCGATTCCTAGATGATCAAGCAATCCGATTGCATCTCTAGCCGAATCCCAATATGTAAAATCTGTCAGTGCCTGTGTTGCTCCAAAGCCTCGTTCATCCCACGTTATTACTCGAAAATTTTCTTTGAGGGCGGATACTTGGAGATCGAACATGGAGTGATCCATCAAGAAACCGTGACTCAGCAATACAACTGGGCCATCGCCACCAGAATCTTGAAAACCAACAGATATTCCGTTTACTACTGCCTGTTTCATGCCCTGAGCATAATGCCATTGTTCCTAAGTGCCGTCATCACCTAAAACACCCTAGATATCATCGACACCAAAGCGACTCAGGGTCCCTTTGGGATTGGTGTCGCTACACATCACAGTGCGGCGGTTTTAATCGATTACATCACTACTGAGGTCGGTGGACGTCAAAATCTCATAGACAAATTGGAGCGGATGACGAGATTCGAACTCGCGACCCTCACCTTGGC
>SXUP01000044.1 GCA_005790505.1 Actinomycetota bacterium
ATTAAAAATATCCAGCGCCAATTCAATTGCTCAACAAAAAAGCCACCGAGAAGTGGACCAGCGACACTACTGATGGCAAATACACTCATGAATGCTCCGACATATCTGCCACGATCACGAGGCGACACTATGTCTGCAATAACAACGTACGACATCGCCATGATGCCACCACCACCAATGCCCTGTATTGCACGGGCAACGACAAGAAAAGTCATTGAATTGGCAATCGCACAGAGCAGTGAACCAATGATGAAAAAGATCACCGCGATTTTAACTAGGCGTCGCCGACCATATATGTCGCTCAATTTTCCAAAGAGGGGGGTCGCCGCTGTTGATGTCAATAAATATGAAGTCGTCACCCATGTGTAGGCCCGAAATCCGCCGAGCTCGCCCACGATTGTTGTGAGCGCAGTATTCACAATGGTGCCATCAAGGGCTGCCAACATCACCGCAGCCATCATTCCGGCGTAAACCATTTTTACCTGATGAGGCGTAATTTGAAACGGAGCCTCGGTCATATCGTTGGCTGAATGCTGCATTGGTTGCACGCTACAACTAATGCGCTATTTTTCGGCTACTGGCTGTTTGATTTAGTAATCCCCAGCTAGGTCGCGTTTTTTATGCTCACTTGCAAATGCTGCGTGATTCAAGATATTGCGGGCCATTGAACTGATTTGCTGCTCAGACCGAGTTCGATAGACGGTGGTTCGTACGGCGTGAGCCTCACTTGACGACGGTTCAACGAGTACCGCAAACTCCACGAGATGACAAGCCATCCGCAAATCACCTTGAGCGGCAAGCTGTTGGGCCCGCTCGAGAACTTTTTCGAGGCCACCTGACAATGAAACCCATTCTTGTGCCTGTTGGAGACGCGGAGCTGGCAACAAATTATCTGGCTCGCCTTCGTACCAACCTCCGTATCGCCTCCAGACATTGCGCACAATAAATTGTGGATGGTCATAGACGGGCTTTAGATACGGGAGTTCTCGCAGGTGTTCGGGTACTTCTACTTCATGGATGACCTGGTTGAGGCTTTTCCCTTGATTCATCAGCGAAAGAGTCTGTGTTTCAAGCGAATCCAGAAGATCAGCAGTGTCATTAAGGGCGCGTGAAATGCGGTCTTCACCAAAAATCGGAAGCCCGTGTCCACTCAGCAATGTTTGAGCACCACAAGCGGCCATGTCTCGAAGCGCGGTTGCCCAGTCGCTGACAAAACGCTGCACCTTTTGTGGATTGCCGGCGTTCGGAACAGCCCAGATGAATAAATCACCAGGATGCAGAATTTTTTTCTCAGGACACCATGTCCATGTTGCATCGTCTGTCTCTCCTCGTGCGTGCCGCAACTCAAAAGTGAGATCACCTTGTGTAAACGTCAATCTGTCTTTATATGTGATGTCTGGATACCGATAGTGCTCGGGCCATGTAAATGTCTCGATAGGTAGGGCGAATTGGCGCTGATTTATTTTGGCGTTCCATCCATTTGTTTTTTCGTAGCGATGAAAATGATCAGGCAAATCTTCATGTGCATAAACAATTGGTTGCGCCCAATTGCGGTCGATTGCTTCTGCTTCAAATCGCCGTGTTCCAAAAATGTGGTCTATGTGGTGGTGCGAATACACGGCCCCTTGGAGGGGTGAGTCGGGGCGCCAGGCGCGCACGGACTCAAAGACGTGGTCACTGTCAAACCAGCCGCCAGTATCGAGCATGACGAGGCCGTCACCAGTGTCGATCGCATTCACTGAGGCAATCGAGATGAATGTGAGTACATCTGGGACTATCTCCTCCGCGACGCGATTCAAGACAGGACGAACAGGGTGATGTTCGTGGACCAGATCACCTTGTCCGTTCCAGTGTTTTTCTGCGAGTGACCGAATAGTTTCTTGTTCCATATTTTGAGCATAAGCGATTGCTACTACGCTGTCGGCATGAGTCATGTCAAGGCTTTGCACCTCACAAAAATAAAAAGTCCAATGGGCATCTTGACGCTTGTCGCATCGGCAAAGGGCCTGCAGTGCCTGCTGTTTCCGCAGAGCCCGATGCCTCGATCTCTAAATGGATGCAACATTATTGAGTGTCATGGGAATCAAATCCTCAAAACGGCCAAGTCACAACTAGAAGAGTATTTTGCGGGACAAAGAAGATCTTTCTGCGTGCCACTTGATCTAGTTGGGACATCTTTTCAAATGCAGGTGTGGAAGTCACTTGATCAAGTGCAGTTCGCGGCTACACGGTCTTATGCCGAACAAGCAAGCAGCATCGGAAGACCTTCTGCATCACGCGCAGTCGGTGCTGCCAACTCAAAAAATCCAGTTTCAATCATCTTGCCGTGTCACCGAATCATCGCTTCAGGAGGTTCTCTTGGTGGCTTCTCTGGTGGTATCGAGAACAAAGTTTGGCTCTTGAAGCATGAGCAAGCAGTTGCTGTGCTACGAATGGGTTGATGAACATTTTCGCCATCGTTGTTGGAGCCCTCCTGGCCGTTGTTTGCGTTCTCAGTGCTCTTGGAGACTTCACGAAAAACGAGCAGATAATGGAAACGGGGCGCAGACTCGGTATCCCGGCCAATCGAATGAATGTTTTGGGAGGACTCAAGACCGCCGGAGGCATCGGTGTCATAATCGGCAATTGGATCCAGGCCCTCGGCATTCTTTCTGGTGTATGTCTCGTTTTGTATTTTGTCAGTGCCATCGCCGCCCATTCCCGTGTTGGAGACAAAATCAAAGAATCGTTACCCGCAGCATTTGTGTTGATGCTGGCTTCTCTGTATACGTTGACGACAATTGCAAGTTGACTGCAGATTTACTTATACAGAAACAACGAGTTCTGTAATGCCACGTACAAAAGAGCTGGCTTTGTAAGTCGGCACAGCCGCTTCATCCAATAGATGCAAGTTGGGGGCACGTTTGACAAGTTCTTCGAGCACTACCCTGATTTCCAAGCGGGCAAGGCTTGATCCGAGACAGAAGTGTGGGCCGAATCCAAACGCAAGATGAGGATTGGGGTTGCGGCGAATGTCAAATTTCATTGGGTCTGCAAATACCGTTTCATCACGATTTGCCGAGGGGTACATCATCAGCACTTGGTATCCCTCTGGAATAGTGACACCGCGTATTTCAATGTCGCGCGTCGTGACACGACTCATGCTGACTATTGGTGTTACCCAGCGCAGGCATTCTTCCACCGCGTCTGGAATCAGAGAAGGGTCAGCGACGAGAGCATCCCACTGCGTACGGTCACTTAGCAAAGCCTGAAGACCGCCGCTGATGACGTTGCGCGTTGTTTCGTTGCCACCAACCAACAAAAGCAGGGCATTGCCTTGTGCTTCATTGAAACTCAGTATTCCACCGTCGTTGTGCTCACCAACCAATACCGAGATTAGGTCGTCGCTTGGTGAGACCGTGCGAGTTGCTGCTATTTCGCCAAAATACTCATACCAAGCGACAGCGGCATTGATGACTTCATCGGTGATGTTTTGGGGGCCATCTGCTCCCTGGATCATCTGATCACTCCAGTGCTGTAGCAACTCGAAGTCAGATGGTGGGATACCTAACATTTCGCCGATCAGAGTCATCGGTAACGGACGGGCAATCCCAGTAATTACATCAAAAGTTTTTGCTTTGATGGCTTTTTCGATCAGGGAGTCCAATACATCACGAACATGTTGCTCGTAGCGGATCATTTGCTTTGGGGTAAAACCTTTGGAAACCAACCTGCGTTGCTCTCCATGTTTGGGATCATCGGCATCAATCATGGAATGTTGCTGTGCGCCATTTGGGCGCGAACCCTTGGCACTACTGAACAAAGTCGGCTGTCTTTCTGCCCAAATGATGTCGGCATGCATTAAAAGCGCATAAGTATTGGTGTGGGCATCACGGGCAACGGGTTCTGAGCCGCGCAGATGGGCAAAAACTGCATGTGGCTGGTCGTACCAAGATCGGTCAAAAAAATTAGTTCCCATGTCTGACACCTTAGTGAGCGCGCGGGGTGGCAAGAATAGGGAGATGGGATTGCTCAAAGAGACAATAAAGTCCGATCTGACAGTTGCGATGAAAGCTCGTGAGGAATTGCGGGTTTCGACATTGCGCTTGGCTTTGGCCGCAATCATGAACGCCGAAGTTGCAGGAGACGAAGCTGTTGAACTTTCAGATGATCAGGTGATGGAAGTATTGCAGGCTGAGGCGAAAAAACGCACAGAGGCAGCAGAGATATACGAGCAAGCGGGCAGGGAAGATACCGCAAGAAAAGAGCGTGCAGAGTACGCCGTGCTTGAGGCGTATTTACCTGCCTCAATCTCCGATGAAGAATTGGCAGACATCGTCAAACAAGAAGTGGCGGTAGCAGCATCGGCTGGACTGGCTGGTGGAAAAGCGATGGGACTGGTTGTCAAAGCGGTGCGTACACGTGCTGGCTCTGGCGTTGATGGCAGCAAGGTCGCTGCATTGGTAAAAGCTGCTCTTGGCTGACACGCACATTCCGAGCGATGCACAATACGAGCCAGGCGCATCTGCGCTTGATCTTGTCGCATCCCTTCGATTTTTGATTGCCGAGTTGTACACGGTGCATCCCGACGCCGATGTGTCCCATATTACGAGTGCACTTAATCTGATAGGACAACAATTACGTGCCGCCCAAACCATTGAGGGTCATCAACCCTACAGCGTGCGCCGCACTCGAAATCCAATGAATGGAACCATGAATCCAATCGCGCCTCCGCTTGCAATCGAGTTACTCGGGGACAAAGTTGTTGGTCGGGTTCGTTTTGGAATTTCATACGAGGGTCCGCCCAACTGCGTACACGGAGGCATTGTTGCCGCTGCTCTTGATGAAGTGCTTGGCCGCACACGCCATCTTGCGGGTCGCAATGTTGTGACGGGCTCGCTGGGTGTTCGCTATTTGGCACCAACCCCAGTGAACGTTGATCTGGTGCTTGAGGCCTATATTGCCGAACGCACTGAAACAAAGATGATTGTGCGCGGAGAAATGCGCCACGGCGACACAGTTACTGCAACAGCGGAGGGGGTTTTTGTATTTATGGACTTAGATCGCTTTACGACATTGGTGAAAGATGCACGAAAGGCAGCCACACAATGACGAATGATCTTGTTCTTGATTCTCTTCGCCGACGAATGCGCGCAATGCATTCATTGTATGAAGAGGCGACATCCACGATGACAGTCGAGAATGTTAATTATCGAGAACGTGATGGAATTCTGCCAATTGCGTTTTGCTTGTTTCACTACGTCAACATGCAGGACTCAAGTTTCATGATGTTGACGGGTCAGATGCCAATCTGTAATCAGGAGTGGTTGGATCGAATTTCGCCAGCGATTGCCGACCACGGCAAACATCGGACCCCAGAGGAAATGCAGTTTCAACAAATTGGCGACTATTCGGCTTTTATTGAATATATGAATGCAGTATTTGCTCGCACAGAACAGTGGCTCGCTGTCTTGCAAGCAGATGAACTTGATCGAGTTGTGATCCAGCGGCCATTTCCGCCCCAAATTGCCAGCACATTTAGTGCTCGCGTTGCAGGCGAGTCTGGCTTGACAGTGTTGGATGGTATTGAATGCTGGATCTATCAGCACGGGTTGCGTCATATGGGAGAAATCGAGTTGGCCCGCAGTTTCGTCGGGCTTCAAGGCATGACGTCGTAAGACGGATGCCGGCACACAGCATGACGTCGTAAGACGGATGCCGGCACACAGCATGACGTCGTAAGACGGATGCCGGCACACAGCATGACGTCGTAGTTGTAGGGTTGTCAGTAGTTGTCCAAAGGCACTGAACAAGGGGGAACAAATGTTCAAACCGCCAGAGTATTTATCGCCATCATCGATCGGCTTGTTCAGAGATTGCCCTCAGAAATTCAAGTTTTCACATATTGACAAAATAAAAGAGCCACCAGCTTGGCACCTTTACTTGGGCTCATTTGTGCACGAAGTTCTCGAATATCTATATAAAGAAGATGCCCAAAATCGCAGCCACGAGACGTTGAAGAAAATTGCTGCTGATCGTTGGACAAATCATGGATGGGCGGACAAGGTTGAGGCGCTCGAAGTAAAGCCAGGAACTTTGGCCGATTTCAAGCGTGCAGCTTTTGAATCAATGATCAACCTCTGGGAGCTTGAAGACCCCACTCAGACGGAGATAGATGGAATGGAGGTTGAGGTTCTAGCCAGTGTTGCAGGAGTAGCGATGAAGGGATACATCGATCGGTTCATATTTGCTGATGACGGGACCATCGTGATCTCTGACTACAAAACAGGGAAAATTCCAAATCCAAGATTTAAGTCTGATGATGACAAATACTTCCAATTGCTTTGTTATGCATTAATGCTTGAAGACGCAGAACAAGAAGTGACGTCTCGGGTTGAATTTCTGTATCTCACACAAAAAGTCAAACACAATCAAATTGTTACTCCAGAAAAGTTGGATGTCGCTCGAGAGGTGATTGTGAAAACCAGAAAAGAAATCGAAGAGGCATGCGACTCCGAAAAGTTCAAATGCAATGTCACGACACTTTGCGACTGGTGTCACTATAAAAAAATTAATATCTGTCCCGCTCACATGGACTAGCCAGATTCATCAGCCTCAATCAAAAACTTGCAGTACCTGTGCAAATACCCCGCCGACCATAAATCACCACATCTCGGGTGGGCAAATATCGAGATCAAGGGCTTGGGCTGGGTCTTGTCCCGTCAGTGTTTGAGGGGAAATCCCATGGTGCCCACGGCAGGAATTGAACCTGCGACCCCTTCCTCCGGAGGGAAGTGCTCTATCCGCTGAGCTACGTGAGCGTGATGGCGATCACTAACAAGGCAAGGTTAGCGGTGATGTGAATTGAAGCCTGTGCACGGGGCTGCAATGCGACACAATAGAAAGACAATGTCAGACCCTCTTCATGCCGTTTCCGAGCGCTTCGCTCTGGCCTTCGCCACTGTCGCAGGCCGATTTGCTGACCCGATTGTCCGACCCAGCGATCATGCTGATGCCCAGATCAATGGTGCACTTGGAGTGGCCAAGGAACTCGGCACCAACCCGCGTCAAGTTGCAGAGCAGGTTCTTGAGGCAGCTGGAGATGTCAGTGATATTTGCTCCAGCCTAGAAATAGCTGGACCAGGTTTTATAAACGTGACATTAAGTAATCAGTTTCTATCCACTCAACTCAAAAGTGTGATGAGCGATCAACGCCTTGGCGTTCGTGTTGCTCCAACAAGAATTATGGCTGCAGTCGACTACTCGGCCCCCAACGTTGCCAAAGAAATGCACGTCGGACACTTGCGGTCTACCGTGATTGGCGACTCAATTGTTCGTTTGCTTGAGTTTGTCGGACATACGGTGATTCGCGAAAATCATATTGGAGATTGGGGGACTCCATTTGGAATGTTGATAGAGCACCTCATTGACATGGGACAAGATACTGCGGCTCAAGAACTCGGGGTCGGTGATCTTGATAATTTTTACCGGGAGGCCCGCAACAAGTTTGATGTTGACGACGCATTTAAAGAGCGAGCACGAGCACGAGTGGTGTTGTTGCAGGGTGGCGACACAGAAACACTGAGCCTATGGCGAACACTCGTATCGGAGAGTACCCATTATTTCAACCGCGTATATCAACTACTTGATGTGTTGCTAACTGATGCAGATATCAAAGGCGAAAGTTCTTACAACAGTCTGCTTGGACCTGTCGTCGAAAGATTACGCCTTGCAAAATTATTAGAAACGAGTGATGGTGCTGACGTAGTGTTTCCTGCGGGGTTTAATAATCGTGACGGGGACCCACTGCCCCTCATTATTCGCAAAGGCGACGGTGGCTACAACTACGCCACATCAGATCTGGCTTGCGTGATAGACCGCACCGAAAGATTGGGTGCGTCTCTCCTTATATATGTAGTTGGCGCCCCACAGGCACAGCACCTAAAAATGGTGGAGGCTGTTGCAACTCAGGCAGGCTGGTTGACTCCTCCTGCCCAGATGATGCATGTCGCTTTTGGCAATGTGCTTGGGAGCGACGGAAAAATGCTGAAGAGCCGAGTTGGCGACACAGTGAAACTTGCGGCGCTACTTGAAGAAGCAGTCGAACGGGCAACTGTTGCTATCGCCCAAAAGAATCCCGAAATGGCAGTGGACGAACGATCCCAAGTCGCGCACATGATCGGCATAGGTGCGGTTAAGTATTCAGACCTCAGCACTGACCGAGTTAAGGACTATGTGTTTGACTGGGAACGGATGCTTAGTTTTGATGGCAATACTGCGCCGTATTTACAATATGCCCATGCCAGGATGTGCAGTATTTTCAGGCGTGCTGGAGTTGAACGAATTTCCGTGAGGTCTGTAGGGCCAATTATTTTTGATGGGCGTGAACACACACTCGCAATTCGAATCTTGCAGTTTGATTCAGCGGTTTGGGACGCGCTAGATAAATATTCTCCGCACCGTCTTTGTACCTATTTGTTCGAACTTGCGACGGACTTCACTGCATTTTACGAACATTGCCCGGTGCTAAAGGCCGACACCGACGAGCAGAGGATGTCGCGTCTTTACTTGTGTGACGCCGCAGCGCGGGTGCTTGAATGCGGGCTAAATCTGTTGGGTATTCGAGCACCGGAGCAAATGTGAGCGCTGTCCCATTACGTTTGTTGCCTGACAACTCGCGCGCAGAGTCTGACGGCGCGCTCAGTATTGGTGGTGTGCGTATCGATTCATTGGTTGCCGAACACAACACACCACTATTTGTCTACGACGAAGCCCAAATTCGGGCCCGTGCGAGAGAGGCAGTCACCGCATTTGGGGCAGACCGCGTGATTTATGCGACCAAGGCATTTTTGTGCACTGCAATGGCGCGTTTGGCACATGATGAAGGACTTTTGCTGGATGTGGCGACTGGGGGTGAGTTGTTTACGGTCCTGCACGCTGGTGTCCCGGCAAATCGTTGCGTCATGCACGGCAACAACAAGAGCATGTCTGAACTGCGATACGCCATGAGCGAGGGTGTCCGCCACATTGTGGTCGACAGTTTTGACGAGATGGATCGAATTGAAGAACTTCATCGCGCTGGGCTAGCAGTGCCACGGGTTCAATTGCGCATTACACCAGGGGTTCTCGTGCACACTCACGAGTTTGTACAGACCGGACAAGATGACAGCAAGTTCGGTTTTAATCTGAGCAACGGTGACGCTCATCGCGCAATCGAGCGGGCTCGCACGTCCGACGCTATTGAATTGGTTGGAATTCATTGTCATGTTGGCTCCAACGTTTTTGCCGCAGAGAACTTTGCAAAAGCAAGTCATGTAATGGTCGATTTATTTTCCACGCTTGATCTGCCAGAACTCACCCTTGGCGGGGGGCTCGGGGTTGCCTACACCGAAGACGAAGCCGCTCCCTCCATCACCCAGTGGGCTGCAGTCCTTCAAGACGCGACTAGATCACTGCCACCAAATGCTGTTGTAATGGTCGAGCCAGGGCGTTGCATTGTCGCGTCAAGTGCAATCACGGTTTACACCGTCGGGACGGTAAAGCCAATCGCAGGCATACGCACTTACATCGCAGTTGATGGTGGTATGAGCGATAATCCAAGACCTGTGCTGTACGGAAGTGGCTATGAAGTTTTTGATCCGCAACGTGTTTTGGCGGATAGACCCGAACAAGCTCGCGTAGTCGGAAAGCATTGCGAGAGTGGTGATGTGTTGGTAAATGATGCTTTCGTGTCAAGCCAGGTGCGTATCGGTGACTTGCTAGCAACTCCTGTCACGGGGGCATATGGCTACTCAATGGGAAGCACCTACAATAAAGTGCCCCGTCCTGCGATTGTGTTCGTTGCCAATGGCACATCGCGTGTTGTGGTGAGGCGCGAAACCTATGACGATCTAGTTCGTTTAGACCAATAGGCTGGGGAAATGGTCTCCAACCAACCATCAGAATCTGACATTGTGCGCCTTGGGGTGTTGGGCTTTGGAAATGTAGGTGCCGCTTTCGTGCAACTTGTGATGCAACAAGCCGACACCATTGAGGCACGGACTGGTATTCGTCTGGAGGTCGCAAGCGTTGCAGTTCGCAACCTCGGTGGAGCGCGAGAAAAACAGCTCGCCCGAGGCCTGCTGACAACTGATGCGCGTGCTGTCGTGGCTGATCCCAATATTGATCTCATAGTTGAATTGATCGGAGGTATAGATCCTGCCGGGGAATTAATCGCACGTGCACTCGCCAATGGCAAACCAGTTGTCACGGCAAACAAGGCGTTGCTTTCCCAATCGGGAGCAGATTTATTTGCAGTCTCTGACTCTTGTGGTGTGGATTTACTTTTTGAAGCGGCAGTTGCAGGCGGTATTCCTTTTGTGCGAGCACTCCGAGAGAGCCTGCGAGGCGAGCCGATACGACGTGTCATGGGAATTGTCAATGGCACAACTAATTACATCCTGACAAAAATGACCGAGGATGCCGCTGATTACTCGGATGCACTCATCGAGGCACAGCAACTCGGATTCGCAGAGAGTGACCCTACTGCTGATGTTGATGGCCATGATGCAGCGGCGAAAGCAGCAATCATTGCGTCAATCGCTTTTGGGGCCCAAGTCATCGTAAGTGACGTTTTCTGCGAAGGAATTGGCAACATTACGGCGGCAGATATTTCGATTGCACATCGTCTGGGGTACGTGGTCAAATTGTTGGCAGTAGCAGAGCAAGCATCTGATTCGCGCGACATCGCTGTGCGGGTGCACCCTGCCATGGTTCCAGTCAACCACCCACTCGCAAGCGTCAGGGATAGCTACAACGCAATTTTTATTGAGGGTGATGCCGTCGGATCATTGATGTTTTACGGGCGCGGCGCAGGTGGAATGCCCACCGCAAGTGCGGTGCTTGGCGATGTGATTGATGCTGCCGTGAATCTGCGTAAAGGAACGCATGCCGACATCGGGGCGTTTTCTCGTCTACCGATTAGAGCTGTCGCCGATATCTCGTCGCAGTATCTCTTGGGCTTTGATGTTGCCGACAAGCCTGGTGTGTTGCACGCCATCACCGGTGTTTTTGCCCGCCACGGCGTCAGTATTCGTCAAGCCGAGCAAGAAGGCATCGGAGATGATGCACGGCTCGTCTTCATCACGCACACTGCCCGTGAATCCGATGTTCAAAAATGTCTTCAAGAATTCGGTGACCTTGATGTCGTCAAGAAGTCACTTGGTTTAATTCGTGTTATTGGTGAATAAAAAATGCAGTATGTTTCCACGCGCGATGCGGCCCCAGTTTTAGGCTTTGCTGATGTAGTACTCGAAGGTCTCGCCACGGATGGAGGTCTGTATGTGCCCCACTCGTGGCCAACTCTCAACAAGAACCGCCCGCGTGTTTATGCAGAACTCGCCTCTACGGTGATGCAACCATTCGTAGAGCCCGACTTCAATGCCGAGACACTGCTGTCGTTGTGTCAGCAAGCCTATGCAACATTTGGTGTGCCCCAAGTTGTGCCAATCGTCGAAATCGAGCCCAATCATTTTCTCTTAGAGTTGTTTCACGGGCCAACACTGGCCTTCAAAGATGTCGCGCTCTCGTTGCTCGGACTTTTTTTTGACGACATTCTTACGTCGCGTGGTGAACGGATAACAATTGTTGCAGCCACAAGTGGTGACACAGGAAGTGCGGCAATTGATGGCGTGAGTAAATGTAAAAACGTCGACATGGTAATTCTGTATCCAAATGGACGCGTGAGCGATGTGCAACGCCGACAGATGACAACAGTGCAAGCGCCAAATGTGCATGCCATCGCGATTGATGGCACATTTGATGATTGTCAGGATTTGGTAAAGGCGATGTTCAACGACACTGTTTTTAGAAATACATACCGCCTCGCAGCGGTCAATTCAATTAATTGGGCAAGAGTAATGGCTCAGATTGTGTATTACGTATCGGCATCTGACCACTTTGCAAGACCAATTGACGTGACAGTGCCGACGGGTAATTTTGGCAACGTTTTAAGTGGCTGGATTGCCAAGCAAATCGGAGCACCACTTCGGCATCTAGTCGTAGCTTCAAACTCCAATGATATTTTGACTCGTTTTTTTGAAAACCAAACAATGACTGTTGCCGGTGTAACGCCCAGCCTCAGCCCCAGCATGGACATCCAAGTCTCAAGCAATTTTGAGCGACTTCTGTTTGAGATGAACGGTCGCAACGGCCAAGCAACAGCGCAGCAACTTCAAATTTTTCGGGAGACAGGGACTTTTGCAGTCAAGCCCGAACAACATGCCCAGTGGATAGTCCCCAATTTCCGAGCGGGCAGATGTAATGATGCTCAAACGCTGGCCACCATTGGCGACATTTATGCGACAACAGGAACTTTGATCGACCCGCACACAGCAGTAGGAGTGCACGTAGCGCGCCAACATATGAACCCCGATGTCCCAATGGTCACGCTGGCAACGGCTCATCCCGCCAAGTTTCCAGACGCTGTTGAGCAGGCAACTGGCATTCGACCGGACCTACCCGAGCATCTAACCGATTTGTTTGATCGTCCCGAGCGCACACAGTTGTTGCCACTAGATCTCTTGGCTGTTCAGAAGTTCGTTGCCTCAGTCGCGCACTGAGCACCTGCGTTAGTTGGCTGTGCAGATCATAAGATCGGGTTATGTCAGGTTCAACTTCATCACCTATCGCAGTAGTCACGGGCGCCAATTCAGGCATTGGGCGGGCTACCGCAATTCATCTAGCTTCTCATGGTTACAGAGTTTACGGAACTGTTCGAAGTGTTGAGCGCGCGACAAAAGCGATCAGCATGTCAGCTGAGGCAGGAGTCACGATCGAGTGGATCGAACTCGATATCGCCGATGATGCCAGCGTAAAAGACGGATTTGCTCAAATTCTGCAACACGCTGGTCGCGTAGATGTGATGGTCAACAACGCAGGTGTTGGTGGCAATGCAGTCGTGGAGGAGTGCCCAACGAGCTTGTATCAAGAAGTCATGAACATCAATTTGTGCGGTGCGGTGCGGTGTATCCAAGAGGTGCTGCCCGGAATGCGCCAACGCAACTCTGGATGCATCATCAACGTTTCGTCAGTCGTTGGCCGTTTTGCTGCTCTCGGGCAGGCTCCCTATGTCGCATCAAAGTGGGCACTAGAAGCGATGAGTGAAGCACTCGCCCAAGAGATTGCCCCATTTGGAATTCGGGTTGCCATCATCGAGCCAGGCATTACAAAGTCGGCGATCTTCGCCAAGAATATTGATGCCCCCAACTCGACTGGCGTATACGACGCTCACTATCGCCGTCTTTTTCAGTTTTATGCGGCTGGGATGGCGCAGTCAACGCAACCAACTGAAGTTGCGCAAGTCATCTTGCAGGCGATTCAAACTACGACTCCGCAACTGCGTTATCCGATTTCTTGGGGGGCCGAAGAAATGTTAAGCAAGAGAAAAGATGTCAGCGATGCTGATTGGGTCGCACTCGGCGCAATTATTAAAGATAGCGACTACATCACAGAATTTAAAAGACTCTTTGGTGTTGATATCTCCACCAACTGATTGGTGGGGTAAGCGAGGCTGGTGTGTAATTCCAAACCCAAGTATTGATGGGGTACTGGCCAGGGTTTTGGTGAATGTTTGGAAAGCGAAATGCCTTTTTGGAACGAGTGTCGCGGGGGTCAGAGTTGTAAGCGCTGCTCCATCAACCACGGTGAAGTGGAAAGTGTCGTCTTTGACAGCGGACCAAGGGATGAGATTATCGTCCATTGTCTTGCTGAATTAAGGATCATGGATTGACAAAAGCAGTCCAGATTTA
>SXUP01000045.1 GCA_005790505.1 Actinomycetota bacterium
ACACACCAGCCTCATCAAGCAGACCTTGCGAATTGACCTAGCCAGCAGGTACATCGGTTGTACTGTCAACTGCTTGTATCACCGAGATTGAAATGTCTGACACCATGCGAGTTGCATCAAGCAACCAGCCGGGGTACACGCCGACGGCGACTGTGAACACTGAGGCAAAGGCAATAGCAATACCAGCGCCAACTGGAACAAACAGTTCTGCATCATTGGTTGAGTCGGCAAGCCACATACTGACCATGATTCGCAAATACAAAAACGCTGCAATCACAGCACCCAACATCGCAATGACTGCAATTGAGTACGACTGCACCTCGGCTGCCGCTTTTATTACACCGAACTTGGCAATAAAGCCACTTGTCGCTGGCATTCCTGCCTGGGCCAACAAAAACACAGTCAGTGCCAGAGCCATTACTGGACGACGTTGCCCCAGCCCGCGGAAATCGTCAAGAGTGGTGTGACTATCCCCCTTGCCCGCCACCACCGTCACCACTGCAAACGACCCGATCACAAGCACCGCATATAACAACAAATAAGTCAAGACAGCAGCCAAAGCATCCTTGTCGCCAGCGTGACCTGCTGCTTCTACGCCCACCAATAAAAAGCCGGCGTGACTTATCGAAGAAAATGCGAGCATTCGCTTCACATTTGTCTGCATGACAGCAAGGATTGAACCAGCCAACACCGTCAGTGTCGCCAGCACCCAAATTGCTGGCCGCCAATCATCAATGCGGGTTGGGAATGCCACGACCAAGACTCTCAATAGCGCGGTGAAAGCCGCAATTTTCCCAGCCGACGCCATAAAGGCGGTGACCGGCGACGGTGCTCCTTCGTAAACATCGGGTGTCCAGATATGAAACGGGACCGCACTCACTTTGAATGCGAGACCTACCAACATCAGTCCAATTCCAATCAACAACATTGCGTCGATCTGGCTAAATGGACTATCACCCGATAGCGCAGAGGAAATCTTTGAAAGATTCGTGCTTCCAGTAGACCCATATGTCAAGGCAATTCCATACAAGAAAAATGCCGAAGAAAATCCACCCAAGACAAAATACTTCAGACCTGCTTCTTGACTCTCTGCTCGCTTTCGATGACTTGCCGTCAGCAGATATAGGGACAAACTCAGCGTTTCAAGACCCAAAAACAGGACAATCAGATCGTTGGAAGATGCCATGACAACACCGCCAATCGCTGCAGTTAGATAAAGCGCATACATCTCTGGGCCGTCATAATCCTCGCGACGCAAGTAGTCATCCGTAATAAGCGAAACCAGGGCGATTGAAATTGAAATCGCAATTGTCGCCAGCAGTGCAAAATGGTCAAGAGCAACAGCATCAGCAATCAAATTTCGCGGCCCACTTTTCGTGACATCACGCCACTGCAGCATCGCCG
The DNA here is from genome assembly GCA_005790505.1 of Actinomycetota bacterium. GTDB lineage: Bacteria > Actinomycetota > Acidimicrobiia > Acidimicrobiales > Ilumatobacteraceae > UBA2093. Next base: position 1,405 of record SXUP01000045.1, read on the forward strand.
CCACCGCTGTTGTGAGTGACACTAAGACCGTGAATGCGCAGTATGTACCCTTTGGCAACCGAGGAAATATTGAGCCCACAAGCAGCAGCAGACATGAACCGCCCAGAAGTACGAGTAGGGGGCTTATTCCCGCCCAATCAATTGATGGACCAACGAGAGTCTCGGCCAACAGAGCGTTCATTTTTCAGCCTCTATGACTGCAGGTGTTTCAAAATCAGTGTGTAAAACCACGTGCTCTATTAATCTGTCAACGCTCGGTTCGATACGTTCAAGCATTGGTTTTGGGTACAAACCAGTAAACCCAATGATGCCAATAAAAACCAGTAAGACCAGTCCTTCGCGGGCCTTTAGTTCTGCAAATGTCGCGTTTGACTCGTCTGGTTCTCCATGAAATACCCGTTGATAAGCCCACAGTAAATACAGGGCTGCCAAAATAACGCCAGTCGTAGCAATGATGGTCCACCAACGAGCAGTCTGAAAAGAGCCAATCAACACCAAAAACTCTCCGACAAATCCGTTCAAACCCGGAACACCGATTGAGGACAGCATCACCACGGTAAATGCTGCCGCAAATATCGGAGCAACCTTTTGGATTCCGCGCAATTGAGAAATCTCCCGAGTGTGGCGACGTTCGTAGATCATTCCGACCAACAAGAACAATGCGCCAGTAGAGACACCATGGTTTATCATCTGCATCACCCCGCCAGTGATGGCTTGTGATGTCATTGCAAATGTACCAAGCACGATAAAACCAAGGTGCGCGACTGATGAATACGCGACAAGTCGTTTAAGGTCTGTCTGCATAGTTGCAGCGATGGCACCATATACGATTCCGATTGTCGCCAATGTCAAAAAGAGTGGTCTTGCCCAAACAGCTGCTTCTGGGAACAAATACAAACCAAATCGTAGAAATCCATAAGTTCCGAGTTTTAGCATTACGCCCGCAAGAATGACCGAGCCACCAGTTGGCGCTTGAGTGTGTGCGTCTGGAAGCCATGTATGAAATGGGAATAATGGCACTTTTACGGCGAATGCGATAGCAAACGAGAAAAACAGCCACCGTCCGGTATTGGTCGCAAAGGATGCCTGTTCAGCCAATACAACCAGGTCAAAAGTGAGATATCCGACATCGCGTCGCGCGAGCGCGGCAGTTGCCACAATCCCCACCAACATAAAAGCAGAACCAAACATCGTGAATAAGAAAAACTTTGTTGCAGCGTAGACACGATTGTCATAGCCCCAGCCACCGATTAAGAAATACATTGGAACTAAGACAATTTCAAAGAACAAAAAGAACAAAACAAGGTCAAGACTCAAGAAACTTCCCATCACGCCTGCTTCAAGCAACAACATCCAGGCAAAATATCGTTTTTGATCGTGGTGGGGGTCAGTTGCCAGAATCACAAGTGGGAATAAAATTCCGGTCAACACCACTAGGAATAACGAGATGCCATCAACACCAAGGTGCCATGAAATGCCCCACGCACTTATCCAGTCGTGTTGGGAAACAAACTGAAAATCATCATTTCCCGTTTTAAATGACGCCATCAACCAAAACGACATTGCCCCATTTCCGACGCTAACCAGGACGGCGCAGAGTTTCACCCACTCTGGCCGACGATTGCTCAACATCGTCACAAGCAGTGCGCCCATTACAGGCAAAAAAATGATTACCGAGAGAATCGGGAAATTGAGATGCTCGTGCATCAAAGCACTCCCCGCATCAAAAACCACGCCAGCATAACCACGACACCAATTCCAAGAATGGCTGCGTAAAACCGCAGAAATCCAGTTTGAACTTTGCGCAATGCACTACTCGTTGATGCAATAATTTTTGCTACACCATTTACCGCACCGTCAACGACGCCCGCATCAAATTGAGCAACACCGCTAAACACTGTTCGGCCTGGGCCACCCATCAAGCGGGAAACACTTGAGTCATACTTCCAGCCATCAGCCAAAATAGTGGGTTCAAATACGGGCACCTTTTTCTTTACATAAACCATGAGTGCCCCCGCAATACCAAGACACGCAACGACTACTGCCGTGAGCAGGAGCAAATACTTATTGTCATATGCCCATGTTCCCTTGATGTCGCGTTCACCTATCTCGATGACGGGCTCAAGCCAGTGCCCTAGAAAATGTGTCTTCGAGGAAAATGGAAGTTGCATAAAGCCACCGCCGATTGCCAATCCTGCCAACACCACAAGCGGTGTCAGCATGATCCACGGACTTTCGCGGGGGACTGAGTCGCCATGAGCACCATGTTCTTGACTGTGGTCATGCCAACGTGCCTCGCCGTAAAACACCATAATGACTTGTCGAGTCATGTAATACGCCGTCAACAGAGCAGTTACTACACCGACCAAGTAGAGCCCACGATTATTGGCGTAGACGTACAATAAAATTTCATCTTTGGACCAAAATCCAGCAAATGGCGGAACTCCTGCAATCGCCAACCAGCCGACAATAAATGTCATCGCAGTGATTGGCATCACCTTGCGAAGAGCCCCCATTCGGCGCATGTCTTGTTCGTGATGCATTCCATGAATCACTGCACCAGACCCAAGGAACAACAGTGCCTTGAAAAAAGCGTGCGTAACCATATGGAAGATTGCCGCGACATAGGCACCTGATCCAATCGCCAGGAACATAAAACCCAGTTGCGAAACTGTGCTGTAAGCCAACACTTTCTTGATATCTGTTTGAGCAACGGCAACTGTTGCTGCAAACAATGCAGTTGCTGCCCCTACCACTGCGATAGTTGTCATCACCCAGTCATATGACACATGTAGAACCGGGTTTATTCGAGTCAGCAAAAAGACACCAGAGGTGACCATCGTTGCGGCATGAATGAGTGCCGAAACAGGAGTCGGCCCTTCCATGGCATCAGGAAGCCATAAATAAAGCGGCAATTGTGCACTCTTGCCACATGCTCCAACAAACAGCATCAGCGCGATACCTGTTGCAGTTACGGCTGCAAGCGCACCCGACTCCGCTGCCTCATTAATTCCGGAATACGACAATGTTCCTACGGCTGAAAACGCCATGAACATTGCCACCATTACCCCCCAGTCACCGACCCTGTTCGTGATGAAAGCCTTCTTGCCTGCCGTAGCAGCCGAATCTCGTGTGTGCCAAAAAGAAATCAGGAAGTAAGAACATGCACCGACTCCCTCCCATCCCAGAAAAGTGACCAATAGGTTTTCGCCAAGAACCAAGATCAACATTGAAAATATAAAGAGATTCAGATACATGAAGAACTTTGAGAACTTCGGGTCTCCGTGCATATATCCGATGGCATACAAATGGATCAGCGCACCTATACCAGTGATAAATAACGCCATCGTGACACTGAGTGGATCAACCAAAAACGCCATATCAATGTTCAGCGAGCCAACTGGTATCCACGAAAACAGCGTGACTACATGATGGCGATCTTCGTGCGCACGTGATAGCAACGAGAAAAAAACACCAACCGTGACTAGAAACGAAAATGCTGTCATCAAGGTTGCCAAGACTCCTGCCTTTGGCTCACCGATACGACGACCAAACACGAGGATGATTACGAACCCAGCAAGTGGTAGTGCTGGAATAAGCCATGCATTGTCGAGCATCAGCCTTATCCCTTCAACACTGCAAGATCGTCGGCCGTAGTGTCACTACGTCGGCGCATGATAGAGACAATGATTCCAAGCCCCACCACAACTTCTGCCGCAGCGACCACAAGCACAAAAAATACAGCGGTTTGTCCGTTGATGTCAGACAACGATGACGAAAGAGCAACAAAAGACAGGTTCACAGCATTAAGCATCAATTCAACACACATGAACATGACCAGCGGATTTCGACGGACCATCACCCCGATAGTTCCAATCCCAAAAAGAACGGCTGCCAGAATCAAATACCAACTTGTTGTGGGCTCAACTAAGGCGAGTGTCATACCGACTCCTCCACGTGCTGACCATGTTGGCGCCTCGACATCACAACGGTGCCAACAACGGCGATGAGCAAGAGGACCGAAGTTACTTCAAACGCAAAAACATAGTCGGTAAAGATAGACCGAGACAATTGCCGAATATTGGCATCAGCATCCTGGAGTGTCGCTGAGTCAATGCCTGTGCCACGAGCAAACAGTGCGTCCTGGGATTTCAAGACAGCGGCGATGATCACGCCTGTGACTCCGATACTTACTACCAGTGCCAGTGGCCGCTGAACTGTCAGCGGCTCTAGGGACAAATCCTCTGCCTGATCAACGCCTAACAACATGATCACAAATAAAAACAACACAACTATTGCGCCGGCATACACAATGACTTGAACTGCGGCAAGAAAATGAGCATTATTGGCCACGAATAGGACAGCAATCCCAAACAGTGTCAACACCAGACTTAAAGCAGCGTGTACTGGGTTATTACGTGTAACAACCCCCACAGCCCCAACAAGCACCATCGCCGCGGCACAAACAAAAACAAAAAGCCCCATCTAATGCGGGTCTCCTGCTATCGCATCATTTCCAAACTCGTCATGGTCGTCATCAACAACTGCTTGTTTTGGTTCTGGGGCCCTAACGCCGTAGCCCAGCTCACCACTCCATGCCACAAGGCCTGCAAATTCTGCATTACCTGAAGGCGCCGTGGCGCGCATCCAGCCTGACGTGTTGATGTCTTCTCCCAACCTCCAGTCCTCCCATGGCAAATGCCGTGGCGCACCCGTGTCGTCAACCAATAATTCTTCCTTTGTGTAAATGGCATCTCGCCGATTGGTGAAAGAAAACTCAAATAGTTTTGTCTCAGTGATGGCCTCGGTCGGGCACGCCTCCACGCATAGATCGCAGTGGATACAACGCAAGTAATTGATCTCGTATACGAAACCAAATCGCTCTCCGGGCGAGGTGGGATTGGCAATATCGTTGTCGGCGCCACGAACATAGATGCACCGCGCTGGGCACACGCCAGCACAAAGTTCACAACCAATACATTTTTCCATGCCGTCCTCGTATCGATTCAAAACATGACGACCATGCAAACGCTCTGGCTTGGCAATTTTTACATCTTTTTTATCGGAATTTTTGCGACGAAATACCCGACCACCGGAATATTCAGTTGTTACCCGATTGCGACGCCCGTGTTGGCGGAACGTAACTAAAAATCCACCCAAATAACCCATCAGAACATCACCCCATCCCGTTTTCGTTCGTTTTCACTTGTGCGCTGTGCCAACGCCAACAGGCTATAACAGACCAACAAAATTAAAACGGTAGCAATGGTAACTACATAGCGATCCCACCCGGCATCCTGACCAACCCGTTGTGCTGCCAACAAAATGAACCATCCAAGAGAAGCAGGTATCAACACCTTCCAGCCGAGATCCATGAGTTGGTCGTAACGAAAACGTGGCAGTGTTGCTCGGAACCAAACATAGATGTATAGGAAAACCAATACCTTGAGCAGCAACCAAATTGTTCCCTCAAACGCATTGCCAATAATCGGGATATCGACTGTCAATGAGCCAACCGAAATGGGTTGAGGTCCTCCGAAAAAAAGCGTCACTATCAAGGCTGACATGGTCACCGTGTTCATGAACTCAGCTAGATAAAAGAGGGCAAAACGCAGCGACGCATACTCAGTATTGAAACCACCGACAAGTTCTTGTTCGGCTTCAACTAGATCAAACGGCGGTCGATTAAGTTCTGCCGTTGCAGCAATCATGAAAATAAAAAATGGCACAATTCCGGTGACAATGACATTCCAGTTACCAAGTGAACTCTGTCTAGCGACGATTCCGCTTGTCGACAATGTTCCACTCACTAACACTACTGCGGCCACCGATAGTCCGAGTGCCGCCTCATAACTCACCATCTGTGCAGAGGCACGAACAGATCCCAGCAAAGGATACTTCGAGCCACTTGACCAACCCGCCAACATGATGCCGTAAATCGCGATTGAGGAGATTGCAAGGGCAAATAAGATACCAATCGGCGGATCTGCTAGTTGCACGCGTGTCTGTTGCCCAAACCATGTCACGAGACCATCATTGTCACCCCGAAAATCTCCACCGAGCGGAATAATTGCAAACGTCAAAAATGCCGGAACAAACGCCAAATATGGCGCAAGTTTAAAAACAAATCGATCGGAGCGTTCTGGGATCAAGTCTTCTTTGAAAAATAGTTTGATTCCGTCAGCCAATGTTTGCAAGATTCCGAACGGTCCTGCTTTATTTGGACCAATTCGATTTTGCATTCCAGCGATTACTTTGCGCTCAAACCACACCATCAGCATCGTTGCGACCAGACCAACTGCAAAGACCACGACAACTTTGAGCAGTACTATTAATAGAGGGGTCCACAATACTTTCCCAGTCAAAAGTGGATCAATTGCAAAGTTGTACATCATGAGATGTTGGCAATCTGCACGTCGGTGACTCCGTCGGTCGCCTGCAACAACTCTCGAATATCAACACCCTTTTGATTGAACGGAGCAAAGGCCGTTCCACGCGTCACAGACATTGACGCATAAACAGGCAATACAACGGACCTCCCAGTGCTGCTGATGCGCACGGAGGAGCCATCTTTTGCTCCGATACGTTCAAGATCAAGTGGGTGGACATAAACCCCAGCACCTGTCGCAAGCGCGGACAAAGATTGACTCATTGCGGTTGCGACTGCCTCATCATATAATTTTCGGGCAACAACAAGGCGGTACTCGTATGAATTACGTTTTGTGACTGCTTCGTGGTGGACTTGCAACGGTGATACAGGTGGAACACTGATTAAGACACCATTTTTTCGAACGGCAACACTCACGCTCAATCCATCAAATCCGACCACGGTTTGGCTTATGCGCGCCTGAATATCTTGAAGTGTCAAAATGCCTAGGTCATTCCCTAACAGGGTGGCAAGTTCTGCCGCCATCATCCAATCGGGTCGTGACGTGGCGTGCGGTGTAATGCTCTGCACCACATCCGTAACACGACCCTCAAGATTTGTCGTAGTACCGTCTTTTTCGCCGTACGCAGCTGCAGGCAACACAATGTCTGCATGCGCTGAAGAGTTCGTCAAGAACGTATCAATTGCAATAATAAATCGGGCACCAGCAACGCCACGGCGAGCAAGATCTGCATCTGGGACATCACTTAGTGGATCTGCACCAAGCAAAATGAGACAGTCAATTTTGCCGTTGGCCGCTGCCTCAAGAATTGCCGCTGCATCATTTGATGCCCGAGGTGCAAGCCCCAAAGACAATGCGCCCCGTACGTTTCCGCGACGCAACACGGGAAGCACGCTGACTTGAGCGACGGTCGTGACGATTGAATCAACTGCCGCCATTGTGTTGTGAGCGAGCTCCGCCAAGTTAGATCGTCCGGCAACCAATACCACTCGGCCACGGCCAAGTTGCTCTTTGATCTCTGGCGCACTCAAGACATCTTGCACTGTTTGGACCTGATTGCCGGGTTCGTGCATGATTGACTTCCATGCATAACGGGTGAGGCCGGAATCATGCGTAGCAATCTCAATTATCCGAATTTTTTTCTTTTCTGCTGCTCCCCGTAGACGAAGATACAAAACAGGCAGTTCTTCTTTGAGGTCGGGCGCCAGCAAAATGACGGTTGCAGCACTACATGCGTCATCAATGGTTGCGCCTGGGTAACCGAAAATTTCAGCAGGTAATCCATCGTCTAGTTGGGCATCACGCATCTCCACCCCAAGAACGTCTGCAAGTTGCGCCCATGCCCAAGCGTCTTCGTTGGTGCCACGAGCGCCACCGAGGATGGCGATTGAGCCGGGCTGAGCATGGCGTAATGCTCGGGCTGTTTCGTCAAGAGCGGCCGTCCACGATGCTGGCTTAAGACCGTCATCACTTTTTATGAGCGGTGTTGCTAGACGATTCTGGGAGTTTGTTGATTGAAAATTGAATCTGCCTCGGTCACATAGCCATCCCCAATTCACTGGATCGCTGTCAACACCTTGATAACGCAGTATTTCATTGCGGCTTGACTGCACAACAGTGCGACATCCGACCGAGCATGTTGTACACGTACTTTCTTGTTGCTGCAGGTCCCAAGGGCGCGCCTTGAATCGGTACGGTTCCGCAGTAAGAGCGCCAACGGGACAAATCTGTACGGTGTTGCCCGAAAAGTACGAGGCAAATGGCTCGTCAGGAAATGTCATGACTTGAGTGTTGTTGCCACGATGGATAAAAGTGATCAAAGGATCGCCAGCAACCTCATCTGCAAAGCGCGTACACCTATCACACAAAATACACCTCTCGCGGTCAAGAAAAACCAGACCACTGATTGGAATTGGTTTTTCATAGTGGCGTTTTTCTTCGATATAACGGCTTTCACCTGGTCCGTGACTAAATGCCTGATCTTGTAATGGACACTCCCCACCTTTGTCGCAGACAGGACAGTCAAGAGGATGATTTGCCAACAACAACTCAATCATCCCCTCCTGAGCGCGCTTGACAATATCTGTATCGGTGCGAACCACTTGCCCTTGGGCTACCGGGGTCATGCAACTCACCACCATCATCGGACCACGGGGACCCTCAACTTCAACAAGACATTGGCGACACACACCCACAGATTCCATGCGAGGGTGATAGCAAAACCGTGGAATAAAATCCTCCGTACGGTCGGCCGCAGCAATTATCCATTCGCCTTTACGTGCCAATACGGCTTTGCCGTTAATGGTCATTGATACAACGTTTGGATCCAGTTGGGAAGCAGGTTCAATATTTGATTCTGTCGTACTCATGCCGGCACACTGACAGCCGTCACGTTGATCATTGTTCTTTTTGTGATTCGGGCTTCAAACTCTGAACGAAACAATGTCAGCGCAGAGTGCACAGGAACGTAGGCCGATGGACCGACAAAACAAATCGTGGTCATCTTGTAGGGGAAAGGCACCGCCGAAAGCCCGAGTGCCTCGTTGGACGCGTGTGGAAAATCTCCAGGACAAATAGATTCACCAACTTCAATAAGTTGGGCCAAGTCAGTCTCAGTTCCTTTGCCGTCAACAACACGACTCAAAATACGCTCCAGCCACGTTACACCTTCGCGACACGGAGTGCATTTTCCGCATGACTCATGAGCATAAAACCGCGTAAGAGTCAAAGCGGCGGCGGGAATATCAGTTGTCTCATCCATCACGATGATGGCTCCAGAACCCAACATTGAACCCGCTGCTCCAACTTGGCTCGCCTCGAAAGGTAGATCCAGTTGATCTGACGTAAACCAGGGCGCCGACCCACCACCCGGAACAAAAGCCTTGAGTGCGTTATTGCCGCGAATACCTCCGCAAAATTCTTCACCATATATAAGGTCACGAAATGTAGTTGTTCCATTGACTATCTCAAACACTCCCGGACGCACGACATGTCCAGACACTGCAACCATGCGAGTACCAGGAGATGTCTTTGTACCGATTGCTGTATATGCGTCGACACCATTGGTCATCAGCCACGGCAAGTTAGCCAAGGTCTCAACATTGTTGACGATTGTTGGCTGTCCGTACAAACCGTTCGCAGCAGGAAAATATGGTGGCTTCAGGCGGGGCATCCCGCGGTTTCCTTCAAGACTCTCAATGAGCGCAGTTTCTTCACCAACGACATAGGCGCCTGCCCCCCAATGCAAAACAATGTCTAAAGAAAAATCCGAGCCAAGAATATTTTTACCGACATAGCCAGCGGCATAGGCTTCATTGAGGGCCTCCGCAATGCGTTCTTGGGCGACAGCCATTTCCCCACGAACATACAAAAAACAATGCGAAAGACCTGCTGCATAGCAGGCAATCAGACAACCCTCAATTAATTGATGGGGATCGCGTTCCATTAATAATCGATCCTTATATGTGCCTGGTTCGCTTTCGTCACCATTGACAACCAAATAGCGCGGCCAAACACCCTGTGGCGTTAACCCCCACTTCACACCTGCTGGAAAACCTGCACCTCCACGACCCAACACCGTGGCACTCTTGACATCGTCGTGCACTGATTGCGCAGGACGTGAAAGTGCGGCGCGGAGCCCAAGGTAACCGCCAGTAGCAACAAATCTCTCAAGCGTGTGAGAGTCGGCATGTTCAAAACGTGATGTAACAATTTTGGGTCGGTCACCTGCAATGAAGCCCGGAGCGTGTGAATATGTGCTGGTCATAATGCCGCCTTTGAATCGAGCCATACGGGTGACTCGGTAACAAGTTCTGGTTCAACGGCACCCACCCCGAGGTGGGGCGGAATATGTTGGCGTACTTTAGCGACTGTTCCGTGAGGGGGAATCTCGTGCGTCAAACGCTCAGACGACAGATCATCAATTAATTGATCAAGATCTGCAGGTGTTAATCGATAGCGATAGCGATAGTTCACCTGCAAGCACGGGGCTTCAGTACATGCGGCTTGGCATTCGGCGTGTTCAAGGGTGAACATGCCGTCCGCCGTTGTTCCACCAGCCTTTATGCCAAGCCGTTTTTCTGCGTGATGCATTAATTCTTCGGAGCCCATCAGCGCACATGACATAGTGCCACAGATATTGACAACGTACTTTCCTACAGGTTCAAACTTAAACATCTCATAAAAAGTTGCCGTGCCGTAGACCTCTGCCGAGGTGACACCAACGAGTTGCCCGATATGTACCATGGCATCACGAGTTATATAGCCATCTTGTTCTTGTGCCAGGTGCAATAACGGCACAAGAGCTGACTTTGGTCGCGGATATCTGCCAATTATCTCTTTGGCAAGAGTCACGTGTGCGTCTGTCAAACGACTCATCTGTCAACTTCTCCCAGTACTGGATCAACTGATGAAATGACGGCAACTGCGTCAGCGACAAGTCCACCTCGCATCATGTGTGGCAGAGTCTGCAAGTTAATAAACGACGGTGGGCGGATTCGCATTCGATACGGCTTGGATGATCCGTCGCTCACTAGGTAGCAACCTATCTCTCCACGTGGACTTTCAATGCCGACATATACTTCGCCTTCTGGCACCTTGAAGCCCTCGGTAAAGATCTTGAAATGGTGGATAAGCGCTTCCATTGATTCATCAATCCGAGCTCGCGGTGGTGGTGTAACTTTTTTATCCTGAATTCGATAGTCACCACTTGGCATCTTGTCCACTATTTGATGCACGATGCGCATTGACTCGCGAATCTCATTCAGACGAATCGCGTAACGATCAAAAGCATCTCCATATGAGCCAACTACAACATCAAAATCTAAATCGGCATATTTCAAGTAGGGCATATCTCGACGTAAGTCCCACGCAACACCGGTTGACCGCAAGATTGGACCTGTGGCACCAAGCGCAATTGCCTCGCCTGCCGTAATAACACCGACCCCCTGCAAGCGCTCGCGCCAAATTGGCTGCCCCGTCATTAGCGTGTCGTACTCCTGCAGTCGCGGCTCAATTTTTTCAAGGATGTCCAAGACATCATCTCGCCAACCTGCGGGCAAGTCTGCTGCAAGGCCACCAGGCCTGATGAAGTTATGGTTCATTCGCAAGCCCGTTACCTTTTGAAAAAACCGCAGCACTTCTTCACGCTCACGCCACCCATAGAGCATCATTGAAACAGCCCCTAGATCCATTCCGTTTGAAGCCATAAATAACAAATGGCTGCTCATTCGGTTGAGTTCAGAGAGGAGCATCCGCATCCAAACCGCGCGCTCCGGAATATCTCCGTCAATTCCGAGGAGTTTTTCTACAGCAAGTGAAAACACAAGTTCGTTGTTTAAAGGCGACGCATAGTCCATGCGCGTTACATTTGTCCCGCCCTGCATGTAAGTCAGTTGCTCACCAGTCTTTTCCATGCCGGTGTGCAAATACCCGACGATTGGTTTGCATCGCAAGACAGTCTCGCCCTGCAATTCAAGCATCAGACGCAAAACACCGTGAGTGCTGGGGTGTTGTGGACCCATGTTGATAATCATGGTTTGATCTTCGCCACCATCATGTTCTATTTCAGCCAAGGCAGCTGCCTGCGCCTCGCTCATACGCAACACTGCACCGACTTCACGCAAAACTTCTTTGGCAGTCAGTTGACTGCGGGACCGAAGTTCTTGTGGGCCCTCGTCGGTGTTTGCTGCCGCAAAGCGATCATCAACGACGGTCATGCTGGTGACCCTTTGAATTGAACTGGTATGCGACCATAGTCGTAGTCCTTGCGCAATGGATAACCATCCCAATCCTCAGGCATCAAAATGCGGGTTGGGTCTGGATGACCATTGAAGATGATCCCGAACATGTCAAACACTTCTCGTTCAAGTGCTTCTGTTCCCGGGTGAACATCAAATAACGTATCGAGTGTTGCGTCATCTGCAGGCACTTGCACCCGTAATCGCAACCGCTCATGCTTTTGCATTGACATGACACTTACTACGACTTCAAAACGTTCTGGTTTGATTCCTGCGCCTACAACTCTCGTTGGCATCAGCAAGTAGTCGACTGCCGTCAAGTCAACACATAGATCAAACGTATCATCAAGAAGAGCCTTCATTACTGCGACATATTTGTCGCGTGCAACGAGCAAGACTCGTTGATTAAGCGAAATTATCATGGGACACCCGTATAGTTCTGTTGGAACTGCTTGAGTCTCGGCCACATTGTCAGACATTTTTACTTCACCCCTAAATTAATTGACACGCCATTTGCGCCTGCAGGGACTTCAAGAATGTGTACGTTTGCACCACCACCCTGTTCTTTTCGACGACGCAAAATGCTCTTGTCTTCAATCAATTGATGCAACGTTTCAATCGCATGAATCAGTGTTTCTGGTGTTGGTGGGCAACCAGGCGCGTAAACATCTACAGGAACAATCTGATCTACACCTTGAACGATGGCGTAGTTGTTAAACATTCCACCACTTGACGCGCACACGCCCATTGAGATTACCCACTTGGGTTCCATCATCTGGTCGTACACCTGTCGTAAAACTGGTGCCATCTTTTGACTGACACGACCGGCGACGATCATGATGTCGGCCTGTCGCGGTGAGGCACGAAACACTTCCATTCCAAATCTTGCCAAGTCATAATGAGATGCGCCGGTGGCCATCATCTCAATCGCACAACATGCCAGACCAAATGTTGCTCCCCAACTTGACCGAGACCGAGACCAGTTGACGAGATCCTCAACCCGAGCCGTCAAAAAATTGTGCTCAAGTCCACCTAGGCCATCATCAAGAACATTGCGCACTACTCCCATCAGGCAGCAACAGTCTCGTCACGGCCTTCATTACCGACACGCTTAATCGTTGAAGTACTTGTGCGAGTACTTGAAATTGCTCCCTCAAGCGACGTATCAAGAGGTCGTTGTTTATGGATTGGCCCCCACTCAAGGGCCCCGCGCGCAATCATGTAGACAAAAGCGACAAAGAATACTGCACTAAATGCGACCATCTCGAAAAATCCGTAGGTACCGAGAAATTCTCTGTCAACTGCATACGGATAGGTAAAGATGATTTCGATGTCGAACATAATGAACAACATCGCCACTACATAAAAACTCACAGGAAATCTTTGGGGCGGCTCTTGACTCGCCAAAATACCGCATTCATACGGGGCTTCCTTGGCCGAACTTGGTCGCCGAGGCGCAAATAATCCTGATGCAACAAAACTGATTGCACCGAACAAGATTGCAACAATCATGAGCGCAATGATCGGAAGATATTGACCCATTTTTGCGACCTAAATATCAGCCGGATTTAGCGCAGCACGATTGATGCGGGACAATTGGTCACGACGATGCAATAACCAGCACATCAGGGCAAAAATAAGGCCAGAACCAAAAGTTAGAAAAATTGCAGGCTGCCGTTGAGTTCCCAAGTCCCGAATCATAACGACATAACTGTGAGGTTGTCTCGAATCAATAATTGGTCGGGCTGGCGCACGACCAGGTTCCGTGCGCTGAGGAATTACTGGTGCGACTTCCACGACTGAGTAATGAGGCTTATGAAAAAATGCCAGAAAATCTAACGAATCATTGATCTTTGGGAACCGATCACCCCCGCGGTCATAAACTGCGACCGTCGCATACTCACCCGCGGAAAATTCTTTAGTGAGATTTTGGAGAATGTCGTCAGAGGCGGCCGAGGCTTGGCCACGGCGAGGGTCTGCTTCCTCCAAGCTAATCCACTTCTGATCAAGAAGAACGCTGCGGATTGTTGCCGCCGCTTGCATTGGCGCTTGACCATCGATATCGATGACACCATCAACCACTTCAGAACTACTGAGCAACGCTCCATCGCGCACGATAGTTATGGGCGCCGCAGGCTTCCATGAGGCCACATCACCTTTAAGACCGATTCCGTAGACCCACCAAACTACGGCCATCATCAGCATCCATCCCGCCAGACCAGCAATCGTGATCATCAATCCAAGACGAGCTCCGACATTAGTAGACAGTAGAAGATATGTCCCTCCGATTAGACATATCGCCATGATGAGTACGACAAGAATTCCACGAATCCCAGGTTCCCAGCTCACTGCCAGCAACAACAATGACGACGACATTAGAGCCCTCGCACGTATTCAATAATTGCGGTTAGTTGAGCATCTGTGTAAAGCCCCCCAAACGCAGGCATGCGACCACTGCCCTGACCTTGCTCCCCGTACCGTTTACCTAACTCTGATCCACTCTTCAAGAAATCCAACATGTCTGCTTGATTTGAAAACTGTCGAACAGTTGACCCGCCTGTGAGGTTTGGCCCGAATGCTCCGCCACCTGTCACCTGAGGATCTCCGTATGAGTATCCCTTTGTGTGGCATCGCGCGCATGAATAGCCACCACCATAAAGATTGAGATTGAAAAATGCCTCCCCAACCGAGCCATAAGTTCCAGCAGCGACAAGCCTCTCTGCCTCTGCTTGGAGTTCGGCATTTTTGTCTGCAGGCAGTTTCCCACCCGAACACGTCAGGGCGTTATCTTTGAGGTTGTCGCAATCTTCCCGCGAAATCTGAATGCTCTTCATGTAAGAAATCAGTGTCGTGATTTGTTGGTCGTTCAACGGTCCACCGCCGATTGTCCCCCACGCCGACATTGGCGAGAATGGACGCCCGTAATTCAAGACAAACCTGATTTCTTCTTCGCTATACCGATACAACACGGTGTTCAAAGCTGGTGCTTTCCAATTCACTGATTTAACTTCACCTGTTTTTGGATCTGTTATCGCGTAGGGAGCAACTCCACCTGTTGCTTTCATTCCACCATGGCATCCTGCACAGTTGAAGCCACCATCGGCCGTCGTTTGGAAAAGGCCAGAGCCCCAATTAACAAATCTCTTATCAAATCCGACTATTGCGCCAGCCTGACGACCTGGCTCGAGAACCCAGTAAAGCGGCAACGCCACCGTGACAATCGCCAGAAAAATAATTCCGAGAAGTTGTGTCCGTTCAATTTTTTTACCTTCAAGAACTTCGTCGTCGTAATACACTTTACGGTTGGCCGCAAGTTCAATCTCTGAGCCGACTTCTGGGCGTGTTGCACGAGCATTAAAGATTGCATACAAAATCCACCCGCCTACGGCAATCAGCAAAATAATTGTTGCGATAGACGTGCTTACTGACGACAGCATCAGTGGCCACCCTCTGCCAAGCCGATGCAGTGTGGGCCTTCAGCCTCTTGCCCCGTCGTATTTATTCCGATTGCCGGACCAGCAAAAACTGCACCTGTGTCAATCACGAGCACGCCATTGGTAACGGAGACAGCAAAGCGATCCATACCACGTGGCGCAGGACCACCCTTTTTTTCTCCTACTCGATTGTATTGCGAACCGTGACAAGGACATTCAAACCATTGAGAACTCTTGCATTCGGGTACTCGGCAGCCAAGATGAGGACACTTTTGGTAGAGAGCCACTATCCCAGCCTCCATCCCTGAATAAACGGGGGCCTGTGAGCCATACACAATTTTTGCTTTTCCGATTGAATCTTTGGGATATTCAGTCACCCATGAACGAGCTTCGGACAAGTACAGAAAACCCTTGTTGGTGCGGATCGACTGAATGACTTCGTCAATTTTGCCAGCCGAAATCTTGGAACCAAATCCACCCGAGGCACCTTTCCATAAAAACCCGAGACTTGCGGCACCAAATCCAGCCAGACTTGCAGTCATCAAAGTAACTGTGGCGCGATTAAAGAATTGACGACGGGACACCCCAAGCGTCTCCAAGTCTGGCGGCGTCCACTCTTGAAGTTCCGTGGTAGGTGCTTTTACTATCTCACCACCGCGATTTACATTCGCCAAACGTTCAATATCTCTGCCAGAAGATTCAGTTTTAGCCGTACTTTTTGATGCACGATCGCGTTGACGGGTCTCGCGCGACAACGCTCCTGCGCCACGCTCTCCACCGCGACGAGCGGAGGTCAACAACACCAAGGCGCCCAGTATTAGTACTGCGCCGATGACCAATGTGATGATGACCAATGTGCTCATTGTTTAATGCCTTAGTTCCGCTCTGTTTCGTACTTTTTTAAAACTCAAAGAAAATTCCGTCACGCCACGGAAAGGTAAAGTTGAACCCCGGTCCACGGAAGAAGGATCCAATAATGACTAAAACCGCCCAGAACATAAGGTGAACCGTCATCAGAGAGGTCATAAATTTACGATCTTCTGGTTTGTTCGAAGGATTTTTATCCATGTAGGCCGCCAAGATGAGCGCAACAAGCCCGATTCCTGGCAAGGTCACACCCGCAATCATTGGGTGGAACATGGTGAGAAGTTCCTGTAGACCCAAGAAATACCATGGGGCTTTAGACGGATTGGGCGTCTGATTGAAGTTGGCTGCTTGCAACAAAGGTGCGTTTACAACCCAAGAGAAAATAAAAAGAAACGCCGTACAAGCCAAAGAAGCGACGAACTCGATCGCTAATAGGTGCGGCCACGTATGAACTTTGTCCACTGGCAGTGCTTTGACGTCTTGAATCGAACCAGACTTAACAACGGTTAAAAGGCGCTGAGTGTGCCCACCTGGCCCTGCGGCCAGCGGCAAGCCGCCACTTGCGGGAACACTCGCTACTAAGACATCGGGTTTTTCTGCCACAGCAACCGCACCTCCAGCCCGAGCTGCACGAGTGCGGTCCAGCAGGTGCTGCGGGATACGAGAGTCTTCAGATGGCGTCTCCGAGGAAGCACCTGCCCCGGCAGCGGCAGCGGCTTTGTCTCGCGCTTCTTGGGCACGCTTCAAAAGATGTTCTGGGATTTCAGTCATCGTGTCATCAACTCTCTCATAGAGGTCCCGAGATACCGCCATCTTTGCGGACACGCCAGAAATGCACGGCCATAAAAATCACGATAATAAATGGGAACAATAAAACGTGCAATACATACCAACGCAAGAGAGTTTCTGAACCAATCTCGACGCCTCCCAACAACACGAATCTGACTTGGTTTCCGATCACTGGCGAGTAACCCATCATGTTGGTTCCAACGGTCACGGCCCACAGCGCGAGTTGATCCCACGGCAACAGATATCCAGTGAAGGACAAGAGCAAAGTGAGCACCAAAAGCACAACGCCGATCACCCAATTGAACTCGCGAGGAGGCTTGTAAGCGCCATGATAAAAAACACGCGACATGTGAAGAAAGGTCGTCAAAACCATCAAATGTGCGCCCCATCGATGCATGTTGCGGACCATCAAACCAAACGTCACCGAAGTCTGCAGAGTCTGAATATCTTCCCAAGCATTTGTCGCCGTCGGACGATAGAAAAACATCAAGAAAATACCCGTAACCGTCAGCAAGATAAACAAAAAGAAGCTCAAACCACCGAGGCACAACGTGTAACTGACTTTGACTGCGTGACGCTTCACTTTCACTGGGTGCAAGTGATACAAGACCGAGTTCATAATGACATACGAACGATTTCGAGGACTGTCTGAGTAGCCCTTGCGAAAGATTGATCCGGGACGAAAAATTGACGTCCATGCTTGGCTTGACAATGTGGCCTGACCCAGTTTTGCCGCACGCTCTTTCAGAGTTGGATTGGGACTATCGATTACTTTTGCCATGATGTTTTCCGATTACCTTAGTGGCGCACGCCATAGGCGTAGCCGTGAGCATTTGTTCGAGTGTGACTATCTCCGGTAGCGGCAGGCTCTCCTACCTTGCCCATAATTATGACTCCGGTTGGGCAACGATCGACGCAGAGCGCGCACCGCGTGCACACATCATCATCGATAATAAACAGAACATGATCCATTGGATCTGTACCGGGCATTTCAATACCCGTTGACTCTGCAATTGCATTCGTAGAGACCATATGAATACATTTCCATGGACAAATATCCACACATCCCTCGCACATGATGCACTCACTCTGATCGATGTGGATAAATTGCTTTGGCTTCACGGCCTTACCTAGATAGGCAGCATCCACCTCAGCAAGTTGATACTCATCAGACCACTCTGGCATTGGGGGGTTGGCGTCAGTGCGAGTCATGCTTAAATCCTGCTACGCCTTCTTCACTAGTGGGCGACCGTAGGGCGAAGTTTCTATTTCTTTTGTCACAGCCTGCCCACGCTTCTGCCACCACGCACCCAGCCAGATTAAAACACCAATAAAAATCACATGAATAACCACAACGACGATGTCCCTCAACGCCTCATAACTCACCGTGAACGGAAAATTGCCCCCATAGGCTTTGGCCTGCAAAATGTCGAAAGGACCCATCAGCATTTTGTCTTTGCGCCATCCGAGTTCCTTGTCGGCGTGATCAATCCATTGGTGAGGGACGACACCAAACGCCATGAATAGAACGAAAAAAACATATACCGACCCGAACATTGCCTCGCCCCAGGACACTGGTGCTTGCGGGTGGCGTCGCTTTGCGTAAAACACCATGGCGTAAATCATCCCGAACGTGACGATTGAAGAGAAAATGAAGGCCTGATTTACTCCTGGCCATTTTAAAATATCGATAGCAAGCATGGTGGCAACTGGATCTCCGAAATTGGGAACATTTAGATGGGTGTTTTTGTCATTAGAGGCACTTAGAACACTAGTCAGAATAATAGGCAAAACCGTCATTTCTTGGCATGTCGTAAAAGTCACCAAACCACCCCGAACACCATAGGCGGTTGTGCTTTTGTGCAAAATGCAGGAAAGTCAGCGACGCCGTTTTGGGGCATGATTCCCCAAGTGGGTTGCCGATTGTCTATCGTAAAAGCGTGACAGAAATTCCTGAACATCTTCTGAAGCGTTCTAAAGACCGCCGAGCGGCCGCTGGCGAATCTTCGTCCGAACAATCCACCTCTAGCCCTGCCACCACAAGTAGCGCACCAGCCGTCGCCCCAAAGCCAGTTGTCCCAGAGGTAGCTCCTCCACCCAAGCCTGTTGCTCCGTACGTCGCTGCAGCAAATAATCGCAAAAAAATTCCGTATTGGGCGATGACCACTCTTAGTCTGCTTCCCTTGTGGGCGTTTTTGTATTTCATCGCCGTCAAGCCTGCAGAAGTAGTTGAATCTGGACCTCTCAGTCTTGGTGCCGAGGTTTATGGTGGTTGTGCAGGTTGCCACGGTGCTCAAGGTGCTGGCGGTGCGGGACGGGCGCTCTATCAAGGTGAAGTTCTAAAGACCTTCCCCAAGATGGAAGACATGCTGAACTTTGTTTACACCGGAAGCCAAAAGTATGTTGCGAGTGGCCTTGCTGTTTACGGTGATCCCAATCGAGAAGGTGGCGCCCACGCACCACTTTCTTACAACGGAAACCCAATGCCGATGCAGGGAGAAAAAGCTGGTGGTGGTCTAACCGATGAAGAAATTCTCGCCGTGGTGTGTCACGAGCGATACACGATTGGTGGCGCAGATCCAAAAAGTGAGAAGTGGAAAGAAGAATACGAAACATGGTGCTCACCAGAGTCGGAAATTTTCCGAGGCCTTGAGGCTGGAGCAACAAGTTTTGACACGATTGACAAAGACTTCGCCAGTCTGCCCAAGAAGCCAGGATTCGTTGGCTCAGAGGCTCGTGCATCAATCGCTGGCTAAATAACACAAAATCATCATTAGTGCGATTGACTTAGCATTGTTATGACTGACATCGATCTTGCCCCTGTATCGCTAAATGCGCCTGCGCGTGAGACCGAAGTTCTTGTAGTTGGCGGTGGACCGGCAGGTTCCGCTGCCGGATATTGGCTCGCTCAACTCGGTCACGATGTCACGGTTGTTGAGAAGAAGTCTTTCCCTCGCGAGAAAACCTGTGGTGACGGCTTAACTCCTCGCGCCGTCAAACAACTCCATGACATGGGACTCGGTGATCGACTATCACAATTCCATCGTTACGAGGGCTTGCGCGCGACAGCACACGGCAAGGCACTCGAGATGCAATGGCCGGAGCACCCGATTTATCCCCAACATGGTTATGTTGTGCGACGCCGTGAACTCGACATGATGGTCGCAAAGAATGCGGAGTCCAACGGCGCTCATCTATTGGAGGAACACGAAGCAGTCTCGCCAATTATTGATCGTGGATTCGTTCGTGGTGCAGTGATCACCTCGAAAGTTGATGACAAAACGTTTGAAATACACGCGAAATACGTGATCGTTGCCGACGGGGCAAACTCACGTTTCGGTCGTGCACTCGGAACAACGCGGACTAAAAAATGGCCCTATGGCACCGCAATACGCACCTATTGGGAAAGTCCTCGTCATGACGAACCGTGGATTGAATCCGCGCTCGACGTCAAGGATCGCAACGGTAACTCAATGCCGGGATATGGCTGGATATTTCCAGTTGGCGATGGAACTGTAAATATTGGCGTCGGACTGCTTTCTACTTTTCGTGATTTTAAGAGTGTCAATACAACCCACATGCTTGACTCTTATGCACACATGATCGCTGACAAATGGGGCATCAATCCAGACCTACCGACATGTAAAGCAACGAGTGGTCGCATCCCCATGGGTGGCTCAGTGGGTCCCAAGATAGGACCAACTCACATAGTCATTGGTGATGCGGCTGGCAGCGTGAACCCGTTTAATGGTGAAGGAATTGATTACGCCTACGAAACTGCCCACATGGCTGCAGATTGCCTACACGATGCACTCGTTAGCGGGGATCCGATTGCATTGCAGCGATATTCAACGATGATTGACGATGAATACGGTGAATACTTCAAAGTAGCGAGGCTTTTCGCTCGCATCATCGGTCGACCAGTTTTGATGCGCGAACTCTCTCGCGTCGGATTGCAATCGCGCACACTCATGGAATGGGTGTTGCGAATAATGGCAAATCTCTTACGGCCAGACGAAATCGGTACGGCAGAAGTCGCGTACAAAGCAGCAGCAAAAATCGTACGCTTGTTTCCTAACGCTTAAACACACGAGACCTGCACCACAACATCTTGCTCTAAATCAACAATTGAGACAGCCAAAGAGCCGGCAAACCGTGTGATGAAATCGCGCAACGAAGTGGTCTCTGACCCGGGACAAATGCGCTTTACCCCGACGCCCAGACCGATAACCCAACCGTTGCCCAGGACACCTTCATTTCCGTTGCTCTGCATGTCAACAAGACCCGGCAACCTGAGTTGCTTAGTTCCGTTTGTCGAGTCAGCCTGTAAAAGAGCAAACCACACCACTGCATCACCGAGCATGTCCGCAACAAGGACACATGCTGATTTTTTTTCAAAGTTGGTGCACGCTGTCACGGATTCGTAATCATCAACATATGTTCCTTCGGCAATGGTGATTACTCGGTCGTCAGCAAGTGTTAGTTGCATTTTCCCTACAGTTTGGCTTTCAAGCACCGACCAGCCAGGCTCTGCTGTCACAGAGGTTGCCAAAGCAAACATGTCAATTCGCCGCTTTATTGAGTTGCCAACAACAGACTCCGAGTCTGACCCACGACCAAATAGAAATAGAGCAGTTGAAGCCATGACGGCAAGCAGAACAAAAATTAAAAAGACCTTTCGGTCTAGTGATTGTTCCATTGCAACGCCTCGTGTGCAATCTCGCCAATCCGATTAATCACCGCATCGTCATGGCCAAGTCCGACAAACAACGTTTCATATGCGCCAGGTGGAATCGCCACACCGGCAGATAGCAACGCGTGAAAAAATTTAGCGTACAATACTTCGTCAGTTGTTTTTGCATCAACGAAGTTTTGTGGGGTTTTATTTTGTAGCCCAGAGCCAAAGTGCATCCCCACCAAAGTGCCCACAACTGGAAACTGAGACCTGATCCCATTGCTCGCACATGCGTCGCGAAGTAATGCACTCAATTGACGTGCCCTTGCTGACAGTTCCATGTATGTATCAGCAACAAGTTCATTGAGTGCCGCCAAACCGGCTGCAGTTGCAAGCGGATTACCAGCCAAAGTTCCGGCATGAAACACGGGACCAAGGGGCGATAAATTATTCATTACATCAGCAGATCCGCCAACCGCACCAATTGGTAAACCTCCACCGATAACTTTTCCAAAGCAGGTGATGTCTGGTCGAACGTCATATTTGGCTTGGGCCCCACCAAGGCCGAGTCGAAAACCAGTTATGACCTCATCAAAAATCAAAAGTGCACCAACGCGATCACATTCGGCACGAAGACCTTCCAAAAACCCTGGTGCCGGCGCAATTACTCCCATGTTTGCGGCCACGGGCTCAACGATGACAGCTGCGATGTCAGCATCTAAATGTGGAACAACGTTGTACGGAACCACCCATGTGTTGGCGACTGTTTCTTCTGGCACACCAGCAGTGCCGGGCAAACCAAGTGTGGCGACACCGCTACCTCCCGCCACCAATAACGCATCAGTCGCGCCATGAAAATTACCGTGAAATGTCACGATACGTTTGCGTCCAGTAGCACCACGAGCCAAACGAATAGCCGTGCTCGTCGCTTCTGTTCCACTATTCATCAGGCGCACGCGCTCACAACTTGGTACCCGTTCAGAGATTGCCTCGGCTAATTTCATTTCTCGTGGCGTTGGCGCACCATACGATGTTCCATCAACAGCGGCAGCAGCGATAGCTGCAGTTACTGCTGGATGAGCATGACCCAAAATAATTGCACCATAACTTTGGACAAGATCAATCATTTCTCGACCTTGGACATCGTAGATGTAGGCACCACAACCACGAGCTACCAAAAATGGCGTACCACCAACTGCGCGAAATGCCCGAATTGAAGAATTAACACCGCCTGGAATGACTGCTGCTGATCGTTCGAACAACTGTTGATTTGAGGGCACTCCGGCACCCTTGCAGATAGTTGCCACACATCCCGCTTGCACACACCGCACAGGGTCACATAGCGCAATGCTCATTATTCGTTCACCGATTCGGCAAACCATCGTGCAAAATAGGTGAGAATAATATCTGCGCCTGCTCGCTTGATTGCGGTGAGATGCTCCATTGCAGTTGCATCATGATCAATCCAACCATTTTGAGCAGCGGCCTTAATCATGGAGTATTCGCCGCTCACGTGATAGGCCGCCACAGGCACATTTACTGATCTTCGCACTGCACTAATGACATCAAGATATGCGAGTGCAGGCTTGATCATGACAATGTCGGCTCCTTGAGCAATGTCTTCGTGTACCTCGCGCAATGCCTCGCCACGATTACGCCAATCTTGTTGGTATCCCCGGCGATTTCCGCCTTCGGTGATGTGCACGTCAACAGCCTCACGAAAAGGTCCGTATAGAGCAGATGAATACTTTGCTGAATAAGCCATAATCGCGACATCTGAATGTCCCGCGCCATCTAATGCTGCACGAATAGCACCGACTTGACCATCCATCATTCCGCTCGGCGCCACCATGTGCGCGCCGGCATTTGCCTGAGCAACCGCAATCTTGCAATACACCTCAAGTGTCTTATCGTTGTCAACCAAGCCGCGACCATCAACTATGCCGCAATGACCGTGCGATGTATATTCGTCAATGCACAAATCGGCAACTATCACCATTTCGTCGCCAACTTCTGCTCGTACTTTGGCAAGCGCAACCTGTGCAATTCCCTGCGGATTAAAAGCCCCCGACCCAACTTCATCTTTTGATGCAGGAACTCCAAATAAAATCAGCCCGCGAATGCCTACGTCGCGCAACTCCGCCGCCTCGCGCACAAGTGAGTCAATACTGTGTTGGACGACTCCTGGAAGCGACACAATCGGATGAGGTGCTGAAATTCCCTCTCGCACGAAAAGAGGTGCGACCAGATCAGAAGTGTGCAGACGAGTCTGGGCGACCAAGTCGCGCATGGCCTCTGTGGCGCGTAGTCGTCGGGGGCGAGATGTGGGGAACACTTGTCTTTATGCTATTGGCGTTATTGACAAGCCTCAACCACGGCCCTTACAAATGCTTTCATGTTCGGCTCAGAAGCCGTTGCCGTCACACTTAGACCACGTGCCAAAGCAGCACTTGAAGTAGGAGCCCCCAAACAAATAACTATTGGCGGCGTTGATGCGCCAAAAACATCGAACCACGCAAGGACAGCGCTTGATGATGCTAATAACAAAATGTCAGCAGCAAGAGCTGGCAGCATCTTGTCGGGACTTGGTCGCACATGCGTTGTGCGATATGCGACAACAGATGTGACATGCCAACCAAGATTTGTGAGTCCATCAGCAACTTCTGTGTTAGCGAGATCTCCTTGCACAAGAAGCACGCTCCCAGATCCTGCCGGAAATTGGTGAACAAGTTGTGTTGCGCGTGCAGGAGATGCAACTAGGTCAGATTCGTGACCCAGAGTTCGCGCAGTTGCCTCACCAACCACTGCAATTTTGGTGACACCGTTGCGATTATTTGGCGCAGATGAACGAGTGAGAAATGGGGAGACACGTTCAGCACCGTTTGGCGATGTCACGACAAGCCAATCAAACTCATTGAGACGCTGTAGTAGTTCATCGCGTCGTCGGCCATTATCAAGTGGCTCTGCGATGGCGATGAGTGGCAACTCGACTACTTTGGCACCTTGCGCCAGCAATAGTTCGGTGAGTTCTTTGTTTTGAGTGGCTGCTCTCGTGACAACAACAGTGCGACCAAGTAGTGCGTCACTCAACTGCGCTGCCCTTTTCGTAATTGTCTCTGACATTCCCTAGCAATTTCTCTTCCAACCTCAAGATGATCATGAATTCCAGCGATTGATCCAGTTAGTTGCACTGACGTGATGTCGTTGGCCATAAACGCGCGAAGCATGTGGTCTGGTGACACATGTGCAGCAATAGGTGCGGTGCAACCAGCACCGAGTTCGCTGAGAAATGCACGTTCTGTTTCGACAGCACGCCGTGTTAATGGATGATCGATGATCTGCAGCAGTTTGTGGACCGCATCATCATGCACACGTGATTCAACTGCGACGCAACCTTGTCCAACCATTGGAACTGCATCATCAAGGGACAGCACCTGCGTAATTTGATCTTGAAGATCTAAAACCTCGAGTGCGGCAACTGCCATCACAATTGCTCCATTACTCGGTATTTTTTCAAGACGCGTATTGATATTGCCACGTAGGTCAATGAACTTTAGATCTGGTCGCAGTCGTGCAAGTTGTGCGCGACGACGAACTGACCCCGTGGCAATGGTTGCTCCACTAGCAAGACCATCAAGCGTTGCGCCAACGAGTGCGTCATTAGCAGTGCGTCGTTCACTAAACGCAGCAATCACTAATCCAGCCTGTTGTTCGGAGGGCAGATCTTTTGCTGAGTGCACTGCGATATCAGCGTGTCCGTCTAATACTGCTCGCTGTACTTCTTTGACGAAAACACCCTGACCGCCAATTTCATGCAGCGGTGTATCTGCTTTTTTATCACCAAGTGTTTCGACAAAAACAAGTTCAACTACCAGATCGGAATCCGCCGCAATCAGTTGCTGAGCCAAAAACTCACTCTGTCTTTTTGCTTGAGCGCTGCTCCGCGTGGCGAGGCGGATTGTTGTCATGCCCCTAGCGTACGAAATCCGCCGACAAACTACTGCAATCCAAAGAGTTCTCTTACAGCGGCAGACAAACGGTCTCCCTGTGGAGTGCCGGCAGCATCTTTAAGTTGAATTGAAGGCGAATGCAACAGTTTGGCAATAATGCCACGGGTCATTGAATCGACAAGTGCTTGCTGATCGGGGGTGAAATCTTCCAAACGATGGGCATAGCGATTGAGTTCTTCTTGACGCGCGCGCTCAGCAACTTCGCGAAGTTGAGATATCAGGGGTGCCGCTTGGCGAGCAACGGAGTCGACGATAAAACGTTCGACCTCTTGACCCACGATGTCTCGCACTTTTGCCGCCTCACCAGCTCGCAGTTCGACCCCGCGAGAAGCCCAATCGTTCAGGTCTCCAAGATCTCTTAGAGTGACTCCGTCAAGATGTGCAGATGCGGGCTCAACATCTCGCGGAAGTGCGACGTCAACAATTAACAATGGGGATATGACTGCTTCTCGAGCACGAGCAAGTGTTGCGGCAGTTATTACTGCTTGACCAGCACCGGTGCAAGCCAGCACAACGTCGGCCCGCGACAACTCATATTCGAGGTCGTCCATTGGCACAACCTCGGCATCAATGCGTTGGGCTAAATCAACCGCTCGCACCTCGGTGCGATTCATTACCGTGATGCTTGACACACCGGCTCTCGATAGCGCACTTGCGACACCTTCACCCATTGCTCCGGCACCCACGACAAGAACCCGTCGTTCGGACAGCGACCCTAAAATCTCGCGAGCCATTTCAACTGCTGCGTGCGACAACGAAGTCGTGGCGCGACTGATGCCAGTTTCGTTTCGGGCTCGCTTGCCGACTTCTAGAGAATGTCTGAACAACGCATTCAGAGATGTTCGCGCAACGCCTTCTGTGCGGGCGATTTCCCATGCATCTCCAACTTGACCAAGAATTTCTGTTTCACCCACAACTGCAGAGTCAAGACCCGACGCAACTTCGAATAGGTGTGCTATCGCTGCTTCATCGTGTTGACTGTAAAGGTGGGGTTGTAGTTCTTCGGGGGTCAGACCACTTGTCTCACAAAAAAAGTCCCGAATATCAGCGTAGGCCGCATGAAAACGTTCTGTTATGGCATACACCTCGATGCGGCTGCATGTCGACAAAAGAACAACTTCGCGCACATCATCACGCACTGACAAACTGTGCAAGGCTTTTGGCAGAGCCTCTTGAGTGATAGTGACTTTTTCAAGTAATTCAAGTGGACTTGTGCGGTGATTTATTCCGATTACAACAATACTCATGGGATGTCTAAGCAATCACTGATTCGGGGGCTGAGACCACGGCTACTTCAAGCGCATCAATGCGACACTGCTCATAAAAACTCAAAATTTGCAGTTCCAGTGCCATGTCCACAATTCGCACATTAATTTCTGGAGGTAAATTTAAAATAACAGGAGCAAAATTAAGAATAGATCCGACTCCAGCCCGAATGAGAAGATCTGCTGCCGACTGGGCGTGTTGCGCCGGCACCGCGATGATGCCAATACTCACGGATTTTGATTGAACGATTTGGGGCAGTTCATCAACATGGGCAACCTTCACTCCGCCGACGACGCTGCCAACTTTTGAGGAATCAGTATCTACTACCGCAGCAACAACAAAACCACGATTGCTGAGACCTCCGTAGTTGCCAAGAGCCTGCCCTAAATTGCCGGCGCCGACAATTACGACTGGCCATGCCTTATTCAATCCAAGTTCACGTTTAATTTGGTATAGCAAATATGAAACGTCGTAACCGACACCTCTGGTTCCGTAACTCCCTAAATACGATAAATCTTTTCGAACCTTGGCCGCATTCTGACCAGATAACGCTGCAAGTTGCTCACTCGAGATTTGTGTGCAATTGTCTGCAATGAGGTCATTGAGGATGCGCAGGTACAAGGGCAGACGAACTACTGCAGCTTCGGGGATTTGTCGTCCGGAGGCGGGAGGCATATTGCATAGGCTATTACTTAGTGCATTCATTCACGAAGTCCATGAGCACTCCTCTAGGCTTAAAGCCGTGACGTTTTGCACTCAAAGTCGTTCCTTGAGTGGCAAGGCCTAGTTATCAACACCGCCCTAGCTGCCACATCTGCCCTTGTTGCACTCGCCTTTGGACTGAGCACGCTTGACCGTTGGTTGCGCCGTGGCCGTCGTCAAGACTTTGCCTGGACAGTGGCGATGGCACTATTTGGCTTTGCGTCATTGGCCCTGTGGTGGGCTCAGGCTCGTGGCTGGAGCGATGCTTCGTTTCGTATTTTTTTTGCTTTGGGAGCAGTAATCAATGTTCCTTGGTTGGCATTGGGAACCGTCTATCTCCTGCTCGGAACACGCATTGGTGACATCGTCGGGCGATGGCTTTTGGGATTGACTGGTTTTTCATTAGGAGTCATTTTGGTGGCGCCATTAAAAGGACCAGTGTTGTCTGATGAATTCCCCACCGCTCGCAATCTTTTTGGTG
Source organism: Actinomycetota bacterium (assembly GCA_005790505.1). Classification (GTDB taxonomy): domain Bacteria; phylum Actinomycetota; class Acidimicrobiia; order Acidimicrobiales; family Ilumatobacteraceae; genus UBA2093. The sequence goes on from SXUP01000045.1 coordinate 29,756, forward strand.
TCCTTCCTCGAATACTTGCAGCCGTTGGCTCTGGAGTTCCGGCTCTGATCATTTTTATTGGGGCAATGTGGTCGGCGGTCAGCCTATGGCGCGGGAAATCTCCCACAATTACCACCGAAGCCACACGAGAGGTGAGGTCACCTCGTGCATTGGCGACTGGGAATATTTTAATTGCGCTCGGAACTGTGGTCTTGTCTGCAAGCGGAACAATGGCAGGACGCCTCGGCAAAGACACCGCCTTCGTTGCCTCATTGTTGGCTGGAATCAGCATCTTATTTTTAGGATTCTTGGTGGCAACTTACGCCACTGGAGTGCGCCCAACGCGCCAAAATTTGATTATTTGAGCATCAACAAATTTACAATGCCAGCACCAAAGATGACCATGATTAAAAGCACAACAGTAAGAGTCGTAGAGGGTCGCATGTCCTAACCGTAGTGCGTGGGGCTACTTGTGGCGGATTGAGACTGAAGAAGTCGCCGTTCCTGCGTCACTTTCTCCAGCAAACAATGACACCCTGTCTCCCGTTCCTACCTTTAGGGTGCTTGCTGCAGATTCACGATCGCAAGCAAGTGCCAACATTCCATAGGAATCGATGACGAGCCCAACGCCCCCCGTTGGAATGGCTGCAAAATTACTCAGGACTCGCATGCTACGAATATCTTCACCGACCAACACTCGCAATTGTGCGGGCAGGTGCGCAACATCATCAACACCAACATTGAGTTGACAATTTCCAAATGAATCAATCCAAGTAATTTCACAACGCAGACCCACACCATAAGTGTCATGGGTTTCTTCTTGGGATAATGGAACGACACCAGGAACAAGAAGGTCGGCATCCACTTCTTCACCGACTTCAAAAAGACTGCCACCGTTACAGAGAAACGCAGCAACAGGGGCAAAGATATCGCGTCCAGCAAAGGTGTTGCCAGCAGCCAACAGATGCAAGTCGGTATTAGTGAGAGCAAATGCTCGTTGTGCACCGCCAGCCATTGCAACGGCCGGTGCAAGCAAGCCATTATCTGGTCCGAGCAAAATGCCATCTCCGCTGGAAACTTCTACGGCAATTGCACGACGATTTGTCCCGACACCAGGGTCGACAACTGCAACCACGAGTCCTTTTGGCACATATTGAATTGCTCTAGCAAGTGTGAGACTGCCGGAGCGAATATCAAATGCCGGCACACCGTGAGTGATGTCGGTGATCGTCACATGTGGCGCCATGTCGATCATCACAGATTTCATCACGCCAACAAATTCATCCTGGGTTCCGTAATCAGTGAGTAACGAAATGTGTGAGTACTTCATCATTGCTTCACCAATGAGGGGTGATTGACGGAGCGACTAAACGACAGGGCCGATGCCAACCCCCCGATGGCATCGGCCCTGTCGGCGCAGTCCCCGAGGGAACGCGACTCTCGAACAAGGCGAACCCTGCCCGGCGACTTCGTACCTTTGTACCATACGCCCAAACGGGTCGTTATGAAAAATGTCACGCTAATTATTTCCTAGCGACCCGGCCAAGCCCTAGGCGCCCATCTGCCGACTGCGGGCAGCAGCAGCGGCTACTGCTTGGTCAATGATCTGACGAATTTGGGCATTTTCAAGCACTGCTAGTCCTGCAGCCGTTGTGCCATTGGGGGATGTCACCCTCTGGCGCAACATGGATGCAGTTTCTGGAGACTGTGCCAGCAATATTCCTGAGCCCCTGAAAAGTTGCCTGACTAGTTTTTGAGCCACATCTTGAGACAACCCCTGCGTCACCCCTGCGTCAATCAAGGCCTCAGCAATCAAGAACAAGTACCCAGGTCCAGAACCTGCAACTGCCGTAACGGCATCAATCTGCTCTTCTGGTACCCGCACCACAAGACCGACTGCACTCAGAATTGATTCTGCCCAATCCATGTCCGATGGCGAACACTTTGTACTGAAGGCAAGTCCAGTGACACCCTCTGTCACCAGTGCGGGAGTGTTGGGCATTGCGCGCATCACGGCAATCTCAGAACCCAATGCATGTTCGAGAGTTGCCAAGGAGATACCAGCGGCAATCGAGACAACACGCTTTACTCCAACTTGGCGAAGTTCAAGGCACACGTCGACAACTGTTTGGGGTTTGACGGCGACGATTGCACCATCACATGAAACGATTGATTCCGAAGTACGCACACCAAATTGTTTTGCTGCTGCGTTGCGCTTATCTTCATCAATCTCAACGACCACTATAGATTCAGCAGAAACACCCCCGGCGAGAAGACCAGCGATCAGGGCGGTTCCCATGTTGCCCCCGCCCACGACAGCCAGCAAAGACGAAGAGATGGAAGAAGACATGGTCGAAGTCATTTTTCAGAGGCTAACGGCACATCAGTGCGCGCAAAACGCGTGGCAAATCCCGTGCGAATCAGCATCGGAAAGAAACGCTCTACCGTGGCGTACACCGTGCCGATAACGCGGTCTAGTTCTGACTCGTTGAGCACACCGAGTGGTAATTCGCCCCGCAGAAAAAGTGCATCTTCGATCCCAATTGAAAAATGGGCGCCTGTAATGCGTTCGTTTTGCCGTAAAGCAAACTCATATAACTCTCGGGCATTTTCTTCGGGTGCAGGCATGACATAGGTTTCATAACGAAGCGTGCGTTGTCCCAGCAATAGCCAGATTGTCGTGAATTCTTTTTCTTCTCCACGCATGCGCACAAACCATCGTCGTTCATCAGTATCACCACGATCAACTGCAACAATTGAGCTATTCTTTGCCGACAAATTCAGTAGCCACTGATCGATCTGTTTCTCAAAGTCATGGATAAATGAATCCGCAAACAACTCACTCATATCAACAACTGCTTCATTTTCTTAAACACAAATCACACGATCGCGCACTGATAGATCTGCATACACACGCCGCAAACGAGCGGCGGCAAAACCCCATGTATATCGGGTGGCGTGTTCTGCCGTAGCGACAGACATCGCCGATGCCATACCGCGATTATCTAGTATTTCAGCAATATGTTTGGCGAAGATTTCGGGTTTGCGGTCGGCAACTAAAAAGCCGGTACGGCCGTGTTCTATTACAGTTAATAGTCCCCCGACGGCATTTGCCACGACTGGGGTTCCGCACGCTCCTGCTTCTAGAGCAACAAGGCCAAAACTCTCGCTACGACTCGGCACTAGAACCACGTCGGCTGCACGATAATACGTTGACAACAAATGGTGTGGCTGAGGGGCGATAAAATGTACGCGATCGTTTAGACGGTGTTTTGAGATGAGTTCTTGCACTGCTGCAAAATAAGTATCTCCGTCAGCACCACTTACTCCCCCGACAATCAACAAATGAGCATCTTTGCGGTCGAGAGCGATAAGAGCCTCCACGGCAACATCAACGCCTTTGAGTGGTTGAATGCGACCGACAAATAACAGCACAGGGTAATCACCAAGGCCAAGAGCTTTACGCGCACCATTTTTATCGCCAGGGGCAAAGAACGCGTGCTCTACTCCGGGTGCAACGATTTCAAGTGATCCAGGAGGTGGTCCGTATAGTGAGACAAATTGACGCTCTTCTTCAGTGCAACTCACGCAAATCGCATCTGAACAACCGATCACATCAATTTCTGCCTGCTCACGGTAGGCCGACTCATGATCACCGCCTTGAGCCTTGACGCGGGCAAAAGTATGAAATGTCGAGACCAACGGGACACCAAGTGAATGTTTGAGATTATGTCCAGCAACTCCAGACATCCAGTAATTGGCATGCAAAACATCGGTGCCACCCGCGGTCGTGATGTGCTGCATCACGTTTTCGGTAAAAACTGGAATCACTTCCGCTAGGGACTCTTTGGGTATGTCAAAATCACCTGCTGCAATATGAACCACTTTGTGATTGGGCTCAACATTCACAACAGCCGGAAGATTGGGCTTCCATGCCCTCGTATAAGTGGTGCAATCAACCCCGGCATGCGACAGGGCCGATACCAACTCACGAACATAGACGTTCATACCTCCGCCATCACCAACACCTGGCTGCACCAGAGGTGAAGTGTGAAATGAAAGCACAGCTACGCGTTGCATGCAATCTCAATCTATCTCTGGAGTCCCTAAATAGGCTTGGCTGTGTCGCCATTTTATGACTGAGCAGACCCGGGACTCAGCAGACCCGAAGCCAAACCGTTGAGCGTGACCTCATTCGTTAGTCAGTCAATAAGGATGCCGTGCCACCGTCGCGCAACCGGGTGACGAGTTCTGCCGTGAGCGCATCAATTCGCTCAAACATCTCATGGCGTTGTTGTGAACAACTCTGCTCAAACATCGTGAGGGCATCACGAAGTGAAGTGAGATCTGCATCTGTCAATGACTGCAGATTTTCGAAAGAAAATTCTGCACATATTTCATCAAGTTGCATCAATAAAGGATGATCGGCAGGAACATCCGTCTCGCGCGGTGGTCGCGCGCTTCCACCACCGTGCTCTTGCCCAAAAACGTTTGCCAGGCGTTGTGTCAATGTGCTCTCTGAGGCCGGAGTTTTTGTGATGCGGCGACGTTCCTCATCGTGCACGAGGTCGACACGCCCTTGAGTGAGTCGGCGAACAAATGACACTGCATCTTCTTGGCGTTGCAAAGCATTGCGTTGAGCCCGCAAGTCTGAGAGTGACAAGTGCGTTGCGTCGCTCATAATGATCCTCCTGAAACGGGTGGCAACACGGCCAGTTCGTCGGTCTCAAGTATCGTGCAAGAGGCATCGACTTCTTCACCATTCACCCAGATGCGACTCGTTGCCAAAACTGCGGCGAACGTATCCCCGTAACGAGCAACAGCACCAGCCAAGACTTCAGCCACAGTCGCACCAGGCACATTGTCGGTTGATCTTCCGACAGCCTCGCGTGCCGCCGCAAAAAAACGCATCTGAGCCACGGGTTTAAGCGTACTCGCCGCACTACCCTGAGGAGCCGTGTCGACATCATCCCCAACAACTCGGATTCTGGTTTTGCGCCATGGTGAGAGTGAGTGGAATGTGCTGAGGAAGTGGCAAGGGCAAGCCGACCCCCCGCTCACAGATGAAGGTCGCCAGCAGGCTTTTCGAGCGATTGAAAAACTCGGAACATTTGATGTCATTGCCTGTAGCGATCTGCAACGAGCACATGAAACGGCCCAGATCATCGCCCATGGCGTGGGCATTGGACCACTCATTGTTGACGCGCGACTTCGTGAGACAGATGTTGGTGAATGGCAAGGACTTACACACTCTCAAATAGAACAACAGTGGCCGGGCTGGCTAGGCAGCCAACAGAGGCCTCCATCTTTTGAGTCTGACGCCTCATTGATAACCCGCTTCACCGCAGCTCTTGGAGACATCTGCGAGTTATGTCCAGGAGGTGAGGCACTCGTGGTGGCCCACGCTGGTGTTATCCGAGTTATGCGGCGCGCCTTGGGGGCAACGGATTCACGCATCCCCAATTTGGGTGGATGTCGTTTTCTTCTCACTCCCGGCGCTGGGGCGAAATCATTGCTAGTTGAAGACATCGTAGAACTGCTCGCACACGGTGCAGTTGGCGAAGAACTGTAACGATGTTTGCTCGCCAACTCGACGAGTCGTACTCACCTATTTTGCGCCACCGATTAGACGCCTTGGTATGGGCGCGTATGACATCAAATGCGTGCTACAGATTTTCGCCCCCATTCATTGCCACCATTGCGGCTGGGTTTGATGTCAAGGTCAGCACGCTCGGATTGGCACTGATGTTCGGAGAGTTTGCCGGATTACTTAGTCGTTTTATCGGACGGGCTGTTGACACGCGAGACCGCAGAATCACAATGACATGGGGAATGCTTGGCGTTGTTGTCGGCGTATTGTGCGCTTCCGTGGCAATTAATCCAATCATGTTCGGAATGAGTGTTTTTTTGTTGAGCGCCTCCAAAGTTTTGTTTGACACTTCAATGGTGGCTTGGATTAACGAACATGTTTCCTACGAACGGCGAGGTCGAGTTATCGGCATAATCGAAACCTCGTGGGCGTTGGGTCTTTTGATTGGTGTTGCAGTAATGGGTCTCATCACGCTGCTCACATCGTGGCGCATTGGTTTTGCCTGTGGCGCATTTGCTCTCTTGGTTACTGCACTCGTCGTGATGAAGCAACTTCCCAAAGAAACCAAAGTCGTTGGCGCAGTGAGCGCCCCAAGAATTCGCATTCGCGGCAGGGCTCTATTTATAGTCGGGGCATCTTTCATGCTAATGGGCGCCAGCCAGTGTCTCGGAATAACCTTTGGTCCTTGGCTTGAGGATGATTTCGATGGCAAAGGTTGGATTACGGCCGTTGTTGTTGCGCTGGGACTCATAGAACTTATCGCCAGCATCACGAGTGCTCAACGCACCGACATATGGGGCAAAGAACGAAGCGTCGTCTACGGCGCGCTATTGATGGTGGTTTCAGGCTTGCTTCTTACCATTGGTCAGCAACATTGGCTTAGCGGGGTGATTTTGTTGGTCTTGTTTATGGGCGGATTTGAGTTTGCGATTGTTAGTCTGTTGCCGATCGCTGCCAACTTGGTTCCTGGAAGCACAGGCGCCAGCCTCGGGGCTGTCGTTGGAGCAGGCACGCTGGGGCGGGCAGCGTTTTCTTTTCTCTCTACATGGAGTTATGAGTCGTATGGAATGTGGATGCCGGCTGTAATCAGCGTTTTTCTTGCAGCAGGCGCAGGCTGTTTCACGCTTCTCTATCGCCCTTCACAATCGCAATCACTAATTACAGATAACGCTGGGTGATTGGCACACGCCTATCTCTACCGAAAGCCTTCAAAGAAACACGCACACCAGGCGCAGTTTGGCGTCTCTTGTACTCGCTGAGATCAACAAGCTTTGCTAGACGCCTGACGAGTATTTCATCAAAACCACGGGCAACGATGTCAGCAACCGTGAGATCTCCGTCTACATACATCTCCAAGATGGGATCGAGCTCGTCATAGGGTGGAAGGCTCTGGTCATCACGTTGATCTGGGCGCAACTCTGCCGATGGTGCTTTGTTGATGACGACGTCCGGAATAACTTCACGACCTGCTCGCTCGTTGTAGCGACGACACAATGCAAACACGTCTGTCTTGAAGATGTCTTTGATGACGGCAAAGCCCCCAGCCGAATCACCGTAAACAGTGAAATATCCAACCGCAATTTCACTCTTGTTACCCGTGGTAAGCACCATCCATCCAAACTTGTTTGATAGTGCCATGAGAGTCGTCCCACGACAACGACTTTGTAGGTTCTCTTCTGTGATGTCCTCATTGCGATCAGCAAATGATGCTGTCAGCATTTCAAGGTAAGACGAGAACGCCGGTTCAATGGAAATAACGCGGTAATCGATTCCCAAGTTATGTGCAAGTGTTGCTGCATCGTCCAACGAACCTTGACTTGAATACCGAGATGGCATCGCAACTCCGTGCACGTGCTCCGCCCCAAGCGCATCAACAGCAATTGCTGCGACGAGTGTGGAGTCGATGCCCCCTGAAAGTCCAATCACGACATCTGTAAAACCATTTTTTCTTACGTAATCACGAGTACCGAGCACAAGGGCTTCATGAACGGTGTCTAATTTATTTTGTGGCTGCGCCAGTTCTGCTTGGATACCGATGCCTTCTGGACTGAGCTCGACTACTGAAAAACTCTCGGCAAAAGACACCATTCTGTAGACCAATTTGCCGCGCGCATCAAACACGACACTTGCGCCATCAAAAACTAACTCGTCTTGACCACCGACTTGATTGACGTAGACAATCGCACAATTATTTTTACGGGCACGCTCCGCCAACATTTGTTCACGTTCTGTCTGCTTGCCGACATGAAATGGTGATCCATTGATATTGAGAATTATTCGTGCACCAGCCTGCGCCTGTGCGGACACGGGTCCGTAGTCAAACCACACGTCCTCACAGATTGTGATTCCCATCGTGGCTCCTGCGATCTGCACAACGCCACTTGGAACAGTCCCGCACATCGCAGCACCGGGTTCGAAATATCGTTCTTCGTCAAAAACGCTGTAGTTGGGAAGCAACTGCTTGTGATACACCGAAACGATGAGTCCATCACGACACAAGGCTGCGGCATTGAATAGTCGCCCAGCGACACAATCAACAAACCCCACGACGGCTGCACACGAACCAGTAGTGGCGGCAAAGGCCCGAACAATCTCAATGTTGTCTCGCACAAAAGCCTGCTTGAGTACAAGATCTTCAGGCGGGTAACCCGTCACCGTTAGTTCGCCGAACACAACAACTGCACAGTCAGCCGTGATGGCCTGGCGATATGAATCGCCAATTTTGCGCGAATTGCCTGCCAAGTCACCCACGATTGGGTTGGTCTGGGCTAGCCCAATTTTGAGCATTGACGAATTCACCATCAAGGAAGGCTACCCAAACAAAGTGACGGCCTTCTGTGGTATTTCACACAGCCGTAACAGTTCGGCATTGGATACGCGCTCACAATTTGGCAAGATAGACCCACTTACTATTCGGGACAACCCGACTCACCCAAAGGAAACGCTGTGCCAATTCAGGCTGAATACATCTGGTTAGACGGAACCGTTCCAACCCCCCTACTCCGATCCAAAACAAAAATCCTTCCCGACTTCTCGGGAGCAGTTTCGGAAATGCCCCTTGACGAGTGGGGCTTTGACGGGTCATCCACAAATCAAGCCACGGGTGAAGCCTCGGACTGCATTCTTAAGCCAGTTTTCCAATGTCCAGATCCCATCCGAGGTGGAAAAAATATCTTGGTCATGTGCGAAGTATTGCTGGCAAAAGATGCATCACCGCATCCCACCAACACTCGTGCAGCACTTGAAATTGTTGCCAAGAAACATGCTGCCCAAGAAATGATCTACGGCATCGAACAGGAATACACGATGCTACGCACAGATGGCTCACCACTTGGATTTCCAATTGGTGGTTACCCAGGACCACAAGGTCCTTACTACTGCGGTGTCGGTGCAGGGCGAGTCATGGGTCGCGACATCATCGAAGAACACACGCAAGCCTGCATCGATGCTGGTCTAAAAATTGCTGGCACTAACGCTGAGGTAATGCCTGGTCAATGGGAGTTCCAAATTGGACCAATTGATGCTTTGGCAGTGAGCGATCAGATGTATGTAGCGCATTGGTTGCTGCACCGCATCGCCGAAGAATACGACGTGGTCATTTCATTTGCTGCGAAGCCAGAAAAGGGTGACTGGAATGGAGCAGGTGCACATACCAACTTCTCCACCAAAGCAATGCGTGAAGGATATGACGCCGTTATTGCCGCGTGTGAAAAACTCGGAACTCGAGTTCTTGAGCATGTGGAAAACTACGGCCATGACATTCAGAGTCGACTCACAGGTAAGCACGAGACTGCCCCATGGAACAAGTATTCCTACGGAGTTTCTAACCGTGGTGCGTCTGTGCGTATTCCATGGCAGGTTGCTCGCGACCAAAAGGGCTACGCCGAAGACCGTCGCCCCAACGCCAACTGTGACCCATATACGGTGACGCGTCTCATTCTTGAAACGGTGTGTGACTGATTTTCTGACATTCACGGCAGAATATAGGGGTGCCCCCGATGCTTGATCAACAGCGCGACTATGTCCTACGCACCGTTGAAGAACGGGGCGTTCGCCTCGTGCGACTTTGGTTTACTGACGTCCTGGGAAACCTCAAAAGTTTTGCCATCAGTCCGGCAGAACTTGAAAACGCCCTCAACGATGGGATGACCTTTGATGGGTCGTCAATTGATGGTTTCAGCCGACTACAAGAAAGCGATGTTCTTGCGATCCCTGACCCCAACACATTTGAAGTAATGCCGTGGGTTGATGCCAAAGGTGCAGAAGCCAGAGTGTTCTGTGACATTCATAATTTGGACGGAACACCTTTTCAAGGAGACCCTCGACAGGTGTTGCGACGCAATCTTGACGCTGCTCGTGCTCAGGGTTTTGAGTTTCTAGTTGCTCCAGACATGGAGTACTTTTATTTCGAATTACCCGTTGCTGGACAAAAACCTGTGCCCTTGGACGAAGGTGGATTCTTTGATCTCACCAGCAATGACGTTTCTTCGTCAATGCGCAAAGAGACCATACGCACGCTCGAGACAATGGGTATTCCAGTTGAATACTCTTTCCATGAAGACGCGCCAAGTCAACAAGAGATTGATTTGCGACACACCGATGCGTTGTCAATGGCGGACAGTGTGATGACATTTCGTATGGTCGTCAAAGAAATTGCCGCTGCTCACGATGTCCATGCAACTTTTATGCCTAAGCCTCTTGAAGGCGTGCAGGGCTCAGGCATGCATCTTCATTTGTCATTATTTTCGGGTGAAAATAATGCTTTCTATGATGAATCTGATCCCTATAACTTGTCGCCAGTTGCCAAACAATTTATGGCCGGTCTTTTGCGTCACGCTGCAGAAATAACAGCGGTGACCAATCAAACCGTCAATAGCTATAAGCGACTTGTCCCTGGATTTGAGGCTCCAATCCACATCTCTTGGGCACGCAACAACCGTAGTGGTCTGATTCGCGTCCCAATTCCAAAACGAGGCAGTGCAAGTGCGACCCGCATTGAATACCGCTCGCCAGACCCAGCGTGCAACCCGTATTTAGCCTTCTCGGTTATTTTGGCTGCTGGGCTCAAAGGTATCCGCGACGAATACGAACTTGCCCCCGAAGCCGACGCCAACTTGTTTGAGATGGGTGACGATGTCTTGCTCAAACTTGGCATCGACCAACTTCCGCAATCACTGTCTGATTCATTGCGAATCATGGAGCAGTCTTCCCTCGTGCTTGAAGCACTTGGTGAACATATTTTTGAGTGGTTCTTGCGTAACAAGCGTTCTGAATGGCGCGCCTACAAGACCCAAGTGACCCCATACGAAATCACTCGTTATCTGAAATCAATCTGAGACTATGGTGGCGATTGCTCTTGAAATGCTCGTGGTCTACCCCGATCCACCATCAACTGATTTAGCGCGCATGCTCGACCTCTCTGGCTATCGCTGGAAATCTGTCGGCAACATAGACGAAGCCACCCGCAACGAGCCTGCCAATGGCTGGTCAGGTGCAATCATCGTCTGTGACCAAGACCCAGAGTCTGCATGGTTGTTTGCCCGCTCACTGCGTAAACGAGACACACCTGTATCACCTGTTGTAGTGCTGGTTTCGGGGGCACAGCTCGGAGATCTAGAACTGCGAGATGATTTATTTGAAGACTTTTGCCTCACACCATTTCATCCACGCGAACTTGAAGCACGGTTGCGCCATCTATTGTGGCAATCAGTCGGTGGAACAAAACCCGAATTAATTGAGCATGGTGGTCTGGCTCTCAATCTTGAGACCTACCAAGCAACATTCAATAATCATCCACTTGATCTCACCTACATGGAATACGAACTTTTGAAGTTCTTAGCGCAAAACCCTGGCAAGGTATTTTCGCGCGAGATGCTGCTCTCACGAGTGTGGGGTTATGAATACTACGGTGGTGCGCGCACTGTTGACGTTCACGTTCGTCGACTCCGCGCCAAATTAGGTGAAGAACACGCCAACCTGATCCAAACTGTTCGCAGCGTCGGATATCGGTTTGGCCAATCGCGCTGGAAGTCCTAGTCGACCAGTCGTTGCATTTTTGTAGCGATTCGACGATGGACCCCCAACATTTCATCAACTCTGGTACTGACGAGTTCTCCATTTCGCACTATTGCTCGTCCATGAACAATTGTGTCCCGAGCGCTGATTGGTCCACAACGCATCCAGGCTTCAATCGGATCGGCAATAGCGCCAGCAAATCGCAGTCCCTGCAGTGACCACACTGCGACATCACCGACCGCACCAATTTGCAGACTGCCGATTTCACCGAGGCGACCCAAACAACCAGCACCTCCGATGGTGGCACATTCAAGTGCCATGCGAGCATCAGCAGCGGCGGCGCCACTTCGCAACTTTGCCAACAACATTGCTTCCCGTGCTTCCATCCACAACGATGCGCAGTCGGCAGAAGACGAACCATCTACTCCGAGTCCCACATGCACGCCGGCGGCACGCAATTCGATAATCGGTGCGATACCAGAAGAAATAATCATGTTGCTACTTGGGCAATGTGCAGCCCCAATGCCTGCTGCACCCAACTGTCGTATTTCGTCGGTGTTGGGCATCACACAGTGAGCGACCCAGGTGCGATTACTGAGCCACCCCACCTCACGCAAATATTCAAACGGGCGACAACCAAACATCCGCATCGAAAAATCATCATCCTCGACATTTTCTGCAAAATGCGTGTGCAAGCGAACGTCTAGTTTTTCAGCCAGTTCTGCTGAGCGGATCATGAGATCTTTTGTCACGCTAAAAGGTGAACACGGTGCGAGAGCGATGCGAACCATTGCCCCGTGGTTGCGATCATGGTGTCGCTCAACTGCACTTTGAGACTCTGCCAAAATCTCATCATCTTCTTGCACCACATTGTCAGGTGGTAGTCCACCATCTTTTTGGGACAACGACATTGAGCCGCGCGTGGGATGAAACCGCACTCCCAAGTCTCGTGCAGCCGAAATTTCTGCCGATAGCAAGTCGCCACCGCCACGCGGGTGTAGATACAAATGGTCAGTAGATGTAGTGCAGCCAGAAAGAGCTAGTTCGGCAAGTCCAATCCACGCCGAGACATGAGCGCCTTCTTCGTCAAGGACACTCCAGAGTGGGTACAAAGTTTGCAACCATCCAAACAACGAAGCATTCGTCATTGGCGGAAACGCTCGGGTGAGGTTTTGATACAGGTGATGATGCGTGTTGATAAGGCCCGGAGATACTAAACATCCCGTTGCATCAATGCGTTCCGTCGCCACAGGCACTGGCTCTGTTGAAGAACCAATCCCAGAAATCAATCCATTTGTGATGGCGACCCAGCCACCGGGTATTTCACGACGCGAGTTGTCGACCGTTGCAACGAGGCTGGCATTATGAATAACAAGGTCAGCGGTCATACGTCGACCTGGAGAAACGAACTACTAGTAGTTCGAGTCGATGAGTTCACTACCCTCGTGGCGAGCCTCGGCGTCAACATATAAAAAGTGCCCGATTACTGCTGCGAGCGCAGCAGATGATAAACCAACCACTACTGGAAACAAAAGTAGCGCAACGATGATCAGAACGGTGCCGGGCATGGTAATTAGCGTACTGGCTTGTAAGCCCAAGCTTCAATCTCAACATCGCCACCAAATGGCAACGCGGCAACTCCGATAGTGCTTCGGGCAGGTCGACTCTCGCCAAAGCCAGCGACATACGCTTCGTTGAACGTGGCAAATGTGTCCATGTCAGTAAGAAAACACAATGTCTTGCTGACATCTTTGAGTGTTGCCCCCATGGTTGCAAGTTGTGCCTTGAGATTCGCTACGGCTTGGGCAGTTTGTGCTGCCACACCGCCAGTAACCAACACACCATCTTTGATGCCTAATTGCCCCGACACGATTAACCAGTCTCCCGCTCGCACAACCGGGGTGTAGGGACTTGTCGGAAGAACTTGTTTGGCCATAAGTCTCACTGTAGGTCACCGCCGTGCTCCCCTACGATTGGAGTTATGTCTTTGCTTGCTCCGTTTTCCCGACGGACCTTTTTAATCTACGCCGGCACGACAACTGTGGGCGCCTTTGCCTTGGGTGCGTGTGGATCGTCAGGCTCGGCAAATCTGGCCCTCCCCAGTGGCGTTGCACTTGTGCAACGGTTCCCAAATGACGTCTTGGTTCCAGGTTCTGTTCGTTTACCGATCTCGTTGGCTGTTCAAAAGGGTGTACTCACAGATGAAGATCTTGAACTTCCAGAAACTCTGAGTGCCAAGGTCATTAGTGCTGCTTCGGGTAAGACCATCGTCCAACAAGTAACTGCAGCAAAACACACTAAGGGTGTTCCCCAACCGTATTGGCCTTTCACGGTAACCATTGATGATCCGGGAATTTATTCGCTCGTTGTTGATGGCGGTCCAGCAGATGGTGCTGCATTCCAGATATTTGAGCGCAGTGTCGTAAAAATTCCATTGATTGGTGACGCACTGCCGCCATTTGACACACCAACAAAGGAAAACAACGGCGGAATTGATCCAATCTGCACTCGTGCAGATGGAACCTGTCCATTCCATGCTTTCACAGTGACTGAGGCACTTCGTTCTGGAAAACCTGTTGTATATCTGATTGGTACACCTGCGTATTGCCAAACCGGAACATGCGCTCCTGCTCTTGACGCACTTATTTCGGTGCAAAAAAGTGTCGGCGAATCGGCCCTATTTGTTCATGCTGATGTGTATTCGGACTCAACAGCTACGACTACTGCACCAGCAGTACGCGCTTACAACATGTCGTTTGAGCCCGCACTTTTTATTACCGATGAAAAAGGAATCCTTCAAGCAAGGCTCGACGCCATCTTCAACGAGGAAGAAATTCGCGACGTGCTTTTATTGCAAACGGGAATCAGCTAAACGATTTGCCACAACCGCAACTACGTGTGGCGCCTGGATTACTAATCGCAAAACCTTGCTCGTTGAGACCATCTTTGAAATCAAGACTCGCACCTTCTAGCAATGGAGCCGATGCTGGGTCAACGACAACACGAACAGCGCCAAATGTCATAACGATGTCATCGGCGGCGATGTCGCCGTCAAAGTACATGTCGTACTGAAAGCCTGAGCATCCACCAGACTTAACTGCTACACGCAACGCCATTTCGGCGGCGCCTTCGTCTAGGAGCAACTGCTCAACTTTGACTGTGGCTGCGTCGGTAAGTGTGATCATGGGGGCCTCCGAAAGATTGGTAGAAGATTAGTGTTTTATAACTACCCTTCACCTTACAGCCCCATACACTATTTATGTGAGCCAAACTCAGGCCCCCAGCGTTGACGACATCCGATCCTTGCTCCGCGCCGTAATCGACCCAGAACTTGGAGACAATATTGTCGACCTCGGAATGGCTGGGGACATTACGTTTGCTGACGGTCTTGTTACCGTAGCAATGAAACTGACGATCAAAGGCTGTCCGCTGCGCGTTCAGATCCGCAATGACATTGAGTCTCGCCTACTCGCTCACCCTGCTGTCACCAAAGTCACTATTGATTGGGGCGAAATGACCTCCGATGAACGGACTGCGGTCATGACGCGAGCACGCTGGAACGCCAAGGAACAAGCAACCGTTACGGCCGTACCTGCCAACACGCGCATCCTGGCAATTGCTAGCGGCAAGGGTGGAGTTGGAAAGAGTTCTGTCACGGTCAACTTGGCTGCTGCTTTGGCTCTTGCCGGAAAAACCGTTGGCGTTTTGGATGCCGATATCTGGGGTTTCTCGATTCCACGAATGCTCGGCATGCCTGATCGGCTGCAGGCACGAGCAGTTGACGGTCGTGACAAGCCAATGATTGTGCCCAATGTTCGGGTTGTCGGGAAGGGTTTACTCAAAGTTGTTTCGACTGGAATGTTGGTCGAAGATGAAAGTACGGCCTTGATGTGGCGCGGTCTAATGCTTACTAAAGCGGTCGAACAATTTCTTCACGATGTTGAGTGGGGAGAACTGGATTACTTGCTCATTGATATGCCGCCCGGAACAGGGGACGTACAGATGGGTCTTGCTCGTATGTTGCCGCGAACTGACTTATTGATTGTCACGACGCCTGCCGTGTCGGCACAAAAAGTTGCTATTCGTGCCGCAGATATGGCTCGTCGCAGTTTTTTGCGTGTCGCTGGCGTAATCGAAAATATGAGTTCATTTGAATGTGACCACGGGACGCAATACGAGTTGTTTGGCGCAGGTGGTGGACAAACATTGGCTGACGAGATAGGTGTTGAACTGCTGGGTCAAGTGCCAATCGAATCGACGGTTGCCGCTGGAGGAGATTCTGGTGAACCAGTGGTTCTCTCGAATGTCGGCAAAGCTGCGAGTGTCTTTATGGAGATCGCTCGGCACATCATTGACAACACTCCTGACATGGCAGAAATGTCTGGATGCTCAGCCCGCACTGAAGACGTAGTGGCAATCAGCGTACGCAGTCGCTAGCCAAGTTCTTCGTAGCCCGTTTCGCCTGGCATGACGATGGCGATAACTTTGCCATCAGAGTTCAGTCGCAAGCGAGGCTCGATCACGGGCGGTACACCAACTTTGCGGGCAGCATCTAAGGCGATATCGGCTGTCTCGCAGTCCAGTAAAAATTCAAGATTGCTCGTTGTTGGTGGCAGCATTTGCAAATCGCCTGCGGCAAAACGGCTCAGTGCCTCGTGCGGTTTCACCCAAAGACTTTCAATTGTCTCCCCATCATCATGTAGCGGATCTTGTGCTTGTGGTGCCCGAGCCACAAAAAAACGCGTATCAAATCGACGTCTTTCGCCAGCAGGAGTAATCCAATGACTTACATAGTGAATTGCATCTGTTGTAAGACGCAGATTTTCTTGACGGCAGAGTTCCGCTAATGAAAGATGACCATCATGAACCAAATGCCGGGCTTCTCCAAACCTTTCTATCAACTCTGGAGTGTCAAAACGCACTACATCTCCCGAGTGGGCATGACGTGCCAAAAGTACGCCCGCTTCCTCAAAGCATTCACGAATTGCTGCAACCCAATATGACAAACCGTTGCGCGGAATCTGCAAAAGTGCACTCGCGTGTTCATCGTTGAGTCCATCACAAATCTCTCCGAGTTCTTCGTGGGAATCTGCATCATCAACTCTTCCGCCTGGAAACACATACATCCCACCTGCAAACGTTGCAGACAATGTCCGCCTGAGCATAAATACATCCAGGCCCGTTTCGTCGTCTCGAACCAATAACACTGTTGCGGCTGGACTAATCGGAACTGTAAGTGGATCAAACGATTCATCTTTTGAAGGGCCACCACTGCGCGCTGTATTCACTGATCTAGTCCTTGCTGTGCATTATCTTGGTCAGCCTGAGGATGCTCTTTTATGTTGATTATGCGTCTGTCATAAGTTGCACGAACGACTTCAACTTTGTTCGCCGTGCGGGCACTCACAATTTTTAAGACAACAAGTCGTACTGGTGGCAGTAAAAGCAAAAGCCCCAGCACATCAGTAAAAAACCCCGGAGTCACCAGAAGTGCTCCTGCCAGGAGCAAGCAGACACCTTCAACAAGCTCTTGTGACGGCATCTTGCCACTTCTTACCTGCTCGTTGAATTTTCGCCAGACTCGCAAGCCCTGATACTTCACAACCCTGGAGCCCACAATTGAGATCGCAAACAGCAAGACGATGGTTGGGATAACACCAACAACCGAGCCCATTTTTACGATGAAAAATATCTCAATCAACGGCACTGCAATAACGACGGCAAAAATCAACAGAAACATAAGTTTTATTCTGCAGCAGTCTCGGGTGGGTCGCTTTTGCGCATCTCCCGATAATCACGGGCGGCTCCTTCGAGAGGCTCAATCAAGAGCGTAATTCCGTCAATTGCCGCCACCCGAACGGCTTGGCCATCAATTAGGGGTGTAGCACGGTTTGTTCGAGCACGCCATTGTGCGCCATCAACTCGAACCGTACCTTCAGGATCAATTGCCCCAACCGTAACACCTTGGGTTCCAATGAGGTTGTCGCGACCAATTGTCGGTGTGCCGAATCTAGTTCGTGTCATTGATGGCATACCAACGACAAACGTGAGTGACACACCACCGATGCAAACCAATAATGTAATCCACGATGGACGCATAGTCAGGCCGTCAACCGAACGAAAGAGCAAGAACGTGGACGCCGAATACATCACTATTCCCACACCAGTCCATACACGCGGAACGCCTACCTGCACATCAACTGCACATAGGAGCATTGACAGCAGGAGCAAAAGAAGTCCAACACCGTTGAGCGGCAATGAACCGGCTCCAAGTGAGCCAAGAATTAAGCAGGTAGCCCCAACCACTCCCGCAATTCCGATCCCAGCCGTAAAAAACTCAAAAATCAAAAGTGCAAGGCCGACTGTTAGTAGCAGCAATGCAGACGGTGGACTAGCCACGGTGTGCAAAAGTCGTGGCATTAGTCCCAGTTTTGAGAATCGAACAGAGGTTGCCTCCCGCACGACTTGACCGCTGGCATCCACCGAATCAGAAACCGTGTCAAGGGTCGCTCCCTTCACTGTCACACCATCCAGCACGTACAACATATTGCGCAGGACTGGAACACCACGGTCATCAGTTGCAAACTTAAGGGCACCTTGCTCGCGAGCCTCCAAAAAACCAAGGGTTTGGGTTCCCAGAACATCGTCTGCTTTACCAAACGAAATATTTGTTCCGTTTACCTTGAGCGGTACACCAATGCGACCAATACGTGTACCAGGCGCCATCGCTGTCACATCTGCAACAGCAAGAATCTGCGCTGGCATTCCGTAGGCGCGCGAACCAGATGGCCCAACCCAAACGGCAACTGGAATTGACGAAGCTTTTATGGTTTCAAGAAGCGCTGTCATTCGGTCCCGACTCACGACTGCCCCTCGACTATTAAGTTGCAAGATGACTGCTTGAGATCCATTCTTTGAAGCCTTCAAAAGCGAACGCTCAATTGCATCGGCAGAGATCTCATCAATAACACCGCTGACTTCTATAACATCTACGAATGCAAGATCAGGCACGGCAGTTGCAGATATGACACCATTGACAACATCAGGTGCAGAAACATTTTCTACAACTTCGGCGGCACTTGCAACGCTCGACGATGCAAATACACTCGCGATTGGCGACAGCAATGGAATCGCCAGACCCAGCATCATGGTGATGCCCGATATTTTGCGCACTAGGACCTCCGACTGATGGATACACGACACTTTCTCAGCACATCGCGTGTACTCATTGTGGCGGGCAAAGGTGGCGTTGGGAAATCGGTGGTGGCTACAACGCTCGCCAATGCGGCGACAAGTGTCGGACTTCACACCCTTTTGGTTGGAATTGAAGGGAAAAAAGTGGTCTCTGGCCTTGATCAAAGGGTGGAAAGCCTAGCCATTAGCCCTGGTGCCGCATTGTCAGATTATTTCGACTCCCTCGGACTGGGAAGAATTTCACGCCGGCTATTGGCCGCAGGAATAGTTGATTTGGTCGCATCCTCGGCACCTGGAATTGATGACCTTCTGATTCTTGGAAAGATCAAGCAACTTGAGCGGTCGGGAGATTGGGATCTCATCATTGTTGATGGCCCACCTGCCGGACAAGCGATTGGACTATTGCGAGCACCGTTGTCGTTGCGCCAAGCAGTCGGAGGTGGCCCGATTCATAACCAAGCGATTGAGATTATTGAAATGCTTGCTGATCCAAAGCGGTGTCGGGTGATGATGGTGTCAACGCCGGAACTAACGCCAGTATCGGAACTAATTGATACCGCATTTGAAATCGAAGACGAGATCGGCGTGGCACTTGGGCCAGTTGTCCTTAATGGCATTGATGACGAACCACTCCCAAAGAATCTCAAACTAAATAAGAAATCTGAACTCGGTTCCGCATTGACGTATCGCCACGACAGACAACAACGACACGCACTCGCCTGCGCACTTCTGAGTCAAGAATTACCACTGCAACAACTTCGACTTCCACATCTAATAAATGCCGCAGCAGTGTCAACCGAACTCACACCCGCGATGCTCGCTGCAATCGGGGCCCTACCATGAAACTCGAGCAACTTTTACGCACAAAATCGGTACTGGTGTGTTGCGGCACGGGTGGCGTCGGAAAAACTTCAGTTGCGGCGGCTCTCGCCCTCTCTGCGGCACAAGTTGGCCGGCGCGCCATTGTCATCACGATTGATCCTGCTCGACGACTTGCTGATGCGATTGGTCTTCGCCACAAGATTGGCAACGAACCAGTTTTAGTCCAACAAATTGGTGATGGCCAGATGTGGGCAACCATGCTTGATGTCGGGGAAACATTTGATTCCTTGGTAAAACAATTTGCAAAAAACCAGGAACAAACAGACGAAATACTTCAAAATACTTTCTACCGCAATGTGTCTCGCTCAATAAGTGGAACCCGCGACTACATCGCCGCCGAGCGGTTACTTGCGCTACACAACGACAGTCGCTTTGATCTTGTTATTGTTGACACCCCACCAACCCGATCTGCACTGGCGTTTATTGAGGCACCAGAACGCCTTGCACGTTTCCTGGAAAATCAACTTTTCAAAATGCTCATCTCCCCCACTCTGACTGGGATGAAACTCATCACAGGTGCGCTTCAGCCGGTAGTGCGCACTGCGGGAAAAATTGTCGGAACCGCTGCTCTTGATGATGCGATTGCATTTCTAAGGGCTTTCGCTGGAATGGAGGATGGTTTTCGTCAACGTGCCAAGCAAAGTTCGGCACTGCTTCGCGGCCCCTTGACGTCATTTGTTTTAATTGCTTCAGCGC
The DNA here is from genome assembly GCA_005790505.1 of Actinomycetota bacterium. Lineage (GTDB taxonomy): Bacteria > Actinomycetota > Acidimicrobiia > Acidimicrobiales > Ilumatobacteraceae > UBA2093. The sequence goes on from SXUP01000045.1 coordinate 50,112, forward strand.
GCAGCGACACCCTGGAGGAGGCTTCCTATTTTGCCGACAGTTTGCAACGTAACAACATCGCGATTGATTTAGTCATCGCCAATCGAATGCCTCCCCGATTTGGCGACACCTCTGCAGAAGTTGCACTCACTCGCTCCCAAGACGCTGATCAAGACCTATGGCGCAACTTGGCCCATCTCCACTCCGAGGCGGAGGAGGCCGATGCCCAACTCGCCAAATTCATGCTCACCCTGCCTATGACATCGTGTCTTCGTATCTCGGAGAGGTCAAATGACATTGTCGACCTGAACGGAATTACCGACCTAACGACTTCGCTACTAGTGCCCTAGCGACACTCAGCAGTAGGCTTTGAATTGTGCATATTCTTCTGGCAACCGATGCTCAATGGATTTTGAACGAAGTCGTAGCGGTTCTTGGAACACCGTCAACAACTTTTACAGTAGTAAGCGACGGTCGTGATGTTGACTCGGCGATCAAAACCCAGGTTCCTGACATTGCAATCCTTGATCTGCAGTCAGGCTCGATGGGTGCAATGGCCGTGGCGATGAATCTGCGTCTTGACCACAGCAGTGGCAACGCACCCTTGGTTCCAATTCTATTTTTGCTTGACCGCGCTGCCGATGTTCATCTCGCGAGACGAAGCGGAGCAAACGGTTGGATCATAAAGCCTCTAGACGCACTTCGTTTGCGCCGTGCGGTGACCATGGTGCTGGCTGGTGACGAATATCGCGAAGGGCTACCGACTATCGCTGCTGCTCTAACGAATCAGTAGTTCAGCAATTTGCACAGCGTTCAAGGCGGCGCCTTTGCGTAAATTGTCGCTAGATACAAACAACGCGAGCCCACGATCGCCAGAAACCGACGAGTCCTGGCGGATTCTGCCAACAAAACTCACATCATCACCAGCCGCTAGCAATGGTGTCGGAATATCAACGACTTTTACGCCAGGCGCGCCACTCAATAATTCTGTTGCCCGCGCTGCCGTGATTGAACGCAAAAACTCAAGATTCAGCGAAAGTGAGTGACCCGTGAATACGGGGACTCGGACGCATGTTCCAGAAACTGACAGATCTGGAATACCCAAAATCTTGCGGGTTTCATTGCGTAGTTTTTTTTCTTCATCCGTTTCGCCATCACCATCATCGACAAGGGAACCCGCAAATGGCAAAACATTAAATGCGATTGGCCGAACAAATTTGTGGGGCGCCGGCATCTTGACCGCAGAACCATCAAACGCCAGGGCGGCTGCGCCGGCCGCAACAGCCAAAACTTGTGAAGAGAGTTCTTCAACCCCAGACACTCCTGCACCACTTACTGCTTGATATGTACTGGCGATCATACGGAGCAGTTGTGCCTCTTGGTGCAATGGTTTAAGAATCGGCATCGCCGCCATGGTGGTGCAATTTGGATTAGCGATGATTCCTTTTTTTAAGTTGTGTACCTCAAGAGGATTCACTTCGCTCACGACAAGCGGAACATCTTCGTCCATCCGCCATGCACTTGAATTATCAATAACGACGACACCAGCTGCCGCAAACCGAGGAGCAAGGACGCGAGATGACGTTGCCCCTGCAGAAAATAATGCAATGTCCAAGCCCGTTGGGTCGGCAGTTTCTGCATCTTCAACGATGATTGACCCATCACCCCATGGCAACGATTTTCCGGCAGACCTTGACGATGCGAAAAAACGTAATTCAGTAATCGGAAATTGGCGCTCTTCCAATAGCGCCCGCATCACTGTTCCGACTTGCCCTGTTGCTCCAACTACTCCTATGCGCATAGACATTGAAGGCTAACTGCGATGGGCAACCAGCCACCAATGACTTTTATTTCCTATCGGAAACTCATCTTGCAGCACTTGCATTGACCCAATGCTGACCGGTCGTTGCATCCGACCACCCCCCAGAAATGCCTTTGGCGTCTCAAGATGAACACCGAGCAACTCGAGATGGGCATACACCTGTCGTGGGCTGAGACGATTGGCCTGCCACCCGAGACGCGTTGACCACCGCCACCTAGACAGTGGTTGCCCGATCAATGGTGCATGCCACAACACCCGCATGATTGCACTCAGCGGTATTAAAATGACATCTGAAATAACCCATGTGCGGTAATTCAGAATCAGTCGGCCACCTGGTTTGACGATTCTGCATGCTTCAGCGGTTAGGGCTAGTGCATCCTCTTGTTTGCAATGCTGAAGCGTGATGTACGAAAACACGACATCAGCGCTGTGAGAAGGAAGATCAATAGTGCGCCCATCGGCAACATGTACGGTGCGCAATGTCGACACATTCCCAAACCTGGCGACCGTCTCGCGACAACGTTCAAGAAATGAGGCATCAATATCGGTTGCCACAACAGTTTCAAACTCGCGCGTGAAGGCAGCCGTCATACGACCAATGCCAGACCCGATTTCCACAATGCTTTTGGTGCTGGCTGTTGCCATTAAGCCAAAACGCCGCAGATACTTATCAGCTTCTTCATTGCCGGTTTCAACGAATTGCTCAAGTGTCAAAGACTCGCCAGTTTCGTTGTTGAATACCCAACCGGTGTCGCGCACGATTTGATCTGCCGTCAG
>SXUP01000046.1 GCA_005790505.1 Actinomycetota bacterium
CCATGTGTTGATCAAGATATTTGTCATTGTTGCTCCTGAACCTTTACCCTATGTCGTTATAGTCGGGGCACTAGCAGGGGAGATCCGACAATGAATAATGTGCCACATAATCCCAATCAGACAACGGCGGTTTTTCGGCGTGCGGCTGACTGTGATGTCGAAGAATGGTCGGATTCGATAAGGGGTTCTGTCCAATGGTGGACATTATTTAGTGCTGACCGAACCCCGACATCTGGTCTAACAGTCGGCGTTGCCGAGATACCAGTTGGTGCTCCTGCTCCATTGCGTGGTCATTGGCACTCCCTGGCGGAGGTGTACTACATATTGAGCGGAAGCGGGTATGTGTGGATCGCGGGCGACAAGACATCTGTCGTTGGTGGAGATGCAGTTTTTATTCCCGGAGATGTTGAGCATTTTGCAGTCAACACAGGTACGGACCCGTTGCGCTTATTGTATTTTTTCCCAACTGATTCGTTCACTGATGTGAAGTACGAGTTTCCAACAAAATAAGAATTGCAATCAATGCTTGAGGTGAAATGATTTGAGTTTGATGTAGGGCCCAAAACCAAGTTCAGATAATGCAATTCCAGAGCCGGTATTTTTTACTCCAGTCCAGACCAAGGAGGGGTCTAAATAGTCACACCTGTTCATAAAACATGTTCCCGTTTCAATCAGGTTGCCAAGCGCTTGAGCGCGTTCGATATCTTTGGTCCACAGACAAGCGGTCAAGCCATAGGGCGAGTCATTCATCAACGCTACGGCCTCTTGGTCTCCTGCAACTTTCATGATGCCGATTACGGGACCAAATGATTCATCTCGCATGACACTCATGGAGTGGTCAACGTCAAGGAGCACAGTTGGCCCCAGATATGGAGAATCTTTTTGAGACGCCGCAAACTCGCGCTCGCTAACAACGGCTTGTGCGCCTTTTGTAATTGCGGCAGAAATCTGATCACGTACGAATTGAGCACTCTTGGTGTTGACCATCGGTCCAAGTGTCGTTGAATCCAAAAGAGGATTTCCCAGCACGTATTGACGAGTCACATCAACAAAGCCATCAACAAAATCGTCATACACATCGGCATGGACGTAGATTCGCTCAATACCGCAACAAGATTGACCACTATTGAAAAATGATCCGTCAACATTGTCTGCAATCGCCAGCGTGAGGTCTGCATCAGCACGTACATAAGAGGGATCTTTGCCTCCGAGTTCTGTTCCGACGCCAATGAAGCGTCCTGCAGCGGCGCGTTCCATTGCCGCGCCACCCTCAACGGACCCTGTAAAAACAACAAAATTAATGCGCCAGTCACTAATCATTTTACTCACTGCTTGATGGCTGGCATGAATGTGCTGAAACACGCCATCAGGGAATCCGGCAGCACCACAAGCCGCAGAAAACCTTTCAGCGCAGAGCAGAGTTTGGGAGGCATGTTTGATGATGACTGTGTTGCCACTGAGTAATGCTGGAACCACCGAGTTGATCGCGGTCAGATAGGGGTAATTCCAGGGCGCAACAACAAGCACAGTTCCGACTGGATTGCGACGAATGAACTTGGTGAAACCATCAACGTGGGGTACTTCAATGTCGCCCAGTTCGTGTTGAGCAAGTGTCATCATGTGTCTCGCGCGTTCCTGCACGCCGCGCAGGATCTCATTGGGGGCATAACGAATGGGTCGTCCCATCTGTTGGGTAATTTCTAGTCCGATTTCGTTGGCGTTGGCTTCAAGATGTCGAACCATGCGTTCACAAAGATCAATCCTGTCGGCGATCGTGGTGTTCAGCCATTCCTGTTTTGCTTTTACAGCTCTGGAGAGGACTCTTTCTATTTCTGAATCGTCTGCCAACTCGCGGCTGGCAAAAATTGATCCATCAATAGGGGAGGTAATAATTTGCCTTGGCACATTACCCACACTAGACATAGAGATATGCCCGCTATTCAGGTTGCTGACAATTTGATTCTGCCAAGGCTTGTAGGGCCCTTGCCAGAATCAGTGGAGCGAAGCGTTGTAAAAATTTCTCCTGCTCGCGCTGGACTTGAAGGTGCAGGCTTTCCGGTGTATCGAGGCTTTGCTGGTTTGACGGTGCAAGACATCGACCCATTTTTAATGCTCGATCAACTAGGCCCTGTTCTTAATGGTCCGTTTGAGACAAAGGGAGCGCCGTGGCATCCGCATCGTGGTTTTGAAACGGTGACCTATGTTCTTGACGGCGAAATCGTGCACCATGATTCAAATGGTGGAGGTGGAATTATTGGCGACGGCGACACTCAATGGATGACTGCGGGCGCAGGTATTTTGCACGACGAAATGCCGACCGACAAGATATTGAACACAGGTGGATGGCAACACGGAATCCAACTTTGGGTCAACCTGCCAAAAATATTGAAGTTCTCCGCCCCTCGTTACCAAGGAATAGTTGCCAGTAAATTGACGCTTGCGACTTCGAGCGATGGTGGAGCGCTGGTGCGAATTATTGCTGGAGACATTGCGGCGCACTCTGGTCCAGGAAGCACGCACACTCCGATCGCAATTGCCCACGTCACTTTGGCTGCCGGAGCCCAATTGAGTGTGCCCTGGAATCCCAGCTTCAATGCCATGGTTTACATGCTGTTGGGAGGGGCAACCGTGGGGACCAAAAGACACGCGCTGACCCCTCATCATGTGGCCCTTTTTGGGGCGGGTGACCATATGGTGGTGTCGGCAGGGGACCAAACAGCAGATTTCTTGTTGCTTGGGGGTCTGCCAATTCGCGAACCAGTGGCGCAATACGGGCCGTTTGTGATGAACACCCAAGACGAGATTCGACAGGCATTTCAAGATTTTGAGGCGGGTCGATTGGGTGTCATTCCAGCCCCCTCAGGATGACCGTACAAGCCTGTAGTATTTTGTCACACTAGAAACAAAATGAACCCTCAATCCAACACCCCTGCAACGCACCTCACAAGGTTTTTGCGCTGGATTGTTTTGAGTGGCGTACTAGCAAGTCTCGGTGTCGTTTCTTCACCCCTGGTTGCTCAGGCGGTCAGTACACCATCTGATTACATTGTGGTGCTGCGGGACGGTGTCAACTTGTCAAGGAAGGTCGCCGCCGAAGAAAATCGGGGCAATGACGTCAGCGACACTTTTTCTGCTGGCTCGGATGGTTTTGTTGCTTCGCTTGATAGCTCTGATGTATTGCGATTACGAAAAGACCGTGATGTCCGAATTATCGAACGTGATGCTCCCGTATCTCTTGTTGGAGAAAACGAGACTGACCCTATTAGTTTGTTGTCCTCTCCAGCGACAGAGGTTGGCACGATTATTCCCGGACGCTACATCGTGAAATACAAGTCCGATCAGGCCATGCTTGCTTCGGTCAATTCACTCGGAATCTCGGTATTGGATCGCTTTGAAAATGTTTTTTCGGGGTATGTTGCTGAACTTAGTGACGCAACAGCCCAACAACTGCGCGCCTCGCAAGGAGTCACACTTGTTGAACCAGACAAAGTGGTTTCAATTAATTTAAACCAACCAATCGGGGCAGGTGACTCATGGGGTCTTGACCGAGTAGACCAACGATCACTCCCCATCAACGGTACATATTCGTACTCCTTGGATGGTACGGGTGTGTCTGCTTACATCTTGGACACCGGAATTCGTTCCACTCACACGCAACTTGCAGGCAGAGTAGGTAGCGGTTTCTCCTCCGTGAATGACGGCAATGGTTCTTCTGATTGCCATGGTCACGGAACACATGTTGCTGGCACAGTTGGTGGAACAAGATATGGCGTGGCAAAAAATGTCAACTTGTTCCCTGTGCGGGTGTTGAATTGTTACGGCTCAGGAAGCACGTCGGGTGTTATCGCCGGCATTGACTGGGTGATCGGGCATCACATCGCGGGTGTGCCAGCAGTTGCCAACATGAGCCTTGGCGGCGGCTCCAGCATTAGTTTGGACGCTGCCGTTGCGCGCGGGGTCGCAGATGGGATTGTTTTCGCGGTTGCTGCTGGAAATAGTTCATCAAATGCCTGCGGCTCATCTCCAGCAGCGGAGCCAACTGCTATCACTGTCGGAGCAACTGGCACCAACGACGCTCGGGCATCTTTTTCCAATTTTGGACCCTGCGTTGACATCTTTGCGCCCGGTGTTGGTATTACTTCGTCTTCATCAACAGATGACACATCAACGCGCACATGGTCGGGTACCTCAATGGCTGCGCCACATGTTGCTGGTGCGGCGGCGCAGTACTTGCAATCACATCCAACAGATACGCCTGACCAAGTGACACGAGCATTGAATGCCGCCGCTTCGTCAAATATTGTTGCCAATCCTGGTGCGGGTTCACCAAACAAATTGTTGTTCAACGCTTCATTTGATCCGGCTCCGATCGTGGTCCCAGGTGCTCCAGGCTCGATTACGGCAGTAATCGGTTCAACCCAAGTAACTCTTGGGTGGGGTGCCCCTTCAGCCGATGGTGGAGCTGCTATTTCTGACTATGTAGTGGAGTATTCTTCTGTCGCAGGCGTTTGGATTACTTTTGTCCATCCTGCATCAAATGCGACATCTCTTGTGGTCACAGGTCTCACAAATGCGACAACTTATTCATTCCGCGTATCTGCAACCAACAGCGTTGGTACTGGTGTCCCTTCGGCGATAGCGACCGCCACACCGCGCGACCCGGATCTTCCGTCGGCGCCAACTGCAGTCTCGGCAACAGCCGGAGACGCATCTGCTGTTGTCAGTTGGTCGGCCCCACGTGGCTCAGTTATTTCCTCCATCAACATCAATCCAACTGCTCCGTACGTAGACATCCCATTGTCTATCGGGGCACTTGATGTCATTGCCCACTCTGATCACTCCTGTTCTGCTCATGTCGCAAGCGCAATTGATCCGTGGCTTGACGTCATTCAGGTCTCGACCGGTCGAGTCATTTTGTCCAATGATGATGGTGCTCATAACTATTTAACCGATTGCTATGCATCACGAATCATCACCACTATCTCTGGTTCTGGGTACGCCTTGAGAGTGAGGGGCTGCTGTGGTCATCCGTACGGAGTTGTGCGGCTCGAACAGCGCTCTGTGCCGGTAAATGTCACCGGCTACACGGTCACCTCATCTCCCGGAGGCTTGAGATGCACCACTGCGACTTTGACCTGCACGGTTGTTGGTCTGACAAATGGCACGCCATATACATTCACTGTTATTGCCACTAACGCGGTGGGCAGCAGTGTTTCGTCTTCACCATCTGCTGCGGTTACGCCGTTTGGTTATGAACCAGGTGAGCGTGTGGCTGCCTCGTGGGGTCTAGATCGCATCGACCAACGCACCCTTCCTCTAAATGGACGCATCACTAGAGCCGGAGCTGGAGCCGGCGTCACGGCTTATGTCATAGACACTGGCATTTATGCGGGGCATAGTGAATTTGGCACTCGTGTGCGCTCAGGTTTTGATGCAATTAATGATGGCTATGGGACGCACGACTGTCAGGGACACGGAACACATGTCAGCGGAACAATCGGTGGTTCAACATATGGTGTTGCCCCTCTTGTCACGCTTGTACCAGTGCGTGTTTTGGGTTGCAGTGGAGGTGGGACGCTTTCTGGGGTTATTGCTGGTCTCGATTTTATAATTCAGGATCATGCTGCAGGTGTTCCAGCAGTGGCAAATATGAGTCTTGGCGCTGCTGGAGTCAGTGCTGCTCTAAATGATGCCGTCGACCGTGCAATTGCAGATGGCATATCAGTCGTGGTTGCTGCTGGGAACAGTAATGCCGATGCATGTGGTTATACACCTGCATCTGCGCCGCTCGCTGTAACAGTTGGATCAACGACCTCGTATGACTCAATGTCATACTTTTCAAACTACGGATCTTGTGTAGATATATTTGCGCCTGGAAGTTCAATTGTTTCCGCCGCAATTAGCTCCAGAACCGCAATTTCAACGCTTTCTGGAACTTCAATGGCGAGTCCGCATGTTGCTGGTGTGGCTGCCGTGCTATTGGGGGCGCAAAACTCACTAACTCCTGCAGAAGTAACGACAACATTAAAGGCCACTGCAACAGCAGGAGCAATCAGCGCTTTGGGAGCACGGTCTCCTAATTTATTAGTCTTCTCACGCTTGACAGTGGCGACAGTCGCACCACCGACAACAGTCGCACCACCGACAACAGTCGCACCACCGACAACAGTCGCACCACCGACAACAGTCGCACCACCGACAACAGTCGCACCACCGACAACAGTCGCACCACCGACAACAGTCGCACCACCG
>SXUP01000047.1 GCA_005790505.1 Actinomycetota bacterium
GCCGAGCATCTGCCGTTCACATTTGGTGTGGCTGCATCGTCTTGCGTGCCCGAGTCACCATTTGCATCTGCCGGAGCCGCGTTCACCGTAAAAGAAGTACGCGATTTAATCATGGAGTTTGGTGCAATCGGCGTTGCAGAAGTAATGAATTATCCGGCAGTAATAAACGGTGACCCGATGTTCAGGGAAATCATCGCGTCTGCAAACTGGCGCAAAGTTGATGGTCATGCCCCTGGTCTGCGTGGTGCACAATTAGATGCATATTTGGCTGCTGGAATAGAAAGTGATCACGAAGTTTTCGGTCTTGAAGAAGCACATGAAAAACGACAAAAAGGAATGTGGGTCTTTTTGCGCCAAGGTTCGGTCAGCCAAGATCTGGTTCGACTGCTACCAACTGTGCTCAGTCACGGAACAACTGCAACGTCGTTTTGTACGGATGATCGCGAACCTGATCTCTTGCGCGACGAAGGTCATCTCAATCACTGCATCCGTCTGGCAGTACAAGAGGGCCTCAGCGAGATTGATGCATTTTGTGTGGCATCTTATTATCCGGCGATGTATCACAACTTTTTTCATCTCGGTTCGCTTGGGCCTGGCTACCAAGCTGATGTTGTTGTGTTTGACACGATGCGAAACTTCAAGCCGTCAATGGTGCTACAGCGCGGCCGAGTCGTAGCGCGCAACGGAATGATTGTTGAGGGTGTCGTGCCAGATGTATCACCACCAAAGTCCATGTACAACCGCATTAATCTTCACCATCTACCAACTGCTGCTGAACTCACAATTGCGCCACCACCGTCTGGAATAGCCAACGTAATCGGCGTCAAATCCGGAACAGTGCGCACTGCTGCGCTACAACTGAATGTAAATGACGCAGCAATTGATATTGCGCGCATTGCCGTTGTCGAGCGCCACAAAGGAACAGGTCGCATCGGGCTTGGGTATGTTTCTGGCTACGGAATGCAGCGTGGTGCGATTGCCTCTACTGTTGCTCATGACGCACACAACATCATGGTGGTGGGAGCTCGCGATGAATCTGGACCGCGGGATATGGCTGTTGCTATTGCACGGGTCGCAGCAATCGGGGGCGGACAAGTCGTTGTTGTAGACGGCCAAGTAATTGCTGAAATTGCGCTGCCAGTGTGTGGGCTGATTAGCGATCAACCGTTGCTCGTGGTGGCGGCTCAACTTGACACGGTTATCGAAGCTGCACACACAATGGGCATCACACTAGATGCACCATTTATGACGCTGTCATTTTTGGGGCTCTCAGTTATTCCAGATTTACGGATTACTGATCTTGGTTTGATTGATGTCAATTTGTTCGAGCGAATTGATGTCAATGTCTAACTTGTCAGTTTGTGGTCAATAACTTTGACATAATGCGTCGAAATTCGACTGTGTTGCGGTCTGCTTTGGTGTGGGTTTGTCCACCACTGAGTGGAATTACTTTGTCGTAGAGGTACTCAATGATCTTGAGGTCTTCGTCAAAAACCGCGGTCTGAAACGCAACTGCTCTGGCGTAGTCGTCATCGCTGTGCACGTCGTTGCGGATCATTACTTGATACAGGCAACTGGTGTTCATATCGATGGGTTGACAGAACGAGGCAATCACATTACGCATGCCAGTCATCGTGAGGTGCAGTTGCAGCGCAGACGTAAATGGTGCCCGAAAGTCATAGCGCATCGAGCGTGGTTGTACGAGTGGATGCTCACCAGTGTCAACTTTGGGATCCATCTTGTTGGCAATCATGTGGTCGCGCAACAATGTGAAGCCCCAAGGGTCTGTGTCTTTTGCTAGATCGAATCCATCAATCGTCTCATCGTCTTTGGTACCAAAAGTTCCAAGATGGATAAATGGAAAATGGGTGATATCCAAAAAATTGTCGATGAATTGTGCTGCCGAGGCACGAAACACAATGGGAGGCATCCACACTTTGGTCAAGGTCGGGTCGTCCCAAGCTGGAATCGGCAAGATGTCACACACTGGTTCTTGAGGGGCTAACCAGATCAGATCGTATTTAACCTGAACACGAACGGGCGCGATATTGGCAGTTGGTGGAGTCGTGGCACCTGCGCCTAGTGCCGGAATAAGTGCGCATGCACCAGTCTCACCAAATCGCCACCCGTGATATGCGCACTGCAACGTTGAGTCCACCACGGTTCCATCGCTCAGGCGCGCATTGCGGTGTGGGCAACGATCCAAGAACGCACTGATCTGATCATTCAGGCGCACAATCACCCATGGGTCTCCGATTAGTTGCACTCGAACAGGCTCGCTGCCAAGATCTGCAAGACGCATCACAGGATGCCAGGCTTTGGCTAATCCAGGTGATTCATTTGTAAGTAGAGCCGACATTTATCAGCGCTCTTCACGCTCGAATGCAATACCCAGTGCTGCAGGAGTTTGTAGACGCTTATGCGCCCAGCCCCCTGAAACAATCACCAACACCACCACTGTCATGATGAATGGCATCGCGTCAAGGATGCTGCCGTTGATTTCAATATTGCGTGCTTTCAAGGTGAGACCCAGCGATTGCAGTGCACCAAAAAGATATGCACCAAGCAAGGTGAGATCGGGACGCCAGAAACCAAAGATCACTAATGCAATGGCAATCCAGCCGGCACCTTTTGTGACGCCATCAACCCACTGCGGCACAATGGTGAGGCTGTAGTACGTGCCACCAATTCCTGCGAGTGCGCCCCCAAGAATTGTGTGAATGTAGCGGTACTTTGCCACGTTGATTCCGACTGCATCGGCAGTCTGCGGCGATTCGCCAACGGACCGCAATTTGAGGCCAGTACGAGTGCGAAACAAGTACACAACCGACAGTACGCACAGCACCCACGAAAGGTAGGTGAGAATCGTTTGATGAAAAAAGATTGGTCCCACGATTGGCGTGTCGGCGAGTCCACCTGGATTAAGAATGCGAATGGGATGTTGCACTGTTTTGGATGCCACATCCCACACATTGGCGAAGTAGCTAGACAGACCCAATGCACCTGCAAAAATTGTGATGGAGAGTCCTGCCACGGTCTGATTAGTGCGCAATGTGACGCACAAAAAGGCATGCAGAGCAGCCACCAGTGCGCCCGCAAATGCCCCGATGAATATAGAACAGAGCACAACAAACCAAGATGTGCCGGGAATGTGTTGTGATGCCCACACGGCAGACACGCCACCCATCAGCATCATTCCCTCTACCCCAAGATTTAGTACCCCACTGCGCTCGGTGAAAAGCTCACCCAGGGCTGCAAAAAACAGCGGGGTTCCGTAAAACACACCTGATGCCAAAATAATTACCAAGATGTTGTTATTCATACGATGGCTCCGTCAGCAATTGTGTTCTGTCGTTTTATGCGATAACGAGTGAGAATTTCTCCGGCCACAGCGGTAAACAAAATAAGTCCTTGAAGTGTGCCCACAAGACCACTGGGGAAATCAGGACCCTGTAAGGCGTAGCCAGCGTTAGATAAACCACCAATGAATACGGCAACAAAAATTGCACTTAGTGGGTTCAGGCGTGCAAGCGCGGCCACCACAATGCCGGTGTAGCCATAGCCAGAAATTTGTACACCTTTGGCATCCAGAACATGGCGGAAGTCGCCTACGTCACTTGCACCTCCGAGACCAGCGAGAGCACCAGAAAGCGCCATGACTGTAATGATTTTCCAACGAGCACGAATACCTGCGTATCGTGCTGCGCTCGGGGACGATGCGATGACACCGACTTCATAACCGAAGCGAGTTCGGCTGTAGAGGAACCACACAATGACTGCGACAAATACCGCAACGACAAAGCCAAAGGGTATTGCTATGGGACCGATGCTGATGTCGTACCAATAGGCGTTTTCGACCAAGCGTTTTCCTGTCGGGAAACCGTACGACTTTGGATCGCGCCAATACGAGTTGCTATTGAAAATCAGATAGTCGAGGAAAATGGCAGCGACATAGTTCAGCATCAGAGAGGTAATTATTTCATTTGTTGAAAATTTGGCCTTGAGGATTCCGACGATGGCGGCCCATGCGCCACCAAACAACATGCCAAAAATAATCATGGTGGCGATGATGACGGCGGTGGGTTGATCCTGAAAAGCAATGCCGGCAAATGCTGCCCCGATTGCGCCGAGGTATAACTGACCCTCTCCACCAATGTTGATAAGGCCCATGCGGAAAGCAACTGATGCTGCTAGTCCAGTGAAGGCAAAGGGGGTTGCTGAAATAAGTGTGCGGCTAAATGCGTCGGTTGATGCAAACCCCCGTTCAATGATGCGCGCGTAAACAGAAAAAGGGTTTTTGCCCGTCGCTAAAAGAACGATGCCACCCAAAATGAGTGCACCAAGCAGCGACAATAGAGGCACCCCCCAATTCAGCCATTTGGGTTGTGTGAGACGGCGCTCGAGACGAAGTGGTGATTGCATCAGTTATTCTCCGCAGAAAGTGAGCCACCACCCATGAGTAAACCAATTGATTCACGGCTCGCCTCGGCGGCTGGGATGTTGCCGATGATGGAACCCTCGTACATAACCAAAATGCGATCTGCTAGTGCAAATATTTCTTCAAGGTCTTCACTGATTAGCAATACGCCAACACCAGAGTCGGCTGCATCAACCAAGCGCTTGCGAACATTTTCAATTGCGCCCACATCAAGACCACGCGTCGGCGACGACACCACCATCACGGATGGCAATGAGTCAAACTCACGAGCAAGGAGAACTTTTTGCACATTTCCGCCGGAGAGCAGGCGAATAGGGGTGATGGTATCTGGTGTTTTAACGTCGTATTTTTCGACAGTTTCCTTTGCCTGCGCACGAATTATTCGGCGACGCAAGACTGACATCTTTGAAATAGGTGCGTTCCGATAGGACTTGAGAATCAGGTTGTTCTCTACTGAATGATCAGCCACAAGACCAGTATGCAGTCGGTCCTCAGGAACGTGTGAGACGCCTGCGCGCATTGCTTTGCGGACTCGACCGTTTGGTACGACTTCATTATTTACCGTAATGGTGCCACGTGTCGCAGGGCGCATACCGCCGACGACTTCGGCTAGTTCACGCTGACCATTACCTGCGACACCAGCAATCGCAACTATTTCTGACTTTCCTACTGTGAGAGAAATTGATTTTACGGCTTGACGGCCACGGTCATCTGTTGCGTCAACATCTGAGACTCGGAGGACGATTTTGTGGGGCTCGGCCTGGTTCGCACGAATAACACGATTAAACACTACATCACGACCAACCATTAGTCGGGCAAGTTCGCGAGTCGAAGTGGTTGCACACTCAATCGTGCTGACAGTCTTGCCAGCACGCAAAACCGTTATCCGATCAGCAACGGCCATTACCTCGTCAAGCTTGTGGGAAATGAAAATAACTGTTCGTCCCTCACTGACCATGCTGCGCAACACCATAAATAGAGCGTCTGCTTCTTGAGGTGTCAATACTGCGGTCGGTTCGTCAAGAATGAGCACTTTTGCCCCATGGTAAAGGGCTTTTAAAATTTCGACACGCTGTTGTTCGCCCACGGATAATTGCCAGATTCGTGCGCTGGGATCTACTGCAATTCGATATTTTGTCGCAAGTGCCGAGATGCGTTCGATAGCGGCAGAAGTATCCATGAAAAGACTCGACGACTGTTCCCCTAAAATAATGTTTTCGGCAACCGTAAAAGAATTAACGAGGCGGAAGTGTTGGTGCACCATTCCAATGCCCCGTTCAAGTGCGACCCGCGGGCTGTCAAAGTGAACGACCTCGTCATTCAGTGAGACGGTTCCTTCATCTGGTCGATAGAGACCCGTGAGAACGTTGGAAAGAGTTGACTTCCCAGCACCATTTTCACCAAGCAAAGCATGAACTTCGCCGGCGCGAGCCTCAAAGTTCACGCCGTCGTTTGCCACAACACCTGGGAACCTTTTGACAATTCCTTTCATGGTGACGGTGAGTTCGGCTTCGCTGATATCGCTAATCAACAGGACCCCTTAATGATTGACAAGACTTTAGAAAATGAAGAGGGGGTGAACCGTTTGGCTCACCCCCTCGACGATAAATCTCTGGAACCTCAGATTATTTTTGTGGAAGATCTGTGGTGATTCCCTTGATTTGGTAATCCATGCTCATTAGTTCGCCGTAGGAAGGAATTGCTCCTTCGGCAATCTTGACAGTGCCATCTTGGGCAGTAATCGGGCCAGTGAATTGTGCTGCCGGATTTGCCGTTAGGCGCTCACGCTCAGATGCAATCAAGTCCTTGGTCTCCTGAGTTACCTTGGCGCCATAGTTTGCGATGCTGATGAAGTTGTCGCTCAGGTTTCCGTAGTAGTCACCTGAAATCCACTTGCCTTCGATTGCTGCTTCTATTTTGGCTAGTTCGTATGGACCCCAGTCATATGTAGAAGCAGTCAGCCAGATGTCATTGAAAGCTTCGCTTTGGTCTGAGTCGTATCCGACCCAGCCGATGCCTTTGACTTTTGCGGCTTCACCCGTAGCTGGTGAGTCTTGAAACGAAGCAATCGCCTTGACACCAGCGGAGATTAGTGACTCTGCTGCTTTGCGCTCAATTGCGGGGTCGAACCAAGTGTTTGTCCATACAACCTTAACAGTCGCTGTTGGATTGACTTTTTGAACACCAAGCACGAAGCCATTGAGTCCGCGAATCACTTCGGGGATTGCAAACGGTGCAACAACACCGATCTCTGAGCCTTCAGGTGCTTCTGCGCCCGCTGCGATACCAGAGAGATATTTTGTGTCTTCAGAAGCTCCGTAGAACTGTGACATGTTGTTCTTCTGGGTGTAGCCAGTTGCGAATTCAAAGCAGACGTCAGGGTATTTCGCTGCTGAAGCAAGGAATGCGTCCTGGAATCCAAAAGATGTACCAAAGATTACGGTGTTGCCATCTTTGACAAGGTCGTCAATGACAATCTCCACTTGTGGTCCTTCGGGCACATTTTCTTTGTATGTGGTGATGACTTTGTCACCCAGTATTTCTTGCACATATTCGCGACCAGCGTTGTGTGTCTGAGTCCAGCCACCGTCGTTGATTGGGCCAACATAGATCCATGCAGCTTTTAGCGCACTGCCGTCGGCAGGTGCACACTTAACAACAGTGCCTCCTTCAAATGGTGTGAAGTTAGTGAACGTAAAGACGTCACTTGTTTCGCCAGCCATCGTGGTGTCTGTCGCCCCAGCCATCGTGGTGTCTGGCGCGCTGTCCTCGTCACTTCCTCCGCATGCTGCGAAAATCAGTGCCGCCGCGGTTACAACCGTGGCAATTTTCAGGAATTTCTTCATTTATATGTTCTCCCTTTTGGTTGGTGCCGCTGCGACACCTGATGTACCAACACTAGCCTCACGCATTGGGGTGATTTGCTAGTCAGAGTTTCGTCCTCATTAAGACTCTGTGTCGCAATCATGCAGGTACACTTTGACAACCTAGGAGAGGTGCCAGAGTGGCCGAATGGGGCGCCCTGCTAAGGCGTTGTCCGTGTTAAAGCGGACCGTGGGTTCAAATCCCACCCTCTCCGCCAGTTCCCCTGTGGATAACTTTTACAACAGTTCTGCTCTGTTGAAAGTTGACTAATTCATGCGACAAAATTTGTCCTGATCAAAAAAACGACCCCA
>SXUP01000048.1 GCA_005790505.1 Actinomycetota bacterium
GCACCGATTGAGCGATTCTTCGACCCAGGCTCCGATGTGCCAAGTAAAAATGCGCACCTTCTCGCTTTGCGGATAGATCGGCACAATCTTGCCGGTGCGATCACCGATCAAGTCAACAATTGGGTTTGTCATTTGCAAGTACCCATTGCGCACCTCTGGTTTTCCGAAAACCGACACATGCATCCCGGGCTCAAGTTGCTTGGCACGCCAAGCCTGATTGAAAAAAGTCAAAGATAACTTTCCTGATGCGTCTCCGGTGTTGACATTCACCATCATCTTTCTGCTTTTGGTGCGAATACTTCGCACATTGAGCACGTCAACAAGCACTAGGCAGTCAACACCCGCCACAATGTCTGAGACGCGTGCCTCGTTCGTGCGGTCAATCCAGCGACGTGGATATGTCTGAATTAGGTCTAATACCGAAATAATGCCGAGTGTTGCGAGGGCTGATTTTCGTTTGTCACCGACATCCTTGAGCACTTCGACCCCGAGCTTGTCGAGATCTCTGAGCGTTAATGGCTGTGGATTATTCAACGCCGAACAAATACGGATAGAGCGGCTGATCACCGTGATGCACTTCTACTGTGATGCCGGAGTGGTGCTGCGAGACCCACGCTTTGATGTGGTCGGTATTGACCGCGGTTGCTTCTTGACCCGTGATGATTGTCAGTAACTCACCACCGCCAGAAAAAAGTTGCTCCAGCAGGACCGTTGCAGCGCCCGTTAATGAGCCACTTACGGCGACAATGCCGTCACCCCTTACAAGACCAATCCAGTCCCCTGCAGTCACAGCCCCAACCTCACTTGTTGTATCACGAACGGCTTGGGTGATTTCACCAGTTGCAACGGAGTTTGCTGCCGCAATCATATTGCGCGCATTTGTCTCGGCTGTCACCTCTGGGTCATAAGAAACCAAAGCAGCAAGTGCTTCGGGCATTGAACACGTGGGAACCACCCGAACATCCTTGGATGTCAAGGCATCAATCTGATTGGCAACAGGAATAATATTTTTATTGTTCGGCAAAATCACAACTTGTGAGGCGTTCATGTGCTCAACAGCATCTAAAAGTTCTTGGGTCGATGGATTAAGTGTCTGTCCTCCCGTGATAACTCCTTGAACCCCGAGTTGTCCAAACAATTCACCCAGCCCATCTCCGCTGGCAATGGCAACGACAGCGCAAGTAACTGGTGGTAGCGCACTTTGTGCATAATGTTTGTGCGCTACACCACCGATTTTGGCTTCGCGGGCCTCGTGTTCTTCGGCAACTTCTTCAAAAAGATCTGTCACTCGGATCTCACGCGGTCGACCACCCAAAATCAACGGAACTTCGATGGCCGCGCCGATGTCATTGGTGTGAACATGACAGTTGTAAAGACCCTCACCACCCACGACGACGATGGAATCGCCGATCTCGCCCCATGCCAGTTTAAAGTCCCGGCACTTTGCATCGTCAAGATCAAGAAAAAACATGACTTCATAGCGCAACTCACTCACGTCAACATTGTCACTTGATGATGCACGATGCGTGATGCGCTCTAATTGCTCAAGAGTCGGTCCATCAATTTCTTCGGGTTCTGGAAGAGGCTCACCATCTACAACATGGATCGCTGAATCGAGTAGGAGCAAGAATCCTGCACCACCAGCGTCAACAACTCCAGCTTCTTTAAGCACAGGCAGTTGATCTGGCGTATTGGCTAATGCGAGCCGCCCAGCAATACGAGCAGTGCGCAACATCGCCGACAATGTGGCTCCCTGAAGCGCAGCCTTTGCTGCTGCGTCTGCGGACTCGCGAACAACAGTGAGGATTGTTCCCTCAATTGGTTTAAGAACGGCTTCGTACGCCGCAAGTGATGCCTTCTTTAGAGCGTCAGCAACATTGGTCGCTGATGCACGCTGTTCTTGCGCTTCTGCCAGAGTTGACGCCAATCCACGCAGAATTTGACTCAAGATAACTCCACTATTGCCTCGTGCTCCCATGAGGGAGCCGTGACTGATGGCATGACAGGTCGGCCCCATTGCATGATCTGCCGTTTCTAGTTCAGCCACGACGGCGTCAAGAGTTCGCGCCATGTTTGTTCCAGTATCTCCATCGGGCACGGGGTACACATTGAGGCGATTAATACCTGCGGCGTGCGCTTTCATCGTGTCGCGAAAGGCGATGACGGTCTGGCGCAGGTCGTCGGCCCCCAATTGCTCTAAAACAGGCACATCCTTATCGTATCTAGTCCGAGGTTGGGGTCACTTGATGTTGGCTGATAGTTTTATAGGACGCCTGAAGAGCCAAATGGCACTTCCGACAAGTTCGTCCGTCAATTCATCAAAGTTAGGTAACGCTATGGCTGCAGTCTGTGAAATTTGTGGCAAAGGCCCTTCATGGGGAATGTCCGTGTCACACTCTCATGTGCGCACGAAGCGCCGTTGGAATCCAAATATTCAACGAGTTCGCGCCATCGTCAAGGGATCGCCCAAGCGTTTATACGTGTGCACTGCATGTATAAAGTCCGGCAAAGTCGTCAAGTCAAGTCGGTAATTGCCATGCAAGGCGTGATTAAGGCTTACGATCCGGCGAGTGGAAATGGCGTTGTGATGCGAGACACAGATCTCTCGGAGTATGAACTTGCTGCGAACGCGCTCGAAGGTTCTATTTTTCGTATGTTGAGGCAGGGACAACGAGTTGTGTTTGATCTTGATTCGTCTGGTCACGCCACGACATTGCGTCTTGGATCCGAGACCGATATGGCGACGCCCGGTTCTTAAAACAAATCTCCTTTTTGACTTTATTACTTCATCCCTTTCCCCCTAGTCTTAGGTTCCCATGAGCGCAACGACAACGAATTCACGACTTCAAAAATGGGTCAATGATTGGGCGGCGATTTTGGAGCCCAACAACATCTATTGGTGCGACGGTTCCGCCCAGGAGTACGAACGCTTGTGTGGCGATCTTGTTGCTGCCGGAACTTTCACGAAGCTTGATGAAGCAAAGCGTCCCAACAGTTATTGGGCGCACAGCGATCCGGGCGATGTTGCACGCGTTGAAGACCGAACCTACATTTGCTCAGCAAAAAAAGAAGATGCTGGCCCCACCAACAACTGGCGTGAGCCGTCTGAAATGCGTGCCGAACTCACCAAGTTGTACAGCGGGGCAATGAAAGGACGGACAATGTATGTCGTTCCTTTTTCAATGGGCCCACTCGGATCTCCAATCGCTCACATCGGCGTGCAACTGACCGACTCCGCTTATGTTGCCGTCAACATGCGAATAATGACGCGCATGGGACAAGGTGCCCTTGATGTTCTTGCCAACAACGACTGGGTTCCGTGCTTGCATTCGGTTGGAAGTCCGCTTGCACCAGGACAAACCGATTCGTCGTGGCCTTGTAATCCCGACAATAAATACATCGTTCATTTTCCTGACACTCGGGAAATTTGGAGTTATGGGTCTGGATACGGGGGCAACGCATTGCTTGGCAAAAAATGTTTTGCCCTACGAATCGCCTCGGTTATGGCGCGCGACGACGGTTGGCTCGCCGAGCATATGCTCATTCTAAAACTCACAAACCCACAGGGCGAATTCAAATATATTGCTGCAGCCTTCCCATCGGCATGTGGCAAAACAAACTTGGCAATGTTGGTTCCTACAATCGCTGGCTGGAAAGCTGAGACAATCGGTGATGACATATGTTGGATGAAATTTGGCGCAGATGGCCGACTGTATGCAATCAACCCTGAGGCCGGATTTTTTGGAGTTGCTCCCGGAACCAGTCATGATACGAATTCCAATGCAATGGAAACGCTCTGGGGGAACAGCATTTACACCAACACCGCTCTGACTCCTGATGGCGATGTTTGGTGGGAAGGAATGAGTGACACCGCTCCGGCACGTGCGACTGATTGGAAGGGGAACATGTGGACTCCAGAGAACGAAACGCCCGCTGCTCATCCCAATGCTCGCTTTACCGCTCCTGCAAGTCAGTGCCCTTCGATTGCTTCGGAGTGGCAAGACCCAGCCGGTGTTCCGATCTCTGCCATTTTGTTCGGCGGTCGTCGTCGCACGACAGTTCCTCTCGTGACTCAAGCATTTGATTGGCAACACGGAGTTTTCTTGGGCTCAATTATGGCTTCAGAAACAACTGCCGCTCAAGCAGGTGCAGTTGGGAACTTGCGCTTTGACCCGATGGCGATGTTGCCTTTCTGCGGCTACAACATGGGCGATTATTTTGCTCATTGGCTCAAACTCGGAACCAAAACGACTGCAGAAAACTTGCCCCAAATATTTTTTGTTAATTGGTTCCGCCGCGATGAAGATGGTCGCTTTCTGTGGCCAGGCTTCGGTGAGAACAGTCGAGTTCTTAAATGGATTTTCGATCGTGTAACGGGCACCGCCAAAGCCACGAAGACGGCAATCGGCTATTTGCCCCTCGCCACCGACATTGATACGAGTGGTCTAGATGTCGATGCGGCAGATCTTGATGAACTCTTGTCAGTAGACATTGGTGGATGGAGAGATGCGCTCCCCCAAATTCGCGATCACTATGCAACTTTTGGTGCAACGCTTCCTGCTGAACTCAACTCCTCGCTTGAGCAACTTGAAATTTCCCTTAACGCGTAGGCGAGATCATCCTACAAGCATTGCGCGGATTGACAGACCCATCAAGAATAATCCACCAAAGCCGTATAGCAAATAAACTTTTTTCTTGAGTTGGGCGCGATAGGAATACACGATTGCAACGGTGATGATTGCAACAAAGCCATAAAACGCATGGAACTGTGGAAGCGCTAATTTGTTGCGATTTACCAATGCAACCCCCATCGCAACCTGCAAAAATATAGCCGCTTCGACCGCTCCGGTAAACCACCACAGGGCCCGACTGCGCAACGAGACAAATTTATGCGCGCTCAGTGCCCACACCCCTGCCAAAGCGTTGCCAAAAATTACGACCCAGGACCACGCATTGTGGATGTCAAGTAGCAACAAATTTAGCATCGTCTCAATCTACCGAATAAGAGTGTCTGCTTCAGCGCCAAAATCAACTAGCGACAAGCGACCATCGTCACTTCTTGCAAGTGTGGTGATTGAACAGTTGTCAAAACTACGAATCAAGACACGATCGTCTCCCAGGATCGACCCAACAACGGCATTAATGGCGATGAAGTGGCTGAACACCACTGTGTCTGTGGCGCATGTAGACAAATATGCGACCATGTCATCTCTGTAGGAGATATATCTCTGACCCAACTCGGTCCAAGTCTGGGTCATTGCGGCTCGCAACCATGTGACTCGATCTTTGAGTTCAACCCCCTCTGGAGAAAGTATCTCAGCCACGTGTTGTTCGATCGTGACAGTGGTTTTCCACAATGCAGCAAGTGGCGCCGCCGTCTCTTGGCAACGTAAAAGTGGACTCGAGACGATCTGCGCAGGTGCGAATTTATTCAAAATTAAACTTGCCTGCTCGGCTTGAGTGCGTCCCAACTCATCCAGCCCAGGATTGGGATCTACATTCCAACCAGCAGCAGCGCGACCATGACGAACTAGGTACAACTTATTCATTCAAAGATCCATCCATCACGCAGCGGCTCATCGCTATTTGGGTCGATAAACCACTCGGTTCCAAAGGCCATTGCAAATTGTTCCTCGTCCATTTTCAAAAAAAATCCGGAGTCACCAAGTTGACTTGCATGGCAAGCCATTGCCGCTCTTTTCTTTGCCGCATACGCCATTACATCGACTCGCAGGTTGATCTCGTTTTCTGTGCTACCCATCGGGTTACCATCATCTGCAGGACCATCTGGGTCGAAACCCTCATCATCGGTGCTAAAAGCACCCATCTTTCGTGCAAAGTCCATCAGCGCGCGCATGCGATCGCGATTCATTGTCCCCTCCAGAACACGCACGCCCGCCACTAATTCGGCTGCGCGATGGCCGACACGATGCACTTGAATGTGATCTGGATGCCCATAGCCACCATGCCAGTCGTATGTAGTCAGAAGGTTTACATTTTCTCCACGCAATATTTCTGCAAGTTTTTTGGCGGCTTCATCAATCGGGGCGTTCATAAACGCATCAGTTCGAGAGTTCTGCTCCCACCCAGTCATTCCACTGTCGGCGTATCCGAGCCACAGAACCTTGTCAATTCCAAGAATGGCCGCAGATGCCTCGGTTTCTTTTCTTCGGCGGTCCATCAAAGTCTCACCAATTGCAAGATCAGTAGGAGTTTCTCCGTGATCGCCATTAGTTGCAACAACTAATACAACCCGATGCCCCTGTGCTGCCGCACGGGCAATAGTGCCGCCTGTACCGATGCACTCATCATCGGGGTGCGCGTGAAAACATAAAAGAGTCGACATTTTTAGGCTTGTTTTACTGCCCCAGATGCGATCAGGGCATCAACGTTGTCGATGCCCCATGCTGTGAGAACTTCAGTTGTGTGTTGCCCTGGATGCGCGGGGGCTTGATCAAGGGAGGTCTTGGTGCGCGAGAACCGTGGTGCTGGCGCTGGTTGCATGACACCGTGAGCCTCAACAAATGTTTTGCGTTCTTTGTTGTGTGGATGTTCAGCGGCTTCGCTCATCGTCAAGACAGGGGCAAAGCAGACATCTGTCGCTTCCATGATGGCGCACCACTCTGCTTGAGTTTTTGTAGCAAACACTGCGCTCACTTTGGGTTTGAGCGCCGACCATTTACTGCGGTCCATATGTGAGACAAACTCAGGGTCAGCATCTAGACCGGTCAGGCGTAGAAGTTCGGCATAAAACTGCGGCTCAATTGAGCCGATGCTGATGAACTTGTCATCTTTGCATCTGTAGGCATCATAAAAATGTGCACCGGTGTCAAGCAAGTTAGTTCCGGGATTATTTTCGTCATGCATGCCGATGCTTTTGAAGGCCCAAAACATTGTCATCAGCACCGCCGCTCCGTCTACCATTGCCGTGTCGACTACCTGACCCTTTCCAGATTTTTGCGCTTCAAGCAATGCACACACGACTCCGTATGCAAGAAACATCCCTCCTCCACCAAAATCCCCCACCATGTTGAGTGGTGGCAATGGAGTTTGACCTGGTCGGGCAAAATGAGCCAACGCTCCGGCCAGCGAGATGTAGTTGATGTCGTGTCCGGCTGCCTGACCGTACATGCCTTCTTGACCCCAACCTGTCATGCGCCCAAAAACCAACTTGGGATTGCGTGCCAGGCAAACATCTGGACCGATACCAAGCCGTTCCATGACACCTGGGCGGAATCCTTCAATTACCGCATCGGCTTTTTCGAGCAGTTGCAGAAGTGTTTCTACTCCTGCAGAATTTTTTAGATCTATTGCAATATTTTTTCGACCACGTTGTAATAAATCAAAAAAAGGAGCTTCGGGAGCCGATCCGCGAACAGATTGCGCCCGATCGACACGAATTACTTCGGCACCCATGTCCGCGAGCATCATTGCCGCAAAAGGTCCAGGTCCGATGCCGGCAATCTCTACAATTCGGTAACCACTCAGTGGACCAGCCATTTATGCTCCCTTTTGAACTTCTGAATTTTAGTTCTCAAAATTAAAAATTACGCTTGATATGTGCGGTGATCGAGTCAAGCAATACTGGCCAGAGCGGCTCGGGCAGATCATGTCCCATATCAGACACCATTAATAAAAGGGCACCAGGAATAATTGCTGCGGTACGCTCTCCGCCACTAGGCGTAATCAAAGTGTCATCGCGGCCATGGATTACCAATGTTGGAACATCAAGTTGCTTTAATTTTTCAGAGCGTCTACCACTGGCATAAATTGCGGCCAACTGACGACCAGCACCCTCCGGGTAAAAACAGCGATCAAACTCCCGCGCGGCACGTGCTTTTACGACCTCTGGGTCAAAATATTTTTGTGATTGCCATGTCGTGTATTTGACGGAGCCCTCAATGTAGGCAGCGCGATCAGTTGGGGGCGGCTCAAACAAAACAGCAGACGCCTCGGGGCTTGGTTGTCCGTATTCGGGGTCACCAGTCTGAGACATGATTGATGTGAGCGTCTGAACACGATGGGGATACTCAATGGCAATAGTTTGGGCAATCATCCCACCCATTGATGCCCCGATGATATGAGCCTTGGCAATACCTAAATCATCCAACACAGCCATCGAGTCCGCAGCCATATCTGACAACGTGTAGGGCACCTCTGGAACCGTGTCTTCAAGTAGGGCCGCCTTGATTACGGCATTGGTGTCAACTACCACGCCGTCAAATTTTGATGATAAGCCACAATCACGATTGTCAAACCGAATCACAAAGAAACCTTGGTCGACAAATAATTGCATAAATTCTTCAGACCATGCGATCAGTTGCGCGGTGAAACCCATCACCCATAACAACGGTGGATGAGTAGGATTCCCCATCACGTCGTATTCGATGAAAATTCCGTTTGGGGCTGCTGCTTTTGGCACCTCGTAAGTATCGCCCGTGCGACGCGTCCCGGTCAATCTGAACCGATGCCTTCATCCGCTACCGTGGCTCATCAATGAGCAAAGGAAACACCTCGGCCAAAGGAACGGTGTGGGCTCCTGGTCGTGTCAACCTAATTGGTGACCACACCGACTACACGGGTGGTCTTGTCTTGCCCATGGCAATCGACCTTGGCACCACAATCACGTGGCACGCCACGACTGGATCATCGCGCTTTTTCAGCGAAATAGATGATGTAGTCGTTGATTTGGATGCGACGCCAATTCCTCTTCATTGGGGAAAATACGTACATGCCGTGGCGCACTTGCTAAAAAATCAGTACATCGACCCAAAGATTTCCGCCACAATCTCTTCAACTCTGCCAATTGGCTCTGGATTATCCTCTAGCGCCTCATTGGAAATTGCCGTTGCACTCAGCCTTGGAGCAAAGGCTGATACTCGGGAGGAGATTATCGCCTTGGCACAATTGTGCCAACGCGCCGAGCATGCAGCAACTGGAGTGCCCTGCGGAATAATGGATCAATTAATCGTGCTGGCGGGACAGTCAGAGCACGCATTGCTAATCGACTGCGCAACATTTGAAATGACACCCGTACACATTCCTTCTGATCTAAAAGTTGTTGTGCAATTCATCACTCATCGCACATTGGCAGGATCTGCATACTCCGACCGCGTTGCTCAGTGCACATCTGCTCAACAGACGATTGGCCCACTCAACAGAGCTCGTGTTGAAGATCTGGTGGCACTCGATGATCCGGTCATCAAGAAGCGAGCATTACACGTGATAAGTGAGAACTCGAGGGTGAAAGATTTTTGCTCTGCTCTTGCCTCTCGCGACTTTAACTTGGCTGGTTCAATCATGGCTGATAGTCATTACAGCCTGCGTAACAACTTTGATGTCTCAACTCCAGAGATGGACGCTGCAGTTTTTGCAGCAAGTTCAACATCGGGCGTTTATGGAGCACGCATGACTGGCGGAGGATTCGGCGGATGCATTGTCATAATCGCCGAAAAAGACGCCCCAGTTGATGGCTGGGTCGTGCAGGCTTCAGATGGCGCAGGTTTAGTCGAGTAGGCGGCTTTTTTGTTCAGCAAACTCTTCAGGGGACAAGACCCCTCGCTGTAGCAAGCCTTCAAGTTTTTCAAGTTGCAAGACTAGGTCACTTGTTCGGCTTCCTCCTTGAAATCCCGGCACGTCGACGATTCCTGGACTGCGAGACTGCAGTGCTGCATGCACAATGTTTTGTACTGCTTCGGGATCCTGAATATCGCTAAATTTTTGCTGCCCGTCACGACCTGACGACTCAATAATCAAGTCACCTGCTCCTATCAATCGCTCAAAAATTGTTTGTTTGAAATTGACATTGCTCACCCGTTCAAGTGGCATTTCGACTCCTTGACGCGCCAAGACCCCTTGTCGATAAATCACTCGGTGAGAGGTCACCACAAAATAAGTCGTGCGCCACTGCAACATTTTGACTACCAGCCACGACCCCGTCACGACAAGCGCCCCGATCATCAAGTACTTCATAAGAGTCTCTACCCAACCATCAAACTGGGCAAGCGCAGTCAACGCCAACACGGCGGAAAGACCCGTTGCCGCACCTGCTGGGGCCAAAAACCACCAATGCGGATGCAGATCAAGAGTAATGGTTTCGTAGTCATTTAAAAGCCGACGCGGGAAGGGCATAGCGAACATGGTAGCGAGCCTCTAGTTTGGCGGATGTGAATACTGATGACATTTTGCTGGGGCTTGACCCACAACAACGGCAAGCAGTTACTGCTACCTCTGGGATCGTCATCGTTCGCGCGGGCGCTGGATCAGGAAAGACGACCGTTCTTACCCGACGCGTGGCATGGCGAGCCGCGAACAGCACGGCCGACCTTGAGCATGTTTTGGCCATCACTTTTACACGCCAGGCTGCGTCAGAACTGAGCCGACGAATTCGCACACTGCGATTTATCGACGATGAAGACGCGCCGAGGCAAAATGACTTTACTGCTGGCACTTTTCATGCAATCGCCCTTCGATTACTTAAACAACGATTCGCTGATACCAATCGTGCTGCTCCACTTGTGATTACAAACAGGATGGCGCTCCTAAGCACAACTGCTGGCGCCGATAGTCGCGGAGGTGGTGCGATTGACTTAATGAACTTGATTGACTGGGCCCATGCCCGACACCTAGCACCAACCGATATCGGAAACACGATTCAAAAATTTGGACGGCAGATGCCCGTTTCAATTGATCGCTTTATTGAGATATTCACCAATTACGAGAAGGCCAAGCGTAAACGGGGCGTTGTTGACCTCAATGATCTCATCTCGCTCGTTGTGCACGAAGCCAGATACGACGCCGCTTTTGCCGCGTCAATCAGGTGGCAATACCGCCATATTCATGTTGATGAAGCCCAAGACATGAACCCCTTGCAGTATTCCTTTTTACGGGTGCTCGTCGGCGCAACGCCAGATCTGTTTATCGTGGGCGACCCCCATCAGGCCATTTATGGCTGGAATGGCGCGGACCACACATTATTCGATGAACTTCCTGACCTCTCGGAGGGCAGTCAGGTTATAGACCTGCCCTCTAACTATCGGTGCTCGCCTCAGATTGTTGCTGCCGCGGTACATATCTTGAAAAATGCAGGACATGTTGCGAACGAAAAATCTTTGCGTTTGGATGGTGCCGCAATTACCACTGTTCGTTGCGCCACAGAACAAGAGGAGCTGACATCTATTTGTCAGCAAGTGATCAGACTTCATTCAGTTGCTGGGTCTTGGAACTCGATTGCGGTGTTGGCGCGCACAAATAAATTGGCATCTGAAATCGCCTCTGCACTGCTGGACGCCCGCGTGCCTGTACAGGACACTCGACCTGGTCGTGGATATGTCGCAGCCCTCGCTGAAGCATCATCTCTGGGCAGTAGGCATGCGCTAGCCGTGTGGGCTGCTGACGTCATCGACACTCCTGACAACAACTCAAGCGACGACAGCAAAGAAATCGCCACGTTGATTCGTTCGTACCTATCAGAACATCCCTCTGGGCCTGTGGATGGTCGCTCATTTCAGTCATGGGCAACAACGACGGCACAAACATCGCCACAACAGGGTGTTGAAGTTTTGACATTTCACGCCGCCAAGGGGCGCGAGTGGAACGCCGTAATCGTTTCCGGAGCAGAAACAGGATTGCTTCCTCATTCGTCAGCAACATCACCCGAGGCACAAAAAGAAGAGGGTCGACTTGCCTATGTTGCATGTACGCGAGCGGCCCAACATCTTGTGATTACCTGGACGGACAGGCGAGGAGGAAAACGCACTGGTCCAAGTGAACTCCTGCGAAAGTTGCCATTAGGAGAAATGATTGTTTCAGCGCCTACTCCCGAGATTCAAGCACGGAGGAAAGCTGCGCCCGTAATTGACCCACTCGCTGTGGCGCTCAATCAATGGCGCCAAACGGCGGCGCGGGCATCTAATTGTGCTCCTGAGGCGGTGCTCACTGATTCAGAGATGCAACGATTGGTTCTTGCTAATCCTCAAAGTGATTCCGACATTGTTGCCGTATTGGGGCCAATCATTGGCACTCGCTACAGTGCTCGCATTTTGGCTGCTATTGCGGATCGTTGAGCGCGCCGTGTTGATGGTCACGAAATAATCTGCCCATTACCTCGGGCTTCATTGACAAAAACAAACCTGTGGACTCGGCGCAAAGAATATCCCCGTGGTGAAGGGTGCCCCGAGTAAATATTTTTCTGCCAACGATTTCGGTCACGACTCCCCGAAACACCAACTCAACAAACAACGGGGTCGGTCTTCGATATGTCACAGACAACTCTCCCGTCAATCCAGGACGACCACTCAGCGATTGAGCCATTCCGAGCACCTCATCAAAACCTGCCGCCACATAACCGCCATGCACATGCCCAGGTGGTCCCTCATACGGTTCGGTAAAAACGGCGCGACCAACGATTGATCGATTTTCTCCGGTTCCTTCAATGTTCATCACTAATGGCATTGAGAGACTGTTCATTACACCCATCAGCGGACTGCGATCAAGGAAAATCATCTGCGACTCCGCCTCACCCGGTTTTCTCTCGTTACTGCGCACTTGCTCAAGGGCCAGCGCCACGAGGTCTGTTGCTTTCTGAACAGCCTCAAGACCAGCTTTGGTAATAAAAGCATCCCTGATGAGATCTCGCATTTGATTTGTCAATTCCACTCGTGCGAGATCTAGTTGACTCATCTGTTCGGCGCGTTCATGAAAAGAAGGGAATGACAAGCCGCTGCCGGGCTCTAGATCTGACATATTTTATTTTCCCTCAAACTTAAGCAGGACGGGTGCGTGATCGCTTGGTTGTTCCGCCTTGCGAGCATTGCGATCAATAATCGTCCAAGTTGAGCGTTCTGCAACGCTCGCGCTCGCCAACACATAGTCAATTCGCATGCCGTGACCCTTGTGGAAGTCGCCACCTCGATAGTCCCACCACGAATACAACTTGTCCTCAGCATGAAAAAGTCGAAAAGTGTCCGTGAGCCCGAACTCGCACAACTTTGTCAGACTGTCTCTTTCCGCTTTGCTGACGTGAGTTGCGCCTTCAAATTTCGAAATGTCGTACACATCTCGGTCTTCTGGTGCGATATTGAAATCCCCCGTGACGATGACGTCGTCAGTTGGACTGCACGTGACATCTAGATGCTGGCGTAATCGAGCCATCCACGACAGTTTGTAGGCGTAATGATCATTGTCAAGGGCACGACCATTAGGGACGTAAACGGACGAAACTCGTACTCCCCCGCATGTCGCCGAAATGACACGGGCTTCGTGATCTTGTTCGACACTTGCATCAAAGTTGGCGACGACGTTTGACAAGCCCACTCGGGACATAATGGCGACACCATTCCAGCGACCTTGTCCAAAATGTGCACTCTCGTAACCAAGGTCGTTAATCTCAGAGGTCGGAAAAACATCTTGCGCCAATTTTGTCTCTTGCACACACAAAACATCAGGCTGTACATCGGTCATCCACTCAAGCACGCGGGGTAGGCGCGCTTTCAGCGAGTTCACATTCCAAGTTGCAATCAGCACACTTTGACGCTAGTGAAAAACAGACAGCGCCGACAAGACGGACTACTTCTTTTTTGGCTTGACCGGGGATGTCTTTTTTGCTGTTGACTTTGCGGCTGTCTTCTTTTTTGGCTTGACCGGGGATGTCTTTTTTGCTGTTGACTTTGCGGCTGTCTTCTTTTTTGCTGTTGACTTAGCGACCATGTTGATCATGCCTAGTTCAACACTGCGGCGTCCCGCATTAAAACCTGCAACGACAACGGTAATGACTTCACCGATTTTGAAATGATCCCGCGCACTTCGTGGCGCAGGATTGCTGATGAGTCTCAGGGGAATATATCCTAGAACTTCCCCCATTGATAAATTTGCTCCGTGGGATGTGTATGCATCAACTCTTGCTTTGATTGTTGAGCCAACCGGATATTTTTCCACGAAAGTTAAAAACGGCATCACATCATTCGTGTCTCGGACGCGTGCTCCAGGAGGAGGGGCCTTTGGCACTGGCATTGGTTTGCTGGACGCGGCACTTGACTTTTGTGGATTTTTCTCCACGATTCTCCCACCACTATTCATTGCCCGACGACTTGTTGGCCCGCGCACAGGCAACCGCTCAACGAACACCCACCCAACATTGGGGACCGGCTTACCGCCAAGTAAACGACCCTCATCAAAGAGCCACTTGTACTTGCCGTGAAACTCTTGATAACTGTCATTGGACAAAATCGTTCCATTTACTTTGTGGGCAATCGACAAAACAAATGCATCGCCACGCCCGATCGCCCCTGCTGGTGGTGCAACCAACTCATTGTTGTTAATTGCCCCGTCAAACTCTGCCTGTTCTTTCTTGTTGATTCGATGGCCAAATGTCGCGTCCACCACAACCGTGACAATCACGCTTGGAAACTCCTTCATCAGCGATGCGACAGCCTCACTGAGTTGCGCCAGACTCGGCTGAGTGCGTCCTTCAGTGGCCATGTTGGACCCATCAACAATCACATGATTTTTCATACACTGACAGTCAAGCACCCCACTAGGACTAAAACGCGGCGAGGCACCTACGATTCGTCAGATGTCGTTGACCCCCCTCCGTGCCGTTCTGTGGGACTTTGGTGGAGTTATTCTCACGAGCCCGTTTGAGGCCTTCAACGACTATGAATCAGCCGCTGGCCTGCCTCGGGATTTTATCCGCACCATCAACTCGCACAATCCCCACGCCAACGCCTGGGCATTGCTTGAACGCAGTGAAATCTCTCCCACCGAATTTGATCAACTCTTTGCCCAAGAAAGTGCCGCGCGAGGCCACCGTGTGCCGGGCGCCGATGTATTGGCGCTCTTATCGGGAGAAATCCGACCAAATATGGTGGCTGCTCTTGACGCGGTTATTGCGGCAGGTTTCAAAACCGCTTGCCTTACCAACAACATGGTGAATACCGGCGACACAGTGAATACCGGGGACACAGTGAATACCGGCGGAGCATCAAACGAACGGTCTTTAGCCTTGAGTGCGGTGATGAATCGATTTGACGTAATCGTTGAGAGCAGCAAAGTTGGCATCCGAAAACCTGAGCCACGCTTTTATGAAATTGCCTGCGAGATGCTTAATGTTGCGCCCTCGGAATGCGTGTTCCTTGATGATCTCGGGATAAATCTAAAACCTGCAGCAGCAATGGGAATGCACACCATAAAAGTTGTCGATCCGATCGAAGCCATTTATCAACTCGGTGTTCTCACGGGACTTAATTTCTAACAGCCTGTGAATGCCTCGTCCATCAGGTCGGCAAGTTCTTGGTCATGAATAGTTTTTGAACCAGTGGCCGGACTTCCAGACTCAACTCGCGACACTTGGCTTAAGTCATAACCCTGCTCTTTGAGTCGCCAAATGCGATGCTCCACGAAATGCCACGCCCCCATGTTTTCGGGCTCCTCTTGCAACCACACCACTTCCTTGGCATTCTGATAACCCTGCAAGATTGCAACAATCTGGTCGAGAGGAAACGGATACAACTGCTCAACACGAACGATTGCAGCATGGCTTTGCCTCTTATCACGCTCAGACATCGCATCCCATGCAACTTTGCCGCTGCACAGCACGACTCTTTGCACTCGTGCTCGGTCAGCAACAAAAGGATCGTCAAGGACTTCTTCAAAAGAGCCTGTCGTGAGATCTGCGATTGGTGAACGGCTTTCTTTCATTCGCAAGGGTTGCTTTGGGGTGAAAATGATGAGCGGTCGGCGAACATCTTGAAGCATCTGTCGTCTCAATAGGTGAAAATATTGTGCCGCCGTTGTCGCATTGCAAACTTGAATATTGTCTTCCGCACATGCCTGCAAAAAGCGCTCAATCCGTGCGCTTGAGTGCTCCGGACCTTGTCCCTCAAATCCGTGTGGCAAAAGCAAAACTAATCCATTGCTTTGTTTCCATTTATCCTCTGCAGCCACAAGATATTGATCAATGACGATCTGGGCGCCGTTGATGAAGTCGCCGAATTGTGCTTCCCAGACCACCAACGAATTCTTATTAGTGTGGGCGTACCCATATTCGAAAGCGACTGCAGCGTACTCTGACAGCAAGGAGTCATACGTCCAGAAACGACCTGTGGCATTTGGCATTTCTTGCAGTGGAATCCAGTTGTCCTCATTTTCAAAATCAATCAATGCCGCGTGGCGCTGACTAAATGTGCCTCGGCGTGTGTCTTCTCCGGTGAGGCGAACATTGAAACCATCAAGCATTAAGGACCCGATTGCCATCGCTTCTCCGGTCGCCCACTCAATGGTTTCCTGCGACTCATAAATCATGCTGCGTTGTTCGAACTGCTTGAGCAATTTGGGATGTGGAGTGAAACTCTCGGGGTATGCGGTCAACTGCGCAAATATTTTGTCAAGCTGCTCTCGGGGTACGCCGGTGCTGACATGTTCCCGTACGCCAATGGGACGGGGGGGCTTGGCGACCTTCACTGTTTCTTCTGCCTCTGCACGAGTCTCGTCAAGGGCAATCTGCAACTTGTTTTGGTAGTCCATCAGCACTTGTTCGGCGACTTCGAGACTGATGTCGCCACGCTTTACCAACGTCTCTACGTACAACTTACGCACACTGCGTTGTTCTGAAATCGCCCGATACATCAGCGGTTGGGTGTAACTCGGATCGTCGCCCTCATTGTGTCCGTGACGTCGATAGCACACCATGTCAATCACAACATCCTTATGAAATCTTTGCCGATACTCAAACGCCAACTTTGCTACTCGCACGCATGCTTCGGGATCATCACCGTTCACGTGGAAAATAGGTGCCTGCACTGTTTTTGCCACATCGCTTGAGTACAGCGAAGAGCGGGCAAACTGGGGAGACGTCGTGAAGCCAATTTGATTGTTGACGATCAGATGCACCGTTCCACCGACGCGATAGCCGGAAATATCACTCATCGCCAGACACTCAGCCACTACGCCTTGACCCGCAAAAGCAGCGTCGCCATGAATCAAGATCGGCAACACACTAAAAGCATTAGGTGGTTCAATATTGTCTTGCGCCGCACGCACCATTCCGAGCACGATGCCGTCGACAGTTTCTAAATGACTTGGGTTGGCTGCCAACTCGATCGGCAACAGCGCGCCTTTTGGCGAATTGTAAGTGCCATGCGCGCCCAGATGATATTTCACGTCACCACTGCCCTGAACCGATGTCGGATCCACATGTCCTTCAAATTCACGAAAGATCTGGTCGTAACTTTTGCCCATGATATTGGCCAACACATTGAGCCGTCCCCGATGCATCATTCCAAGTACTGCCCCGTCTAGTTTTTGGTCAGCTGCTTGAGACAAAACCTCGTCCAAAATGGCGATCATTGATTCAGCGCCCTCAAGTCCGAACCGCTTTGTGCCAACGTATTTCGTGGCAAGAAATTTTTCAAAAGCCTCTGCCGCATTAAGGCGTCCCAAAATGAGCAACTTCTCGTCTAGCGTTGGGGTAAAGGTGACTCCTTCTACTTTATTTTGCACCCAACGCTGCTCATCCGTGTCTTGGATGTGCATGTATTCGATGCCGATCGTGCGGCAATACGAATCACGCAGAACACCAAGCAACTCGTCAAGTTTCATTTTGGTGCTACCAGCAACACCTCCCGTCAAAAACTCTCGTTCAAGATCCCAAATCGTGAGGTCGTAAGTGGCGGGGTCTAATTCGGGTGGCAACTTGGGCTCCTTGGAATGCAGCGGATCAAGATCTGCAATCAGATGTCCTCGCACTCGATGCACGCGCACAAGTGTGCTGATCTGCATTTGTTTGTGCATCTGAGATTCTTCCCGATTCAGAGGGCTCGTATCTGGCAACCACTTCACCGCTTTGTACGGCACCTGAAGGCTGTGAAACATCTCGTCGTAAAAGCTA
Source organism: Actinomycetota bacterium (assembly GCA_005790505.1). Lineage (GTDB taxonomy): Bacteria > Actinomycetota > Acidimicrobiia > Acidimicrobiales > Ilumatobacteraceae > UBA2093. The sequence goes on from SXUP01000048.1 coordinate 17,885, forward strand.
TGGTCACCGACTAAACACTCATGAACGTGTTTCAAGAAAAGTCCGCTCTCGGCGCCTTGTATTATTCGATGGTCGTAAGTGCTCGTTACCGTAACAACTTTGGAAACACCCAAAGTATTGAGCGTGCTTTCATCGGTGCCCTGAAACTCGGCGGAATAGCCAATACTTCCGACTCCGACGATGACCCCCTGCCCCGTCATCAGACGGGGAACCGACTGTACCGTGCCAATAGTTCCTGGATTCGTGAGGCTGACGCTGGCTCCTTGATAATCGTCCACGGTTAACTTGTTGTTTTTTACTTTCCGAATTATTTCGTCGTATTGCACCAAGAAGTCAGCGAACGATAAGAGATCTGCTTGACGCAAAACTGGCACCACCAATGCTCGGGTGCCGTCGCCCTTGTCGATGTCCACAGCGAGACCAATGTTGACATGAGGGTGCCGAATGATTTGTGGCTTGCCATCAGCGTCTGCGATGAATACGTTGTTCATATTAGGAACAGCGTCAGCTATTGATCGCACGACTGCGTAAGCAATTACGTGAGTGAAGGAGATTTTGCTTAATCCGTTTCTGGAGCGGTGCTCATTCATGACCTTACGATTGACCTCTAGTAAGCGAGCAGGAACATTGCGAAAACTCGTTGCCGTTGGCACGCCAAGACTGCGCTCCATATTGGCAACGACCGCTGCACCGACCCCCCGAATCGGCTCGGGCATCGCTTCTGGACTATCGGCTAAAACTCGAGGCTTGGTCAGTCGCGCACTTGGTTCCGTGGCAGCAACTGACGACGCCACACGTCGAGAAGCCGATGTTGTGTTGCTGGTTCTTGAACCTTCCGACAAACTCCGAAAATCACTGAAGAATTCACGCCATGGTTCAGAAACTGACTGAGCATCCTCTTGAAACTGTTCAAACATCTCTTCAACCAGCCAAGAGTTTGCCCCGAACTCCTCTATTTGGTTTGTTTCTTCAGTCATGTGGGGCGCCTTTGGGATTCAACAGCCTTGGGTTTTAGAAAGGTATAACAACATCGCAATTTTTCAGTTCGTGTGACAAATCGTACTTGCCAACACCCCTCTCCCTCGTGCCAATTGCTGAGTTGGGCAGTAGATTTTGGCAATGAAGTCATTAAGGACAATTTCCGTAGTTTCAATTTCTGCAATAGCCCTAGGGTCGCTCATGGCGTCATGCGGGGGTAGCGGTTCAAGCGGTCCCCCTCCAACCTATGCGCCGGGCACCGTCATCGTGAACGCTGTCCCGAGCCTGCGTTTTGAGTCACAAAGTTATGGTCCCGTGCCAGCTGGCAAGTTATCTTTTGCCTACGTCAATATAGATTCGGTTCGGCACACACTGATTATTGCCAAGGATGGTTCCAAAGTTGCGAACTTTAGATTAGTGATTGGCAAAAAGGGCTCCTCCGACGAAGGATCGGTAGAACTTGATCCAGGCACTTACGAATTAATCTGTGATGTGCCAGGCCACGGAGAAATGAAAGCTTCTCTTACCGTCGAATAGTTTCTCTAGGAAAGAAACGCTTCCGACATCAAATAAAGGGCAAGCAGTAATACGAACCCGGTGATCATGGCGTTCTTGTGATTTTCGTAAATCCACAGTGTTTTGTTGCCAGCCTTGATTCCGCCGAGTAAGCCCAGGCAATTGACCTGAAGGATGGCGCCAATAGCAATGGCGATGAAGAAAAATGTCCAAGCGTTACTGCTAGATGCATCTACGAACGCACTGCTGTAGAAATGTGCCGGACCAACCATAAAAAATAGCATTGGAATGGAAAAGATCATGTTCTGGCGCGACGCAAGCAATGCTTTACGCCCTGCCACAGGGGCATTCGGGTCCGCTTCTTTGCCATCAAGAACATTGACAACATTGGCGAGAACTACCTTTTGATTTTTCCAAATGACCATCCAGACATTTGCACCCATTGTGATGGCAAAAATCATTCCAATACTGATTGCTACGTTGTGACCAACGCCGTTACCGTTGTCTGCAGACATAAAATCTTTGTAATAGTTCTTCACCAAACCTGTAATCAAGATTCCGGTAATCAAAGTGGCAACGGAGGCCCAGCGAAACCACCACAGCGCCCGACGGGCAATGTTGTTTATGGCGATATTACGCGCCTTGCCTTCGTCACCAAATGCCGCCAGGGCTGGCACCTGAACAAGATTGAAGTAATACAAAAGTCCGATCCAAGTGATACCAGCCAAAACATGAAGCCAACGAAAGGCAAAATTGCCGAGGTAATCGCGGGTTAGCAACTCAAGAGCAGTCATTTTATGAACCCCTTACATGGCCATCACCGTGATCGCCTGTAAAGAAAGTAGCACCGAAAGGGCGTTGGAGGGTGTAATCAGGTAGCGTTTTCCCTTTGTGGCCCACGAGTTCATTTACACCTGTTACAAATTGGGTCGCTTTTACCCCCCCGACCGCACAGTTCTTGAAGACATCTCATTGTCTTTTTATCCCGGAGCCAAAATTGGCGTTATCGGTAATAACGGAAGCGGTAAGTCGAGTCTGTTGCGCATCATGGCTGGGCTTGACGATGGATTTACCGGTGAAGCTCGTCTGACTCCTGGTTTTAGCGTCGGATTCCTTGAACAAGAACCTCATCTTGATGCATCAAAAGACGTCCTGGGCAACGTGATGGATGGCGTTGCGCCAATTCGCGACCTATTAATCCGATACGACGAAGTCATGGCTATGTGGGCCGACCCTGACGCTGACTATGACAAAGTGGGAGCGCTACAGGCGCAATTGGAAGACAAAATTGCGGCCTCCGATGCTTGGAGTCTCGATCGCAACGTTGAAATCGCCATGGATGCACTTCGGTGCCCTCCCAATGACGCCGTTGTTTCCACATTGTCTGGCGGAGAAGCGCGACGAGTCGCGTTGTGCAGGTTGCTGCTCAGTCGGCCCGACCTGTTGTTGCTTGATGAGCCCACCAACCACTTAGATGCCGAGAGCGTGGACTGGTTGGAGCGTTTTTTGCAGGAATACCCAGGCACCGTTGTGGCCATCACTCACGATCGATACTTCTTGGATAATGCCGCTAAATGGATCCTTGAACTGGATCGGGGTCGTGGCTATCCATTTGAGGGCAATTACTCAAGTTGGCTTGAACAAAAACAAGCGCGACTGCTGAGCGAAGAAAAAGCGAGTGATTCACGGACGCGCATGTTGGCCCGCGAACTTGAATGGGTTCGCATGTCAGCCAAGGCACGCCAAGCCAAAGGAAAGGCTCGTCTGGCTGCTTATGACAAGTTGCACGCCGAAGCAACCGCTGCCGAGCACGGACCCGATCGCCTTGAAATAACTATTCCAGCCGGACCACGTCTCGGAGACACCGTCATTGCAGTCGAAAACCTCACCAAAGGCTTCGGCGACCGAATGCTCATCGATGGGTTAACATTTTCATTGCCTCCCGCTGGCATTGTCGGAATCATTGGCGCTAACGGAGCTGGAAAAACAACATTATTCCGCATGTTTGCCGGACAAGTTGCCCCTGACTCAGGCACTGTGACGATTGGAGATTCGGTTGTTATGAGTTACGTCGATCAGAATCGTGACTCTCTTGATGACTCGCTGAGCGTTTATGAAGAAATCACCGGTGGGATCGAACACATGAAGATCGGCAATCGCGAGGTGCACGGTCGAGCCTATGTCGCAAGTTTCAATTTCAAGGGGAGCGATCAACAAAAACTGGTTGGTGATTTATCTGGTGGAGAACGCAACAGAGTTCACTTGGCTAAATTACTCAAGCGTGGCGGAAACCTTTTGCTCCTTGACGAACCGACCAATGACCTTGATGTTGACACTCTTCGAGCACTTGAAGATGCGCTTGAACAGTTTCCTGGATGCGCTGTCGTAATTAGTCACGATCGTTGGTTTTTGGACCGAATTGCGACTCACGTATTGGCCTTTGAGGGTGACAGCTATGTTCGTTGGTTTGAGGGAAACTTTTCTGAATACGAATCATGGCGCCGCAAAGAACTAGGAATTGCTGCCGACCAGCCTCACCGCATTAAATACAAACCTTTGGCCCGTTAAATCATGTCTTTACGTTTGATCCGTTACCTGTGCCTGTGCATTTTTCTCGCTGGGGTCCCCGCCATGATCGTTTCGTCGATTAGGGGTAACAACGCGGGATATGTCGTCACCTTTGGTCTCACTACCGCCCTTGCAGCCGTCATCTTGATCGCCGCAGCGGCAGCAACAAAAAGTCCCCGCATTGATGTATTCTCCGATGCACTCGCCGAAAAAATAGAGTCACGAGTAAACGAACTCATCACTCAAGGAGCCGACGAGGATACCGCTCGGCAACTTGTTCGCCAAACCATAGACCTTGTCCGTGGCTCCCAATGAGCATGCACGCCGAGGTTGATTGGGACAATCTCAATGACGATGAACTAGCAACTGCTCTCGCAGTGCATGCTGGTCGACTGTTGGTTTCTTTGCGTGATGAATTGATAACTGAGGGAACTTCGATGTGGAATCTGCGGGATTCGGGCGACATCGGGGCACATCGCTTCTTGCTTGACATGCTGTTGCGTGTTCGCCCAGATGATGCCGTTCTCTCTGAGGAGGGTGCCGACAGCAAGCAGAGGCTCAATGCATCGCGTGTCTGGATAATTGATCCCCTTGATGGCACGACTGAATACGGCGAAAATCGCCAAGATTGGGCAGTACATATTGCGCTCTGGAGTCTGGACCATTTTGTGACGGCTGCCGTGTCGTTGCCGGCAATTGACAAGGTATTCAGCACTTCTCCTTCAGCAGTATTGCCCCAACGCATCAGCACTAAGCCCCGTCTCGTAACATCAAGGACGCGCGCACCGTATTCGGCAATCATCGTTGCCCAAGAACTTGAATGTGATGCGTTTCGCCTTGGAAGTGCTGGCGCAAAAGCAATGTCGGTTGTCATGGGAGACACGGACATATACATCCACGATGGCGGAATGCATCAATGGGACTCAGCTGCTCCTGCGGCAGTTGCAATGGCTGCGGGCCTACACGCCAGTCGCCTTGATGGTTCGCCACTCGTGTATAACAAACCCGACACTTGGCTTCCTGATTTTTTGATCTGTCGTCAGGAATTCAAAGAGCCCGTGCTTGACGCCCTGTGGGGAGACAAGTGGCGTAATCAATAGTCACCAACGCGGATCGTGTTCGCCGAGCCACGGCACCTGCCCTGGCCGAAATGTATAGCCGTCAAAATCAACAGGTGAATTCACTGCACGATATGGATCTTGGCCCTCGCGCGGATTCATCTCGATAAAAGCCCCGGCCGCAATCGCCTGCGAATCAACAACTACATCTGGAATCGAGTTGATTGGTGCCCACCAGACGTCGTGCTCGTCAAACTTTTGCGTCCAAACATCAATCGTCTCTGATGCAAAAATTTCATCAAGGGTGGCGATCAGGCTCTCGCTGTTTACTAATCGTGCACGGGCATCGACATATCTTTCGTCCTCTGCCAAATCACGCCTATTGATTGCCGCAATGAGTGCGGGCCAATGTCTATCGGCTTCGAGTCCAAGCAACCAAAAAGCCCGACCACCTGAGCAACGATATGAGTTCATCAACGGAGCCCGCAGTCTTGCTCTTGGTTTTGTACTTTCTCGTTTTCCGAAACGCAAATACACGCCGATATCCCAACCCAGCGTATAGATACCCGTTCGCAACAAACTCGTAGATACAAGTCGACCTTGTCCCGTTCGTTCCCGATCAAAAAGAGCGGCCATCACACCACTCACGAGGGTTATTCCCGTCGTGTGATCCCCTTGCCCCGAACGAATGGCCGGGGGCAGTTGATCGGGCGACACCATCGTGTGCGCCAAACCCGAGCGTGCCCAGAACGCGCCGATGTCATATCCGGGTCGATCAACATCTGGACCCTCCGATCCATATCCAGTCAACAGACCATAAATCACTCGCGGAAACTGAGAACGGATTGCATCTGGATCGAGTCCGAGACGTCGCAATGCAGGCAGACGGACATTCGTAATAAATACATCTGCGTCACCCAGCAGCGACAACATCTCGCGCTTGCCATCTTCGCTGTGCAAATCAAGAACGACCGATCGTTTTCCACGATTATCGATTTCAAATTGTGGTTCACCGATCTGAGCATCTATTCCAAGAGCCTGAAACATGTTGCGCTGTGGATCACCTTGGGCGGATTCAACTTTGATTACATCAGCACCCCAGTCAGCCATCAGCCCACCGGCTGCTGGTCCTGCCACCCACACTCCGAGTTCAACCACCTTGACACCAGCAAGAGGCGCCACTGTCTCTTGTTTCATTTCTACGACCTTACTGTTGCGCACGGCTAGCCAACTCATAAATTTACACGGCAGACTAGAGAAGTGACCCCCACATACTCGGGCGACCTGATTTGGGGCGCCTTCTCCTCAACTGCGCCATGGCAAGTGCCCGAAACAAACATTGGCTGGACCACCACCGCTGTTGCTTTGCGAAAGATGGCTCAAAGAGAAGTTCCTGAGTTGACAAAATCTCGGCGTCTCCCGCCGCTGGCGCGAATGAGCGTGGTTGTGATTATTTTTCTGATCGCGCTTGTGCCTTGGTATATAAAAAAGCGGCGTGGATTGTTTACGTCAGATGTTCAATCCCGCGCCAATGTCTCCTTGCGACTTCGCCGTGCAGTTGAAAAACTTGGCGCGACCTACATCAAATTAGGTCAAATAATCAGCAGTGGCGAGGGGCTGTTTCCGGCAGAGCTTGTGGATGAATTTAAGCGTTGTCGGGATCAGGTTCCTGCCGAGTCGTTTTCATCTGTGCGATTAACCATTGAACAAGATCTCGGAGCACGAATTGAAGATGTTTTTTCGTGGCTCGACCCCACTCCCCTTGCTGCGGCATCAATTGCCCAGGTTCATCGTGCGCGGCTTTTGTCGGGGGAGGACGTGGTTGTCAAAGTGCAACGTCCTGATGTGTCTTCAATGGTGCGCAAAGACCTGCGTGTGATGTCGTGGCTTGCCCCACTCCTGATTGGACGTATTCCCGTCGCAGCACTCGCTAATCCACCCGCACTCGTGGAGTTGTTCGCCGAAACAATTGTGGAAGAACTCGACTTTCGGATGGAAGCAGCAAACATGCTGGATCTTGCTCGCATGATGCGCGACCTTGGACAAGAGGGATACGTCATCCCCCGCCCTCACCCAACTTTGGTCACCCGCCGAGTTTTGGTGATGGAGGAACTCAGTGGTTTCAAATTTGACGATGTCGAGGCGATGCAGAACGCTGGAATTGATACCGAAAATGTGATCCGTACAGGACTAATTGCGTTCATGGAAGGTGCATTGATTCATGGTGTGTTTCATGGTGATTTGCATGGTGGAAACTTGTTTGTCATGCGTGATGGGCGAACTGCTCTCCTGGATTTTGGAATTGTTGGACGACTGAACTCGTCGAGGAGAATTGCGTTTTTACGCCTGATGCTCGGAGCATCGACAAATGATCTTCACGGACAGGTTTCAGCACTACGGGATCTAGGGGCGCTTCCACTTGACTCCGATATTGACGCTGTTATCCGTGATCTTCGACTGGACCAAACGACGATCGATCCAACCACGCTCACTGGTGAAGAGTTAGTAAAAGAAGTTCAGCGAATCGTAAAAGCACTCCTGGCATATGGAGCAAAACTTCCCAAAGAATTGATGCTGTACGTCAAAAATATGGTTTTCCTTGACGGTGCAATCGCTCGTCTTGCCCCCAACCTAGATCTACTTGCAGAAGTCGCCACAATCTCGATGCTGTTCACCCAACGGCACGGGGAGACTCTTGGCCGTGATCTCGGCATTGATCCGAGTGCCGTTGAATTCAATTTCGACAGCGTCAAGGCCAGCCTCGGAGTTGATAATTCGACGAACTCCCTGACATACCGCGAATTACAACAACGTCGTGACCTGATTCAAAAAAGAATGCGCGAACACGTCTCGAAATAGCAGTGTGCCAAAACATTGAGGGCGCTCTAGAATGGTGCGGTGAAAGTACGGACACAGTCGCATTTGAGCCACCTTGAGGCTTTAGAGGCTGAAGCAATTCATATAATTCGCGAGGCTGTTGCCGAGGCAATCAACCCAGTGATGCTCTATTCCATCGGCAAAGACAGCAGCGTCATGCTACATCTGGCGCAAAAGGCTTTCTTTCCTGCGCCTCTTCCATTTCCCTTGCTTCATGTCGACACAACATGGAAATTCGGGGAGATGATTGAGTTTCGAGCCAAGATGACCCAACTCGTCGGTGCCGATCTTTTGGTCCATCAAAATCCAGAATGCATCGAGCTCGGAATAAATCCATTTGATCACGGCTCATCAGTCCACACAGACATGTGGAAGACACAAGGGCTCAAACAGGCGCTCGATAAGTACGGTTTTGATCTCGCATTTGGCGGTGCTAGACGAGATGAAGAAAAATCCCGAGCCAAAGAGCGCGTCTTTTCGTTCCGTTCTGACAAACATGTGTGGGACCCCAAAAATCAACGACCTGAACTCTGGAATATTTACAATGCTCGTCATGGAGCGGGTGAATCAATCCGCGTATTTCCCCTTTCAAATTGGACAGAACTTGATGTCTGGCAATACATCTACTTGGAGGCGATTCCTGTTGTACCTTTGTACTTTGCCAAGGTGCGCCCTGTTGTAGAACGAGATGGAATGCTCATCATGGTTGATGACGACCGAATGAAGCTCCGCCCAGAAGAATCAATCCAACAACGAAAAGTTCGTTTCAGGACCCTTGGGTGTTATCCGCTAACCGGAGCAGTAGACAGCGATTCTGAGAACCTGGAAGGAATCTTGACAGAACTTTTCACGGCGACAACATCTGAACGTCAGGGTCGCCTCATTGATCATGATGCTGCAGGTTCGATGGAGAAGAAAAAAATTGAGGGCTATTTCTGATGAAAGTGCGCTCTTCCCAACCAACAGGACCAGTTGCAGACTTCTTGGCCGCTCAAGAGTCCAAGGGACTCTTGAGATTCATTACGTGCGGGAGCGTCGACGACGGGAAAAGCACCCTAATCGGGCGTCTGCTGTACGAGTCAAAGCAAATTTTTGATGACCAATTGGCTGCTTTGTCCCAAGATTCGGAGCGCGTCGGCACCCAGGGTGGCAACCTTGATTTTGCGCTTCTTACCGACGGTCTGCAAGCAGAACGTGAACAGGGAATCACAATTGATGTCGCGTATCGATTTTTCAGTACCGACCGCCGCACGTTTATTGTCGCGGATACTCCAGGACACGAGCAATACACCCGCAATATGGTGACCGGCGCTTCTACGGCGGACCTGGCAATTGTGCTGATTGATGCCCGAAAAGGCGTGCTTACACAAACAAGGCGACATACATTTCTCGTGCATCTGTTGGGCATCACCAACGTAATTGTCGCTATAAACAAAATTGACCTTGTGGACTATGACGCGAGTGTCTTTGAATCAATTGAAAAGGAATATCGCGAGTTTTCACGTGACTTTGGCTTCACCAATTTATCGTTCGTCCCAGTATCTGCGCTCAATGGCGACAACATCACCACGAGAAGTGTGGCGATGCCCTGGTATACGGGCGAAACACTGCTGACAATTCTTGAAGAAACAGAAGGTCACATACTGACGCATGACAAGCCGTTTCGGATGTATGTGCAATCTGTCAGTAGGCCCAATCAGGATTTTCGTGGATACTTAGGTTTTGTCGCCAGTGGGTCGCTCGCTGTTGGTGACAACATTCAAGTCCAACCAAGCGGACGAATCTCACGAGTTGCATCGTTGCCAGGTTTTGATGGTGAGCGCCAGCAAGTTGTGGCTGGGGAAAGCATTCAAATTGTTCTGACGGACGAGATTGATATCAGCCGTGGTGATTTGTTGTGCACCCCAGAATCTGCACCTGAAGTTGGCACCCAGTTTGAGGCATTCGTGGTGTGGACAGATGAGACCGAGATGATGCCACATCGCTCGTATCTACTCAAGATCGGTACCAAAACGGTCGGTGTAATGATTGATAAACCCAAGTACAAGATCAACGTCAATACTCTTGAACATCTTGCGGCTTCAACGCTTGAGCTAAATGACATCGCTGTTTGCATTCTCGCTACCGACAGACCAGTCGCCTTCGACCAGTATGTCGAAAACAGATACTCTGGCGCCTTTGTCATTATTGACCGCATGACCAGCAAAACAGTTGGAGCCGGAATGATTCGACATTCCCTGCGCCGTGACCTAAATATTTCTTGGCAGCAGACTTCGATTGAGCGCCATCATCGAGAAGAACTCAACCGACAACGGAGTGCCACCATATGGTTTACGGGTCTGTCGGGTAGTGGCAAAAGCACCTTGGCAAATGCCCTTGAAATACGTCTCCATGCAATGGGTTTGCGCACATATCTCCTTGACGGCGACAACCTACGGCATGGTTTGACGAGGGACCTTGGATTTACAACTGCGGATCGAATTGAAAACTTGCGGCGTGCCAGTCACGTCGCACAAATCCTGAACAACGCTGGAGTACTTGTCCTTGCCTGCTTTATCAGCCCATTCGAGTCAGAAAGGACGTCTGCTAAAGAGGTGATTGGCCAAGACAGTTTCATTGAGGTTTTTGTTGACGCACCACTTGCTGTCACCGAGAAGCGCGACCCTAAAGGACTCTACAAAAAAGCGCGCGCAGGTGACCTGCCAAATTTCACAGGTATCGACTCTGAATACGAAAGGCCGATATCTCCAGCAATTCATATTCACACCGACGAACTAGGAGTAGAAGCAGGTGTCGATGCGATTTTGCAATATTTACGTGACCAGAAGCTTCTTCCGTAAAACTGTTTACCTAATTTTTAGACGTGTAGTCCACACTCAATTTTATCCTGCCCTGCCCAGCGACCTGATCGCTTGTCTTCATCACTCCCTACTGGACGGGTGCAGGGCCAGCATCCGATTGATGAATAACCCTTGTCGACAAGTGGGTGCTCGGGTAGCTCGTGGATCCGTTCGTACAAAGAAATATCATCATCTGACATCGCCGCTAGAGGATTTACTTTTATGACATTGCGCACAATGTCATAGGTAATCACTGGTGTTGTGTTTCGAGACGGTGTGTCAGCACGCCGAACACCAGTGACCCAACCCGTCTTCTCAGAAAGCAACCGCTGCAGAGGCTCCACTTTTCGGGCTGCGCAACAACCTTCAAGATTTGTTTGCCACAAATTTTCAGATTGCACGAGTGGCTCCAAAACGCGCAGGTTTAGATTGAACTTATTACGCAACTCAAGTGCAAACCAGTGTGTCTCGGCAAAAAGAAACTGTGTGTCGAGTAGCACGATCTCTATTCCAGGAACTGCCGAGGACGCCACGTGGGCAAGTACCGCATCAGAAAAACTGCAAGTAACTGTGAGACCTTCACCCAACAAGTCGTGGGCGTAACGAATTATGTCTTGCGGCGAGGCTTCTTCTAAATCCTTGGAGGCCTGATGAATCTGGGCTAAAGACTGGCTTAGCCGCTCTTTTGAGGTGTCAATATCAAGCATTGGACAAGCCTAGCCGATAGATGACTATTCCTATCGGGTTTTGCGAGAATACTGGAATTAGCCCCTAAAACGCGCCAAGCCTTGATCAATGACGAGTCTTTCCCCTACCAGCGTGGAAAAAACAGCCTCACCAGGAGAGGTGACCCAAATTTGAACCGTCAGTTCTTCTCCAGGCAGAACTGGAGAGGCAAACCGACCCTCGATATGGGTGAACTTGGCAGAGTCACCCCCACAGAGCGAATGCAGCAATGCTCGTCCCGTGAAGCCATAGGTACAAAGCCCATGCAGAATCGGCTGGTCAAAACCACCCATTGCCGCAAATGATGGATCGCTATGCAAAGGATTGCGGTCACCGTTCAAGCGATAGATCAAGGCCTGTTCGGGAAGTGTCCGATACGACACAACATGATCTGGGGCGCGGTCTGGCGCAACATTTTGAGGTCCGCTCGGTCCGCGTTCTCCGCCCCATCCGCCTTCACCCCGAATAAAGACTGAGGATGTATTTGTAAAAACCGGCTTGCCGTCAACTTTATCGATGGCCTCTGTGGACGTCACCACGACCGCCGCTTTGCCTTTGTCGTACATCGCCGTAATGCGACCTTTCATCATGACGGTTCCGGTCACCGGCAGAGGACGATGCAAAGTGACGGCTTGTTGTCCGTGTACCAACATCGCTGGATTGAACGTGCCAATATTTCGCATCGGACTCGCTCCGCCACCTGCCATACCGATGACAACTGGAAAGGTAGGCAGCACTTGCTGATTTACATCCTTGGTATTTTCAGTCGTGTACGGCAACTCATTGATTCCAGCACCGACGCCTACGGCGTACAAGAGTGCATCTTTACTCGTCCAAGATGCTTCAAACTCATCACCTTGGGTTCCTACTGCTTCTGGATTAAGAGCCATTTCATTTGTCTTTCTACTAGATATTGACGTTGTTTATATTTGTATTTATTTTGAAGACTATTTCTTTAGCGAAGTTTGCGGATATGAACCTTCTTCTCCATCCATGCCAGCGCTTGGTCGCGCTTGTGAAATCAATTGCTCGACGATTGGACCCAGACGCGTTGGATCTGACACCGGCTTAACGCGCGGACCTCGATGCCAACCTTCAGCAATTGCCAATACTTGACCACTTGCCTCAAAAACACATCCGGTTACGGCAGCACTTTCTTCCGATGCAAGCCATGTCACAATTGGTGCAATCCATTTTGGTGAACGCATGTCACGTTCAAGGTCTGTTTCTGGTGCCGCACCGAGACCTTCTGTCATTCGGGTGAGTGCAACTGGCGCGACCGCATTGACCGTAACTCCATAGCGAGCAAGTTCAAGTGCGGCAATGTTGGTGAACGCTGCGATACCAGCCTTGGCCGCGCCATAGTTGGTTTGCCCAATGTTTCCATAGATGCCTGACACCGATGTTGTATTTATTATTCGCCCGCTTACTGCGTGACCCACTTTGGAGCGGTCCCGCCAATAAGCGGCCGCCCATCGGGCAGGGGCAAATGTTCCTTTCAGATGCACCTTTATAACGGCATCCCATTCTTCTTCACTCATATTGGCAAGCATTCTGTCGCGCAATATTCCAGCATTGTTCACAACAACATGTAGATCACCAAAAGTCGTCACCGCGGTGTCGATCAGCCTCTGCGCGCCGTCCCAACTTGAGATGTCATCGCCATTGGCAACTGCTTCACCACCGAGAGCAAGAATCTCATTGACCACCGACTGGGCAGGAGAAATATCTCCACCACTGCCGTCAATGCCACCACCAAGATCGTTCACCACTAGTCGTGCCCCGTGGTTGGCCAAACTCAAGGCATGCTCCCGACCGATACCTCGCCCAGCGCCTGTAACAATCGCCACACGCCCCTCACACAACTTCGCCATAAGTTCCTTCCTAGTCACATCCAAGATGCAACGATGAACTTTCATCCTAGAGAATCAGGCTCCACAAGAGCACACCCGCAGACGCGCTCTAGCCTTACTTGGCGTGTCCAAATCTGTTCTTGTCATTGGTGCTGGCCCAGCCGGAATCGCCAGCGCCCTGACTCTGCAACAACGAGGCTGCAATGTGACCGTTCTTGACAAGGCAACGTTTCCGCGTGATAAATGTTGTGGTGATGGCTTAACAACTGGTGCATTGCGGCTACTTGAACAAATAGGTCTACGCCCTGAGATGGTGCCCGACTGGTATCAGTGCGACTCAGCCTGGTTGCGTTCCCCCTCTGGTCGAGAAATTCAATTACCTCTGCCAGCCAACAAGGGACAGTTCGCAGCCATTGCTCCGCGCCTTCATCTTGATAACGCTCTCGTAATGTTGGCACGATCCCGCGGAATTACTGTTCAGGAAAATTCTTCGTTCGAGTCGGTTCTTCGCAACGACAACGACTGCGTTGAGGTTCAGACATCAAGTGGTTTGATGGCTGCTGACTTTTTAGTAGCAGCAGACGGCATGTGGTCTCCAGTCAGACGAGCTCTTGGTCTGAGTACGACTTCATACCTGGGAGAGTGGCACGCCTTCCGCCAATATTTCTGCAATGTCACGGGAGTTGCCAGCAAGCAATTATGTGTGTGGTTTGAGCCCGATCTTTTGCCTGGCTATGCGTGGTCTTTCCCGCTTCCAGGCAATCGGGTAAATTTTGGTTTTGGAGTTTTACGCAATGCTAATTACAGCGTGCAGTTCATGAATTCGGTATGGCAAGAACTACCGAGGCGCGCGCACATCTCTGCAGCCCTCGGTGCCAATTTTGCCCCGGAGGGACGCCACACGGCCTGGCCGATTCCAGCACGCATTGACACTGCAACACGCAGTGCAGGGCGAGTGCTTTTTATCGGTGATGCCGTATGCGCCACCGACACGCTGACAGGTGAAGGCATTGGACAAGCCCTTCTTAGCGGAATTCTCGCTGCAGAGGCCATCGTTGCTGGCACAACGCCGCAAGATGTCTGCAGAACTTACTCAGAGGCACTCGACAAAGAACTTCTCGCCGATCATCGAATGTCAAAGTTCCTGGGGAAAATTTTGGCACGACCAGTTGGAGCCCGCGCTGCTTTACGAATTGCCAATACAAACTCATGGACTCGACGAAACTTTGCCCGATGGATGTTTGAAGACGAACCCCGCGCGGTCATCTTGACTCCCCGCCGCTGGCATCGCCATTTTTTTTCAAGGCCAGGTGCATTTAGCGGCAACAACGCGTCCAATTGACGGGTCCAGATACTTGGCAGGTACGGTTAGACCGTGCGTACACGACTGACAGAACTACTCGATATTGAAGTTCCAATCATGCTGGCTGGCATGGGAGGCGTCTCATATCACGAACTAGTGGCGGCAGTCTCTGAAGCCGGCGGAATAGGAACACTTGGCGCTTCTACAATGTCTGCGACAAAACTTGTGGAAGAAATGGCTTTAGTGCGACAACGCACAAAAAAACCTTTCGGGGTTGATTTGTTAACGGCCTCTCCTGCCAGCGTTGATGCGTGCATTGCTGCCGTCATCGAGGGTGGTGCCCGTATCTACGTCGCTGGCCTCGGAGTTCCGCGCGATGTCGTTGGCGCATTGCATAAAAAAAACATCTTGGTTGGATCAATGTGCGGCAAGGTTCGCCACGCCATCGCGGCTGTTGCCTCGGGTTGTGACTTCGTAGTTGCCCAGGGCACAGAGGCTGGGGGCCATACTGGCACCGTCGCTACGATGGCTCTTGTTCCACAAGTTGTCGACGCAGTTGGTGACAAAGTTCCCGTCGTGGCAGCAGGGGGATTATTTGATGGACGTGGTTTGGCTGCATCGTTGGCGCTTGGCGCTGATGGTGTCTGGATCGGTACACGATTCATCGCTACTCCTGAAGCACGTACTGTTAGCGGATACAAAGAGGCGTTGATTGATCTTGCCGAGGACGGCACCGTGATAAGTCGTGGATTCACGGGCAAGACATGTCGTGTCGTGCGCAATGACTGGACCCAACACTACGAGCAACACCCTGAAGAACTTCAGCCATTCCCTGAACAGTTTTTGGTGTCAAGTCGCGCCGGAGCAAATCACCTCGGACCATCTGACGGAGTTATTGCAGATATGTCCAAAGAGTTCATGCCGGCCGGTCAAGGCGCAGGCGCAATACATGGGTTGATTCCAGCCGCCGAACTTGTGCAACAGATCATGGATCAAGCAGAGCAAGTTTTATCGCGCATGTCTGGTCTTCGCCGCAACTGATGCTGTCTCTGCTTCGGCGCAATCGGGGAATCCGATTAGTTTTTGCTGCTCAAGTTATTTCATACCTTGGCGACTGGTTCACATTTGTTGCCCTTGCCGGGCTCGTAGAAGATCTGACTGGTTCTAAATTTTTGGTCTCTTTGGTTTTGGTCGCTTTCACATTGCCAGCATTTTTTACCTCGCCAGTTGCTGGGGCAATGGCTGACCGATACGACCGCAGACGAATCCTGATAATTGCCTCTTTAGGGCAAGGAGTCGCCGCATTGACAATGTTGTTAGTGACTGATAGTCGGGTGTGGTTGGCATTTGTTGCACAATCTTTGATCACGGGTCTGGGTGCTTTTGTCAGGCCAGCGAGTGAAGCCGCGATTCCCAACTTGGTTGACAATGACGAAGATTTGCGAACTGCAAATTCAGTCTTTGGAAGTACATGGGGAATCATGCTGGCCTTGGGTGCCGCGCTCGGTGGTGTTTTCTCTCAGACGTTTGGTCGCAATGCAGCATTTTTGTTCGACGCCGGCACTTTTGTTGTAGCGGCAGGGCTGATTGCCCTCGTGCGTCAGCCAATGCAGAGTCACTCGACAGGCGCAGAATCCGGCAAACGCATAAAGCCGATCACCGACATGAAAGAAGCCGTGACTTTGGCTCGCCGAGATCCGATTATCTTGGCGCTCCTAAGTTCCAAAGCCACCTTTGCAGTTGGTGCTGGCATTGTTAGTCAGTTGCCTATTCTTGCTTCCAACGCATTTAATGCAGGCGATGCGGGTCGGGGCTTACTGATTGGAGCACGCGGCGTTGGTTCTGGTCTTGGTCCCCTCATTGCGATGCGCCTCGTTGGTCAAGATATGGCCAAACTCCTGCGTGTGTGTGGGCTTGCAGGACTTGTTTTTTCTTTTTGTTATTTTGGCGCAGCGATCAGTCCAGTCATGCCCCTCGCCTGTTTATTTATTGGACTCGCCCATCTTGGTGGAGGCGCCCAATGGACGCTTTCTACATATGGTCTACAAGTTGAATCACCCGATCATTTGCGCGGTCGCGTGATGGCTGGTGACTTCGCACTTGTCACCCTCATGTTAGGGCTCACAAGTGTTTTGGCGGGCCTTACTTCAGATGCAATTGGCGTTCGTCCGACTATCACAATTTTTGCAACTGCCGCCGCTGTCGCATCAGTGACTTACCTAATAATGACCAAGAGACTGATTGAACTTATAAAGACCCGAAACCGAACCTGATACCAATTATCAAAAGTTCATCTGGCTTCGTCGGCACACTGAACAGTCGCATCAATTAATCGTTGGGCCCGCACGTCAGAGGCGAGATTTGCAGCCATTTGATTCATAACATACGCAAATGACAATTGACGCGCCTCTTGAGCAAAAGCCACCGAGCCACCAGCTCCGGGATGTCCGTAACTGCCACTTCCTGCGTAGGGGGTGAATTGGCCGTGAGTCATGAACCCCATCCCAAAGGTTGTGGGCATAATCAGACATGCATCCGCTTCACCTGAAGGAGTAATCGTGGTGCTGACGCATTCACGCATGCTGTCACTTATTAACTGCACGCCATTGATAGGAGCGAGAGTGGCAGCATACATAATGGCAAGAGACTTGGCATTTGTAATGCCGTTGGCTGCCGGTATTTCTGCTGCATGCACTGCACGCGTGTTGAATACACCATCACCTTCGCTAATCACGCCGAATGCACCGTTTAGCGACAGCGCTCTACCACCGGGGCTATCTGGCCCCATGAGATCTGCGAGCATCTTGGCGATTTCGGGGTCAACCGGCGGCGCACTGGGGTCGACAGGCTCGTTGGTTAACCGTGACACCCGGGGTTCGAATTGTTCGGGCAGACCAATAAAGATTTCAATTCCGAGTGGATCGGCTATCTCTTCTGCCACAAAACGACCAGGTCCCCGACCATCTACTCGACGGATAAGTTCGCCCGCAAGCCATCCATAAGTCAGCGCGTGGTAGCCATGCTTGGTCCCGATTGGCCAACTTGGCGCGGTGGCAGCAAGACGTGATGTGATCGTGTTCCAATCCAATGCTTCTTGTAGCGTAATTTCACCATCTACTGTGAAGAGTCCGCACTGGTGAGATAAAAGTTGTGCAACTGTTGCATCTTGTTTGCCGTGTTGAGCAAACTCTGGCCAATACTGCGCAACGGGTGCACCGTAGTCAAGAAGCCCGCGCTGCACCAGCATCGCAATCGCAATCGCAGTTACTCCCTTGGTTGTACTAAAAACGAGTTGCAGGGTCTCACTGGTATATTCAGTTTTTTTGTCCCGATCGAACCATCCACCAGTCAGGTCAACAACGCATTGTCCACGATGAAAAGCACTTACGCCTGCACCCAAATCGGCACCGCTGTCAAGATTTGCTTGAAGGACCCCTTTAACGCGTTCCCAGCCTGGCGCGACAAATCCGTGAACTGGAGCGTTCATCAGCCAACTTCATCAACGATTGATCGCAATGTCTCCATTGTCTTTACGGCATCTGGTCCGACTGGATTGACCGACAAAACAGTCACGCCTGCCTCTTTGAAAGCTCCAACACGTTCTTTGATGTAGCCACGCGGACCGACCAAATTGGAGAGTTCCAACCATTCAGCAGGAACTTCAGCAGCAGCCTCATTTTTCTTGCCGTCTAGATAGAGATCTTGAATCGCGACCGCTTCTTTTTCGTAGCCATAGGCGTGAGCGATGTCGTTGTAGAAATTTTTTCCACGTGCCCCCATGCCCCCGACATAGAGCGCAGTCATTGGCCGCGAGAAATCCAAAATCTTTTTTTGTGCGTCTCCTGTCAGCGATTCGTCAATTGCCAACATCCCGCCCGCACTTATCTCAAGGCGTCCAAGTGACGGGTCTCGCTTGGCGAGGCCGGCTTTGAGTGGCTTACCCCATACATTTTGGAACTTCTCCGGAATAAACATGATCGGCAACCAGCCATCTGCATGCGCTGCCGTTGCTTCAACACTTTTTTCCATCAGCGATGCCCACCAAATCGGAATGCTTGATCGCAATGGATGGTTAATAATCTTTAGAGGTTTTCCGAGTCCGGTTCCGACGCCCTCTGGCAACGGAATTTGAATCGCCTTGCCTGAGTATTCAAGCGCCTTCTCGCGCTTCCAGACCTCGCGACACACCTCCATGTATTCCTGTGTCCGCTGCATCGGCTTTTCATAGGGTATTCCATGGAAACCTTCAATGACCTGTGGACCAGATGCTCCGAGTCCCAAAATAAAACGACCGTCGCTGACATAGTCGCATCCAGCCGCCGTCATCGCCATCAGGGCTGCCGAGCGAGAATAAATATTGACGATGCCTGTGCCGATTTCCAATCTCTTTGTGACAGCGGCCAGGTAACCAATCTGCGAAATGGCATCGAAACTATATGCCTCAGCCACCCACACCTGATCAAGGCCTGCTTTTTCAAGTTCAACAACGCGAGCCGCAGATTCTTTGAAACCCCCTGCGTAATTGATCATCATCGATAATTTCATCTTGTTCCCCGAACTGAATGACTACCTGAAATAGTCTCTCACCTCAAATAATAGGTTGCAATTGCGTTTGCGCCGAAGTCCTGCGACACTCTCGGGGTGTCAATTGCCCCTCAGATTGTTCAGCGTCCGCTGGCAACTGGTCTTTGTTTAAATACAGTTCAATGGTCAAGTCCCCTTACTCATGGTGGGACCCCGCTGGTGCTGGTGCACGGCCTGGCTTCCAATGCACGACTGTGGGACGGACCTGCTCGAGCGCTTGTTGCTTTAGGTCATCCAGTCATTGCAATTGACCAACGGGGGCATGGCCTCAGCGATAAAACAGAATCTGGCTACGACATGGAAACTATTACTGATGATCTTGCTTGTTTGCTTGAAGATCTGAGCACCGATGGATGGGATCGCCCAGTTGTTATCGGACAATCCTGGGGCGGCAACGTTGTCGTTGAATTGGCCTGGAAACACCCATCACTCGTACGGGGAGTTTGTGGCGTTGATGGCGGAACCATAGAACTGTCTAGTTATTTTCCGGAATGGGACGACTGCAAAAAAGTAATGGCACCTCCACGAATTGCTGGCATGAAGTTCGAGACACTCAATTCAGCCATCAAATCGTCACACGCTGACTGGACACCAGAAGCTATCGCCGGCGCGATGAGCAATATGGAGCGACTTGCCGATGGCACCATCAGACCATGGCTGACATTTGAGCGACATATTTTGGTTTTACATGGGCTGTGGCAACATCGTCCATCGCAACGTTTTGCTGAAATCAATGTTCCAGTAATGTTTACGCCGGCAGCAAGTTCTGCAACGGTTGATGACGATATGACTCGTGGCAAAATTGCGGCACTGAATAAAGCTAAGCACCAACTCAAGTCGTGTCGCATTGAATGGTTTCGTCCAGCAGACCATGATTTGCATGCCCAGCACCCGATCCGATTTGCCGAAGTAATACATAGAGCCTGTTCGGATGGATTTTTTTCATGACCCTCCCGCGCATTCTTGCAATTATGGGGTCGGGTGAGACCGCACCGACCATGGTGACTACCCATCGTCGCCTCACGTCACTGCTCGCACCGTCTGTTCGAGCAGTAGTGCTTGATACTCCCTACGGATTTCAGGAAAATGCCCCCGAACTTGCAAGGCGTGCGGTTGAATATTTTAAAACAAGTATCAATGTTGAATTGAAGGTCGCTGGTTTGGTGCGGATGAAAGATACGCACGTCAAAGCAGACCCTGTTGACATTGAACGCGGACTACGCAATCTCACGGACGCCAACTATGTCTTTGCAGGACCTGGATCACCTACTTATGCACTGCGACAATGGAGCGGAACATCTGTGGCTGGAATTCTCGCCGAGAAGTTGCACACGGGGGGCATCGTAGTTTTTGCCTCTGCGGCTGCTCTCACTCTTGGAAAAGCCACAGTTCCTGTATACGAAATTTATAAAGTCGGTGAGAACGTTGCTCACCTTGACGGATTAGATCTTTTGTCGACCATTGGGATAAATGCCGCCGTCATCCCCCACTATGACAATGCAGAAGGCACCAATCACGACACTCGCTTTTGCTATCTGGGTCAAACTCGCCTTGAAATGTTTGAGTCCATGCTTGACGATGACACATTTGTGCTGGGCATTGATGAGCACACCGGGCTTGTCATTGACCTAGACACACAGATTGCCACCGTTGTCGGCAATGGCACGGTCACCGTGCGCCTGCGCGCGCAATCGCAGGTGTTTGCCGTAGGAGACACCTTGCCTCTGTCTTTCCTTCAAAACCCATGGTCGGAGGTCGCCTCAATTTTGGCAACACCGTCGACGATCAATCCGCAACGTGCCGAGCATGATGGGGTTGACGCACCCACTTTGTCGCTCTCTGCCGACACTGCATCTGCTGTTGCCGATTTTGAAATCGCTATCCGTAACGCTGATGCTCATGGCGCAGTTCGTGCGGTGCTATCTCTTGAGGCGGCAATTCGTTTGTGGTCTAGCGATACTCTTCAAGGTGATTCTGCCGATCGTGCGCACGCTGCTTTGCGTTCAATGATCAGCCAATTGGGAGAGGCTGCAACATCAGGTCTTAAAAATCCAAGAGACGTAATTGCGCCCTATGTTGACGCACTGATTACAGTCCGAACAATCGTCCGCGCCGAGAAGCGATTTGATCTGTCCGACGTCATTCGTGATATTTTTGCAGAACGAGGTATTGAAGTTCGCGACACGCCAGAAGGCGTGGAGTGGGATTTACACGTGATGTAATCCTGCAATACGCACCCGACCACGAACACCGTTTGTCGCGTAGACAACGACAAACACTGCTGCAGCAACCAAGATTATCGTTGCACTCACCGAGGTATCAAAATGATACGCAAGATTCATTCCGAGAAACCCTGAACCAGCTCCGATTGCCGGAGAGACCCACAACATTCGGGCAATGGAGTTAGTTGTCATGCGAGCAATAGATGCCGGGATGACTAAGAGCGCAGAAATCAATAATGTTCCAATTACTCGCATCGTCACCAAGATTGTCATGGACAGCATCACCATCAACAATGCCTCTATCCACTGCACCTGCACACCAGTTACCTCTGCGACTTCAGGATCAAATGTGGCAAAAACCATTTTTCGGTACGCCACTACGACAATAACTACGACAATCACAGCAACAATCGCAACAGCAACAATATCGCCTGTCTTGACGCCCAATACACTTCCAAATAACACTGCTTCGATGCTTTTCTTGGCTTGTCCATAGCGATTAAGAAGGGCAAGTCCAAGTGCAAATGATGCCGTAGTAACCACACCAATAGCAGCATCTGCTCCGATGATGCGTCTTCGCGCGATGCGACCGATCAGAACTCCAGACCAAACTCCCCATACTCCGGCACCAACAAAATAATTCAAGCCCATCACAGAAGACGCGGCGGCACCACCGAATACAGCGTGCGACAACCCGTGGCCGATGTAACTCATGCCCCGAAGTACGACAAAAACACCCAAAAAACCACACAATCCTCCCGCAATTGTCGATACCACAACACCGTTGCGAAAAAAAGCAAAATGGTATGGCTCGAGCATGTCGAGACCCAAGAAATAAATCATGAAGCGTTGAGACGACTCAGGCGGCGCGATGCTTCAGCGGCGCCATGTTCAAGCACGACAGGCATTCCACCATGACTTAGAACCTCCATTGGTGCACCGTAGGTTTTTTCAAGTACCTCTGGTGTTAAGACTTCAGACGGTGAACCATCTGCGATGACTGATGTATTGAGGCACACGAGGCGTGGCAAGTGTGCAGCTAATCCGTTTAGGTCGTGTGTAGTCAACAAAATCGACATTCCACCTTCATTTAGCTCTGCCAGCAAATGCATCATTTCGTGTCGCGTTCGAACATCTACCCCTGAAGTCGGCTCGTCAAGTACCAAAAGATCAGGCTGATGAAATAATGCACGTGCGATGAACACCCGTTGCTGCTGTCCACCTGAGAGTTCCCTGATGTGGCGACTCCCAAGACCTGCAAGTCCAAGACGTTCTAAAACAAGTTCCGTATCTTCGCGTTCCTTGGTTGTTATTCGGGGCCACAATTTGCGGCGGGACTGCGTCATTACGACGACCTCAGTCACCGTTACTGGGAAATTCCAGTCAACAGTTTCTACCTGAGGAACATAAGACAATCGAACTCCAGGAGCGTGATCAACGTGCCCGTGCGTTGGAGGAATCGCCTTGAGGATTACCTTGAGCAGTGTCGTCTTTCCCGAGCCAGATGGCCCAACTACTCCGACAAACTCGCCAGTCTTGACGACGAGATCAACATCTTTGACCACTACCGTGCTGTCGTAAGCGCACGATAAATGGCGACACTCGATTAATTTTGTCATTCTGGATACATAGCCACATCAGGGGCGGTAAAAGATAGGTCAAGAGCCTCGAGTGCACTCGGGTCTCCCCCCAATGACCTCACCATCGTGACAAAGTTAAAACGCATGAGTTGAGCATAAGAGTGTTCTGCCATACCTTGCTTACCCAGCAGGTCATCATCCCGCAAAACGTCAACATATTTCACGCCCGTCTCTTTGCCGATCTGCTCAAGAATGGTGGATGGGAACACTTCTGAGCCAAAAATTGCCTGCACATCCTCGTCTCTTACCTGGCGAATCAGATCGACGACATCTTTGGCTGTCGGCTCCTCGAACGACGCTGGCTGTATCGCCCCCACTACCTGCCAGTCGTAATGCACTGCAAAATAGGCATAGGCGTCGTGATAGGTAAGCAATTTGCGCTGCGCCACAGACAAAGTCTGCGTCGCGGTTTTCATAGCATTGTCAAGTTCGGTGATTTGGGCCACAAATTTGGTGTGGTTTTCGCCATACGCGACGGCATTTGGGGGATCAATTTGAGCGAGAGCGTCACGTATGACCGTCGCGTAATCAATGGCCATCGGTGGATTCGTCCATAGATGAGGATTTGGTTTACCACCTGACTTGGGGAATGAAAAGTCATAAATCCACTCTGACTCGGGAAGAATTGCTCCCCCCAGTTCGCATATCACTGCATTCTCTTGCATGTTTGCTTCCGCTAAATCCTTGGTGGGTTCTTCTAATACAAGACCATTGATAAAAACGATGTCCGCGTTTTCAAGTACTGCAGCTGCACTTGGTGGTGGCTCAAATGTATGAGAATTAGTTCCCTCCGGCACGAGACCATTTATGATCGGACCCTCGTCTCCGGCAATCGCTGCAACAATGCTCGTTAGTGGGGCCACCGTGGTCACGATATTTACTGGACGACCGCCGACCGTGGAACCCGAAGCACAGTTTTGTCGCGCCGTTTTTACGCTGTCTGAATTTAATGAATTCTCTTGGCTTTGTGAAGTTGTTGTTGAATCACCACAGCCAAAGAGCAGGGACAAAAGTAAAAGAGAAGTTAGTAATTTTTTCATGCCTTTATTTTATCGGATCTTTTTTTGTATTTCCAATCCTGCTATCAAAACACCAACGGATTAATCCTAAATTTTTGCGTTCGCAACCGTTCAGCGGGGCGTAACCGAAAGATTGAAGGATCGTACCGCCCTTGCAAAAATATTTGCCTCGACATCTGGTTCTGTTACTACGGTCAGATTCCTTGCGCGACCGGACAATTCGCGAAAAACCGTTCGCAGTACGAGCCGAGCCATATTTGCACCAACGCATAGATGAGTTCCAAAACCAAACGAAAGGTGGGGATTTGGATGTCTACTGATATCAAAAGTAAACGGATCACTAAAAACCTTCTCATCAAAATTAGCAGACGGATAAATCATCATCATTCGGTCACCTTGAGCAATTGACTGCCCACCAACCTCCGTATCAGCAATTGCGCGTCTGAAAAAATTATTCAATGGAGTCACCCAACGCAACACTTCTTCTACTGCGCCGTCCACTAAATCTGAATTGGCACCCATTGCTTCCCACTGTTGAGGATTGTCACAAAAGATACGCAAGCCATGACTGATGGCTGTTCTTGTGGTTTCCGCTCCACCAGCAATAAACAACCCGACTTCATGCACAATTGACTCCGGCGATAGGGGTTGGCCGTCGATTTTTGCGTGTAACCAGATCGAGAGCAAGTCATCTTTGGGACATGACATGCGGTCCATTGCAATGGGTTGCATCGCACCGATGAACTCCTGATTTGCCGCCACAAATTCACTGAATACTTCGCCGCTGCGGTCGCGCATATCGGTACGCATCAGCCGCTCACTCCAGGTTTTTAGTTGCGGCCACATCTCTTCTGGGTATCCCAATAACTTGGCAGTCAATCGCGCGGGCAACTGACCTGCAAGTTGGTCTACAACTTCAAACTCGCGTTTTTCCAACAATTCATCCACAAGTTCACTTACAGTTTCTTCGATCTCGGTTCGACGATCTTCAACACCTGCACGAGTAAGTTTTGGTTGCACCAACATTCTTTGTTGTCTATGCCGCGGATCGTCTTGGGCGATCATGTTTGACTCGTTTGGTGCCCACACCGCTCGGTAGCCGAGACCCGACGCAAATACAGCGGAACGTCTTTCAACATCCATGACATCGGCGTGACGCGATAGACCCCATAAACCGTTGCGTTCGTCCCGATAGACCGGCTCATTGGCCCTCATCCAAGACCAAATATCGTGAGGGTTGCGTTGATACAACGCAGGGTCAAGCAGATCTACAACTTGTCGGTCATTCTTGACCAAAAAATTTCCATTGGTATCAGCAGGTGTCATGTCATCACTTTATGCAGTTGCACTGGTACGACGAGACTCAGACCAGGACATCCCCTGTTGAGTATTTGGTTCGCTAGGTAAGCCAAGAACTCGTTCTCCAAGAATGTTTCGTTGCACTTCACCGGTTCCGCCACCGATAGTCAATGCCTGCGAAAACATGTAGCCGCTATACCACGCTCGACTAAAGAGCGTTTTTGATTGGGAAAAGTCCTCTGTCTTATCATCACCCGTGAGCAGTGCGTGGGCACCAATCAGGTCACGGGCTAATTGCATTGCATGTTGCCCATGCTCATCAGCGATGATTTTGCGAACACTTGACTCGGGTCCTGGTTGTTCGCCCCGCAAGCGTGCCGTCAAGGTGCGCATGCGGATGATTTCCAAAACCGTGTGTTCCGTATACAGGGCGGCAATTCTTTGACGCATCACGAAGTCGGTGATTGGTCCCTGTTTTTTTGCAGACTCAATCAATTCCAAGGCTGTTGGTCCGCCACCCCACAAGACACCACCCGTCGACAAAGACACGCGCTCATTACCTAATGTGACTTTGGCAAGCCGCCATCCATCGTTTACATCGCCAACCACATTGATATTAGGAATGCGAACGTCCGTAAAAAATACTTCGTTAAATGACTCCGCTCCAGCCATTGATTTGATCGGGCGAATCTCGATACCTTCCGCATCCATCGGACAAATAAAATAAGTAACGCCTTTATATTTGGAGACATCTGGGTCTGTGCGAGCGATTAAAATTCCAAATTTGGAGTATTGGGCGCCAGAGGTCCAAATTTTCTGACCATTCACTATCCACTCATCTCCATCGCGGACCGCGCGTGTTCCAAGACTTGCCAAGTCGCTTCCACTACCTGGTTCGCTGAATAGCTGACACCAAAATTCTGCTCCTGACAACATCGGTCCCAAGAATCTTTCTTTGAGATAGTCGCTTCCAGCAAACAAAATTGTCGGCCCAGCCCAGCCGATTCCAATTGGATTTGATGGTCGAGATATTCCCGCTTGATGCAGTTCTTCGTCAATGATGAGTTGATGTATCGGATCGGCACCTAATCCATATGGAACTGGCCAGTGTGGTGCCACAAGTCCAGCCTCTGCGAGTTGTTTGGCACTTGGGCGCGGATTATCTGAGAGCCATTTTTTGATTGCTTGACGACGATAGTCGTCTTGCCCAGGCAGAAGTTCCATGGTGACGAATCTTAGTTTTTTCTCTAAGGTTGTGTGTCATGGAAAATCAAACAAACGGCTGGAACTTTGCCGATATTTGGGAACACCAAGCCGATCGCTTTCCCCAGTCCCTAGCGCAATCGCAGGGTGACAGAACATTCACTTGGGCAGAGTTTGATCGACGCGCCGATGGGATCGCACTTGCACTGCTCAATGCGGGTGTCACCAAACAGGACAAAGTTGCTCAGTACATGACAAACTGCCCCGAATATGTGGAGTCAATGTTCGGGCTCTTCAAAGCCGCACTGATTCCTGTCAACACCAACTATCGATACACCGAAGATGAACTCGTCTACATCTGGGATAACTCGGATGCGGTCGCTGTTATTTTTCATGGGTCTTTTTCTGATACGTGCGCCAAAGTGCGGTCGCGAGTGCCGCGAGTCAAGACATGGATCTGGGTAGATGATCGAACGACATCATGTCCTGCGTGGGCAATGGATTATGAGGCTGCAGCCACAGGTGCCACCAAGCGCATCACGGCCCCTTGGGGTCGAGGTGGTGATGACATGTATTTTTTATACACCGGCGGCACAACGGGCATGCCAAAGGGTGTGATGTGGCTGCAAGACGACATGGTCTCGAGTCTCGATGCAACCTCCAAGAATCCGTTACCGGCCCAAGTTGACTGGAGTGCACTTGATGCGCGCAGCACCAAACCAGGACCCAAGAATTTACCTGCTGCACCACTAATGCATGGCACCGGTGCATTCAATGCAATGTGGAACCTTGTCCTGGCTGGTTCTGTCACAACGATGACTGGCCGAAGTTTTGATGCGACCGAGTTATTAGACGCCGTCGAGCATCATCGTGTCAACAGCATCTCGATTGTTGGTGATGCTTTTGCAAAACCAATCTTGCGCGCGCTCAATGATCATCCAAACAAATGGGACATCACAAGTCTGCGCGTGATTATTTCCAGTGGCGTGATGTGGTCATCAGAAACAAAAGCAGGTCTACTTGAGCACAACCAACGGCTAATCATGATTGACAGCCTTGGCTCGTCTGAAGCAGTTGGGATGGCGTCCTCTACCACCACGTCCGACGGTAAGGCTGAGACAGCAAAATTTAAGTTGTCACCCAATACAAAAGTGATCTCAGAAGATGGTCGTGAAGTCGTCGCTGGCTCGGGTGAGCGCGGTCGAGTGGCGTTGCGTGGCAGAACGTCTGTCGGTTATTACAAAGATCCCACAAAAACTGCTGGAACATTTATGGAAATTGACGGCGTACGGTACACGATTCCGGGTGATTGGGCCGAGGTTGATGCCGATGGGACGGTGAGACTCCTCGGAAGAGGAAGCCAATGTATTAATACCGGCGGCGAAAAGGTATATCCAGAAGAAGTTGAAGAAGCCCTGAAACTTCATCCCTCAGTGGCCGATGCGGCCGTCGTAGGTGTTCCTGATGAGCGTTTCGGTGAGGCAATCACCGCTCTGGTCGAGGCTCGACCTGGGCTTGACATTGATGAAGCACTCCTCATTGCCCACGTTCGTCAAACCCTCGCTGCTTATAAATCACCCAAACGAATCCTTGAGGTGGACACGATTGGGCGCGCTCCGAACGGAAAACTTGATTACAAACGACTGAAATCAGAAGCATTGAATCGTCTTGGAATACTCTTATAATTTGCTTCTCCCCAACCCCTAATCATTGATTATGGGTCTTAAACACAAGGACACTATGAGCACACTCGGATTTGATGGAAAAGTTGCAGTTATCACAGGTGCTGGAGGCGGTCTCGGTCGCCAACATGCGCTGCTACTTGCAAGTCGTGGAGCCTTTTTGGTGATCAACGATCTAGGTGGCTCTGTCGACGGGAGTGGCTCTGATGCAAGTGCCGCACAAAAAGTTGTCGACGAAATTATTGCAGCGGGCGGTGAAGCAGTTGCTAATCATGACAGCGTTTCAACGCCAGAAGGCGGAGAAGCAATCATCAAAACTGCGACCGATGCGTACGGACGCGTTGACATCGTAATAAATAACGCTGGTATCTTGCGCGACAAATCGTTTCACAACATGACACCCGATCTTGTTGATGCAGTAATTGATGTCCATCTACATGGAGCCTTCAACGTTACTCGCCCTGCATGGATCTTGATGCGCGAGCAAAAATACGGGCGCATTATTAGCACCTCATCTGCAGCCGGAATCTTTGGAAACTTTGGCCAAGCTAATTATGGGGCAGCAAAAATGGGACTCGTCGGCTTCACCCGTGTTTTGGCTCAAGAAGGCGCCAAACACAACATCAAAGCCAACGCAATTGCTCCCCTCGCCCTCACCCGCATGACCGAGTCCTTGCTTGGCCCGCTCGGAGAAAAACTTCAACCAGAACTGATCTCTCCTATCGTGGCGTGGCTCAGTCACGAGGACTGCGATGTCAGCGGCGAGGTTTATTCTGTCGGTGGCGGACGAGTGGCCAGAGTATTTATCGGCGAAACACCAGGCTTTTTCAAGCGCGATCTATCTCTTGAAGATGTTCGAGACAACTGGGAGAAGATTCGCAACACAGACGGATACGAAATCCCCAACGGCGTTCCAGATGAAACCAAACTGTTCTGGAATGTTCTTAAGGATGGCTGAATATAAAAAGAAGAGTGCGACAACGCACATCACTTCTACTAACGGCGTGCAACTTGCATTTCATGACTTTGGTGGCGTGGGTGATCCATTGTTGCTGTCTCATGCCACGGGCTTTCATGCGTCTTGCTTTGCACCGATTGCGACACTTTTGTCCGAACAGTTCCATTGTATGGGTATTGACTACCGCGGACACGGAGACTCCCAAGCCATCGACCCTGTCGACTTGAAGTGGACAGACTATGGCGACGATGCCATCACTGCTGCCCGGGCAATGTTTGCTGGGGCTTCAAACACCCCACTTATTGGTGTTGGTCATTCAATGGGTGGAGCAGCGCTTCTGTACGCAGCGATGCATGAACCTCATCTTTTTCGGGCATTGTTTGTCTATGAACCAATTGTGTTTCCACCAGGCGGTATTCGTGCGGAGGGCTCACCAAATCCAATGGTTGAAGCGGCCCGCAAGCGCCGCACCACTTTTGACTCATACGATGCAGCCATCGCTAATTTTGCGTCCAAGCCACCGATGATGTCGTTTGATGCAGTCGCACGCGAGGCATATGTCCGTCATGGTTTTGCCCAACAGTCAGACGGAACAGTTGAACTCAAATGTCGACCCGCAACAGAGGCTCGTACTTATGAGACGGGTGGTAGCGCCCCGCAGTGGCACGAATTGTCATCAATCAAAACCCCGACGTGGGTAATGGCTGGCGTGCAGCAACCTTCTCAAGCGTCATCAATATCACCCCTCGTTGCCGAGCAGTTGCCGTTGGGCACATACGTGCAGTGGGATGAACTTGGACATTTCGGTCCATTTGAGCACCCGGCCCATATTGCTGGTTTCGTTGGTCGCACGGTGGCAACTCTGACTACATCTTTTGCGTCCCGCCAAATCCAATGACAATCAATGTCGAGTTCGTGCGACTTGACGCAATCGGAGACCGATTGCTTGAGCCGCTACGCAATCATCGCGCATTTGTAGCCATCTTCGGTGCAGCAAGCGCTGTTGGCGACTTCAGCATCATCTGGCATGCAGCTGGACTCATTAGATCAATCGGAAGCGTTAATCGACTCGGTCAGGCACTTTGTTTATCACTGGTGCTCGGTGTTGAAAGCCTGGTCGTCAATCAAGGCATTAAAAGACTGTTCGCCCGACAGCGACCAACTTTGTCGGGTGACGCTCGCTTTGGAGTGCGGACACCACGAACATCTAGTTTCCCGAGCGGGCACGCATCTTCTGCCGTCTGTGCAGCAATGATCCTCACAATGTTTACGGGCTGGCCTTTTGGTGCGCTTTGGGTTGTTCTCGCCATAGTTGTCGCCTTGAGTAGAGCAGTTGTGCGCATCCACCACATCTCTGATGTTTTGGCTGGGCTCATCTGTGGGGCAATAATCGGAGCAATAGCACTTCCAATCGCCAGCAATTTTTCTTGACCCTCAAGGATCAAACCATTTGACGCCTAGGAGGAGGCTGCAGTAGTCGCAGTCAAAAGACTGCGGACGTCTAGTAACAAATCTGCAACCTCACCAGACGAGACGAGTTCGCGCCGCAACATTTCTGCAAGAGCCTTATCGATGACGCTAAGCGCCTCAGTAATTACCACTGCTTCTTGCTGATCGGTCATTTCTGTCGCCTTTCGTCTGTCTTGCCATTGCCTGTTAAACAATAACTTGAACGGTATCTCGTTTGATCTCTTCTACGCTAAATCGTACTCAGGACTTGTGTCACCCGCAGTGCATGGTCACCATCTTGAACCTTCTAGTCTCAAATTATGGATTTTCAAGGACGCACGACAGTAGTCACTGGAGCAGCAAATGGTATCGGAGCTGCCCTTTCTCGTCGTTTTCATGCTGCTGGAGCCAATGTGGTGTTGGCAGACAGGGATCAGGCGCCACTTGAGCGCGTGGCGCAGGAACTCAACAATGTCCGTCCGCAGAGTGCGTTGGCAGTAGTTAGCGACATCGGAACCGAGGTCGGAAACATTTTACTTATCAACAGTGCTCGCGCTCGCTTTGGTTTTATCGATCTGTTTTTCGCCAACGCCGGAATTGGCGGTGGAACAGATCTTGAGTCAACAGATGAAGCGATGTGGGAGGAAACTTTTAACATCAACCTCAATGCGCACCGATGGGCAGCAAAACATCTGCTTGGTGAATGGCTCGCTGAGGGACGAGGATATTTTTGCAGTACAGCATCTGCTGCCGGACTGCTTAGCCAAATCGGCTCTGCTCCGTATTCGGTTACAAAACACGGCGCGGTGGCATTTGCTGAATGGTTGTCAATCACATACGGAGATCGTGGTTTGCGGGTGAGTTGTTTATGTCCACAGGGTGTGAACACCAATCTTTTGAATCCACCGACAACCCAAACTGCCGGCGCCATCGGGCCAAATGGGAGTGATGTTGTCAAGTTTGCAGGAGTAGTTCTAGAGCCTGCCGACGTGGCCGAGGTGGTATTTCAAGCCATAATCGAGGAGCGCTTTTTGATTCTTCCCCACCCTGAAGTTGCCACCTACGAGCAGCGCAAGGCCGCTGACCGCGACCGATGGCTTGCCGGTATGCGAAAACTTCAGGCGCGCGTTTTTGGAACTGTGTAGCTCTGATGAATTTGAATCGGCACAAAGAACATAGAGTCTTGTAAATGGCTATTCGACTAGACCCCGCTGATGAATACATGCACGAGTTAGGACCTGAGTCCAACTTCAATGAGAGCATGTACATAAATTGTTTTGATCCCTCATCAAAAATTGGTGGTTGGTTTCGGATGGGTAATCGCGCCAACGAAGGCACTGCAGAGATGACGATTTGTATTTACTTGCCTGATGGCCGAGTTGCTTTTATTTTTAAGCGCCCAAGCATCGAAAATAATGACGCGCTCGACGCGGGTGGATTGACCTGGACAATGGTGAAACCCTTCGAAGAATTGCGCATCGATTACGTCGGCAAGGTTGTCGTGCTTACCGAACCACATCAGATGGCGAATCCAAAGGAAGCATTCGCCAACAATCCATTTGCCGAAGCAGAAGTGCACCTGTCTTTCACGGGACAAGGAAAGCCAAGCATGTTCGGCGGCGAGCCTGATGTTCCCCACGAAAAACCAGGCGAAGAGTTCGCCAAAGGACATTACGAACAACTAGTCGAAGCAACTGGCAGCATCAGAGTTGGATCAGAAGAATGGCAGGTCAACGGTTGCGGTTTGCGCGATCACTCGTGGGGGCCAAGATATTGGCAAGCACCTTGGTATTACCGTTGGCTGACGGCCAACTTTGGAAGTGACTTAGGTTTTATGGCTAGTCGTGTCGCCAAAAAAGATGGCCCCGGATCTCGTGGTGGGTTCGTCTGGGACAACGGGCAAATGCACCTGTGTGACGACTGCGAACTGAGCACAGAATTTGTTGGCGACGACAAGTATCACCAAAAAGTCACGGGTCTCCTGCGTTCATCGCGTTCCAATAAAGAATGGCGATTTGAGGGTGATGTCATGAGCCTTATTCCCCTGCGCAATCGTCGCCAAGACCCAGATGGCAATTGGCTAATGACCCGCATCAGCGAAGGCATGACCCAGTGGACGATGACCTCCGGTGAACACGCTGGCGCAGTGGGCTATGGACTCTCTGAGTACCTTGACCAAATAATTGATGGCTCCCCCGTGGGTCTTGCCGAATAGTTATCTCGCACCTGTCACACCGTTGCCATAGGGTCAGGGTGTGAATATCAATTTTAAAAGTATTCGTCGGTCCCTTTGTCTTGGTCTTGTCAGCTTTTTGACAGCCGTGTCAGCGCTTGTCGCAGTCGCCCCTAAAACTGCGTTAGCTGATCCGTTTACATATGGCGATGTCTCGGCTGGTTTTCGCGGCAATTGCTCGCTCACCACGGACGGCCGAGCATTGTGTTGGGGCTGGAACTATCAGGGGTACTTAGGAGTGGGTAGTCGAGAAACATCAGTCACGGTGCCATCAGTTGTCGTTACACCCGCTGGTGTGCGTTTTGTTTCAATTGAAGCAGGAAATTATTTTACGAGCTGTGGTCTCACCACAACTGGCGCAGTTTATTGCTGGGGCGAATCTGCGCTTGGGCGCTGGACTGGGGCACCCTCAATCACTCCCGTGTTAGTGGCACTTCCCACTGGAGTTGTCGCCACGCAACTGAGTGTTGGTGCAACTCATGCCTGTGTGATCAGCAACAACGGCGTGTATTGCTGGGGCAACTGGAGCACCGGAGAGTTGGGTGTTGGAATAATCGAACCCACCGTCACGCCAGTGCTTGTCACGTTGCCAAATAATCAAACCGCAATTTCAATTGCTGCCGGCGTCGAATTTACTTGTGCCGCCACAACTACTGGTTCAGCATATTGCTGGGGCACCAACGACGAGGGTCAAACTGGCATCGGATCAATATCCTCTCAAAGACAAGGTGGCGTTATGTATCCGACTGCCGTCTTGATTCCTAATGGCGTCAACATCGTGCAGGTCACCGCAGGTCTTGAACGCGCGTGCGCTCTTGACTCCACTGGCAATGCCTGGTGTTGGGGTCGCAATTACAACGGCTCATTTGGTGATGGCACATACATTAGAGATAGTCCCTCCCCGCGGCGTGTTGACTTGCCCGCCGGAACGGCGCTATCAAGTATCTCAACTGGCTGGTATCACACGTGCGGTT
This sequence comes from Actinomycetota bacterium, assembly GCA_005790505.1. Classification (GTDB taxonomy): domain Bacteria; phylum Actinomycetota; class Acidimicrobiia; order Acidimicrobiales; family Ilumatobacteraceae; genus UBA2093. Next base: position 51,867 of record SXUP01000048.1, read on the forward strand.
TGACAACAACAGGGACATTGTTGTGTTGGGGCACCAACGACAGTGGCGAACTCGGCACCGGCACAACGCTGGGCGGCAAGACAATTCGCCAGACAGTGTTGCCTGACGGAGTTGTCGCCGCCAGCATCAGTGCAGGAGGGTCTAAAACCTGCATGCTCACCACAACTAACGAAGCATGGTGTTGGGGCCTTGATTTATTCAACCCACCTGGTCCTAGAGATGCCCTCAGTTATTTTCCAAGAAAAATCCTGCCCGTCGGAACACCATCAATTGCGTCACCTACTGCATCTGCTGTGCAAGCGGAGCAAGCGACCGTCAGTGCGAGTATTAATCCCAACGGCAACAAGGCATCCGTTGTATTGGCATTATCAAAAAATTCAAGTCTTGCCGAATCAACGGTTCGCACCATTGCGTTGTCGGCTTCTTTGCAAAATACACCAGCCAAACTATTTTCATCTTTTGCAATCAGAACAGTGCTTGCCGACCTTGATCCCCAGACGATCTACTACTTTCAGTTTCGTTCAACTAACGCTCTTGGTTCCACATCTTCGGTGATTGGTTCTTTCACCACGACTGGTGAGATTCCATCCGTCAACATTGATCCAATCTCTGATATTCATGGCGACTCAGGCATGGCGTCAATGCGCGTGCACCCACATGAACTCGCCACAACGACAGAACTCACCTATGCCCAAGACGCATCCTTCACACGGGACGTACACACCGTCGCTCTTGGAACTCTTCGGGGCAATGATGTCGTTGCTCTGCGAGTGAATCTCACGGATCTAGATGCGCGTACGGAATACTTCGTGCGCGTTAGCGCAAGCAACAGACTGGGCTCAACTCTTTCGCCCGTGGTGTCATTTACGACGGTTGGCGCATTGCCAACCGCCACTACCGGTTCAGCGACCACTACCGGCACAGGCGCCACAATCGAAACCACTGTCAATGCAATGGATACTCGGGTGACAACATCTGTTCAATATTGGCCGACATCATCAGGTCCCGAGCAGGGGCAACAAACCCCAAGTCGCGTGATCAATGGCACTACAGATCAATCTCTTTCATTTGAGATTGACGGTCTCAAGTTGGCCACCGAGTACAACTACCGAATAGTGGCAACCAATAACTTGGGCACCACAACTGGCGACACTCGCACATTGCGCACTCGCGGTGGCTCCCCAATTGTCAGCGCCGTCTCTGCCACCGATATCTCTCAAACAGAAGCCACGATCAAAGCATCAATCAACTCCAACGAGTTCAGCACATTTACCAAATTGCAGGTCTCGACCGATCGTTCTTTTGCTGATGACGTCAGCGAGTACTACGTCGCCCGCACACCTGCTGGGTCGACACGCCAAGCAATAGTGCCTCTTGGTGGCCTGACACCGCGCACCAATTACTTTGTACGATTTATAGCCACCAATAGTTTGGGCTCAACGACAAGCACAAGTATCGGTTTTGTGACCCGTACTCCGATCGGGGTCTCGATTAACAATGGCGACTCCAGCACCGACTCTGCCCGCGTGGTCCTCAGTCTTGGGACCCCAGACAACGCTGACTCTGTGATCATCTCTAACAACCGCGCCTTTTCAAACCAGCGAGTCTTTGATCTGGACTCCAAGATTGACTGGACACTCGTTGCACTAGGCGAAAGCAAGGCAGATACACGCACGGTCTTTGTCAAATTTGTTCTTTCCGACGACACCACATCAGCGGTCTTTAGCGACAGCATCACGCTTACGGCTGCACGAACATCACCCGACAACACAGATTCTCCCGTCGATATCGCAGCACCCGCAAAAACTACAAAACCTGATGTCGTGGCACCTGTTGTTGTTGCCGCCACGGTTGGTCCAAAGTTTGTCATAAACAAAGGTATCGCCACATCAAGTGCGCGTACCCGCTTGACTCTGTCCACCCACGATAATGCATCTGGCATTGCTCGAATCGAAGTGCGTGATGCAACAAAAAAGAAAACAGTGATTCGTTATGCTGTTTCGAGTAAAACTGCGCGGCACTCAATCAAAGTTCCAGTCGGCTCACGAGCGATTCAATTTAGAGTCCTTGACTCAGCAGGCAATGCAACTGCCTGGAAAACGATTGAATTTCGTTAACTAAAGCGCGGCATGGTCCACAAATCTTTGGGCGACTCCGACATCTCCAATTATCTCTACTTGCGTGAGCGGTAGTCGTCGCCACAGTGCTAACAACACATCGCTCGCCGCTCCTCGAATGGCACAGGTTCCTTTGGAGTGTTCTCCAAGCACGACGAATGCCCCTGAATCTGATTGCGTTATCGTCCACTCCCCGACCACATCAGTGCAATGAATATGCACGCTTCCCCCGACGGCCAGCGCCCCTTTGCGCCCACGCGGCAAGAAATTTTCTAAAAACTCATCAATCCCGTCACTTGCCAATTCTGATTCGATGGCAACACCCAAATCAACGGCGTTGGCCGCATCCCAAGCGTGGACCGCAGTCTCGTGAGCCACACGACGTATCGCCCACGATGATCGCACTGGACCGGTCCAGGACCAGATCGTTGCTTCTGGATCAGCATTGTTAGCCACGCCGATAAGTTCTTGAAGACCTGCTGAATATGTCTTGATCAGTTCATCGTCCTCAGCACGTTTGACGGGAACTAACTTGTCAAAGCCCTGCACGCCGTCGCGCACAATTTGACAATGGGCATTATGCACGCGCGTCGTATGCCACACAAGATCAGAGATCGTCCATCCCGGACAAGAGGGCACGATTGAATCAAGCCGATCTTTGGCAACTTTTGCCAGTTCGTTTCCGTCGCGATCAAGAGCGTCTACAAAATCAGCTGTTTGCATCGGCTTTAAAGTGTCTTCGTGGCCTCATAAAGTTCTTTCCATTGCGCCAACGGAAGAACTCCTGGTGTGTCAGTGAGCACTTGCACGCAGACATGGTTGGCACCAGCGTCAAGATGAGCCTTGATGCGGGCAACTACTTGTTCTGTTGATCCCCACCCCACGATGGCGTCCACGAGTGCGTCTGTTGGCCCATCAATATCTGCTTGCGTCCAACCCAAGCGCTTGAGATTGTTGGTGTAGTTGGGAAGACCCAAATATGTCTTCATATGTTGTCGGGCGATGTCACGAGCCTTGACAGGGTCCGTCTCAAACACAACTGCAGTTTCAGGCGCCAACATTGCATCTGCCCCGATCGCCTGTCTCGCAACTGCAGTGTGCTCTACCGGCACAAAATATGGATGTGCGCCCATTGTGCGTTCGGCCGCCAACTTGAGCATCTTTGGGCCAAGTGCAGCCAACATGCGTCGTGGTTGCGTGCTTGGTTGAGATGCAAAATACATGCCACGATCCATCGCGTCGAGATATTGCACCATCTTGGAATACGGTTTGTCATAGGAGTTGCCGTGAACCCCTTCGACCATTGGTTGATGACTGACTCCGATTCCAAGAACAAATCTTTCCGGAAATGCCTCGGTCACCGTCTTCCATCCGGCCTGCATCGTCATTGCCGTTCGGGCATGCAAACTAGCGATGCCGGTTGCCAAAATAAGATTCTGCGTTGCCGATAAAAGCAGTGATGTTGATGCAAACGGTTCACGTCCGACAGCTTCTGGAACCCAAACTGTGCCAAATCCCATTTCTTCAATGCGCGCAACTGCAGATTGAGCGGTCTTCATGGGCTGCAGATCGAAATCAAAAGCCCATAGACCAACGCGTCCTAGATTCAAATTTGTCATATCGTCATTCTAAAGCGTGACTCGATGATGAATTACAGTCAGGGCGATGGCTAATCGGTCATTGATTGCCTAACCAATCATCAATCAACCGTCGTGCGATTGAAATGCCAGGTGGAATCATCGGCAATGCATCACGGCGATACCAGTTGGCGTCCATAATTTCAGTGGCGTCGCACACAATGTCTCCGTGGTCATAGCGGGCATGAAAACCAAGCATCAACGAATGCGGAAAAGGCCATGGCTGACTTGCTACATATCGCACGTCGGTCACGCCGATACCCACTTCTTCCAAAATCTCTCTGGTGACTGCCTGTTCGAGGTTTTCACCGGGCTCGACAAAACCCGCCAAACACGAGTACATCGGTATTTGCCATTGGACGCCTCGTGCCAACAAGGCTTCTTCGTCCATGCCATGACCGCGCGTCACAAGAGTGATGACAGCCGGAGCAAGACGCGGGAAAGCCATCAGTCGACACGACGGACAACTGAATGCTCTCTCGTAGTGACCGATTTGAGTAGGTGTTCCGCAGCGTCCACAAAATTGACTGGTGCGACCCCACTCCACGAGTTGTACAGCCCGCCCAGCGACTATCCACTCGGTGTGTGTCGCTCGACCATAAAACGTATGCAAATCAATCGCTGCTCCATCCGCAGGGTCTTGACCGCGGGGCACATCGACTCCCCAGCAGGCAGTATCGCCGTGCATCCCCAAAAAATGTGTGGTCCACCGCTCGTCAACGACGATGTCTTGCACCCACACAGCACTGCCCACGACATATATGTAACGATTGGCTTGCGCATCACTGCTGGGCTGCATCGTCGGGATAAAGTCAGTTTTGTGGGCAGCCATTGCCCACTGACGGTAGTTGTCGGCGGTGCCAATAAGATGCATCGCATGTCAACTTCTTCTTCATCTTCTGTCGTCATTGTCGATGCTCTTCGCACACCAGTTGGTCGCCGCGGGGGTGGCTTGGGATCGATGCATCCCGGAGACCTCCTGGGATTGGCACAAAAAGCCTTGGTCGATCGCACTGGTCTCGATCCGAGTCTTGTGGAGCAAGTTGTGGGTGGTTGTGTCAGCCAAGTCGGAGAACAGAGTTTCAATATCACCAGAACCGCGTGGTTGGCAGCGGGTTTACCTTTGACAACTGCTGCCACAACACTTGACACCCAGTGCGGATCATCTCAGCAGGCAACCAACGTCGCAACTTCGATGCTGGGCTCTGGTGTAGTCGACATTGCAATTGCCTGCGGGGTCGAAGTCATGACCCGTATTCCGATCGGCATCAACTCCAGCAAAAAACTTGGTCTCGGTGTGCCGATTCCCAAGTCATATTTTTCACAATACGAATTCACCTCTCAATTCGAAGGCGCCGAGCGCATCGCAGAACTGTATAACATCACCCGCCAAGACACAGATGAACTTGCCTTGTCATCTCAGCAGCGTGCCGCGCGCGCCTGGGATCAAGGACACTTCGACGGACAATGGATTCCTGTTACGGCCCCAGACCTAGATGAAGAAGGCAAGCCAACCGGCACAACGCACACAGTTCTGCGCGACGAAGGCATCCGCGAAAGTTCACTTGAATCGCTTGCCAAACTCAAGCCCGTTGCTCGTGAAAACGGTGTCCACACTGCGGGCAACTCCTCACAGATTTCTGACGGAGCCGCTGCGATTCTGATGATGACAGAAAGCAAGGCATCAAAACTCGGCTTCACCCCTCGCGCCCGCGTTGTAGACACATGTCTCGTTGGAGTAGATCCAATTCTGATGTTGACAGGTCCGATAGAAGCGACAAAACGATTGCTTGAGCGCAATAACTTGAGCATTGACGACATTGACACGTTTGAGATCAATGAAGCATTTGCCTCGGTTGTGTTGGGGTGGGCACGTGCTACCGGTGCCGACCTTGAAAAAACGAATCCAAATGGAGGTGCAATCGCCTTAGGTCATCCACTTGGCTGCACTGGATCCTTTCTAATAACAAAAGCTCTCTACGAACTTGAGCGCATCGGCGGAAGATACGCCCTTATCTCGATGTGTTGTGGTGGCGGACTCGGCACCGGAACACTTATCGAACGCATCTAGGTCAGGGCGGACAACACGAATCTTTCTCGAACATCGGCTCGGTCATATTTCTGTGTACTCATATTGTTGGGCAGTGCATGTAGTTCTGGCACCAAAACTTCGACCCGATCGAGTGCGAGTGTCACCGTAGATCGTGTCGTTGACGGTGACACATTGGTCTTGATTATTGATGGGAAGAAAGAAAAAGTACGTCTGATTGGCATTGACACACCAGAAACCGTCAAGCCAAACACACCTGTTCAGTGTTATGGCCTCGAGGCATCACTGGCTTTAAAGGCAATGTTGCCTGCTGGCACCAAAGTTCGCATTGAGCGAGACGAAGAAGCACGCGACAGATACCAGCGGCTGCTGCTATATGTTTATCGCCAAGCAGACGATGTCTTTGTCAACTTGCAGCTAGTTCAACAAGGTTTCGCCCGCATAATGTCGATCGCCCCCAACACTGCCCACGCACCGTATTTTGCTACCGCTGCCAACGCTGCCAACGCAGCCGCAATAGGTCTTTGGGGAGCATGCCCCCGATAGCGTTCAAGCATGGCATCTAAAGGCGGGTCACACTCTCCCACGCTGAACTCCCTACTTGGCTATGACGATGACAAGTGCCTTGTCATCTTGAGTTGTGATGATTTGGGCTCATGTCACGCTGCTAATGAGGGCGTTTATATGGCGCTTCGCAAAGGCATCGCAACTTGTGCATCTTTGATGGTTCCAGCACCATGGGCTAAGCATGCCGCCCAGCAATATCGCGGCGAAGACATCGGCGTTCATCTCACACTGAATGCTGAACATGCCAATTATCGATGGGGTCCGATCACCCATGCCCCAAGTTTGTTGTCCGGCGAAGGTGGATTTCCGCGCACAGTCACAGATCTATGGGAACATGCCGACAGCGACGAAGTCCTGCGAGAGTGTCGTGCCCAAATTGAGCGAGCACTCGCCTGGGGAATCGATGTGACGCACCTTGCTCCACACTTGAGCGTGATCACTTTACGACCAGAATTTTTTGATATTTATCTTGAACTAGCGGTCGAATTTTCTCTGCCGATTCGTCTGCCTTCTACCGTTTCCTCAGAACAAGCAGGATTCCCGTTTAGAGACCTCGCTTCTCAAGAAAACATCTTGTTCCCTGATCATTTCGACCATGACTGGCGTGCCGGCAGCCGCGAGCGCGTAGTGGATGCCATTTTGCAACTTCAACCAGGCGTCACCGAGATTCACATCCAGCCCGCAATCAACACTCCAGAGGTTCAAGCACTCGGGGAAACAGCAGTTGGATGGGTGGATGACCTTGCCCTTGTAACCACCGACTCAGAATTTATTTCACTCGTGAAAAAAAGCGGGGCAACGCTGATCGGGTATCGCGAACTCAGGAGCGCGATGCGAGCCGCGCGATAACAGCCTCAGCCTCACCGCTTGACAGCACCCCAAACAAGACACCCGTGCGGCCCTGTGCTTTTAATTTGCCCGTCATAAACGCCAGCGAGGGATTTAGCGCCGCATCCTTGGCCGCAATTCGCAAGACGACATCAGCATCGTCGGGTCCATGGACAACTTCATCTGTCTTTGAGAAAATCACCCTGTACTGAACTGTGTGCACAACTATTGCCTAATTTCGAACAGATCGGTTTTGCGAATACCCGCAAACAGATCGTCCTCCAGAGCGCCGTCATCAGGCAACGGCACAGATGAAACACCCAACACCCAATCTTCCCACGGATACAGGTCCGCCATTTCTTGATCATCAAGCCCAAACCACCATTTGGCCGTTGGATCGACCTGAGTTGCATGCGCGCGCAGTGAAGCACTTCGCACGCCGAGATACTTTGATATCTCGAGTCGAGTGGTAATGCGGTGGTCTTGTGAAGGGCGACTCAACCATTTTTCGTCGTAGGGAGACTCGCCAAGTTTTGCGATCATGGCATGATGGACTGCCATCAATCGTTCTTTTGACCACACGCTGAAATACATTTTTTGTGGCTGCCATGGTTCGCCCAACTCTGGATACCAGCTGAAATCACCAGCACGTTGGAATGCCAACATGCTGATGTCATGAACTTTGAGGTGATCAGGATGTGGGTATCCGGTTTGGTCGTCGTTGTAAGTAAGAATTACCTGTGGTTTTTCCAACCGAATAATCCGCACCAGTCGGCCTACTGCTTCATCAATTTGGGCCATATGAAAACACTCTGGATTGTTGTTGGCGTCGCTATCTGCCATTCCTGAATCCCGGTATCCCAACATGTGAAGAGCATCAAACCCAATCACATCACAAGAATTCTGCAGTTCAATTGCCCGAATCGGCCCCATCAAAAGCCGTTCTTGCTCTGGGGTCAGTCCAAAAAATGGCTGACCTGGTTCACGCAGCAAAGGATTATTCAGGTCGCCCTCTTCACCACCAGTGCAACAAACTAAAACTGTCCTCACACCCTCGGCGAAATAACTGGCCACGGTTGGAGCCCCCTTGCTCGCCTCGTCATCAGGATGAGCATGCACTGTCAGCAGGCAGAGTCGATCCTGCTCTGCAGACAGAGGAGGGATGGACATAACGACAGGTTAGTAAAAATCCACTGATTGCCACCGACTTAGAACCGAGTGAATAGTCTGAGAGGATATGAGTCGTCCTCGAAGCGTTTTGATCATTTGTGTTGCCGTGCTGGCTATTGGACTTGCGGGTTGCTCTCGCAACGACGGGCGCGACATGAAAGCACCCCTCATCAATCAAAACGAATCCATCGCCATCGTCACCACTGCGCCGGCTGCGCCGACTACTGCAGAGGGTGATGATCTTGCGACATCAGCGATGACACTTTTGGTGCCCTGGGAGCCTGATGACGAAATCGACATTTCTTTTACATGCGACGGGGTCAACTCATCACCCGCCCTAACTTGGTCGGGTATTGACCCAACGGTCGGAGCGCTTGCTCTCGTTCTGTCAGATGATGATGCGCCAAACTATTTGCACTGGGTTGTCGCCAATATTGCGCCCACTACGGGGGGCTTCGTCGCAGGTGGCGCCAGCCCTGAATCAGTGGTCGCCAAAAATTCGGGCGGTGTCGTTGGCTACACGGGGCCTTGTCCACCAAAGGGCACAGTTCATTCCTACGCCCTGACTCTTTACGCTTTGGACCAAATGCTCAAAGTCCAACCTGGAGACGATGCAATTACTTTGCGCAATCTGATTGAAGAAGCAAGCACTGACCTAGCGGTCAGTACCTTCACATATCAGCGATAAGGCGTTCACACTACGGGGTTGTGCCACCGCCGAGGGTGGGCAATCTGAGAGACTGAGAGCATCAAGGAAAATTCAGACGACATCGCTTCGGTGCTCCCGATTGGGGTTTTTGAAGCCGACACGGATTGTCGTGTGCTGTGGGCCAATGACGGCTATCGAACCCTCGTATTGGGCGGTGCCGCAATTGTTGCTGGCACTGCCCCATGGGTAAATGCCCTGCCTCAAGAACGCACTGATTGCGAACAGCAGTGGCGCGCCCACAAGGAAACTGGTGCACCTTTTTCAGTGCAATTTCGCATCGGCACTCCTGCTGGAGAAACAGTTTGGGTGCAGGTCTCGGCCGAGTCAAATATTTCTCATGGCGTAACTAAGTATTTTGGTACCGCAATTGATTGCACATCGGCCATGCAACAAAGTGCACTTTCTCATCAACTCGTAAGTTTGCTTGATGCGTCAGGTGAAGCAGTACTCATTTTTGATCGTGCCGGAAACTTGCAATTTGCAAATGAAGTCGCCACGACAATGATTGGTGTCACCGAATCTTCGTTGACCAACACCGATGTTGCTGCTCGCACATTTATGCAAGCAATAAGAGATCAACTGCCACGGGAATTACTTGAACAATATGACCCAACATCACCGATAAATAAATGGCATGGTGAGATTGGCTTCCGTTCCCCTGATGGGCTGCCACGCACGCTGTCCGTTGTTGTTCAGGTCACTCGCGACCGTGACGGTTCAGTGCACCATTGGTCGGTAATTGCAAGTGACATCACAGAGGCTCGCCAACTGCAGACGGAGTTGACTCGTCAGGCGACACATGATGCCCTAACGTCGTTACCCAACAGGGTGTTGATTCTCCGAAAGATTGCGGAGGCGATTGAGCGAAGTCGCACGACAAAAAATACCGTGGCAGTTTTATTCATTGATATTGACAAACTAAAACACGTCAACGACACGATCGGCCACGCAGTCGGAGATCAATTTATTGTCACTATTGCGCAACGGCTAGTCACAGCAACCCGTCCAAGTGACGTTGTTGCTCGCATCGGTGGTGATGAGTTTGTAGTGCTCTGCGAAGGTCTGCTTGATGAACATGTCTCAATGGAAGTTGCTGACCGAATCCGTCTGTCAATTACTGGTCCACTCATTTTGCAAGGCATTGAAATTGATTCAGGCGCAAGTGTGGGAGTTGCCTTAGTTTCGCAAGAAATGCTGCGAACTGAATCCTCTGTTGATGCCGCTGTCACATTGCTACGTTGCGCTGACACCGCCATGTATCGGGCGAAACAACGGGGACGTGGTAGATGTGAGTTGTATAACAATGAAATGCACAGTGCTGCTCGCGAACGCTTGGTTCTCTCTGGACAACTTGAGCAAGCACTTGCCGCTCGTCAATTCAGCCTTGTTTACCAGCCACTAATCTCGGCACACACCAATCGCACCGTCGCAATTGAAGCACTTTTGCGCTGGAACCACCCAGAACGAGGTGAACTATCTCCCGCGACATTTTTAGAACTAGCAGAAGAATCCGGCCTAATAAATCCCATCGGAGACTGGGTCCTTGGCGCGGCATCTACAGCAATACGGGGCTGGATAGATTCAGGGCTCCTTGATCGGCATACCGCCCTCCATGTAAATGTCTCACGTCGCCAGTTAGCCGATACGACTTTTGTTGACCGTGTCAGCACAATTCTTTCTCAAACAAGTCTCGACGCTCATCAACTCGTACTAGAGACATCAGAGTCAACTCTGATTGACAACAATCCGACGATTCTTCGTACTGTCACTACGCTCAAACGACAAGGCGTGCGTATCGCCGTTGATGATTTTGGTACTGGCTACTCGTCATTGTCTTCCTTGAGAACTTTCCCAGCGGATCAACTCAAACTAGATGGCACCCTAGTTCGTGATGTTGGGCGCACGGACGGTGGAGACGATCCCATTGTTCGCTCATTGATTCAGTTGGCTCATTCTTTAAATCTCACGGTGATTGCAGAATGGGTCAGTACATCAGATCAAGTCGATCGCCTGCGCATTTTGGGATGCGATTTTTTACAAGGTCATCATATTTCTGCACCACTTACCGAAAAAGCAATGCGTGAAAATTATTTGGGAACCGGCGCGGGTGCTGGCCCGGTACCGGCAAAGTAGGCCAATACATCATTGGATTTGGTGCTCAAACGCAGCACCTCTGCTTCACCAATAATGTCATTGACCACTGTCAATGAATACGAAGCGGTACCAACATCAGCCGCAGGCCGCAATTTACGAGCCATGTCAACCAACTTGAGTCCTGGATCTACCGTAAGAGCATTTGCAAATGATGCCATCACATCGTGAGCGGTCATCGGATTGCTGGCAACATGTTTTACCGAGGCTTTGAGTAATGCGGTGACGAAATCTCGCTGGCGAGTTGACCTTCCGATGTCTGACGTGCCGTCCATTTGCCAGACGCCATCTATTTTGGACTGATAAAAGCGACTGCGCACAAATGCCAGAGCTTGGGTGCCTGCTAATTGGCTACAGCCTCGCCGGCGGATGTAAAGCCCAGTGCGCCTATCTCGAGCGGGACGTTTGACACAAATCTCAATACCTCCAATGCCATCAATGATTTCCTTGAAACCCTGGAAATCCACTTCGAGATAGTGATGAATCGGAATATTCAATGCCCGCTGCACAGTGCGTGTCAACACCTCTGGGCCCTCTTGGTATGCGGTGTTTAGACGATTGGATCTGTCACTGTCCCCAATTTTTACCCACAAGTCACGCGGAACCGACAACAGAGCAACACCCTTGGTCGTGGCGTCATATCGCAAGATCATCATCGTGTCTGATCGCTGTCCGCCCGTGACCTCGGTAGAGCCAATATTTTTATAATCCGAATCAGTTGGATCAGTGGTTGAGCGCGTATCGGAACCCACGAGTAAATAATTTTCCAAACCAACTGTTGGAACCGACAGCACAGCCGCAACTGATGGCACACGTTTCACCGCATCAAATTGTGTTCCGGTCGCACGCACAATGCCCAATGCTCCAGCCAACGAAATTACAACTGCAACGACTCCAATCAGAACCCAGCGCGGGAGCTTTCCAGCCCGATCGAGACGCTCTTGAAACAGCACATTCCCACGGTAGCCAACCGACGCTGCGTCAATCGGTCACTGAGTCAATTTTGTGATTATGGCGCTTCATGCAGAGCGCAAATGCACAACATCAGCCGTGTCTATAAGGTGAAAAACAGAGTTATCTTCAAGCACAACTAGCCGACCATCGGCTTCCACATCAACTGCTTCACCAATGACCAAAGAACCATCGGGCATTTCAACGCGTACTCGTTGGCCGATTGTTTCAAGTGCCTGTTTATATTTATGATGCTGTTGCTGACTCGTGAGTGCGAGCAGTCCATCAAGTTCTGTCAGCATCTCCAGTAAGAGATCATGCGGGGTGATTTCTCTTTTCCACATACATTGACGCAGCGATGTGGCGTCCTGGGGAGCCCACCCCACATTCAGACCAATCCCGACCACCACATAATCAGGTAATCCATTGCTCACTTGACCGCCTGCTTGAGCCAGGATTCCTGCCAGTTTTTTACCACCAACTAATAAATCATTGGGCCACTTCAATTGTGATTGCACTCCTGTTGCATTGAAGACGGCTCGGCTCGCCGCAAGCGCCACCATCTGAGTTAGAACATGAATGTGGTGTGGAACCTCCCGAAAAAGTAGCGAGACCAACAAGTTGGTTCCCGATGGTGCCTGCCAATCCCGATCCAGCCTTCCCCGACCAGCAGTCTGGAAGTCCGCTTGCAATACGGTGCCGTGAGCCGCTCCCAATTGGGCTTGCCCCAGCAGATCGACATTTGTACTGCCTGTCTGGGGAACCCTCTGAATCAGCCAGTTTGTGGATTGGCTCGCTGCGGGGGTGTCCATTGCGCCAAACTATCAACCCGTGCTTAAAAAAATTCTGATAGCTAACCGAGGTGAAATCGCAGTTCGGGTGATTCGTGCTGCCCGCGAGATGGGAATCGCCACCGTTGCCGTGTACTCGGAACTAGATCGTAATGCGCTCCATGTCCGACTCGCTGACGAGGCTTGGGCACTTGGCGGGCAAACTGCGGCAGAGAGTTATCTCAACACGGATGCAATCCTCAACGCCATCACTCAAAGCGGCGCCGACGCGGTGCATCCTGGCTACGGATTCTTTAGCGAAAATGCCGACTTCGCGCAAGCCATTACGGACCTCGGCGTTGCCTTCATCGGGCCTCCCCCAGCAGCAATTGTAGAAATGGGTGACAAAGTCTCCAGTCGTAAAGCTGCTCTGCGAGGTGGTGCACCGATCGTTCCCGGGACAACTGAATTTGTAACAACAGCAAAAGAAATTCAAGACTTCGGCAACCAAAGTGGTTGGCCAGTCGCGATTAAGGCGGCCTTTGGTGGCGGCGGGCGCGGAATGAAAGTTGTGCACTCCGCAGAACAGGTCCAAGAAGCAATGGACTCAGCACAGCGTGAAGCAAAGAATTTCTTCGGTCGTGATGAAATCTACGTTGAGCGATATCTTTCCTGGCCACGGCACATCGAAGTTCAACTTGTTGGTGATCAACACGGAAATGTTGTGTGGATCAGCACCCGCGACTGCTCTGCGCAGAGGCGACATCAAAAACTAATTGAAGAAGCTCCAGCGCCAGGTCTCGCTGATGGGATTGAAGAGGCGATGGGGGCGGCAGCCGTCAAGGCTGCCAAAGCTGTTGGTTACTACAACGCCGGAACAGTTGAATTCATCTATCAAGATAACGAATTCTTTTTCTTGGAGATGAATACTCGTCTCCAAGTTGAACACCCTGTCACTGAACTCATCACTGGAATCGATCTTGTCGAGTGGCAAATTCGTGTGGCGAGTGGTGAAAAACTTCCGATGAACCAAAAGCAAGTCTTGGCTGCTCGTCGTGGTCACGCCATTGAGGTTCGTATTAACGCTGAAAACCCTGCGGGAGGAAAATTTCTGCCTTCTCCTGGTCTGATTGGCAAACTTGTTGCTCCGGATGGTTTTGGTGTGCGCTTTGACGGTGGTTATGAAACAGGTGACACAATCAGTCAGTACTACGATAATTTAGTCGGCAAGGTCATTGTCTGGGGCAAAGACAGACCAACTGCAATCGCGCGTACGGTCCGAGCGCTAAACGAGATGATTGTTGAAGGAATCGCTACAACAATTCCTGCCGACATTGCAATTCTGCAGCATCCTGATTTTCAAGCGGTCACGCACTCCACGAAATGGGTAGAAGAAACCCTCGATCTCTCTGGCATCGGCGCACCATCTGCATCTGCACCCACCGATAACAACGATGCTCCAATGGTTGAGCGCACGACCACTGTCGAAGTCAACGGTCGCCGATTTGATGTCAAGTTGTGGGTTCCAGAATCTGCCCCGACTACGAGCGCCGCCAAGAACAAGCGGCCTGTTCGGGCGGCGGCGACCGCGGGTAGTGCAGGTGGCGGTAGCGGCAAAGTCAGTGTTCCAATGCAAGGAACAATCGTCAAGATTCTCGTTGAGGTTGGACAAAATATTGAAGCAGGTCAAGCAGTTGTAGTTTTGGAAGCGATGAAAATGGAGAATCAAATAGAGGCCGACAAAACTGGAAAAGTAACTTCCATTAATGTCAAAATCGGTGAGACGGTTGGCGCTGGTGACGTTGTTGTGGTGATCGAATAAAGATCACTCGGCTGCTTCGGCAAGTGCTTCGGCAAGTGCTGGATGAACAAGCAGACTCTCTTCTATATCGGTTACTTTGAGATTGGCCGTGATTGCGAGCGCAACGATACTTATCAATTCCGCTGCGTGTCGGCCAACGATGGAGCCA